>NZ_LQPM01000018.1 GCF_002101815.1 Mycobacterium paraense | reverse complement strand
AGTGGGGGCGGCCGCGGCCGGCGCGCTGCCCGGGGGCGGCGAAGGGTCCCCGGTGCCACCGAAGTTGCCCACGCCGAAGTCGCGGTACTCGGCCGAATGGCGCGACCGCGCCCGGCGGCCGGGCTCGCCGTACGGCGGCGGCTGCGGGTGCTCGAAGGGCGAGCCGTCCAGGGTTTCGCCGGCGCCGTAATGCCGCGCGCGGCGCCCGCCGGTGGGCTCACCGCCCGGTGCGCCGGCCGGCTCGGCGCCGGCCCAGTTGCTGCCCGGCGCACCGGGGGGCGGCCACTGCCCGTCGGCGGCGGCGGGCCGCCAGTCCTGCATCTGCGGCTGGGGTTCCGGTTGCGGCGGCGGGGGCGGCGGCTGTTGCCGGGGTTCGAATCGCGGCTCGGGCTCCGGCGGCGCCGTCATGTACGGGGGCTCCTGGGAAACCACGTACCGGGCCTCCGGCGGGACGTCGTACTGGCCGCGACCGCGCGGGGGCGGCGGCTGGCGGGGCGGCAGCAGCGGCTCCTCCGGCACGTCGATGATCGCGGCCTCGTCGGCGCGGCCGTCGCCGTGAGCGGGGGGGTTGTCGCGGGTGACCGACGTCACCCGATCGCTGGACACCCAGTCGGGATTGCTCTCGCCGTTGCGTTCCCAGTCGCTGTAGGCGCGGGTGCGCGGCGCCTCGGTTTCGACCGTCTCCAGCGCCGGGTGGTGCTGCAGGTCGGTGTCGAACAGGATCTCCAGGCTGGTGCGCAGCGCGCTCAGCTCGGCGCGCAGCGCGGCCAGGTCGTCTTCGGCCTGCGCGCGCAGCTCGGAGGCCAGCTCGCGGCGCAGCTGCGACTCCACGGTCAGCTCGTACTCGCGCCGGGCCGAGATCTCCCGGTCCAGCTGCAGGTCGTAGACCAGCTTGAGGTCGCGCACCCGGGACTGGTCCGCGTCGCTTTGACGGCGGTAGAGCACCGAAACGAAGGCGCCGGCGACTGCGGCCCACAGCGCCAGGATTACAGCGAGCTTGAGGAGTTCCACCCGATTGGTGAAAACCAGTGCGGAACTGGCCCCCATCGCGAGGACCAGCAACGCGGTCAAGAGCACCCACCCCGGCCTGCGGCCGCCGCGCCGCACCCGGGCGCCGCGGGACAGAACGGTCATGGCCTGACTGTACCTGCGCGAGGTCACTCAGCGTGTCGCGCGACTCCGGCGATTCTCACCGCGTCATCGCGGGGGGCGGCTACGTTTCCGCGCCCTCGCCGTGGTCGGTCGGATCCTGCGGGGACTTGCAGCAATGCTGCAGCCAGAGCGCGGCGACGATCAGCGCCAGCGCGCTGACGGCGGCCACCACGGTCCCGGTGGTGTCCTCGGCGGCGACGCGCAGCCACGACCGCCGGGGGAAGAAGTACACCAACACCCCGATCCACCAGCCCAGCACCAGCGCGCCCACCCAGGCCGACGCCTTGGCCACCACCACGCTGCGCGCCACCGCCAGCGGGTGCAGCCAGCCCGGGCCGGTCCCGATTTCGCCGTCGTTGATCTTCAGGCGCACGTAGCGCGCCCAGAGCGCCTCGGCGATGGCCACGCCGAGCAGCGACAGGCCGGTCCACACCGTGATGGGCGGAAACCATCGGTACAGCGTGAGCACCAGCAGGTAGCCCAGCACCGCAGCGCCGACTACCGCGGCCGTCAGGTCACGCTTCCTGGTGGGGCCCATCAGCTATGGGGCCCCTTCAACTCCAGCGTCAGGTTCGAGAGCCGCACCCCGGCCCGGTCGGCCGGCTCGAGCTGGGCCAGCAGCTGCGCGACCGGACGCGGCCCTTCGGCGACCGTCAGCTCGGCATCGGGCTCGATGGCCAGCCACGGCACCATCACGAAGGCCCGCAGGTGGGCCAGCGGATGCGGCAGCGTCAGGTTGGGTTCGCGGACGACCACCTCCGTGTCGCCGTAGCAGGCGATCAGGTCGACGTCGAGGGTGCGCGGGCCCCAGCGCTCGCCGCGCACCCGCCCCGCGGCCCGCTCGAACTCCTGAGCCCGGCGCAGCCACGCCTGCCCGTCGCACGCCGGGTCCTGCGCGATGAGCACCGCGTTGAGGAACGGGGCCTGCTCCACGCGGCCCCAGGGGTCCGTCTCGTACACCGGGGACACCGCCACGACGGCCTCGCCCAGCCCGTCGACCACCGACTGCAGCCGCGCCAACCGGTCGCCCAGGTTGGAGCCGATGGACAGCACGACGCGGGTCATACCGCCCCACCCGCCGGGATCACCGAGCCGCGGCCGCCGCGCCGGGACCGCCGAACCACCACGGCGACGTCGGCGAACTGGTGCGGGATGGGCGCCTGCGGCTTGTGCACCACCACCTCGACGGCGTGCACGCGTTGGTCGCCCATCACCCGGTCGGCGATCTCGCCGCCGACCGCCTCGATCAGCTGGCGCGGCGGGCCGCCGACGACGTCGGCCGCCAGCTGGGCGAGCGCGCCGTAGTCGTAGGTGTCGGCCAGGTCGTCGCTGGCCGCGGCGTCGGCCAGGTCGATCCACACGGTGATGTCGACGACGAAGTCCTGCCCGGCGGCGCGCTCGTGCTCGAACACGCCGTGTCGGCCACGGGTGGTCAAGCCGCGCAACTCGATTCGATCAGCCATTTGGGTTCCACGCCTCGAGGACCTTCAGGGCATCGACAGAGGCGCGCACGTCGTGCACGCGCACCCCCCAGGCCCCGTACAGGGCGGCCAGCGCCGAAATCACCGCGGTCGCCGTCTCGCGCCCGTCGGGGGGTCGGGGCGAGCCGTCGGGTCCGGCCAGCAACGTCCCCAGGAACCGCTTACGCGAGGCGCCCAGCAGCACCGGCACCCCGGTCGCGACCAGCTGCGGCAGCGCGTGCAGCAGCGCCCAATTGTCTTGTCCCGTCTTGGCGAATCCCAGCCCGGGGTCGATCACCAGCTGGTCGGGATCGACGCCCGCGGCCACGGCGTCGTCGACGCTGGCGAGCAGCTCGGCGCGCACTTCGGCGACCACGTCGCCATAGCGTGGCGCCTGATGCGGGCGCTCGGCGGACACCGACCGCCAATGCATCAACACCCAGGGCACGCCGGCCTCGGCCAGCAACGGCGCCATCGCGGGATCGGCCCGCCCGCCCGACACGTCGTTGACGATCCGCGCGCCGCTCTGCAGCGCCGCCCGCGCAACATCGGCGTGCATGGTGTCGATGCTGACGGTAATGCCCTGCGCGGCAAGCTCTTTGACGACGGGCACCACGCGGGATGTCTCGACGCGCGGGTCGACGCGGACGGCGCCGGGCCGGGTCGACTCGCCGCCGACGTCGACGATCCCGGCGCCCTCGGCGGCCATCGCCAGACCGTGGGCGACGGCGTCGTCGGTATCGAGGTAGCGCCCACCGTCGGAGAAGGAGTCGTCAGTGACGTTCAGAACTCCCATCACCTGCACGGGCGCCCGACTCACTTGCGCAGGATCAGGTCGAGCGCTTCGGCTCGAGAGGCGGGACTGGTCTTGAACATGCCACGCACCGCCGAGGTCGTGGTGACGGCGCCGGGCTTGCGGACCCCCCGCATCGCCATGCACAGGTGTTCCGCCTCGACGACGACGATCACGCCGCGCGGATCGAGCTTGCTCACCAGGGCGTCGGCGATCTGGCTGGTGAGCCGCTCCTGCACCTGGGGCCGCTTGGCGTAGAGGTCGACCAGGCGGGCGATCTTCGACAGGCCGGTCACCCTGCCGTCCTTGCCGGGGATGTAGCCGACGTGGGCCACACCGTGGAAGGACACCAGGTGGTGCTCGCAGGTGGAGTACAGCGGGATTTCCTTGACGATGACCATCTCGTCGTGGTCCTCGTCGAACATGGTGTTCAGGACGGTGTCGGGATCGGTGTAGAGCCCGGCGAACATTTCGCGGTAGGCGCGCGCGACGCGGGCCGGGGTGTCCTGCAAGCCGTTTCGGTCCGGGTCTTCGCCGATCGCATAGAGCAACTCGCGGATCGCCGCCTCGGCGCGTTGCTGATCGAACGACCGGATGCGTGGAGTCGTGTGGCGCGTGTCCGGTCCCAAATCCGGCTCCAAATCTGGGAGAGCCATCGGATCCTCCGTTCGTCAGCCGTGGGCCGGCGGGTTGGACCGGCGCACGTCATCGCCCTGGTTGTCGGGAGTCTTTCCGGCATCCGGATTCGGTTGAGCGGGAGGCGGATAGGGGGGATAGGGCGGGTAATGCTGGTGGTTCGGCTGACCCTGACCCTGGGGGCCCTGCTGGCCCGGGTAACCCGGGTAGCCCGGCGCGGGCTGCGGCCAATACGGCTGCGGCGGGGGCGGTGCGGGGTTTCCGGCGGGCGGATACCAGTGATTCGGCTGCTGCTGCTGGTGCTGCGGCGGCCAGCCCGGCGCGTACCAGCCCGCCGGGGCGCCGTAGTCGGGCTGCGTCGCGCCGTGCGGAACGGGCTGGCGGTTGCCGGCCCCCTGACCGCCATGGGAACCGTTGCCGCCGTTGGCGTTTCGGGCAGCCTCCGCCTGCGCGGCCTCGCTGGCGCGCGCGATGGCCGCCTTGAACGCCGGCTCCTGCACCGGCGGCGGCCAGGGCTCGCCGCGCTCCATGGCCAGCTCGCCGGGCGTCTTGATCGGCGGCTTGTCCGACGGGATCCGGCCACCGAAGTCGTCGAACATGGTGAGCCTGGGGCGCTTTTCGACCCCGGAGAAGATGCCCTCCAGCTCGGCGCGGTGCAGGGTTTCCTTTTCCAGCAGCTCGCCGGCGAGGGTGTCGAGCACGTCGCGGTATTCGGTGAGGATCTCCCAAGCCTCGGTGTGCGCCGCCTCGATCAGCTTGCGGACCTCGTCGTCGATGTCGCGGGCGACCTCGTGGGAGTAGTCCGCCTGCGTTCCCATGGTCCGGCCCAAGAACGGGTCGCCGTGCTCTGAGCCGTATTTGACGGCGCCGAGTTTCGAGCTCATGCCGAACTCGGTGACCATCGCGCGGGCGATCTTGGTGGCCTGCTCGATGTCGGACACCGCGCCGGTCGTCGGCTCGCGGAACACCAGCTCCTCGGCGGCGCGCCCGCCCATCGCGAACACCAGCTGGGCGATCATCTCCGAGCGCGTCCGCAGGCCCTTGTCCTCCTCCGGCACCGCGACCGCGTGCCCGCCGGTGCGGCCCCGGGCCAGGATCGTCACCTTGTAGATCGGCTCGATGTCGGGCATCGCCCACGCCGCCAGCGTGTGGCCGCCCTCGTGGTAGGCGGTGATCTTCTTTTCCTGCTCGCTGATGATGCGGCCCTTGCGACGCGGCCCGCCGATCACCCGGTCGACGGCCTCCTCCAGCGCGGCGCCGGTGATGACGGTGCCGTTCTCGCGGGCGGTCAGCAGCGCGGCCTCGTTGATGACGTTGGCCAGGTCGGCGCCCGTCATCCCGACGGTCCGCTTGGCCAGCCCGTCCAGGTCGGCGTCGGGACCGATCGGCTTGCCCTTGGAGTGCACCCGCAGCACCGCGCGGCGGCCCGCCATGTCCGGGTTGGTCACCGGGATCTGCCGGTCGAAGCGGCCCGGCCGCAGCAGCGCGGGGTCCAGGATGTCGGGGCGGTTGGTGGCCGCGATCAGGATGACGCCGGTGCGGTCGCCGAACCCGTCCATCTCGACCAGCAACTGGTTCAGCGTCTGCTCGCGTTCGTCGTGCCCGCCGCCCAGGCCGGCGCCGCGCTGGCGCCCGACGGCGTCGATCTCGTCGACGAAGATGATGCAGGGGCTGTTCTGCTTGGCCTGCTCGAACAGGTCGCGCACCCGCGAGGCGCCCACGCCGACGAACATCTCGACGAAGTCGGAGCCGGAGATGGTGAAGAACGGCACCCCGGCCTCGCCCGCCACGGCGCGGGCCAGCAGCGTCTTGCCCGTTCCGGGCGGTCCGTACAGCAGCACGCCCTTGGGGATCTTGGCGCCCAGCGCCTGGTACCTGCTCGGGTTCTGCAGGAAGTCCTTGATCTCGTAGAGCTCCTCGACCGCCTCGTCGACGCCGGCGACGTCGGCGAACGTGGTCTTGGGCATGTCCTTGTTCAGCAGCTTCGCACGCGACTTGCCGAACCCGAAGCCCATCCGGGCGCCGCCCTGCATGCGGGAGAACATCACGAACAGGCCCACCAGCAAAAGCAGCGGCAGCACGTAGACCAGCAGCTCACCCAGGATGCTGCCCTCGTTCACAACCGTGCTGACCTTGGCGTTCTTCGAGTTCAGCGAGTTGAACAGGTCGACGGCGTATCCGCTGGGGTACTTGGTGATGACCTTGTCCGAATTGTCGGTGTCCTTATTGCCCTTTTTCAGGGTCAACCGCAATTGCTGTTCGCGATCATCGATCTGCGCGCTTTTGACGTTGTCGGCGTTGATCTGGGACATCGCCACCGAGGTGTCGACGGGCTTGTAACCGCGGGTGTCGTCGCTAAAGTAAAAAAACGACCAACCCAGCAGCACCACGACGGCGATCGCCGTGAGCGTGCGAATCACGTTTTTCCGGTTCATCAATCATCGGCCTCGTCGGCCAGGTCCTTCCGCGAAACACGAAGCTGGAAAAGTCCAGGCTACCGCTAGTGTCGATCCACGGTCCCGGCAGAGCCGGGGCGCAGCATCCTGCTCAGACAACGACCGGCAGTTCCCGCTGTGGTTCCCGACGTGGCAAACCACACATGCCGGGCGCGACGCTCCGGGGCCGCTCACTCGTAATAGCGCGCCTCGACCACATTGCCGTCGGGGTCGGCGAAGTAGTAGCCCTGCGGCGCGAACCCGCGTGCGCCATAGCTGTTGTTGAGGCGCGCGCTGGTGTCCACGCCTTCTTCCCGCAGTCGCCGATCCAACGCGTCGTACTCGGACTTCGACATCGCCAGGCAAACGTGGTTCACCGGATGGCCCGCGCTGCCCGCGACCTTGGTGAGCGACTCGGTTCCGGAGATGTTCGTCGTCGGCAGGAGATCGATGATGGAGTCTTCGCACACGCGCACGCTCGGGAACGGCGCTTGGCCCGCCTCGAACTCGCCGAACCGTACCGGCGCGAGGCCGACCACCCTCGAGTAGAAATCCATCGCCGCTTGCGGATCCTTGGTCCATAAGACGACGTGGTCTAGCCGCTTCATGCGAACCACCCCTTCAGCTACCGCCGCTGCATCAGTCGCGATGTCTACCAGGCCGACGGACTCGGCACGGCAGAAAGGCACTTTCCAATCCGGGCATACCCTTCTCAGCCCGGGGTCCTTGTGCTTTGGTGAGACGGTGCTTTCGTCAACCGAACGGTTAGTAGACACCAATGGTGTGCAACTGCGGGTGACCGAGGCGGGAGATCGCGGCGCACCCGTCGTGGTCCTGGCCCACGGCTTTCCCGAGCTGGCTTATTCCTGGCGGCATCAGATACCGGCTCTGGCCGAGGCCGGCTATCACGTGCTGGCGCCCGATCAACGCGGCTACGGCGGCTCGTCCCGCCCGGAAGCCATCGAGGCCTACAACATTCACGAGCTGACCGCCGACATCGTCGGACTGCTCGACGACGTCGGCGCCGAGCGGGCGGTGTGGATCGGGCACGACTGGGGGGCGCCCGTGGTCTGGCACGCGCCGCTGTTGCATCCCGACCGCGTTGCGGCGGTCGCCGCGCTCAGCGTGCCGGCGCTGCCCCGCTCGCAGGTGGCGCCGACGAAAGCGTGGCGCAAGCTGTTCGGCGAAAACTTCTTCTACATCCTCTACTTCCAGGAGCCCGGCGTTGCCGACGCCGAGCTCGGTGGCGACCCCGCCCGGACCATGCGCCGGATGATGGGCGGCTTGACGACTTCCGGGGGCGCGGAGGCGATGGTGAAGATGGCCACCCCGGGCCCGGAAGGCTTCATCGATCGGCTTCCCGAACCGGACGGGCTGCCGGACTGGATCAGCCAGGACGAACTCGACCACTACATCAGCGAGTTCAGCCGCACCGGATTCACCGGCGGCCTGAACTGGTACCGCAATTTCGACCGCAACTGGGAGACCACCGCCGAACTCGGCGGCGCCAAGATCGCCGTGCCGTGCCTGTTCATGGCCGGGACCGCCGACCCCGTGTTGGGATTCACCAGCACCGACCGCGCGTCCGAGGTGATCTCCGGGCCGTACCGCCAGGTGCTGATCGAAGGCGCCGGGCACTGGCTGCAGCAGGAACGGCCAAAAGAAGTCAACGCCGCCCTGCTGGAATTCCTCGACGGATTGGAACTGCGATGAGCGCGCCGCTGCGTTTCGGAGTCTTTATCACCCCATTCCATCCCACCGGCCAATCCCCCACGGTCGCATTGGAATACGACATGGAGCGCGTCGTCGCGCTGGACCGCCTCGGCTTCGACGAAGCGTGGTTCGGCGAGCACCATTCCGGCGGCTACGAGCTGATCGCCTGCCCGGAGGTGTTCATCGCGGCCGCGGCGGAGCGCACCAAGCACATCCGGCTGGGCACCGGTGTGGTCTCGCTGCCCTACCACCATCCGCTGATGGTGGCCGATCGGTGGGTGCTGCTGGACCATCTGACCCGTGGCCGGGTGATGTTCGGCACCGGACCGGGTGCGCTGCCGTCGGATGCGTACATGATGGGCATCGACCCGGTCGAGCAGCGGCGGATGATGCAGGAATCCCTCGAGGCGATCCTCGCGCTGTTCCGCGCCGAGCCGACGGAGCGAATCGACCGCCACTCCGACTGGTTCACGCTGCGTGACGCGCAGCTGCACATCCGCCCGTACACCTGGCCCTACCCCGAGATCTCCACGGCGGCAATGATCTCCCCGTCCGGCCCGCGGCTGGCCGGCGCGCTGGGCACGTCGCTGCTGTCGCTGTCGATGTCGGTGCCGGGCGGCTACGCCGCGCTGGAGAACACCTGGGAGGTGGTGCGCGAGCAGGCCGCCAAGGTCGGGCGGGAGGAGCCGGACCGGTCCGACTGGCGCGTGCTGAGCATCATGCACATCGCCGACAGCCGCGATCAGGCAATCGACGATTGCACCTACGGGCTCCAGGATTTCGCGAACTACTTCGGCGCGGCGGGCTTCGTGCCGCTGTCCAACGCGGTCGACGGCGAAGCGCAGACGCCGCGCGAGTTCGTCGCGGACTATGCGGATCAAGGCAATTGCTGCATCGGCACGCCCGACGACGCGATCGCGTACATCGAGGACCTGCTGGAGCGGTCGGGTGGTTTCGGAACGCTGTTGATGCTCGGCCATGACTGGGCGTCGCCCGAGGCGACCTACCACTGCTATGACCTGATGGCCCGCAAGGTGATCCCCTATTTCAAGGGACAGCTCGAGGCGGCGCGTTCCTCCCACGACTGGGCCAGGGGCAAACGCGACCAATTGATCGGACGCGCCGGCGAGGCCGTCGTGAAGGCCATCACCGAGCACGTCGCGGAGCAGAAGGGCGCGGGAAGCTGATGCGCGCCGCGGTTTTACGCGACGGCCGGATGGTTTATCGCGATGACGTTCCCGAGCCCGTCCCCGGAACGGGCCAGGTGCTGGTCGGTGTGAAAGCGTGCGGAATCTGCGGCTCCGACCTGCATTTCGCCGCCCACGGCGACGAGGTCGTGGAGATGACCGCTCAGGTGGCCGCCGGCGCCGGGGGCATGACCGTCGACCTGAACAGCGACGTGTTCATGGGGCACGAGTTCAGCGCCGAGGTGCTCGAGGCCGGGCCGGGCACGGAAACGCATCCGCCCGGAACCCTGGTCACCTCCCTTCCCGTGCTGCTCTCCGACAAGGGGGTCGAGCCGATTGTCTACAGCAACAGCACCATTGGCGGCTACGCCGAGCGGATGCTGCTTTCGGCGCCGCTGCTGATGCCCATCCCCAACGGCCTGGACCTCAAGCATGCCGCGTTGACCGAACCCATGGCCGTGGGTTTGCACGCGGTGAACAAGTCGAACATCGCGCCCGGCGAGACCGCCCTGGTGCTCGGCTGCGGGCCGATCGGCATCGCGATCATCGCGTCCCTTCGCGCCCGCGGGGTGGAAAACATTGTGGCGGCGGACTTCTCGCCGAAGCGCCGCGAGCTGGCCACCGCGATGGGCGCACACCAGACGGTGGACGCGGCCCAGGGCTCGCCGTTCGACACGGTCAAACCGGCGGTCGTGTTCGAGGCGGTCGGGGTCCCCGGCATCATCGACGACGTGCTGCGCCGGGCCCGGCCGGGGACCCGCCTGGTGGTCGCCGGCGTCTGCATGCAGCCCGACACCGTGCACCCCTTCTTCGCGATTGCCAAGGAAATCAACGTGCAATTCGTACTCGCCTACAACCCCGAGGAGTTCGGCGACTCGCTGCGCGCGCTGGCCGAGGGCGAGATTGACGTCACGCCGCTGATCACCGGAGAGGTCGGACTGGAAGGGGTCGGCCAGGCCTTCGATGACCTGGCCGACCCCGAGCGGCACTGCAAGATTCTGGTAACGCCTTAGGCAACCGCCCACTAGGCCCATGGTGACGACCCGCTTCGCCCGGCTCCGCCGCGCTTGCGATCGCCACTAGCCCCAGCTGGACCCGACCGCACTGTCGGTCCCGGCCATGTTGTCGCCGGCGGCCTGTACCTTCTGTCCGTGGGCGTTGGCCTGCTCGTAGATCACCTGGAAATTGCGGCCCAACTCGGTGACGAACTGCTGACAGGCCGTCGACCCGGCGCCGCCCCAAAAGTCCCCGGCCGCAAGCACATCCCGAACGATCGCCTGGTGCTCGGCTTCCAGCGCTGCGGCCTGGGCGCGGATGGTGGCGCCATGGGCGTCGACGTCGGAGAATTGATAGCTGATTGTCATGTGAAGAGTCTCCTGTTCTGATCGGGTGGGCTAGCTGCTCAGGACCTGCTGGGAGGCCTGCTCTTGCTGTTCGTAGTTGTTGGCGTCGCGGACGAGGCCGTCGCGAACCCCGTGCAGCATGCCGACGATGTTGCGGAAGGCCTGGTTCATCTGGCCCATGGTGTACAGCGAGGTCGCCTCGGCGGTCCCACTCCAGCCGGCGCCGGAGATGTTCTGCGAGGACGCCCACATCCTGCGGGCCTCGTCCTCGACCGTCTGGGCGTGGACCTCGAAGCGGCCCGCCATGTCGCGCATCGCGTGCGGGTCGGTCATGAATCGTGCGGTCATTTCATCTCTCCTTTTGAAGCTCTTGTGTCTGTTGCTGATTGATTGCCGACAACTCGCGGAAGCGCGTCCCCCTTCCGTCATCCGACCGCGCGTGGCAACACGCTCATTCGGGGCAGCTCGGCCGCGCCGGACGCGCGCATCTCCATGCCGGCAACGGTGGTCGCGGGGACACCGCGAGAGGCCAGCATGGGCGCTCCGGCGGGGGCGCCGCCGATCGTCGGGACGTCCGAGGTGGCGGCGGCCGGGACCGCGGCGGGCGTCCAACCCGAGGGGACCGAGAGGCCCCCGACCGGGGTGGCCTGACCCAGCGCCGCCGCCGGCAGGAAGCGCTCGGGGGCGGCCGGCATCACCGGCGTGACGCGCATCCGGGGTGGCGCGGGCATCGCGGGCATGGACGGCGGCCGCATGACCGGTCCGGGCGCCAGCATCGGCGTCGCCGGGGTCGGTGCGGCCGTCGTGCCGGCGCCCTGGCCAAGGGGCGCGCCGATCAGTTGAGCGAATTCGCCTATGCCGGACTGGAAGCCGCTGACCAATGTCGACGGGGACGAGTTGAGCGCCGACTGCGCGGCGCCTTGCAGGTTGGCGACGGCGGCCTGGGCCCCCGCGATGATGCCGCCGGCCAGGCCGGCCGGATTGGTGGTGGGCGGCGCCGTCACCATCGGGGCCAACGCGGACGCCGTGGCCGCGGATGCGGCGTAGGCGTACATCGCGGCGGCGTCCTGGGCCCACATTTCGGCGTACTGCGCCTCGGTCGCGGCGATCGCGGGGGTGTTGATGCCCAGGAAGTTGGTGGAGATGAGGGCCATCAGCATTGCGCGGTTGGCGGCGATCACCGGCGGGGGCACGGTGGCCGCGAAGGCGGCTTCGTGCGCGGCCGCCGCCGCGGCCGCCTGCATCCCGGCCTGCTCGGCCAGCGCTGCCGTGCTGTGCAGCCAGGCCACGTAGGGCGCCGCCGCGGCCGCCATCGATGCCGACGAGGGACCCTGCCAGCCTGCGTCGGTGAGATCCAAGATCGCCGAACCGTAACCGGTTGCTGCCGAACGTAGCTCGGCGGCCAATCCGTCCCAGGCCGCCGATGCGGTCAGCATCGACGACGAGCCCGGCCCCGCGTACATGAGCCCGGAGTTGATCTCCGGAGGAAACGCTGCGAAGTCCATTGGTAGATCCCTTCTTTGAGTCGTTGTGGCTAGGCCCGCACCGGCACGGGGGCCGTGGGGGCTTCGGGTGTGGCGGGCGTCTGGTAGGCGGGCACGTAATGCTCGTGCTGAACGGTCGTCGGGTGAGCGGGCACTGCCGGTTCCGCGGGCACCGGCTGTACGGTCGCCGGCTGAGCGGGCATGGCCGGCAAGGTCGCCGGTCCGCCCGGCGAGACGGGCGCGGCCGGAGCGTGCTGGGTGGGCGCCGGGTGGGCGGGCGCGGCAGGCGCCGGGTGACCGCTGTATCCACCCCCGTACGACGCCTGGTGGCCGCCGTAGCTGAAGCGTGCGTAGGGATCGACGTGACCGCCGTAGCCGCCGCGCCCATAGGGATCCACCCGGCCCCCGCCGTACCCCCCGCCATACGACGCCCGGCCGGCGGGCGCGGCGGCCGGTGCCGTGGTCGCGGGCGCCGCGGGTGCTTGCCGGGTGGGTGTAGGCGGCGTCGCCGGGCGGGCCGGCGCGCCGGGGGCGGTGGGCGCCATGCGCGCGGGCATCGCGGGGCGGGCCGGCGCCGTCGGGGCCATCCTCGCGGGCCCGGCCGGCATGTGGGCGCCCGCGGCCTGGGTCGCGTTGGCTGCCTCGGTGGCCGCATAGGAGTGGGCACCGAGCCCCAGCGCGTTGACGAACTCCTCGTGGATGACCGCGGCCTCAGCGCTGATCGCCTGATAGATGTGGCCGTAGCCGGAGAAGGCCGCCGCCGTCGCCGCAGAAACCTCGTCGGCCGCCGCCGGGATCACGCCGGTGATCGGAAATGCGGCCGTCGCGTTGGCCGCGCTGATGGTCGAACCGATCACCTGCAGCCGACCGGCCGCCGCTGAGAGCAGGTCCGGCACTGTGACGACAAAGGACATTCGTGTTCCTCCTGATGAGAACCGCGTGCCGGGGTCCGGCGGCGGGCTTGTTCGTACTCAGTGCGGACACTGTGTCATAAATTATGAATCTCTGTCTAGTTCTAGACTGATATTTGTTAAAAAAATCGGATAATTCGCAGATCGCGACCTTTTGACCATGTTTTGGCATCCGGTTACTCTGGGAGGCATGCCGAGAACGAACGCAGCCGGCTGGGGCCTCAAGCGCCTGCTCGAAGCCACGCTGAACCGTGACATCACCGTCGAGCAGTTGCGCGATGCCTGCGGCGTCACCAAGGGCCGTTGGTACGGCGGGGTCGGGCGCGCCAACGCCGACGACTTCCCGGACGCCGAGGAAGCCAGGCGCGCCGCTCACGCGTTCGGTCTGAGCGCCACGTGGCTGCAGGTCGAATTAGGGCTCATCACGCTCGACGACGTGCGCGAGGCCCTCGACGAGTCGCAATCCCTGGACCCGTTCCGGATGACGACCCGACAGCGGGTGCTTCAGATTCCCAATCCGGCGGCAGATCCGCCGCGCGAGTAGATCGGCGACGGCGAAGCGCGCTGCGCCCGGCCGCCGGCCGTCGGGGTCTTTGGGCTATTGCCAGTACTGCGGCATGTCGCCCGCGTGGTTCGGGCACACGTCACGCGTGGCGGCCCGCAGGGTGTGCGCCGCATCCAGCGGCGGCATCTCCTTGGAGAGCACCGAGAACGCGTACTCGCTGGGATACGACGAATAGCCCATGCGTACAGCGGTGGCGTGATCGTCCATCAGCGCGCACGCCTGCTGCTCGTAGTTGGGTGCGGCGTGGGCGACGCCGGAGCCACACCAAAAGGCCACGCCGACCGTCGCCGTGGTCGCTACGAGCCTGATTGCGTGTCGGCCGGTGGCCTTGATTCGCTGCGCGCGCGGAATGCCGGGAGAGTACTGGCGTGTGTGTAATTGCTTGGGGGACATACGAAGTTGTACCCAGGCGGGTGGGAATTAAACCGAAAATTCCTCGATCCGAATCTTCTTGAGCGTCAATTTACTTCCAGCCGTTGCGATCTCGCAAATACCAATTATCGCGTGCGTAAATATGTTCCGGTTACCGATCCCGCCCGCCTCATCCCCCGACAGACGGCTGCGGTACGACCGTCGGCTTGAATCCGTATCGGGGAGCGGCGAAGTGGGCCACGCCGCGGCCGCCTCCGCCCATCAGCGGCAGCCCGCCCAACGCGTTCGTCGCGGGTTCGACGGACGCACCGGCCGAAAGTCCGTTGAGCGTCACGATGGCGGGGCCGGCGGCCGGAGGCACGCCCGTCCAGGAGGCCGGAACCGACAATCCCCCCACCGACGCCGCCTTGCCCACGGCCCCCGCGGCGCCGCCCACCGCGCCCGACATGGCGTGCGGCAGCGCCTCCACGGCCTTGGCGGCGCCCTCGGCGGCCTTGGCGGCCTGCGGCACCATCGCCTGAGCCAATCCCTGGATGTCCTTGAACGCGGTGGTGAAAAGCCTTGTGGGCGAGATCAATCGGATGAACGCGTCGAAGCCGGTGCTGGCGTCCACGGTGGCCGAGCCCGTCAGTCCCTCTACCAGGTCTCCGAGGACCCCGGCCACGACGATGCCGTCGCCATTGCTGTTCCACACGTGTCCGGTCAACCCGAGCGCGGCCGCCGGGTTGGCAAGCCAGGGCGGCGAATTCGTCAGGCCGGCCAGACTCAGCAGCGCGGTGGGCACGCCGTAGAGCCCCTGCGCGTTGGCGGCCGTCCCCGCCGCGTGGGCGACCGCGGCGGCCTGGCCCGCCAGCCCCGCCGGGTCGGTCGTGGGCGCCGCGGGGGTGAACGGCGTCAGCATCGACGCCACCGCCGACGCACCCGCGTAGCCGTACATCGCGGCGGCGTCCTGGGCCCACATTTCGGCGTAGTGCGCCTCGGTGGCTGCGATCGCCGCCGTGTTCTGGCCCAGGAAGTTCGTCGCCAGGAGCGTCGCCAACAGCGCGCGGTTGGCCGCGATCTCCGGCGGCGGCACGGTCGCTGCGAACGCTGCCTCATACGCGCTCGCCGCGGCCCCGGCTTGCGTCGCCGCTTGTTCCGCCAGCGCGGCCGTGCTGCCCAGCCAACCGACCTGGGAGCCTGCCGCGGCCGCCATGGACAGCGCCGCGGGACCTTGCCACGGCCCGTCGGTCAGGCCGGTGATCAGCGAGCGGTAGGCGGCCGCCGTGTTGTGCAACTCGGCGGCCAGACCCTCCCAGGCCGACGCGGCGGCCAGCATCGGCGCCGAGCCCGGCCCGGTGTACATCAGCGCGGAGTTGATCTCCGGTGGCAATTGCGCGAAGTCCAGCATGGTTGCCGCTCGCCTAACTGACCGTGGTGGTGTTCGCCGCTTCGGTGGCGTCATACGAGCCGGCGCTGACGCCCAGCGTGGTCGCCAGCAGCTCGCGGAGCGCTGCGGCCTGCGCGCTCACCTCCTGGTAAAGCCTTGCGTGCGAGGCGAAGTGAGCCGCGGTCAGCATCGACACCACGTCCGCGGCGGCGGGTACCACGCCGGTCGTCGGTGCCGCCGCGGCCTCATTTCCGGCCGCCACCAAGGCATTCAGGGAATGCATTTCGGCGGCGGCCGCCGCGAGCAACTCGGGCCGTGCGATCACCATCGACATGTCTCTCCTCAAAAGCGCTTTTGACCAATGGATTTCGGCGACCGGGTCGTCACCTGAGCAGCTCAGAGGTTAGGCCGGACGGGTCCGGGTACCACAACCCTTCACCGCGCGTATTCATTGCCGAGTCGAAAACTGTTCACTTAGCTGGCGCAGCACCCTGCGACTTCTGCAGACGACATGAAAGATGTTGTGAATCAATATGATTAGAGTTCGACATGAACTTTGACGGGATCGCCGCAATGCGCACTATGCTTTGCGGGCCGCTGGCGCTAGTGTCCACACATGCCGATCGCACCGAAGTTCGCCCGCACGTCGATTGCCTTGGCCGCCGCCGGCTTGACCGTCGCCACTCTGTCCGCGTGCGACAAACACAACGCGACGCCACCGGGCGCGAACCCCCGCCAAGTGACCGTCGTCGGCTCGGGTCAGGTCCAAGGCGTCCCCGACACCCTGACCGCCAACGCCGGCATCGAGTTCACCGCCCCCGACGTCACCACCGCGATGAACCAGACGAACGACCGCCAGCAAGCGGTGATCAGCGCGCTGGTCGGTGCGGGGCTGGACCGCAAAGACATCAGCACGACCACGGTCACCCTGGAACCCCAGTACAGCAACGGCGCCGCGACGATCACCGGCTACCGCGCCACCAACGCGATCCAGGTCAAGATCCACCCGACCGACGCCGCGTCCCGGATGCTGGCCGTCATCGTCGGCACCGGCGGCGACGCCACCCGGATCAGCTCGGTCAGCTACTCCATCGCCGACGACTCGCAGCTGGTCAAGGACGCCCGCACACGGGCGTTCAACGACGCCAAGGCCCGCGCCGACCAGTACGCCCAGCTATCCGGCCTGCGGCTGGGCAGGGTGCTCTCGATTTCGGAAGTCTCCGGCGGCGCGCCCGCGCCCGGCGGCCCGCCGGCGCCGCCCCGCAGCATGGCGGCGGTGCCGCTGGAGCCCGGTCAGCAGACGGTCAGCTTCTCGGTGACCGCGGTGTGGGAGCTCGACTAGCCGGCTACTCCTCGTAGACCCGCGGATCCAGGGTGCCGATGTAGGACAGGTCGCGGTAGCGCTCGTCGTAGTCCAGGCCGTAGCCCACGACGAAGTCATTCGGAATGTCGAAGCCGACATAGGCGATCTCGACCTTGGCGCGCACCGCGTCGGGCTTGCGGAGCAACGTGCACACCCGCAGCGAGCGCGGGCGCCGGCTCTTCAGGTTGCGCAGCAACCACGACAAGGTCAGCCCCGAGTCGACGACGTCCTCGACGATCAGCACATCGCGGTCGTTGATGTCGCGGTCCAGGTCCTTGAGGATCCGCACCACGCCGGACGACGACGTGGAGGACCCGTAGGAGCTGACGGCCATGAACTCGAACTGGGTCGGCACCGGAATCGCGCGGGCCAGGTCGGTGACGAAGATCACCGCCCCCTTGAGCACGGTGATCAGCAGCAAATCCTGGCCCGACTGGGCGGCAAGCTCGCGGTAGTGGTTGCCGATCTCCTCGCCGAGTTCGGCGATGCGGGCCTGAATCTGCTCCGCGGTGAGCAGCACCGACTTGATATCCCCGGGATACAGCTCCGCGGGCTGCGCCGGGGTGATCGGCGGCGACGTCTGGGCCACGACCACAGAGTGCCACGCCAGCGGCCGAATAACCAACGGCGGTCCCCGTTTACACAGACTCGCGCCACATGGTGAGCACGCCGTCCCGCCGCCCGGCGATCAACCGTTCACCGCGCAGCGCGGAGCCCACCGCCACCCCGCCCTGGCCGCGCCACGCCGTGACGAGCGTGTCCACGCCGCGAATCTGCTTGTCGGTCAACCCGGTCGCTCCCCCGGCCAGCAGCCAGCCGCGGATCACCCGCCGCCGAAGCGGGTCCGGCAGCTCGGCCAGCGCCCGGGCCGCTAAGCCGGCCCCCGCCCGCACGCCGGGCAGCGCCTGCGCGGCGAGGGCGTCGATCATCTCGGTGTCCTCACGCAACGCGGTCGCGGTGCGGGCCAACGCCTCGGCCACGCCCCCGCCGAGCACGTCCTCCAGCAGCGGCAGCACCTCCAGGCGCAGCCGGGTTCGCGTGAAGCGGCGGTCGCTGTTGTGCGGATCCTGCCAGGCCGTCAGGCCCAGTTCGGCGCACGCGGCGTGCGTCGCCGCACGCCGCACCCCCAACAGCGGCCGGCACCACGGCGGGTCGTGCGGGCGCATCCCGGCGATCGAACGCACGCCCGAGCCGCGGCCCAGCCCCAGCAGCACCGTCTCCGCCTGATCGTCGAGCGTGTGAGCCAACAGCACCGGGCCGTCCGCGGACCCGCGCAACGCGGCGTAGCGGGCCGAGCGCGCTGCCGCCTCCGGGCCGCCGTCCCTGCCCACCTGCACGCAAAGCACTTGCGCGTCAACGCATCCCAGCGCGACCGCCTGCTGGCGCGCGGTCTGGGCGACGGCGGCGGAACCCTCCTGCAGGCCGTGGTCGACGATCAGCGCGGTGGTCGGCCGAAGCCGGGCCGCGACGGCGGTGAGCGCCAGCGAGTCCGGGCCGCCGGACAGCGCCACGCACCACGGCGCCTCGGTGGGGAAGTAGGTGTGGGCGAACGCCTCGACAGCCGTGCGCAGCTGCCCTACAGCACCCGGTCGATCCATCGCTGGGGATCTTCGATCTCGGCGGGCAGCGGCAGCGTATCGGGGCCCGACCAGACGGTGTTGAACCGCTGCATCCCCACCTTGCCCACCACGTGGTCGACGAACGCCTTGCCGCGGGTGTATTGGCTGAGCTTGGCGTCGAGCCCGAGCAGCGCGCGCAGCAGGCGCTGCAGCGGGGGTTGCTTGCGGTGGCGGCGCTCGTCGAATCGGCGGCGGATGGTGGCCACCGACGGCACGACGACCGGCCCGACCGCGTCCATCACGTGGTCGGCGTGGCCCTCCAGCAGGGTGCCGAGGACCAGCAGCTGGTCCAGGGCCTTGCGCTGCGGCTCGGACTGCACGGCGCGCACCAGCCCGATGATCCCCGACGCGCCGCCGTCGGATTCCGCGGCGCCGCGGTTGCGCACGTAGTCGGCCAGCCGGGCCGCCACCTGGCCGACGTCCTCCCCCACGTCCTGCGTCAGCAGCCCCAACGCCTCGGACATGTAACCGGACAGCCACGGGTTGGCGGTGAACTGGACCCGGTGGGTGACCTCGTGCAGGCACACCCACAACCGGAAGTCGGAGGGTTCGACCCGAAGCTGACGCTCGACGGCGATGACGTTCGGATACACCAGCAGCAGGCTTCCTACTTTGGTGGCCCCTTGGCCGCTGGCGAACGGGTCGTACTGGCCGAGGATCCCCGATGACACGAACGCCAGCACGGCACCCGTCTGCGCACCGGTGATGCGGCCCGTCAGGAAACCCCGCGGCTGCTCGGTGCCGTTGGTCATCACCCGCATCGACTCGGCGGCGGCGCCGATCCACTGCGAGCGGTCGACGATCCGGGCCGCCGGCACCGCCCCGTCGGTGATCAGGCCGGTGACTTCGCGCACCGGCGGTTCGGCCTTGGCCGCCGCGCTGGTCAGCTCCTCGATCACCTGCCGGCGGGTGTAGTCGCTGGAGGCCGGGCCCGGGCGGGCCAGCCGCTGGCCGACCGTCGCCGCGAATCGCCAGTCGACGGCGGTACCGAGGGTCAGGGTGGACGACGACGGCGTCATGCGCACCCGCAGAACCACAGCTTGGTGGCCAGCGCGTCCATCGCGTTGCGGCCGTTCGGGCCCGCGTCGTTGGACAGGAACGCGAACGTGAGCACCCGCCCGCTGCGATCGGTGAGCACCCCGACCAACGAGTTGACGGCGGTCAACGAGCCGGTCTTGGCGCGCAGCCAGCCGGCGGGACCTCGGTCGGTGCCCGCGTCGAGGAACCGGTCGCCCAGCGTCCCGCTGCCGCCGGCGATCGGAAGAAGGTCCAGCAACGCCCGCAGCGCCGGCTGGTCGGGCCCGGCGGCCGCCTGCACCGCGCCGTCGAGCGTCTTGGCCGTCAACCGGTCGTCGACCGAGAGCCCGCTGGAATCCACCAGCCTGGCACCGGCGGTGTCGACGTGCGCGACGCTCAAGCGGTTGGTCACCGCGTCGACCGCCCCGGCGAAGCTCTGCGGCCGGTTGATCGCGGCCGCCACCTCGCGGGCGATGCACTCGGCCAGCACGTTGTCGGAGTGGTCCATCATCTCGGACAGCCGCTGGATCAGCGGCGCCGACTGCACGACCGCGAGCTGCCGCGCCCCCGACGGCGCCGTGCCGATCGTCACCGCGTTCGGATCCAGCCCGAGGCCCTTGGCCAGCTCCCGACCGGCGTCCAGCGCCGGCGTCTTGGACCGCCGCGAGTTGACCGTGGTCGGCTGGATGCGGCCCGCATCGATCATCACCGACTCGATCGGCGCGATGTCGCCGTTGTCGACGTCGGCCGGGTCCCAGCCCTGGGCCATGGTCGGCCCGCTGTACGCCGAGGTGTCCACCTGCACCGCGGTCGGGGTCACGCCGCTGCGCCGGACCTGCTCGACCAGGTCGCTGATGCGCGCCGACCCCCGGTACCAGGTGTCCACGCCCGGCGGCGCCGCCGACAGCACCGGGTCCCCGGCGCCCACCAGCACGACGGGGCCCTGCGCGTTCTGGCTGCCGGCGACCACCCGGGTGCTGATCCGGGCCTGACGGTCCAGCGTCAGCAACGCCGCCGCGGCGGTCAGGACCTTGTTGGTCGACGCGGGCACCAGCGGCAGGTCGGGGGCCACCTGCCAGAGCTCTTTTCCGGTGAGGGCGTCGGTGATCCGGCCACCCAGCTTGCCCAGGTTGGGATCGGCGGCGACGGGTCCCAGCGCGGCGGCGACACCACCCGGGCTGGGCGTCTCCGCGGTGTCGGGCACGGCGACCATCCCCGGCTTGACCGTCGGGGGGCGCGGCGGCGGCACCGGGACATGTGCGGCGCCGGCGCCGTGCCCGCCCGTGGTGAAAAACGTCGCCGCCGCCACCACCGCGGCGACGAACGCCAGCACGGCCAGCCCGATGAACACCTGGGTGGATTTCCGCCAGCGAGTAGGACCCATCACTCTCCCGACTGTTTGGACCCATTCTGCCGAATCGGCCGCAAGACGCTCGACTAGGGTGATGCCCGGCGTACTGACCTACCAAGACCCACCCCTCGTGAAGGAGCCGGCGCGGTGCAATTCGACGTGACCATCGAGATTCCGAAAGGCCAACGCAACAAGTACGAGGTCGATCACGAGACGGGCCGGGTGCGTCTGGACCGCTACCTCTACACCTCGATGGCCTACCCCACGGATTACGGCTTCATCGAGGACACGCTGGGCGAGGACGGCGACCCGCTGGACGCGCTGGTGCTGCTGCCGCAGTCGGTGTTCCCCGGCGTGATCGTGGAGGCCCGGCCGGTCGGCATGTTCAAGATGGTCGACGAGGCGGGCGGCGACGACAAGGTGTTGTGCGTGCCGGCCGGCGACCATCGCTGGGACCACATCCAGGACATCGGCGACGTGCCGGAATTCGAACTGGATGTGATCAAGCACTTCTTCTCGCAGTACAAGGCGCTGGAGCCGGGCAAGTTCGTCAAGGCGGCCGATTGGGTCGACCGCGCCGAGGCCGAAGCGGAGGTGCAGCGTTCGGTGGAGCGGTTCAAGGCCTCCGGCGGGCACTGACCGGCACTCACGCTGTCGGCGTAACCGCGCCCCGCGGAGCGGTGGCATCCTGGCGATGTGACCCCGCTGCTGCACTTCGCCGGCAACTTCTGGTGGCTGATCTTCCCGCTGGGCGGCTCGATCGGCGCGGGCATCAGGGCGGTCGCGGCGGCCAACGAGCGCCGCGCCGAACGGCGCCTCGAGCGCTACCGGCTCAAGCAGCAGGCCAAGATCGCGGCGGCCGAGGCCTCCGTGCGCGCCCGCAGCAACGAGGAAGTCTCGCGCCGCGAGCTCGCCAAACTGATTGCGGCGCATGACCGTACCGACGCGCGGTGGTTCGACTACGAATTCGACATCGCCAAGCTGCTGGACTTCCCGATGATGACCGACATGCGCAACCCCCTGACGGTCGAGTTTCACCGGGCGAAGGGGCGCGCGGACCTGCTGCGTCCGGAGCGCGCCGAGGACCTCGCCGGCGACCCGGCCGCGCAGCGCGACTACCGCGACGCCGTCCACGAGTACATCAGCGCGTTCGAGATCGCCGAGGCCGAGGCGATCCGCCGTCGCCGCAGCGACTTCTCCGAGGACGACCAGCAACGGCTGGCCCGAGCGCAGAACCTGCTGCACCTGGCCCAGGACGAGGCGGCCACGCGCGACGAACGGCAGAACGCCTACCTGCGGGCGCGCAAGGAACTCGACGGGCTCATCGTGCTGCCGGCGCCGGCCCGCGCCGCGATCGAGCGGCGGATCGCCGGTCAGATCGAGGCCTGAGCCTCCCTCGCCGCGGCGTTGCGCCGATTGCGCAGCACACTCCAGCCCAACGCCGCCGCGATGAACACCACGCCCACCGACGCGGTGACCGCCTCGGGCACCTGGAAGCGCGGCTCGATGGAGAACAACATGATCGCGGCCAGCACGCCGATCGCCCAGTGCGCGCCGTGTTCCAGGTACACGTAGCGGTCCAAGGTGTCCTGTTGGACGAGATAAATGGTGATCGACCGGACGAACATCGAGCCGACCAGCCCCAGGCCCAGCGCGATAAGGATCGGGTCGGAGGTGATCGCGAACGCGCCGGTGACCCCGTCGAAGGAGAAGGCGGCGTCGAGCATTTCGAGATACAGGAACAGCGTCAGCCCCGCCTTGCCGACCGCCCCCCCGGCGGTCTTGCCCGCCGTCACCGCCTCCACGTCCGGGGGCCGAAACGCCCGGCTCAAACCGTTGACGATGAGGTAGGCGATCAAACCCAGCAGCCCGGCGATCAACACGGTCGCGCGTTCGTCGCTGGAGTGCGTCAGCCGCGTCGCGGCGAGGACCAGCGCGACGCCGGCCACCACCACCGACACCTGACCGAGGCGCCCGATGCGCGCGAACGGAATCTCAATCCATTTGAGCCACTTGATATCCCGATCGTGAAAGACGAAATCCAAAAACAGCATCAGCAGAAAGATTCCGCCGAACGCCGCGATCTGGGGATGGGCGGCGGTGATCAGCTTTTCGTAGCTGGGTGACCCGTCCGGAAATTCCTGCGCGCCGTGCGGCGGCGGGTTGAGCGCCAACTCGAACGCGCGCACCGGTCCCAGGCCCGCGGTCGCCCACACGATGAGCAACGGGAAGAACAGGCGCATGCCGAAAACGGCGATCAGGATCCCGATCGTCAGGAACATCTGCCGCCAGAACCGGCTCATTCGCTGCAGGATCGCTGCGTTGATGATCGCGTTGTCGAACGACAGCGACACCTCGAGGACGGCCAGCACCAGCAACACGAACAGAGCGTTCGGTCCGCCGTGGGCGTACCCGGCGGCCAGCGCCGCCACGGTGATTAACAGCGAAATCCCGAAGATGCGGAACGCGGCCATGGATCCTTCCCCGACAGCCGCCCACGATAGCGAACCGCCTCGCCGCCGCGGTCCATCGGTGCTCGGCACTTACTATTTTCAAATTGTGGGGATACAGGCGCTGTCCCGGTGACCGAAGTCGGGGCCTCGAGGGGGCCGGTCGCGCGTGGCAGCGTCGCCCGGGTCGGCACCGCCACCGCGCTGACCGCGCTGTGCGGGTACGCGGTGATCTACCTGGCGGCCCGGGACCTGGCGCCGCGCGGCTTCTCGATCTTCGGGGTGTTTTGGGGCGCGTTCGGCCTGGTGACCGGCGCCGCCAACGGGCTGCTGCAGGAGGCCACCCGGGAGGTCCGCTCCGCGAGCTACCTCGGGGACATCGGTGCGGCCCCGCTCGGGCGCACCCATCCGCTGCGCGTCGCCGCAATGGTCGGGGTGGCCGCGGCCGTCGTGATCGCCGGCACCTCGCCGTTGTGGAGCGCACGGGTTTTCGTCGAGGCGCGCTGGCTGTCGGTGGCGCTGCTCAGCGTCGGGCTGGCCGGCTTCTGCCTGCACGCCACCCTGCTCGGCATGCTGGCCGGCACCAACCACTGGACCTCATACGGGGCGCTGATGGTGACCGATGCGGTCATCCGGGTGGCGGTGGCCGCGGCGACGTTCGCGATCGGCTGGGGCCTGGCCGGGTTCCTGTGGGCCACCGTGGCCGGTGCGACGGCGTGGCTGATCACGCTGGCCGTCTCGCCGACGGCGCGCGCCGCGGCCCGGCTGCTGACGCCGGGCGACACCGCGACCTTCCTGCGCGGGGCCGCGCACTCGATCACCGCGGCCGGTGCCAGCGCGATCCTGGTGATGGGATTCCCGGTCCTGCTGAAGCTGACCAGCACCGACCTGGGCGCCGAGGGTGGGGTGATCATCCTGGCGGTGACCTTGACCCGCGCGCCGCTGCTGGTGCCGCTGACCGCCATGCAGGGCAATCTCATCGCTCACTTCGTCGACGAGCGCAGCGACCGGCTCCGGGCGCTGGTCCGCCCGGCGGCGATCATCGGCGGCGTAGGCGCGCTCGGCGTGCTCGCGGCCGGGCTGATCGGGCCCTGGTTGCTACGCGTCTTCTTCGGGCCGCAGTACCAGGCGAGCAGCGCGCTGCTGGCCTGGCTGACGGCGGCCGCCGTGGCGATCGCCATGCTGACGCTGACCGGCGCCGCCACCGTCGCCGCCGCGCTGCATCGGGCCTACGCGCTGGGGTGGGTCGGGGCGACCGTGGCATCCGGGCTGTTGTTGCTGTTGCCGCTGCCGCTGCAGACGCGCACCGTGGTCGGCCTGCTGTGCGGCCCGCTGGTGGGAATCGGTGTCCACCTGGTGGCGCTGGCGCGCGCCGGGCGCTTAACCGGCTGATGCTGGCTAACCTAGTGGGCATCGAAACGCAATACTCCGGCGTCTGGATCGTCATTCCCGCCTTCAACGAAGCCGCGGTCATCGGCGAGGTGATCGCCGACGTCCGCTCGGTCTTCGATCACGTCGTCTGCGTGGACGACGGCAGCACCGACGGCACCGGCGAGATCGCGCTGCGCGCCGGGGCCCATCTGGTGCGCCACCCCGTCAACCTGGGCCAGGGCGCGGCCATCCAGACCGGCGTCGAGTACGCCCGCAAGCAGCCCGGGGCGCAGGTGTTCGCCACGTTCGACGCCGACGGCCAGCACCGCGTCAAGGACGTGGCCGCGATGATCGACCGGCTCGGCGCGGGCGACGTCGACGTCGTCATCGGGACCCGGTTCGGTACCCAGGAGGGCAGTCGGCCGCCGTTCTTCAAGCGGATCGTGCTGCAGACCGCGGCTCGGCTCAGCCGCCGCGGGCGCCGACTTGGCTTGACCGACACCAACAATGGGCTGCGCGTGTTCAACAAGCGGGTCGCCGACGGGCTCGACATCACCATGAGCGGCATGAGCCACGCCAATGAGTTCGTCTCATTGATCGCCGAAAACCATTGGCGCGTGGCGGAACAACCTGTCGAGGTGCTGTACACCGAATACTCCAAGTCCAAGGGGCAGCCCTTGCTCAACGGCGTCAACATCATTTTCGACGGGTTCCTGCGAGGGAGGACTTCGAGATGAACTGGATCCAGGTGCTGCTGATCGGGGCGATCGTCGCGCTGCTGGTGTATCTGCTGCGGTCGCGCCGGAGCTCGCGGTCCAAGGCGTGGGTCAAGGTCGGGTACGTCCTGTTCGTGCTGGCCGGCATCTACGCCGTGCTGCGGCCCGACGACACGACGGTGGTGGCGCACTGGTTCGGCGTGCGCCGCGGCACGGACCTGATGCTCTACGCGCTGATCATGGCGTTCAGCTTCACCACGCTGAGCACCTACATGCGGTTCAAGGACCTGGAGTTGCGCTACGCGCGGCTGGCCCGGGCCGTTGCGCTGGAGGGCGCGCGGGAACCCGAGCAGTCGTCGAACGTTTAGCCAGTGCCCGGAGTTTCGTGTGCACTGACGGTTTTGAGTGTGAAGCCACGGCCGGATTTCGGCGAATTGCCCGCCGTCAGTTAACACTCAAAGCCATAAATGCACGCTCGAGCAGCAACCACCGTTCTGCGGCCAGCCACTCTCCCCGAGCAGTCGTCGAACGTGTAACCGCTGCGGAAGATCCGCCGGATTTTCGCCGTCAGTTCACGCTCGGCGCGGGATCAGCCGGTGCGGGCGTCGCTGTCGCGGAAGTACTCGACGGTGCGGCGCACGCCCTCGTCGAGCGCAATGTGCGGGCGCCAGCCCAAAACCTGGGCGGCCAAGCCGATGTCGAGGCACGACCGCTGCAGGTCACCCAGGCGATCGGGGTGAAACTCCGGGTCGTCGGGCCCCCCGACGGCCGCGGCCACCGCCGAATGCAGTTGGCGGTCCGAGGTTTCGATCCCGGTGCCGACGTTGAAGCGCTGCCCACCGCCCGCTTCGCCGGCGGCCTTCACGAAGGCGTCCACCACGTCGTCGACGTACACGTAGTCGCGGGTCTTTCCGCCGTCGCCGAACACCTTGGTGGGCTTCCCGGACAGCAGCGCCTGCGCGAAGATCGCCACCACGCCCGCCTCGCCGTGCGGGTCCTGGCGGGGGCCGTACACGTTGGCGGGTGCGATGTGCGAGCAGTCCAGGCCGTACAGGTGGCGGAAGGTGTTCAGGTAGATCTCGCCCGCCACCTTGCCCGCCGCGTACGGCGACGCCGGGTCCGTGGGCACCGTCTCGGGCGTCGGATACACCGGCGGCGTGCCGTAGATGGATCCGCCCGACGAGGTGTGCACGATCTTGCGCACCCCGGTCAGGCGGGCCGCTTCGGCCAGGCGGATGGTGCCGATGACGTTGACCGACGCGTCGAACTGGGGGTCGGCCACCGAGTGCCGCACGTCGATCTGGGCGGCGAGGTGAAACACCACCTCCGGGCGGTGCTCGTCCAGGATCGCGTGCAGGTCGGCGGTGACGATGTCGGCCTCGACGAACACGTGCGCCGGGTTGTCGGCCAGGTGCTCGAGGTTGGTCGCGCGGCCGCTCGCGAAATTGTCCAGCCCCACCACCGTGTGACCGTCGGCCAGCAGGCGGTCGACTAGCGTCGACCCGATGAATCCGGCTCCCCCGGTGACCAGTGCGCGCACCGGCCCACCATACAAGCGGGGGGTCATGGCGGCGGCCGCCGCATTGATCGTCGTGCAGTTGGGGATCCGCGCGGTGCTGGCGTTCCGGGGCTATTTCTATTGGGACGACCTGATCCTCGTCGGCAAGGCCGGCACCGAGGGCCTGCTGTCGCCGTCGTACCTGTTCGACGACCACGACGGTCACGTGATGCCGGCCGCGTTCCTGGTCGCGGGCGCCATCACCCGGCTGGCGCCGCTGGACTGGACGCTGCCGGCGATCAGCCTGGTGGTGTTGCAGCTGGTGGCCTCGCTGGCCCTGCTGCGTGCGCTGTACGTCATCCTCGGCTGGCGCTGGGTGCTGCTGATCCCGTTGACGTTCGCGCTGTTCACGCCGCTGGGAGTGCCGGGCTTCGCGTGGTGGGCGGCGGCGCTGAACGCGCTGCCCATGCTGGCGGCCCTGGCGTGGGTGGCCGGCGACTCGATCCTGCTCGTCCGCACCGGCAACCAGCGCTACGCGCTGACCGGCGTGCTGATCTATTTCGGCGGTCTGCTGTTCTTCGAGAAGGCCGCGGTCATCCCGTTCGTCGCGTTCGCGGTGGCCGCCCTGCTGTGGCACGTGTCCGGTGACGGGTCCGCGCTGCGGACGGTATGGCGGGCCGGCCTGCGGTTGTGGATCGCATCGCTGGCGTTGACCGCCGCGTGGGTCGCGCTGTACCTCGGCGTGGTCAATCAGCAGCGGTGGAGTTCCGACCTGGCGATGACGGGTGATCTGCTGTGGCGATCGATCACCCATGGGATCGTGCCGGGACTGGCCGGCGGGCCGTGGCACTGGGATCGGTGGGCGCCGGCCTCGCCGTGGGCCACGCCCCCGCCGTCGGTGATGGCGCTCGGCTGGCTGGTGTTGGCCGGGGCGGTTGGCCTGTCGCTGTGGCGCAAGCGCCGCATCGGGCCGGTGTGGCTGACCGCGGCCGGATACGCCGTCGCCTGTCAGGTGCCGATCTACCTGATGCGCTCGTCGAAGCAGACGGCGCTGGAGCTGGCGCAGACGCTGCGCTATCTGCCGGATCTCGTCGTCGTGCTGGCACTGCTGGCGGCCGTCGCGTTGTGCGCCCCGAACCGGCCCTCGACGGCGCGGTGGCTGGACGCGTCGCCGAAACGCCTCGCGGCGACGGCGGTTCTGGCGGCGGCCTTCGTGGTGAGCAGCCTGTACTCGACGGCGACCTTCCTGACCAGCTGGCGGGACAACCCCACCAAGCCCTACCTGCAGAACGCCAGGGCCGGTCTGGCCGCCGCGCGCGCGGCGTCGGATGCGCCGCTGCTGGATCAGGAGGTCGACCCGCTGATCCTGCAGCGGGTCGCCGCGCCGCAGAACCTGGCCAGCCACATGTTCGCGCTGCTGCGGGACAGGCCCGAATTCGATTCGGCGACAACGCAATTGCGGATGATCGACGGCACGGGCCGGGTGATCAACGCGCGCGTGACCTGGATCCGCGCCATCGCGCCGGGGCCGATGCCGCAGTGCGGCTATTTCGCCCAGCCGGACAAGCCGGCGCGACTGGTCCTCGACGGCCCGCTGCTGCCCGCCGATTGGACGGTCGAGCTCAATTACCTTGCCAATAGCGACGGTTCGATGACGCTGGCGCTGTCCGAGGGCCGCGACGTGAAGGTTCTGGTGCATCCGGGTCTGAATCGGGTCTTCGTGCGGCTGCCCGGCGCCGGGGACGCGATCACCGTGCGGGCCAACACGACCGCGCTGGCGTTGTGCCTCGCGTCGGGGCCGGTCGGGTTCGTCGCGCCGGCCTAGCGCATCCGGGCGCGATGCCCGATGTCGGAGCCACCTAGGAGAATCGAACTCCTGACCTGCTCATTACGAGTGAGCCGCTCTACCGACTGAGCTAAGGTGGCGTGCCCTGTCGGGCGGCACGAGTCTACGGCAGGCGGGCCAACTCACCCAAGTTCCTGGCCGATGCTCGCGACCATCGCGTCGACGGCGAACTTGGGCTTGACGTTGATCGCCAGCGCCTCGCGGCATGCCAGTACCGCCTCGATGCAGCGCAGCAGCCGCTCGGGTGAGGCGTGGTCGGCCAGCGCGGCCACCCGATCGGCCATGTCCGGATGATTCGCCCGGACGCCGGCGGCCTCCGCCGACACCACCAGCGCGTCCCGAAAGTAGGTCGCGAGGTCGATCAGCGCACGGTCCAGCGCATCGCGCGACGCCCGCGTCTGGCGTGACTTCTGCCGCCGCTCGAGGTCCTTCATCGCGCCGGTGGCACCCCGCAGCGCGCCCGCGGTGCCCTTGCCCGTCCCGCCGGCGCCCAGCGCCGTCCGCAGCTCCTCGGTCTCGGCCTCGGCCCGATCCGCCGTCAGCACCACGGCCTCGGCCTCGGCGGCCGCCACCAGCTCCTCGGCGGCGGCGTAGGCGCGCGACGGGGTCGCGGCGTCCCGCACCAGGCCCAGCGCGCGCTCCCGTCGCTGCCGGGCCTCGGGGTCGGTGGCCAGCCGGCGCGCCCGCCCGACGTGCCCGCCGCTGACCGACGCCGCCCAGTTGGCCGTGTCGACGTCCAGGCCGTCGCTGTCGATGAGGACTTGCGCGATCGCCTCGGTCGGCGGGGTGACCAGCGCGACGTGCCGGCAGCGGGATCGCAGCGTGACCGCGATGTCCTCGGGGTCCACCGACGGCGCGCACAGCAGGAACACCGTCGACGGCGGCGGCTCCTCGACGACCTTCAGCAGCGCGTTCGCCGCACCCTCGGTCAACCGGTCGGCGTCCTCGATCACCACGATCTGCCGGTGCCCGGTGGTGGGGCGGCGCGACGCGATCTGCACGATGCCGCGCATCTCGTCCACGCCGATGGACAGGCCTTCCGGGATCACCCGGCGCACATCGGCGTGGGTGCCGGCCATGGTCGTCGTGCATGCCCGGCAGCTCCCGCACCCCGGCTCGCCATCGGAAGTGCATTGCAGCGCGGCCGCGAAGCACAGCGCCGCAACCGAGCGGCCGGAACCGGGCGGACCGGTGATCAGCCACGCGTGTGTCATAGTCCCGTCGGCCGCATCGCTGTGAGCGGGATCACCGCGGGCCGCCCGGGCGGCGGCCAGCAGCCCGGCCACCACGGCCTCCTGGCCTACCAGCCGTGTAAACACTCCCGACATCACCGGCAACAGTAGTGACACGGTCCGACAGATACCGATCGGCCACCGTATTGGGACAATTCCGTTACCTGACGCCCGTTTGGGCAGGTGCCGGCAACTTGCCGAGATACTTAATGTTTTCCGCCAAGTCGGCCCTGCCCGATACGGTGGATTGGTGGCAACCGAGGCAGCACTGCCCGGGCGAATAGGCGCGTTCGTCCGGTGGGTGGTGCGTACCCCGTGGCCGCTGTTCGCGCTGAGCATGCTGCAGGCCGACATCATCGGCGGCCTTTTCGTGCTGGGCTTCCTGCGCTACGGGCTGCCACCCCAGGACCGCATCCAGCTGCAGGATCTCCCGCCGGTCAACCTGGCCGTCTTCGTCAGCGTCGTGATCAGCCTGTTCCTGGCCGGGATCGTGTTCAACCTCAGGCTGATGCTGCCGGTGTTCCGCTGGCAGCGCCGCGACAACCTGCTCGCCGACGCCGATCCGGCCGACACCGAGCTGGCCCGCAGCCGCGCACTGCGGATGCCGTTCTACCGGACGCTCACCAGCGGGGTGGCGTGGTGCATCGGCGGCGTGGTGTTCATCGTCGCCAGCTGGTCGGTGGCCAAGTACACCGCGCCCGTCGTGGCGGTCGCCACGGCGCTGGGCGCCGCCGCGACGGCGATCATCGGTTACCTCCAGTCCGAGCGGGTGCTGCGCCCGGTGGCGGTCGCGGCCCTGCGCAGCGGCGTGCCGGAGAACGTCAAGGCGCCCGGCGTCATCCTGCGCCAGATGCTGAGCTGGATGCTGTCCACGGCCGTGCCGCTGCTGGCGATCGTGCTGGCCGTGGTGGCCGACAAGACCTCGCTGCTGCACGCCACGCCCGAGAAGCTGTTCAACCCCATCCTGCTGCTGGCGCTGGCGGCACTCGGCGTCGGTCTGGTCAGCACGCTGCTGGTGGCGATGTCCATCGCCGACCCGCTGCGCCAGCTGCGCTGGGCGCTGTCGGAGGTGCAGCGCGGAAACTACAACGCGCACATGCAGATCTACGACGCCAGCGAACTGGGCCTGCTGCAGGCGGGCTTCAACGACATGGTCCGCGACCTGTCCGAGCGGCAGCGGCTGCGCGACCTGTTCGGCCGCTACGTCGGCGAGGATGTGGCCCGCCGCGCCCTGGAGCGCGGCACCGAGCTGGGCGGGCAGGAGCGCGACGTCGCGGTGCTGTTCGTGGACCTGGTCGGCTCCACGCAGTTGGCCGCGACGCGGCCGCCCGCCGAGGTGGTTCACCTGCTCAACGAGTTCTTCCGCGTGGTGGTGGACACCGTCGGCAGGCACGGCGGGTTCGTCAACAAGTTCCAGGGCGACGCGGCGCTGGCCATCTTCGGTGCGCCGATCGAGCACCCCGACGCTTCGGGCGGCGCGCTGGCGGCCGCCCGCGAGCTGCACGACGAAATCCTCCCCGTGATCGGGTCGGCGGAGTTCGGCATCGGGGTGTCGGCCGGCCGGGCCATCGCCGGCCACATCGGCGCGCAGGCCCGCTTCGAGTACACGGTGATCGGCGACCCGGTCAACGAGGCCGCCCGGCTCACCGAGCTGGCCAAGCTCGAGGCCGGGCACGTGCTCGCCTCGGCGATCGCGGTCAGCGGCGCGCTGGACGCCGAGGCGCTGTGCTGGGACGTCGGCGAGGTGGTGTATCTGCGCGGGCGCGCGGCGCCCACCCAGCTTGCGCGGCCGGTGAAACTGGCCAGCCCGGAAGAGGTTGCCGGCGAACAGGTTTCGAGCGAAGTCAGCGGCTAGGCGCGCTTGGTGGCCTTCTTCGCCGGCGCCCTGCGGGTCGATTTCTTCGCGGGCCGCTTGGCGGGGCCCCGGGCTCGCCGGTCGGCCAGCAGCTCCGCGGCGCGCTCGTCGGTAATCGACATCACGTCGTCGCCCTTGCGCAGGCTGGCGTTGGTTTCGCCGTCGGTGACGTACGGCCCGAATCGGCCGTCCTTGATCACCATCGGCTTGCCCGACGCCGGATCGGCGCCCAACTCGCGCAGCGGCGGCGCCGAAGCGCTTTGCCTGCCACGGCGTTTGGGCTCGGCGTAAATCTTCAGCGCCTCGTCGAGGGTGATGTCGAAGATCTGATCCTCGGTCGACAGCGAACGAGAGTCGTTGCCGCGCTTCAGGTATGGGCCGTAGCGGCCGTTCTGCGCGGTGATCTCCTCACCGGACTCGGGATCCACGCCGACCACGCGGGGCAGCGACAGCAGCTTGAGCGCATCCTCGAGCGTCACCGTCTGCAGATCCATGCTGCGCAGCAGCGAACCGGTCCGCGGTTTGGGCCCGGTCGGCTTTTTGCCCTTCTTCGCCGGCGCTCCGCTGTCGGGGCCGCCGTCGCCCGAGTCGGGCTCCGGGGGCAGGACCTCGGTCACGTATGGCCCGTACCGGCCGTCCTTGGCGACGATCTCGTGCCCGGTTTGCGGATCGACACCCAGGACGCGCCCCTCTTGCGGGGTGGCGAACAGCTCTTCGGCCACCTCGAGGGTCAGCTCGTCGGGGGTCAGCGAGTCGTTGAGGTTGGCCCGCTGCGGGGTGGGCTCGCCCTCGTCGTTGGTCACGATGCGCTCGAGGTAGGGCCCGTTCTTGCCCACCCGGACGTACACGGGCCGACCCTCAGCGTCGTCAAACACCCTGATGGAGTTCACTTCTCGCGCGTCGATGCCCTCGAGGTTGACGCCGACGAGTTTCTTCAGGCCGCCGGAGCGGGCCACCGAGTCGGGCACGCCGTGGTCGCCGCCGAAGTAGAAGTTGTTGAGCCAGTTGGTGCGTCGCTCGGTGCCCGACGCGATCGCGTCGAGCTCGTCTTCCATCGCCGCGGTGAAGCCGTAATCGACGAGGCGGCCGAAATGCTGTTCCAGCAGCCCGGTGACGGCGAACGCGACCCACGAGGGCACCAGCGCGCTGCCCTTCTTGTACACGTAACCACGGTCCTGGATGGTCTTGATGATCGACGAGTACGTCGACGGCCGGCCGATGCCCAGCTCCTCGAGCGCCTTGACCAGCGACGCCTCGGTGTAGCGCGCCGGCGGGTTGGTGGCGTGGCCGTCCGGGGTGAGCTCGAGGGCCTCGAGCCGCTGACCCTCGCTGAGGTGGGGCAGCCGCCGCTCGGCGTCGTCGGCCTCGCCGCCGGCCAGCTCGTCCACCGTTTCCACGTAGGCCTTGAGGAAGCCGGCGAACGTGATGGTGCGCCCGGTCGCGGAGAACACCACCGGCGTCTCGCCGGCGGGACCGCCCGCCGTGCCCGCGATGCGCAGGCTCAGCGTGGTGCCGCGCGCGTCGGCCATCTGCGAGGCGACGGTGCGCTGCCAAATCAGTTCGTACAGCCGGAATTCGTCACCGTCGAGCTCGCGGCGCACCGCGTCCGGTGTCGCGAACGTCTCACCGGCCGGCCGGATCGCCTCGTGCGCCTCCTGGGCGTTCTTCACCTTGCGGGTGTACTGCCGCGGCGAGGGCGACACGTACTCCGCGCCGTACAGCTGCCGCGCCTGGGTGCGCGCCGCGTTGATCGCCGACTCCGACAGCGTGGTGGAGTCGGTACGCATATAAGTGATGTAGCCGTTCTCGTAGAGGCGCTGCGCGATGCTCATCGTGCGCTCGGAGGAGAACCGCAACTTGCGCCCGGCCTCCTGCTGCAGCGTCGACGTCATGAACGGCGCGTACGGGCGCCGGGTGTAGGGCTTTTCCTCCACCGAGGCGACCGACAGCTGGGCGCCGCGCAATCCCGCCGCCAGCTGGGTCGCGCCGGCCTCGTCCAGGATCACCACCTCGTCGGCCTTGCGCAGCTGGCCCAGCGAGTCGAAATCGCGGCCGGTGGCCACGCGCAGGCCGTTGACGCCTGCCAGCCGGGCCGTGAAGGTCGGCGGTGAGGCCTGCGGGTCGGACACGCTGGCGTCCAGTTGGGCGACGATGTCCCAGTACGACGCGCTGCGGAAGGCCATGCGGTCGCGCTCGCGCTGCACGATGATGCGGGTGGCCACCGACTGGACCCGGCCCGCCGACAGCTTGGGCGCGACCTTCTTCCACAGCACGGGGCTGACCTCGTAGCCGTACAGCCGGTCCAGGATGCGGCGGGTCTCCTGGGCGTCGACCAGGTCGATGTCGAGGTCGCGGGGATTTTCCGCGGCCTCCAGGATCGCCGGTTCGGTGATCTCGTGGAACACCATCCGCTTGACCGGGATGTTGGGCTTGAGCGTTTCGAGCAGGTGCCAGGCGATGGCTTCGCCCTCGCGGTCACCATCCGTGGCCAGGTAGAGCTCGTCGACGTCCTTCAACAGGCCCTTGAGCTCGCTGACGGTGTGCTTCTTCTCCGGGCTGATGATGTAGAGCGGCTCGAAGTCGGCGTCGACGTTGACCCCGAGCCTGGCCCACGGCTCGGACTTGAACTTCGCGGGCACGTCGGCCGCAGCGCGGGGCAGGTCACGGATGTGGCCACGCGAGGACTCGACGATGTAGCTGGAGCCCAGGTAGCCGGCCAGTTTGCGCGCCTTGGTGGGCGACTCGACAATCACGAGCCGCCGACGGCTGCCATTTCCGCCGCTGACGCGGTCTTTTAGCTTCGGGTCAGCCAACTGCGCTTACGCTCCATCTCTTATCCCGGCCCCACTTGCGAGACCGCCCTGCAGGAAGAATGACAGGCCAGCGTCCGAAATTCCGGTGAAATCAGATACGCCAGCGTTCCTTCGCCCTTCAGGGCATCTGACAATTTCGCACCCTCGGGCGGGCCTGCGCAAACCGGCTGCCGAAATTTTTGGCGGTCGAGCCCGGCTAGACGCGGGGCCACAGCGACAACGCCTCGTCGCCGTCCGGCGGTTCCCCCACGTTCTCTACCAGGCGCGATAGCCTGCGCCGGCCGCTGATCCGCAGCGCCGGGCGCCCGCCGCGGGTGCCGATCAGCGTGGGCGCAATTCCGACCCGCATCAACGCCGACGCGAGCGGGGAATGGGTGTCGGGCGCGTGCGGGTCGAGGCCCAGCAGATAGTGGTCGCCCTCCGGGTTGCCGGCCGCCAGCGTCCACGCCCGCAGCTCCCGCGGCCCGGGCAGCCATCGCGGGGGCACCGTCTTGACCGCGCCGCGTGTCCATTCGGCGGCGAGCGTCGCCAGGGAGGGGGTCACCTCCGTCCGCACCAAGGGGGTGTCCTCGTCGGTGCGGCCGATCTCGGCCACCAGACCCGCGTCGCGGATCATCTCGGCCAGCGCCGAGGCCCGCCAAACGTGGTCGACGACCACCGAAAGGCGGGCAAGGCGGGCGCCCTCTCCGCGGTTTTCCGACGGTGCGCCCACCAGCACGATCTGCCCTGAGGCCGCCAGCACCCCGGAGAGATCGGCGACCGCGGGCGGCACCGACTCCGCTGTGAAGAAGGAAAGCTGGCTCACGCCACCGACAGTAGGCCAGGTGGTCCGTCCGCGTCTTCAGGTATTCGGCGCGGCGGGTTGGGCAACTGCCGACAGGGTCCAGACAGAATGAAAACCCCCCGGCGGGACCGCTAGGCGGGTCGCGCGGGGGGCTCTCGTGGAGAGTCTGCTCGTCTCAGACGGAGCGGACTCCGGTGGCCTGGGGGCCCTTAGGGCTGTGGCCGATCTCGAACTCGACCTTCTGGTTTTCTTCGAGGGTGCGGAAGCCCGAACCCTGGATCTCCGTGTAGTGGACAAAAACATCTGCGGAACCGTCTTCAGGCGCAATGAACCCGAAACCCTTCTCCGCGTTGAACCACTTCACAGTTCCCTGTGGCATCTCTCGATCTTTCCTTTTCTTTTGGATGCGGGGCACCGCCTTTCGGTGCCCCGGGCCGAGTACGACCGCCATACCTCGCTGAGTCGCCGGAACTTCACCCGACCGATAACCTCGCAGGAACCGCGGCCGCAACGTTGTTCCTGCGAAAGTTTGACACGAACACAGAAGCTGCGACCGCAAATAGTCAACCATGTTCATGGCGTCGGCGACAGACTTGTGTCCAGGACTGATTCTTGGCTTGATTCTTGGAGGGCGTGAGGTGGCCAGTTTCGGCGCCGACCTGCTGGCCGTCGCGCTCGCCGGCACCGCGCCGGACGAGCGTCCGCTGCGCCACGTCGCCGAGTTGCCCGCGCGCAGTGGCCGGCCGCACAGCTGGCCCGAATGGGCCGACCCCGACGTCGTCCGCGCCTTCGCGCAACGCGGCATCAATGACCCCTGGTCACATCAGGCGGCGGCCGCGGAGCTGGCCCACGCCGGCCGCCACGTGGTCATCAGCACCGGCACCGCATCGGGCAAGTCGCTGGCCTATCAGCTTCCCGTCCTCACCGCGCTCGCGACGGACCCGCGCGCCCGGGTGCTGTACTTGTCGCCGACCAAGGCGCTGGGTCACGATCAGTTGCGCGCCGCGCACGCGTTGACCGCGGCCGTTCCGCGGCTGCACGACGTCGCGCCCACCGCCTACGACGGCGACAGCCCGGCCGAGGTGCGCCGCTTCGCCCGCGAGCGCTCCCGATGGCTGTTTTCCAACCCGGACATGATCCACTTGTCGATCCTGCGCAACCACGCCCGCTGGGCCGTGCTGTTGCGCGGCCTTCGATTCGTCATCGTCGACGAATGCCATTACTACCGTGGCGTTTTCGGATCGAACGTGGCGATGGTGCTGCGCCGGTTGTTGCGGCTGTGCGAGCGCTACTCCTCGGCGCCCACGGTCGTTTTCGCCAGCGCGACAACCGATTCGCCGGGTGCGACGGCGGCCGAACTCATCGGCCGCCCGGTAGCGGAGGTCACCGAAGACGGCTCGCCGCAAGGCGCCCGGACCGTGGCGTTGTGGGAGCCCGCGCTGCGGGCCGACCTGACCGGCGAGAACGGCGCGCCGGTGCGCCGCTCCGCCGGCGCCGAGGCGGCGCGCGTGATGGCCGACCTGATCGCCGAGGGGGCGCAAACGCTGACGTTCGTCCGGTCGCGGCGCGCAGCGGAATTGACCGCGCTGGCGACGCGGGCGCGGCTCGACGACATCGCCCCGGAGCTGTCTTCGAAGGTCGCGTCGTACCGGGCCGGCTACCTCGCCGAGGACCGCAGCGCGCTGGAGCGCGCTCTGGCCGAGGGCCGGCTGCGGGGCCTGGCGACCACCAACGCGCTGGAGCTCGGTGTCGACATCGCCGGCCTCGACGCGGTGGTGCTCGCCGGTTTCCCCGGGACGGTCGCCTCGTTCTGGCAGCAGGCCGGCCGGTCGGGGCGGCGGGGCCAGGGCGCGCTGGTCGTGCTGATCGCGCGCGACGACCCCTTGGACACGTACCTGGTGCACAACCCGGCGGCGCTGCTGGGCAAGCCGGTCGAGCGGGTCGTCATCGATCCCGGCAACCCCTACATCCTCGGTCCGCAGCTGCTCTGCGCGGCGACCGAGATGCCGCTCGACGAGGCCGAGGTGCGGAGTTTCGGCGCCGTCGACGTCGCGCAGGGCTTGATCGACGACGGGCTGCTGCGGCGGCGCAACGACAAGTACTTCCCCGCGGCGGGCATCCAACCGCATGGCGCGGTGGACATTCGGGGCTCGTCCGGCGGCCAGATCGTCATCGTGGAGGCGGACACCGGGCGGCTGCTGGGCAGCGCCGGGGTGGACCAGGCCCCGGCCTCGGTCCATCCGGGAGCGGTGTATTTGCATCAGGGCGAGACCTACGTCGTCGACTCCCTGGACATCCAGGACGGGATCGCGTTCGTCCACGCCGAGGATCCCGGCTACGCGACGTTCGCCCGCGAGCTCACCGACATCGTGGTCACCGGGACCGGCGAGCGCCGCGAGTTCGGGCCCGTCAGTTTGGGCTTGGTGCCGGTTCGGGTCACCCACCGGGTGGTGGGCTACCTGCGGCGCCGGCTGTCCGGGGAGGTCATCGATTTCATCGAGCTGGATATGCCCGAGCACGTGCTGCCCACCACCGCCGCCATGTACACGATCGAGCCGGATGCCTTGTTGCGCACCGGCATTGAGGCGCCGCGCGTTCCCGGCTCGTTGCACGCCGCCGAGCACGCCGCCATCGGGCTGCTGCCCCTGGTGGCCAGCTGCGACCGCGGTGACATCGGCGGGCTGTCCACCGCGATCGGTCCGGAGGGGCTGCCCACCGTGTTCGTCTACGACGGCTACCCGGGCGGGGCGGGTTTCGCCGAACGGGGCTTCCACCGGGCCCGCACCTGGCTGGGCGCCACGGCCGCGGCGATCGAAGCGTGCGAATGCCCGAACGGTTGCCCGTCGTGCGTGCAGTCGCCCAAATGCGGCAACGGCAACGACCCGCTGGACAAGGCGGGGGCGATAAGGGTGCTGCGCCTGGTGCTCGCGGAGCTGGGTCGCGACATGCGCTGACCGTCTCGGGATGGCGACCGACCCCTCAACGGCCGACCCCCAACAACCCGCGTCTGACAGGCGCCGCCAGAACACGTGTTTCCTCACTGCTGAAGAAATGCCAACATACCACCGCGCACCGCGAAGACGTGGGCAAATGACACTTCACGACCAACCGCACCCGGGCCCCATCGCAGCCGCCGGCCGCCGTAAAATCGGCCGCATGGCCCACGACTGGTTGCTCGTGGAGACGCTCGGGGGCGAACCCGCCGTAGTGGCACAGGGACGGCAACTCAAAAACCTCGTACCGATCACCACCTTCCTGCGCCGCAGCCCCCACCTCGCGGCCGTCCGGACCGCGATCGCCGAGTCCGTCCAGACTGGCCAGAGCCTGACCAGCATCACCACCAAGCGCGACCGCGTCATCCGCACCGAACCGGTGGTGATGTCCGACGGCCGCGTCCACGGCGTCCACATCTGGACCGGCCCCGCCGACGGCGAACCGTCCCAACGGCCCGTCCCCGGGCCGCTGAAGTGGGACCTGACCCTCGGTGTGGCCACCGATACCACCGAATCGCTGGCCAACAGCGGCAAGAATCCCGACGTCGAAGTGACCTTGGGCAGGGCCTTTGCGGAAGACCTGCCGTCGCGCGAACTCAATCCGAACGAAGCCAAAGTGCTTGCCATGGCGGTACGGGCCAAGCCCGACCAAACGATCTGCAGCACATGGGATGTCAACGACTGGCAGGGCAAACCGATCCGGATCGGTTTCGTCGCGCGCACCTTATTGGAGCCGGGCCCGGACGGCCGCGACCACCTGATCGCCCGGGCGATGAACTGGCGGTCGGTCCTCAAGGGCCCGGTGGTTTCCACCGACGATCTGGCGCAACGGATCCTGAACGGATTGGCCCAGGCCGGGGTTCACCGGGCGCTCGTCGATCTCGACAACTGGGCCCTGCTGAAGTGGCTCGACGACCCCTGCACGTTCTACGACTGGCGCGGCCACAAGACGGACAGGCCCAAGGTCCACCCCGACGACGAACACCTAAAAGCCACTATGACAAAGGAATTCGTCGACGGCCCGACCAGTCGGGTATTGCGCATGCGGGGACACAACGACGAGTGGGTTCCGGTGCACGTCACCGTCAACAAGGTGGAGCTGGAACCGGACACCTTCGTCGGACTGGTCTCGCTGCGGTTGCCGACCGACGAGGAACTCGCCGCCGCGGGACTGGCCTAAGCGGCGGGGCCCGCCCGCGCGGCGGCCCGCGCCGCGCCGCCCAGCGCGACGGCCACCCGGACGGCGACGACGACGTCGAGCTCGTCCACCTCGCATCGCGCGTCATTGACGCGCATCTCGCGCGCGACCGCCGTCGCACGGTCGCAGGCCGCCGCGGCTCCGGCCGGCAGCCGCGCCGCACCGGCCAGCGCGGCCAGGTCGGCCGCGGCCTGCGCACGATGGCGCGCCAGCACCGCCGAGCCGACATAGGCGCCCGCCCCGGTGACCGACAGCAGCACCACCACCATCGCCGCGGCGAGCACGCTCGCCGAGCCGCGATCATCGCCCGGGCTCGGCCGCCGCGACCGCCCGGGCCTGAATGTCCAAGGACGGCAAGAGCTTTGACCGGGCGACGACCGTGGCCATGAGGAAGTCGCCGTCCCGGCGCAGCTGCACCCGCGCGCCGGCCGGAGCGACGCGGCGGGCGGCGTCGAGCGCCGACCGTTCGTCGCCGCGCGCGGCCAGCCGGGCCGCCTCGCGGGCGGCGTCGACGCAGCGCACCTGCATCGACACCGCGGTGACGCCGGCCAGGCAGAGCACCAGCACCACGACCAGCGCGGCGATCGCCAGCGCCGCCTCGACGGTGCTCGACCCGGCACAGCTCGCTAGACCTTGGTGTTGAGCGCGCGACCGATGATGTTGGTCAACGCCGAGACGATGGAATCGCCCGTCACGACGGTGTAGAGGATCGCGCCGAACGCGGCCGCGGCTATGGTGCCGATCGCGTATTCGACGGTCGACATCCCCGACTCGTCGGTCGCCAGCACGGCGAGGCGCGCCAGCAAGACGCGGAACATGTTGGCCATCAATGCCTTCCTTTCGTTTCACAGCAGGCCCGATTGCAAGACATCCCCGGCCAGCCCCGCCACCACCGGCACGATGCCCAGGCACACGAACGCCGGAAGGAAGCACAGACCCAGCGGTCCGGCGATCAGAACCCCGGCCCGTTCGGCGGCCGCCGTGGCGGCATGCGCGGCGTCCTGGCGGGATTGGTCGGCCAGCTCGGCGACGCCGCGGGCCAGGGCCGAGCCGGAGGACGCCGAACGCCGCGCCAGCCGCAGCAGCGCGTCGATGTGTGCGCCGGGCTCGCCGGCCGACTGATCCCGCGGAACCGACCATGCCACAGCGGGATCCGCGCCCAGCGCCAGCAGATCGGCGGCGCGGCGCAACACCCCGGCCAGCTGCGGTGGTGCGGACGGGGCGGTCGCCGCCGCGGCCGTCGACACCGCCATGCCCGCCTCCAGGCACACGGCCAGCACATCGAGGCTGGCCGCCACCGCCAGCGGGTCTTGGTCCTGTCGCGGCCGCACGGAGACCGCCTGCCGCCGGCGACGAGCGCGGGACGGAAGCCCCGCGCGCGCCCGCACCACCGACGGGCCGGGGCCGACCCACAGCGCGGCGGCCAGCATCGCCGCGGCCGCGTTCAAGTCCCGAGCCGATCGGTGATGCGATCCGACCACAACAGGCCGGCGCAGGCCAGGGCCGAGCCGACGACCAGCAGCCAGCCGCCGATGTGCCCGCCGAGCAGAAAGCTCAGCGGCCGAGCCCCGATCAGCTGGCCCAGCAGGACGCCGAGCACCGGCAGGCCGGCCAGTATCGTTGCGGTGGACCGCGCTCCGGCCATGCTCGAGGTGACGCGCGCCGAAAAGCGTTGCCGCTCCTCGATATCGCGCTGTGCGGCGTGCATCAGCGTAGCTATCGCGAGCCCGTGCTCGCTGGCCAGCTGCCAGCACACAGCCAGTCGATCCCATTGCGCCGGCAGGCTCGACGAGCGCGACGCGGCGCGCAGGCCGGCCGTGACGTCGGCGCCCAGTCTGGCCCGCGCCGCGACCGCGCGCAACGACGCGGCAACCGCCCCGACGCTTTCCCCGGCGGCGACGTGGAACGCGCGCACCGGATGGGCGCCCACGCGCAACTCGCCGACCAGCACATCGAGGGCAGCTTCCAGGTTCGCGCCCTCGTGGGCGGCGCGCCGGGCGCGGCGGCGACGGCGATAGCGCAGGCCCGCGGTCGCGCCCACCACCGCGGCCGCGAGCACCGCCGTCGCCGGCAGCAGGACGGCGGCGGCCACGAAGGCGCAGGCGGCGAGGTAGGACGCCCCGCGGCGGACGGCGTCCCTCCGGCGAACCCGCGCCGGGCTCGCCAGCCGGTGCCGCGGTGGCGGCGGAAGAGCCAGCAGCGCAAGGGATAACAGCAGGGCGGCGATCGCGAGGCCATTCACGCCGGGCCCCGGCTCCGCAGCAGGCGATGCAGCTCGCCCGCGTCGTCGGTCAGCCCCCGGCCCGCGACCCATGCGGTGACCGCGCGGACCCGGCCGTCGACGTGGCGCAGCACGGCTATCTCGGCGAGTCGGCGCCGCCCCGCCCGGTCCCGCGCGACGTGCAGCAGCACCTGAACCGCGGCGGCGAGCTGGCTGTGCAGCGCCGCCCGGCCGAGGCCGCCGAGGGCGCCCAGTGCCTCCAGCCGGGCGGGCACCTCGCCGGGCCTGTTGGCATGCACGGTGCCCGCGCCGCCGTCGTGGCCGGTATTGAGCGCCGCCAGCAGGTCGACCACCTCGGCTCCCCTGACCTCGCCGACGACGATGCGGTCGGGCCGCATCCGCAGCGCCTGCCGGACGAGCTCGCGCAGCGGAACCTCGCCGACGCCCTCGACGTTGGCGCACCTGGCGACCAGCTTGACCAGATGCGGATGCCGGGGCGCCAGCTCGGCGGCGTCCTCGACGCACACGATCCGCTCGGTGGGCGGCACGGCGGCCAGCATCGCCGCCAGCAACGTCGTCTTGCCGGCCCCGGTGCCGCCGCACACGAGGAAGGCCAGCCGGGCGGCGATGATGTCGGCGAGCAACGCGTTGGCCCGCGGGTCGATCGCGCCGGCCGCGGTGAGGGCGGTCAGGTCCTGTGTGGCCGGCCGCAATACCCGCAATGAAATGCAGGTGCCGCCGGCCGCGATCGGCGGTAACACCGCGTGCAGCCGCACCGCGAAACCGCCCGAACCGATTCCGGTGAGCTGGCCGTCCACCCAGGGCTGGGCGTCGTCGAGACGCCGACCGGCGGCCAACGCCAGCCGCTGCGCCAACCGCCGCACCGCGGCCTCGTCGGCGAATCGAATGTCGGTGCGCCGCAGCCCGTTTCCGTCGTCGACCCATACGGCGTCGGGCGCGGTGACCAACACGTCGCTGGTGCCGTCGGCGCACAACAACGGTTCGAGGATGCCGGCTCCGGTGAGTTCGGTTTCCAACACCCGGAGATTGGCCAGGACCTCGGTGTCGCCGAGCATTCCGCCGGACTCGGCGCGGATCGCGGCTGCCACCACGCCGGGACGCAGCGGGGCGGCCTCGGACGCCAGCCGCTCGCGCACCCGTTCGATCAGTGAGCCACTCACGCCGCCCTGCCGTTCGGCGCCGCGCCGGCCGACGGCAACACGGCCAGCACCCGGCGGGCCGCCACCAGGAGGGGACCGCGCCGGCCCAGCCGCAGGCCACCGTGTTCGGACTGCCGGGCGAGTTGCGGCTGAGCTTTGATGGACGCGACGAGCGGCAGGCCCGCGATGTCGGCGACTTCGGTCGCCCGCAGACCCCCGGGCGACGGGCCGCGCACGACGAGCCCGAGATTGGGGTTCGCCCCGGCCAGCACGGGTGCCATGGCCGCGGTCGCCGCGCACGCCCGCACGTCGCAGCGGCTGACCACCACGACGAGATCGGCGGCGTCCAGCGCGGCTTGCGTCGCATCGGTGAGACGGCGCGGAAGGTCGCAGACGACGGCGGCTCCACCGCGGCGCCCGGCATCGACCACGGCGTCCACCGGCGCGCCGCCAAGCTCGTAGCCGTGGCGGGCCCCGGAGAGCACGCTGATGCCGCGGTGTCGCGGCAGCGCCTCGCGGACCGCCGACCAGTTCAGCCGGCCGCCCTCCAACGCCAGATCGGGCCACCGCAGGCCGGGCGCGCTCTCGCCACCCATCAGCAAATCGATGCCGCCGCCCCACGGGTCGAGGTCCACCAGGAGCGCATCGCCGGCGGCATGGGCCACGGCGGCCGCGAACGAGGACGCGCCGGCCCCACCGCAACCCCCGACCACGGCGACGACCCGGCCCCGCGGCCCGTCGTCGCGCGCCGATTCGCCGGCCTCGGCGAGCACGCGGATCAATTCGCGTTCGTGCCCGGGCAGCGTCAGCACGCGTTCGGCGCCGACGGCGACGGCCGCCGCCCAGGTCGCCGTCTCGGGCGGCGCGGGGGCCACGACGCTGACGTGGGTGCGCCGCGGCAGGCCCAGCTGCCCGCATCGCTGCGCCGCCGCCTCGTCCAGCACCACCGCCGCGGCCGCCGACCACGTCTTGCGGCTCACCGCGGAGGCGCCGACATGAACCACCCGAACGCCGACCGCCGCGGCCACCCGGTCCGTCTCGTCGCGCAGTTCCGGGTCGGTCACCATCGCCAACACGGCCGAGGATCCCGCCGCTCTGGCACCCGTAGTGCTGGTCATCCACCCACCCTGCAGGGCCGTGACCTTGGCACACCAGTCCCAAAGCCGGATTTGTGGATAGAGACGCCAGTGTGTACAAACGCCGCGCCGCCGGGCTCGCCGGCGGGCGCGAAGGTGCCTTTCCCGCAACGCGCGGCGGGCGGCGGGACGACGCCCGAGCGGGCGGGAAAACTTACCCGAGAAAAGGGACGACCCCCGCCAGGGGGGGAGGAGGCGAGGGTCGTCGTGTATCAGCCCCGGGGGGTCGGGCTGATGCACCCTCGGCTCAGGCCGAGTAATGCTTACTATACACATGACAGTCCGCACTAACGCAAGTAGTTGTTCCGGCGAAAAGCGCGTTGAGCCGCAAAAATACCGACGGTATGTTCTTTGAGGCGCGATGAGCGGCTGTTTTCGCCCTAACTCCCCGGCGCCGCCGGACGACCGACCTATGCTGGATCGGTGACCGTATCCGACTCGGCCGCACGGCAGCAAACCTCACTGGAAACAGCTGCAACTACCGGTCCGCACGCCCGTACCGCCGCCTTCTTCGACCTCGACAAGACCATCATCGCCAAGTCCAGCACGCTGGCTTTCAGCAAACCCTTTTTCAACCAGGGACTGCTCAACCGCCGCGCGGTGCTCAAGTCCAGCTACGCCCAGTTCATCTATCTGCTCTCCGGTGCTGATCATGACCAGATGGACCGGATGCGCCTGCACATGACCAACATGGTCGCCGGTTGGGACGTGGAACAGGTCAAGTCGATCGTCAACGAAACGCTGCACGACATCGTGACCCCGCTGGTGTTCGCCGAAGCCGCGGACCTCATCGCCGCGCACAAGCTGTGCGGCCGCGACGTCGTCGTGGTCTCGGCGTCCGGCGAGGAAATCGTGGCCCCCATCGCCCGGGCGCTCGGCGCCACGCACGCGATGGCGACCCGGATGGTGGTCGATGACGGCAAGTACACCGGGGAGATCGCGTTCTACTGCTACGGCGAAGGCAAGGTGCAAGCGATCCGCGAGCTGGCCGCGCGCGAGGGCTATCCCCTCGAGCACTGCTACGCCTACTCCGACTCGATCACCGATCTGCCCATGCTCGAGATCGTCGGACACCCGAGCGTGGTCAATCCGGACCGGGCTTTGCGCAAAGAGGCGGTCGAGCGCGGCTGGCCCGTGTTGATGTTTTCCCGCCCGGTATCGCTGCGCGACCGGATCCCCGCTCCGTCGGGCGCGGCGATCGCGACCACCGCCGCGGTGGGCGTCACAGCGCTCGCCGCAGGGGCAGTCACCTACTCATTGCTGCGCCGCTACGCCTTTTAGGCGTGACAGCAAACATGCCATTCGCGCAATACATTTTTGCTTCGCATTTGGGCCTTGATGTGGTTCGGGTCTAGTAGTACAAAGGAACCACGGAAGCCCGGTGAGGCCTAGGTCGATCCGGAAGAGAAGGATCGTTCTCCCGAGTCGGGCGCCCAGCATGGAACCCGGCACCCACGCGGAGTCATAGCCGCGATAATGGCAGAAGTGTTGCGGGCCTGCGTAATTGCGAAAAGTGGAAGGTATCGACAGCCCTTTGGGTGGGGTTGCAACCGGAAGCGTCGCAAGATCGCCGAGGCCAACCCACGTAGCCCAGAAATGCACGCTTGGTAACCGAGTTCCGTGCTAGCGGGCGGCGGACCGAATATTTCGGAACGTCGCCCGCTTTACATTTGTGAAACAAATTCTTTGGCGCCGGTTCGAGGCCTCTCGGCTACCGATTCGCGAGCGACTCGGCGATCGACAAAGCCTCCTGCGCACCGGCTTGCAGCGACCGGCAACACAGCACCACCCAGGCGCCAACACCGCCCGGTGTGCCCTCGGCGAATCCCTCCGCGGCATCGCGATAGTCGGCAGGCTGACGCATCCAGCTCACCTCGGGCACACCCAACCCGTGTGGGTCAAGCCCGCTGGCGATCGTCACGAGCCGCGACACCGCGCGGGCCACGACGCCGTCCGCGCTGCCAAACGGCTTGAGCGTCAGCAACTCCCCGTGCGCGACCGCGGCCACCACCGGCGCCGGAGCCGACGTGCGCCCGGTCACCAACTCCCCCAGCAACTCCAGCCGAGGCCCCACCTCGGCGTCGGCCCGGGGGCGGCCCAGCCGATCGTCATCGACCTGGTCGGCCGCCGCGAGCGCGTGCAGGCGGGCCAGCGCCTGCAACGGCGCCCGCTGCCAGATTCCGATCAGAGGCCCGCCCCCACCCTCGAGCTCCTGCGCCACCCGCAGCGCCCCGCCGAACACCGGGTCGCTGATGCCCTTGTTGGGCGATGCGGCCTCGGCGAGGTCATCCAGCCGCACCGGACCGCCGTCGAGCACCGACGAGGCGCGCGCGGCCCGCAGCGCCGCTTCGGCGGCGGTCACCGGCCACCGCCGCAGGTTCGCCGGATGGCGGTGGGCGCGACCCAGCGCGTCGCGGGCCCGGTCGCTGGCCTCGGCGACGCCGGGTAGCTCCAGCAGCGGGGCCAACGGGTCGGACGTCACGGCTTGCAACCTATCGGGGCGGCGCCGCGGCCTTCCGGCCGGTCTCAGGACGGCCTGGGGATGGCCTCCAACAACCGGCGCGTGTAGTCGTGGGCGGGCCGGGTGAACAGCTCCTCGGTGGGCGCCTGTTCCACCACCCGGCCGGCGCGCATCACCAGGACGTCGTCGGCGATCTGGCGGATCACCGCCAGGTCATGGCTGATGAACAGGTACGTCAGCCCCAATTCGGCCTGCAGGTCGGCCAGCAGGTCCAGTATCTGCGCCTGCACCAGCACGTCGAGCGCCGAGACGGCCTCGTCGCACACCAGGACGTCGGGTCGCAGCGCCAGCGCCCGAGCGATCGCGACCCGCTGCCGTTGGCCACCCGACAGTTCGCGCGGCAGCCGCCCCAGAACCGAGGGCGGCAGCGCCACGTGGTCGACGAGCTCGCGCACGGCGCGCTCGCGCTGCTTGCGGTCGCCCACGCGGTGGATCCGCAACGGCTCCTCGACGGCCCGGAACACCGAATACCTGGGATCCAAACTGCTGTAAGGGTTCTGGAACACCGGCTGCACCCGCCGGCGAAACGCCAGGGCCCGCTCGCGGTCCATCGAGTGGTCGATCGGGGTCCCGTCGAAGACCACCGTGCCGGAAGTGGGTGACAGCAGACCCAGCACCATCCGCGCCAGCGTCGATTTTCCCGAACCCGACTCTCCCGCGATCGCCAACGTGCTCCCCCGCCGCAGCCGAAACGACACGTCGTCGACGGCGCGGAATTCGGTGCGGCGCCATGGCGCCCCGTGCGACTCGCGGTAGACCTTGGTCAGCCCGGAGACGACGAGTATGTCGTCCGACCGCCCGTTCGGCGCGCTCGCGCTGGGCCGTGACCTGCTCGGCGCCAGCGACGGGGCGGCCGCCACCAATCGTTGGGTGTATTCGTGTCGCGGCCGCTGCAGGATTTCCTGCGCCGCACCGGATTCCACCACCAGACCGCGATGGACGACGACCACCGACTCGGCCCGTTCGGCGGCCAGCGCCAGGTCGTGGGTGATCAACAGCAGCGCGGTTCCGAGTTCGGCCGTGAGCCCCTGCAGATGGTCCAGCACCTGCCGTTGCACGGTGACGTCGAGCGCGGACGTCGGCTCGTCGGCGATGAGCAGCTTCGGCCGCCCGGCCAGGCCGATGGCGATCAGCGCCCGTTGACACATCCCGCCCGACAGCTGATGGGGATACCGGGCGGCCTGCCGGGCCGGATCCGGCATGCCCGCCTCGGCGAGCAGCTCGAGCGCGCGTCGTCGCGCGTCGCGGGTAGCGGTGTTGGCCCGCAACGCTTCCCGGACCTGAAACCCGACCTTCCAGACCGGGTTGAGGTTGGTCATCGGATCCTGGGGGACGTAGCCGATGGCGCGTCCCCGGATGGACAGCAGCAGCCGGCGGTCTGCCCCGGTGATGTCGCGCCCGTCGAAAACGATGCGGCCGGCGGAAATTCGCCCCCCTGGCGGCAGCAGCCCGAGGATCGCGGCGGCCGTCGTCGATTTCCCCGATCCCGATTCCCCGACCACCGCGACGGTTTGGCCGCGCCGCACGGTCAGGTCCACGCCGCACACCGCGGGCGGATGGCCGCCGAACCTGACTTCCAGCCCCTCGACCGACAGCAGCGGCGCCTCCGGGGTGCTCATGCGCGCCGCGCCCGCGAGCCGGGGTCCAGGGCGTCGCGCAGCGCATCGCCCATCATCATGAACGCGAGCACCGTAATCGCCAGCGCGCCGGCCGGATAGAACAGGATCGGCGAGCCCGACCGCAGCCGGCTCTGCGCCAGGTTGATATCGCCGCCCCAGGACACCACCGACGCCGGCAGGCCGACGCCGAGGTAGGACAGCGACGCCTCGGTGACGATGAACACGCCGAAGGCCAGCGTGCACACCGCGAAGACCGGGCCCAGCGCGTTGGGCAGCACGTGCCGGATCAGGGTCTGAAAGTCCGTCAGCCCCAGGGCTTTCGCCGCGACGACATAGTCGCTGGCGCGCACCTCGAGCACCGCACCGCGCGCAACCCTGGCGACCTGCGGCCAGCCGAACAGCGCGAGGATGGCGACCACCGTCCACACCCGGCGGTGGTGCATGACGCCCATGATCACGATCGCGGCCAGCAGCAGGGGCAGCCCGAAGAACACGTCGGTGATGCGCGACACGACCGCGTCCACCCAGCCCCCGTAGAAGCCGGCCAGCGCGCCCAGCGCCCCGCCGACGACGAACACGAGCAGGGTGGCGCCGAGCCCGACGGTCAGCGAGGCCCGCGCCCCGTACACGGTTCGCGCGTAAATGTCGTGGCCCTGCAGATCGGTGCCGAACCAGTGCGCGGCCGACGGCGGCAGCAGGCTCTGGCTCGGATCGGCGTAGGCGGGGTCGATGCCGGTGAACAGCGCGGGGAACAACGCGACGACGACGATCAGCGCGATCAGCGCGGCGGCGACGACGAACTTCGGCCGCCGGCGCAGCTTGCGCCAGGTGTCGCGCCAGAAGCCGTGGCGAACGGCGCTGCGTTCAGCCATAGCGGATCCGGGGATCGAGGGCGGCGTACAGCAGGTCCACCGCCAAGTTGGCGACCAGGTAGATGACCACCAGCACCGTGACGATCGAGACGACGGTCGGCGCCTCCTGCCTGGTGACGGCCTGATACAAGACGCCGCCGACGCCGTGGATGTTGAAGATGCCCTCGGTCACGATGGCCCCGCCCATCAGCGACCCGAGGTCGGCGCCGAGGAATGTCACCACCGGGATCAGCGAGTTGCGCAGGATGTGCACCGTCACGACCCGTCGCCGCGAGAGCCCCTTGGCGGCCGCGGTGCGGACGTAGTCGGCGTGCGCGTTGGCGGCCACGGCGGATCGGGTCAGCCGGACGACGTACGCGAAGGAGACTGCGCCCAGCACGATCCCGGGCAGCAGCAGCCGCGCGAAGGTCGCCCTCTCGCCGACGGTGACGGGCGCGAGTCCCAGCCGGACACCGAACACGAATTGCGCGATGAAGCCCAGGACGAAGATCGGGATGGCGATGATGACCAGGCCGGCGATCAGCACCGTGGAATCGAAGATGCCACCCTCGCGCAGGCCGGCGACCACGCCGAAGCCGATCCCGAACACCGTTTCCACCGCCACCGCGATCAGCGCCAGCCGAATGGTGACCGGAAAGGCGTGGGCCAGTACGGCGCTGACCGGCAGCCCGGAATAGGAGCGCCCCAGGTCGCCGCGCAGGATGCCGCCCAGATAGCGCAGGTATTGCAGGATGAACGGATCGTCGAGGTGGTAGCGGGCGCGCAGCGCGGCGGCCACCGCGGGGGTCAGCGGCCGGTCCCCCGCCATCGCCGCGACCGGATCGCCGGGCAGCAGGAAGACCATGCCGTAGATCAGCAGCGTGGCGCCCAGGAAGACCGGCACCATGATGGCGATCCGGCGCGCGATGTACCAACCCATCTCAGCCCTTCACGATGTTCTCGTAGTCGGGCAGGCCGTTCCAGGTGACCGTGACATTGTTGACCTCCGTCGACCACCCCACCACGCCGATGTTGTCCCATAGCGGCACAACGGGCATGTCGTGGAACAGGATTCGCTGCGCGGAGTTGACCAACGCGTTCGCCTGCGGGATGTCCGGCGCGGCCTCGGCAGCCGCCAGCGCCGCGTCGAATTCGGGATTGGCGTACCCGACGTCGTTGGACCCCGCGCCGGTGGCGAACAGCGGGGCGAGGAACTCGATCATGGACGGGTAGTCGCCCTGCCAGGCGGCGCGAAAGGCTGTCGTGATGGTGTGATTGGTGATCTCGGTGCGAAACCCGGCGAACGTCGGCTGTGGGGCGCCGACGGCGTCGATGCCCAGCACGTTCTTGATGCTGTTGGCCACCGCGTCCACCCACTCCTGGTTTCCGGCGTCGGCGTTGTAGGCGATGGCGTATTGGCCACCCCATGCAGAGATGGCGTTGGCTTGCGCCCAGAGTTGGCGCGCGCGATCGGGATCGAAATTCAGGACGTCGTTGCCCGGCAGGTTCGGGTCGAACCCGGGCAGCGACCGCGCGGTGAAATCGCGCGACGGTGTGCGGGTGCCCATGAAGATCCGCTGACAGATTTGTTCGCGGTTGACGGCGGCCGACAGCGCAAGCCTGCGCAGGCGGCCCTCCTCGCCGCCGAAATGCGGTAGCCGCAGCGGGGTGTCGAGGCTGTGCTTGACGGCCACCGGCCCGCTGGTGAAATTGCCACCCAGGTCGCGCTTGTAGACCGGCAGCGCGCTCGGCGGAATCGTGTCCAGCACATCGAGATTGCCGGAGAGCAAGTCGGCGTAGGCGGTGTCGAGATTGGCGTAGAACTCGAACCGCAGGCCCTTGTTGTGCGGTCTCCGGTTGCCGTGGTAATCGGGGTTGGGCCGCAAGTCGATCTTGACGTTGTGCTCCCAGGCCGGCCCGTCGGGGCTGTCGGCGAGCCGGTAAGGACCGTCGCCAAAAGGGTTGCGGCCGAATGCGGCCATGTCGCGAAATGCGGCGTCCGGCAACGGATAGAACGCGCTGTGGCCCAACCGCAACACGAAGTCGATGGTCGGCGACTTGAGCCGCACACTGAACTCGAGGTCGCTGACCACGCGCAGCCCGGACATGGTGCTTCGCTTTGCGTCACTGCCGGCGACCTCGTCGAACCCGTCGATCGGGCTGAAAAAGCTTTGCTGCAGTTGGGCATTGGTGCTCAGGGCCCCGTAGTTCCACGCGTCGACGAACGAGTGGGCGGTGACCGGCGAGCCGTCGGTGAATTTCCAGCCCGGTTTGAGGACGACGCGGTAGTTGACGTTGTCGGTCGTCTCGATCGACTGGGCCACCTCGTTTGTGGGGTGTCCGGCGGCGTCGTAGGACACCAGCCCGGCGAAGAGCCGGTCGATGATCCGGCCGCCGTTGCTGTCGTTGGTGCTGGTCGGGACCAGTGGATACGGCGGTTCCCCGCCGTTGACCAGTACGAGATCGGGGCTCAAGAAGCCGCCGCCGCAGGCCGACAGCGACCCGGCCGCCAGCGCCCCGGCGGCGAGGACGGCCAGCGCGGCCCGGATCGGACGCATGCCAGCGACCCTAGCGGCGATCGCGAGCGCGGCGAAGCGGCGCGCGCCGGTGAAACCGACGGCGGGTGGCCGCGCGGGGTGCCGCGGCTAGGATGGCGCCGTGGCGTCGCACGAACTCGCTGTTCAGCTGTGGTATCTGATCGCGTTGTTCGGCGTCGGCGCTGTCGGATTGGTCTGTCTGATCGCCGGGCTGCGCGCGCGGCGGCGCCGAAACGGTGCGCCTGCCACCCGGCTGATCGTCGTCGGTGTCGTATTGCTGAACGTGGGCGGGCTGGGAATCGCGGGAAACCTGGTGACGGCGTACTACCCGAGCCCGTTCGACACCGACAAGTCCATGCGGGTAGGCCAGTGCGTCGACCAAAACACCTTTCTGGCAACGCGTTTCAGTTCAAACCCGGAAAACTCCTGCGCCAACCCGGCGAATACCTTTGAACTCGCCTTCCGGGGCGGTCCCAAGGACACCTGCCCGGACGGCAAAAGGGATGGCTCGATTTACAACCGGTACACCGACAACTACACGATCCTGTGCTTTGCGCTCAATCTCAAGCAGGGCAAGTGCTACCAGCTGACCAACGGCGCCGAGACCTTGACGATGACGCTGGGCGACTGCAAGGTGCCACGAGCTCCGCAGACCAAAGTCCTCCAGCGCATCGATGGCAGCACGGACGCAACGCGATGCCCGCCGGGCGACAAGGCCATCGCCTACCCCGCACCGCCGCGCGTCTACTGCCTGACGCCGACCGCCTCCTGACCAGCGCGCCATCAGCCGGCGATGACGGGGTGAACCTCCAGTCGGCAGGCGTCGATGGTGGCGGGCACGATGAAGACCTGGATGATGTCGGGCGGGCTGACGGCCAGGTCGGTGTAGGTCGGGCACGCGTTGCCGTCGGCGTCGAAGCCCAGGCCCTCGACGATCGCGTGGCCCTGCGTCGACAGCGACAGGGTGACGCTCGGCGGCGCATCGACTCCGGCCGGCAGGCCGCCCATGTACCCGCGGGGCGTGGGCTGAGCGTGGAGGGGCGGCCCGCCGCTACCCGAGTCGACCCCCGGATAACCGGTGAGGGTGCAGGGATCCGCGCCGCCGGCGAGGGTGAACATCAGCGTCAGCCCGCGGTGGCCCGCGGCGCCCTGCGTCGGGGACGAGCTGACGGCGACCTGGTCCGACCAGCAGGGCGCCGGCTGGTCGAGGATGTCGGCCGGCTCGGCCCACGCGGTGGGTGCCAGCAGGGTGGTAGCCGCGTAACCCGTTGCGGCCACGGCGAAGCTGGTGAACCGCGGCGATCGCAAGCGCCGCGTAGCCGGGCGTGGCCGGCCGCCGCCATGAAGTCGGTGGCAGAGGCACCCGCGCGGTCTCGGCACACCGGTGATTATCCGCCGGCGCGGCACGTTTGACCCGGGATTGGCGAGCGGCTTTTCACCTCCAAGGTCTAGGCTCACTGACGGTTGACGCGCCTCGACATTAGGAGGAAACCAGTGACCGCCACCCACACCGAGGGCCCGTCGTCGTATCCGCCGCCGCCGCAGTTCGTCGAGCAGGCCAACGCCGGTGAGGAGCTGTACCGCGAGGCGGACGAGGACCGTCTGGCGTTCTGGGCCAAGCAGGCCAACCGGCTCACCTGGGCGACGCCATTCACCGAGGTGCTGGACTGGTCGCAGGCGCCGTTCGCCAAGTGGTTCGCCGACGGCAAGCTCAACGTCGCCTACAACTGCGTCGACCGCCACGTGGAGGCCGGCCACGGGGATCGGGTCGCGATCCACTGGGAGGGCGAACCAGGCGACAGCCGCAACCTCACCTATTCCGATCTGCAGGCCGAGGTGTGCAAGGCGGCCAACGCGCTGACCGACCTGGGTCTGGTCGCCGGCGACCGCGTCGCGATCTACCTGCCGTTGATCCCCGAGGCCGTGATCGCGATGCTGGCCTGCGCGCGCCTGGGCATCATGCACAGCGTCGTGTTCGCCGGGTTCACCGCCAAGGCGCTGCGGGCGCGGATCGCCGACGCCCAGGCCAAGCTGCTGATCACCGCCGACGGCCAGTTCCGCCGCGGCAAGCCCGCGCCGCTGAAGGACGCGGCCGACGAGGCCATTGAAAACGCGGGCGATTCCGACAGTCCCATCGAGCGCGTTCTGGTGGTGCGGCGCACCGGAATTGACGTGTCCTGGAACGACGATCGCGATCTGTGGTGGCATGACGTCGTCGACGCCGCGTCGCCCGAACACACCCCGCAGCCGTTCGACGCCGAGCAGCCGTTGTTCCTGCTGTACACCTCCGGCACCACCGGCAAGCCGAAGGGCATCGTCCACACCAGCGGCGGTTACCTGACTCAGTGCTCCTACACGCACTACTACGTCTTCGACATCAAGCCCGAAACGGACGTCTTCTGGTGCACCGCCGACATCGGCTGGGTGACCGGACACACCTACGGCGTCTACGGTCCGCTGTCCAACGGCGTCACCGAGGTCCTCTACGAGGGCACGCCCGACTCCCCCACCCAGCACCGGCATTTCGAGATCATCGAAAAGTACGGCGTGACAATCTATTACACCGCACCCACCCTCATCCGCACGTTCATGAAGTGGGGGCGCGAGATCCCCGACGCGCACGACCTGTCCAGCCTGCGCCTACTAGGGACGGTCGGCGAGCCGATCAACCCCGAGGCGTGGCGCTGGTACCGCAAGGTGATCGGCGCCGAGCGCCTGCCCATCGTCGACACGTGGTGGCAGACCGAAACGGGCGCCGCGATGATCACCCCGCTGCCCGGGGTGGCCGCGGCCAAGCCGGGCTCGGCGATGCGGCCGCTGCCGGGCATCTCGGCCAAGATCGTCGACGACCACGGCGACGAGATCCCACCGGCGGATGCCAAGGGCGAGCACGCCAGCGGCTACCTGGTCCTGGACCAGCCGTGGCCGGCGATGCTGCGCGGCATCTGGGGCGACCCGGACCGGTACGTCGAGACCTACTGGTCCCGATTCGCGGAGCAGGGCTGGTATTTCGCCGGCGACAGCGCCTATTACGACTCCGACGGCGCCATCTGGGTCGTTGGCCGCATCGACGACGTCATGAACGTGTCGGGGCATCGGCTCTCGACCGCCGAGGTGGAGTCCGCGCTGGTCGGTCACGTCGCGGTGGCCGAGGCGGCCGTTGTCGGCATGACGGACGAAACCACCGGCCAGGCGATCTGCGCGTTCGTCGTGCTGTGCGCCGACTTCGAGGTGCACGACGGGATCGTCGACGAGCTGCGCGTGGAAGTCGCGCGGGAGATCTCGCCCATCGCCAAGCCGCGCGAGGTCCACGTCGTGCCGGAACTGCCCAAGACCCGCAGCGGCAAGATCATGCGCAGGCTGCTGCGCGACGTCGCCGAGAACCGCGAGTTGGGCGACACCTCGACGCTGCTGGATCCCGGCGTGTTCGACGCGATCAGGGCCGGGAAGTAGGACCCGTCAGCCCGGCAGCGGCACGAATCCGGCGCCGGGCCGGTGCTTGGCGTTGATGTCGGCGAGGTCGGCGTTGATCGACATCACCACCGCCGGGGTGTGCAGCGGGATGTACTTGATGATGCACGACGGCAGGTTGTCGCTGAACGCTCCGTGAATCATTCCGACCAGCAGGTTGTTGACGGTCACCGGCGCGCCGGAGTCACCCGGCTGGCCGCACACCTGCATGACGATGGTGCCGGGGTCCTGGCCCGGCCCCCAGGTGACGCCGCAGGAGTTGCCGGTCGTGCGGCCCTGTTTGCAGGCGATCTGACCGAAGGCCGGGTCCGGGCCGATGCCGCTGATCACAAACCCGTTGTAGTTGGCCACCGGAGCCACCTTGGCGGGATCGAACTTGATCACCGCGTAGTCGAGGACGTCGTTGCCCGCGACCATGACGCCCAGCGTGCCCCGGTTCTGCGCGGCCTCGGCGGCGACCTGCGCGCCAGGACCGCCGCAGTGCGCGGAGGTGAAGCCGATCATGTCGCCGGCCGCGTCGGTGCCGATCGTCGTCAGGGTGCACATGGTGTCCCCGTTGATGACGATGCCGGCCCCACCACCCATCGGGACCCTGTCGTCGGCTCCCGCGTGGGCGGGCATGGCCAGGAAGGACACCAGCACGGCCACCATCGCCGCCCGGTAGCAACGGTAGGCCGTCTGCAACGCAACACTCCCATCGAGCGGTCGGGCATCCCCAGTGGCCCGGTCAGTCTAGTCGGCTAAGGTGTGCGGTTCGCCAAGCTCGATGTCGTGGCTGCGCCGCTTTCCTTATTCCTTTCCCGCTCAAGGGGATCGCTCACTGTACCTCCCCGCCGTCGAATTCGCTGTCTGGAAGCCCCGCCCCCGGCCTTCAGCTGCCCTCGTCTGGCCCGGCACCGCATGGCAACATAAACCGCGACGAGAGAACCGAGAGGACGGGTCTGTGAGCAAAGACGATCGCAACAACGGTGTGCCCAGCACGCTGACCACGATTCCGTTGGCCGACCCGCACGCCAGGCCCGCCGAGCCGTCGATCGGCGACCTCATCAAAGACGCCTCGGCCCAGGTGTCCACGCTGGTGCGCGCCGAGGTCGAACTGGCCCGCTCGGAGATCACCCGCGACGTCAAGAAGGGCCTGACGGGCAGCGTCTATTTCATCGCCGCTTTGGTGGTGCTGTTCTACTCCACGTTCTTTTTCTTCTTCTTCCTCGCCGAACTCCTCGACACCTGGCTGTGGCGCTGGGTGTCGTACCTGATCGTGTTCGGGATCATGGTGGTGGTCGGGGCCGCGCTGGGGCTGCTGGGCTTCCTCAAGGTCCGCCGCATCCGCGGGCCGCGGGAAACGATCGAATCGGTCAGGGAGACGCGCACGGCGCTGACGCCGGGCCACGACAAGGCCGCCGCCGAGGCCAAGCAGCTTCCCGAATCCTCCGGCGGTCGGCACGAAAAACCCACGGATCCCTCGGGTTGGTAGATGCCGGCACCAGATCCGTCGGTCACCCGCATCGACGGGCCGTGGCGCCACCTGGACGTGCACGCCAACGGCATCCGATTCCACGTCGTCGAAGCCTTGCCGGACGGACAGGATCCGGCGGTTCCGCCCTCCGAGCCGGCGACGGCGCGGCCGCTGGTGATGCTGCTGCACGGGTTCGGGTCGTTCTGGTGGTCCTGGCGTCATCAGCTGCGCGGGCTGACCGGGGCGCGGGTGGTGGCGGTCGACCTGCGCGGCTACGGCGGCAGCGACAAGCCGCCCCGCGGTTACGACGGCTGGACGCTCGCCGGTGACGCGGCCGGGCTGATCCGTGCGCTGGGGCACTCCTCGGCGACCCTGGTCGGCCACGCCGACGGCGGGCTGGCCTGCTGGGCGACCGCGCTGCTGCATTCGCGGCTGGTGCGCGCCATCGCCCTGATCAGCTCCCCGCACCCCGCCGCGCTGCGGCGATCCACGCTGATGCGCCGCGATCAGGGTTACGCGCTGCTGCCGACGTTGCTGGCCTACCAGCTGCCCCTGTGGCCGGAACGGGTGTTGACCCGCGACGACGCGGCGGAGATCGAGCGCCTGGTCCGGAGCCGCAGCTGCGCCAAATGGCTTGCCTCCGAAGATTTCTCACAGACCATCGGTTACCTGCGGACCGCGATCCAGATTCCCGGTGCCGCGCACTGCGCGCTGGAGTACCAGCGCTGGGCGGTGCGCAGCCAGCTACGCGGCGAAGGCCGGCGGTTCATGCGGTCGATGAGCCAACAGCTCGGTATGCCGTTGCTGCACCTACGCGGTGACGCCGATCCGTACGTGCTGGCCGACCCCGTCGATCACACCCAGCGCTACGCGCCCCAGGGCCGTTATCTATCCGTCACGGGCGCAGGGCATTTCAGCCACGAGGAGGCGCCGGAGGAAATCAATCGGCACCTGATGAAGTTCCTCGAGCAGGTGCACGGGCCCCGCATCAGCTGACGCAGGAGCCGGTGGTCACCTGTTGGGTCTCACCGATCTTGGAAAGCTGGGAGGCCACCTCGTCGGCCGTCAGCACGAACCCCGTGTCGGGGTCGTCGACGGCCGCTCCGAACACCACCCCGAGCACGTGGCCGTTGAGGTCGATCAACGGTCCACCCGAATTGCCCTGCTCCACACTGGCTCTGATCGTGTAGACATCGCGGGTGACCGGCGCCGGATCCCGGTAGATGTCGGGGCCGCTGAGCCTGATGGCCTCGCGAATCCGGGCCGGAGTCGCGGTGAAGTTGCCGCCGCCCGGATAGCCAAGCACCACAACGCTTTCCCCGCTCTTCGCCTCGCCCTGGGCGAAGGCCAACGGCGGGGCCGACAGGTTCGGGACGGCCAGGATCGCGATGTCGACCGACGGGTCATAGGACACCACGGTGGCGTCCAGCGGGTTGCCGCTGGCGTAGATCTGAACGCTGTTGGACCCGGCCACCACGTGCGCATTGGTCATCACGCGGTCGGGGGCGATCACGAATCCGCTGCCCTCCAACACTTTTTGGCAGCTCGGCGCCAGGCTGCGCACCTTGACGACGCTGGGCGCGGTGCTGGTCACCACCGGGTTGCTGGCCAGGGCGGGGTCCGGTGAGGCGACCGGGATGACCGGCGTGCGGCTGAACGGCTCGAGCACCGCGGGCAGCCCGGAGGTGTTCAGCAGCGCCGAAAGCCGCTTGGGCACCGTCTTCAGCCAGGGCGGCGCCAGCTCATTGACCTGGGCGAGGACCCGCGAGCCCTTGACCGCGGAAGCAAGTTCGGGCTGGTCCTTGGACTGGGTCAGCGGCGTCGCCAACAACCACGCCGCGGTCAGCACCACGACGAGCTGGACGCCCACCCCGATGACCGAGTCGACCAATCGTATTGTGCGGCTGCGGATTGCACCCCGAACGGCGCGGCCGAGCACCACGCCGGCGACCTCGCCGACGACGACCAGCGCGAGTATCAAAAACAGCGCGGTGAACAGTTTCGCGCGGGGCGCGGCGATGTGGCTGACGATGTGGGGGGCCAGCAGCACGCCGGCGATGGCGCCCAGCAGGACGCCGACGAACGACAGCAGGGAGCCCAGCGCGCCCGAGCGCCAACCCGAAATGGCCGCGATGAACGCGACCGCCAGGACGGCGATGTCCAGCCACTGCGACGGGGTCATCGAGTTCATGTTCATCGACGACGCCCACCCTCGTTGCCGACCAGCACCATCGCCTCGTCCAACTCGCGGATGTCGCAGGTGTCCCAGGGCTGGGCCCAGCCGGCGACGTCGAGCACCGCGGAGATCACCTGGCCCGTGAATCCCCAGACCAGCATCTGGTTCAGCAGAAACGCCGGCCCGGCCCAACGGCGGCCGAGGTTGCCGCGGTAGACCATCAGCCGGTTCTCGGGATTGATGAAGGCGCGCACCGGAACTCGCGACACGATCGCCGTTTCGGTCTCGTCCATGACGGCCACCGGCCCCGGGTCCGGCGAGTAGGCCAGCACCGGGATGACGTGGAACCGTGACGGCGCGATGAACGTCCGCTCCATGGTGGCGAGGGGATGCAGCCGGCTGACGTCGATCCCGGTTTCTTCGTAGGCCTCGCGCAGGGCGGTGGCCACCGGACCGTCGTCGGTGGGATCGGACGCGCCGCCGGGAAAGGCGGCCTGGCCGGCGTGGTGGCGCAGCGTCGAGGCGCGGACGGTCAGCAACAGATCGGCCTCGTCGGGGAGACCACCGCCGGCCGGCCCGGACTGCGGACCCGAGAACAACACGAGAACGGCCGCCTCACGATCGACGCCGAGTAACGATTCCATCGACGACGCGGCCTTGGCCGCGGTCACCATCGCCAGCACGCCGGCCGGCAGCCGATGCCGGTACGCCTCGGGGATCTGGCCCACGTTGTCGACCAGCGGGCGCAGCCAGGGTGGTGACGCGTCGGGCCTGAGCGGAACCGATGCCCGCCCATGGGTTGGGTCCCCGTTAGGCGGGGGCGTACCCCCAGCGCTCACCGGCACCTCCCTCGGCCTCAACCCGCGTCATTCCCGACGGCAGCCGCGATCTCGTCGGCGTTGGCAAAAGGCCGCGGCAGCATTTTCGCAACGCTACCGTCCGGCCGGAGGACGACCGTCGCAGGCATCACATTTACCACACGCAGCGCAGCGGCGACCCGACGACGACCGTCCTGCAGCGTCGGGAGCCGAACACCCAACTCCGCCAACCGCAGTAATGCGGCCGTCTCGTTCTCGTCCTGGTGGACCGTCACGACCATCGCGTCGGGCCCGACCCGCCGTTGGTACTCGGCCATCGCGGGAAGCTCGGCGGCGCAGGGCCCGCACCAATAGGCCCACAGGTTGAGGACCACCCGGTGTCCGGCCAGCGCGGGGGCCACGTCGACGGGCGAGCCGTCGGCGGCGCACTCCACCGTGATGCCGCGCAGCGCCTCGGGGCCGGGGCCGCCCCCGGCGGCAGGGCACGGCGGCAGGTTCGCGCGCTGCCGGGGACCCGCCAGTGCGGCGGCGGTGTCGGCGTCGCGGTGTTCCCGGGGGGCCGGCGGCTGGTTGGGCCCGACGGGGGGACCGCCCGCTTGCGGGGAACCGTCGTGCAACTGGGCCACCAGGGCCACCACCAACGCCGCCACCACCGCCAGGATCGCGATGGTCCAGCGGGTCGTCCGGGTCAACGTCTCCGGCCCCGGTATTAGAGGCCGACCAGGGACAGCAAGTGCTCGGTCTCCGGACCCTGCACCAGGGGCGCGGCGAGCAGCGGTTCGGTCGGCCCGAGGCCGAACGACGGGCAGTCCTTGGCCAGGATGCAGGCCCCGCATGCCGGTTTGCGGGCGTGGCAGACGCGGCGGCCGTGGAAGATCACCCGGTGGCTCAGCATGGTCCACTCCCGGCGCTCGATCAGTTCCCCGACCGCATGCTCGATCTTGACCGGGTCCTTCTCGGCCGTCCAGCGCCACCTCTGTACCAGCCGCGAGAAGTGGGTGTCGACGGTGATTCCCGGGATGCCGAAGGCGTTTCCCAGGATGACGTTGGCGGTTTTACGCCCCACGCCGGGCAGCGTGACCAGCTCCGCCATGGTCGACGGCACCTCGCCGTCGAATCGTTCGACCAGGGCCTGCCCGAGCCCGATGAGAGAGGAAGCCTTGTTGCGGAAGAAGCCGGTGGGACGGATGAGATTCTCGAGTTCGTCGCGGTCGGCCTGCGCATAATCCAGCGCCGTGCGGTACCGCTTGAACAGCGCAGGCGTCGTCAGGTTGACCCGTTTGTCGGTGCTCTGCGCCGACAGGATCGTCGCCACCGTCAGCTCCAGCGGCGTGGTGAAATCCAGTTCGCAGTGCGCGTCGGGAAACGCTTGCGCCAGTGCGCGATTCATCCTCCGCGCCCGGCGCACCAGACCAACCCGGCTCTCGGGGCTGTCCGATGCCTTGCGGGCGCCGTTGACGGCACCGTCTTGCGTGGTCGGAGTCGACTTCGAGCGCCCGGATGCCTTCGCCGCTGTCACCTACGACAGAGTACTGATTTCGTGATCTGGCTGAGACCTAAGCCATGTTTACTCTCCTTGTGTCATGGTTGCTGGTGGCGTGCGTCCCCGGGCTGCTAATGCTCGTGGCGCTCGGTCTGGGGCGGCTGGAATCCGACCTCGCCCACGACACCGTCACGACTCATGATGTCGACGACTTCCTCGATCATGCGGAGGCCGTCGACGTCCACACGCTGGCACGCGAGGGCATGCCCGAGGCGCTGGAATACCTGCATCGGCGCCAGGCGCTGCGGCTGGCCGAGTCGCCCCCGCCGGGCCCGCGCCACGCCGCGCCGGAGTTTGCCATCACCTTCAGCAACCGCGACGAGCCCGGATTACCGACGCGAGCGGGAGCCCATTCGCATGTCAATCCGCAATTTAGGGGGACTCGACACGTCAATCGTGTGTAGCGTGGCACGTTGGACACAATTCGCTTACCTCTAGACTTACGTCACACGAGCAGGGTCGGCCTGCCCGTACACATAATCGGAAAGCTGAAGAGGCAACGTGGACGAGATCCTGGCAAGGGCCGGAATCTTCCAAGGGGTTGAGCCCGGCGCGGTCACCGCGCTGACCAAGCAGTTGCAACCCGTCGACTTCCCGCGCGGGCACACGGTTTTCGCCGAGGGGGAGCCCGGGGACCGGCTGTACATCATCGTCTCGGGGAAGGTCAAAATCGGGCGGCGTTCGCCCGACGGCCGGGAAAATCTGCTGACGATCATGGGCCCGTCCGACATGTTCGGTGAATTGTCGATCTTTGACCCGGGGCCGCGGACGTCCAGCGCCACCACGATTACCGAGGTGCGGGCGGTGTCGATGGACCGCGACGCGTTGCGGGCGTGGATCGCCGACCGGCCGGAGATCGCCGAGCAGTTGCTGCGGGTGTTGGCCCGGCGGCTGCGGCGGACCAACAACAACCTGGCCGACCTCATTTTCACCGACGTGCCCGGCCGGGTGGCCAAGCAGCTGCTGCAGCTGGCGCAGCGCTTCGGCACCCAGGAGGGCGGCGCGATGCGGGTCACCCACGACCTGACCCAGGAGGAGATCGCCCAGCTGGTGGGCGCGTCCCGGGAGACGGTGAACAAGGCTTTGGCCGATTTCGCCCACCGCGGCTGGATCCGGCTGGAGGGCAAGAGCGTGCTGATCTCGGACTCCGAGAGGCTGGCCAGGCGCGCTCGGTGATCCCAGTGGCGTCGAGCCTGTAATTTCGCAGGCCCCTACTCGTACTTCCCCTGCAAGATTTCAGTCTCGACGCAGGTAAGCCAGCTGCGCCTGCACCGACCACTCGGCCGCGTCCCAGAGTTTCTCGTCGACGTCGACGTAGACGTGTTCGACGACCTGGCGCGCGGTGGCCTCCTCGCCGAGGTCCCGCAACGCCGCGCGCACCTGCTCCAGGCGTTCCTGCCGGTGCGTCAGGTAGCCGGCCGCGACGGCCTCCAGACTGGGCAGATCCGGGCCGTGCCCGGGCAGGACCCTGCGCCTACCCAGGCCGCGTAGCCGCCGCAGCGACTCCAGGTAGTCGGCCAGGCTGCCGTCCTCCTTGTCGATGACGGTGGTGCCGCGGCCCAGCACCGTGTCCGCCGTGAGGACGGCGTCGTCGAGGACGAACGACAGGGAGTCGGCGGTGTGGCCGGGCGTCGCCATCACCTTGATCTTCAGGCCCGCCGCATCGATCACTTCACCATCGGTCAGGTGACCGCCGAGGCCACGCAGAAACCCGCTGCCCGCCGACCGGACGGTCGCTCCCGTGCGTTCGACCAGCTTGTCGATGCCGTCGGTGTGGTCGCCGTGCCGGTGACTGATCAGCACCAACGAGATGCGGCCGGCGGCGGCGACCCGTTCGATGTGCGCGTCGTCCTCCGGGCCGGGATCCACGACGACCAGCTCGTCGCTGCCCGGGCCGCGCAGCACCCAGGTGTTGGTGCCCTCCAGCGTCAGCAGGCCGGGGTTGTCGGCCAACAGGACCGAGACAGTGTCGGTGACCGCCCGCAACCTGCCGTATGCGGGATGGGTCAGCGACTCGGCAACCTCGGTCACGGGCCCGCGCCGACCTCCACGATCAGCTCCACCTCAACCGGCGCGTCCAGCGGCAGCTCGGAGACGCCGACCGCCGAACGCGCGTGCGCACCGGCGTCACCGAACACCTCGGCGAGCAGATCGGACGCGCCGTTGACGACGCTGGGCTGGCCGTTGAAACCCGGAGCCGACGCGACGAACCCGACCACCTTGACCACCCGGGTGACGGCGTCGATGCCCACCACCGAATTCACCGCGGCGAGCGCGTTCAGGGCGCAGATCCGCGCGAGCGCCTTGCCCCGTTCGGGGCTGACCTCGGCGCCGACCTTGCCGGTCCCCGCCAGGTGTCCGGCCTCCATCGGCAACTGACCCGAGGTATAGACCAGGTTGCCGGTTCGCACCGCCGGCACGTACGAGGCCAGCGGCGCAGCGACCCCCGGGAGTGTGACCCCGAGCTGCTCCAGCCGGGCGGAAGCACTCATCTCTATTTGGGGCGCTTCAGATACGCGACGTGCTGTTCACCGGTGGGCCCGGGCAGTACGGACACCAGCTCCCAGCCATCGGCGCCCCACTGGTCGAGGATCTGTTTGGTCGCGTGCGTGAGCAGGGGGACCGTGACGTATTCCCATGCGGTGGGTTGGCTCATGACGCGAGCTTATCGGTCGGCGCTCAACGGCTCTGGCCTGCCCAAGCGCCCTGCGGCGGCCGGGCTAGCATGCGATGGTGGCATCCACTCCTAGCGGCGGCAATTCCGTCGGCTGGCCCTCGCGCCTGTCGAAGGCCCGCTTGCATTTCGTGACCGGCAAGGGCGGAACCGGTAAGTCGACGGTCGCGGCCGCGCTGGCACTGACGCTGGCGGCGGGCGGCCGCAAGGTCCTGCTCGTCGAAGTCGAAGGCCGCCAAGGGATTGCGCAACTTTTCGACGTTCCGCCGCTGCCCTATCAGGAACTCAAGATCGCCACCGCCGAGCGGGGCGGCGAGGTCAACGCGCTGGCGATCGACATCGAGGCCGCGTTCCTGGAGTACCTGGACATGTTCTACAACCTCGGGATCGCGGGCCGGGCGATGCGCCGCATCGGCGCCATCGAGTTCGCGACGACGATCGCGCCGGGCCTGCGCGACGTGCTGCTCACCGGCAAGATCAAGGAGTCGGTGGTGCGCCTGAACAAGGGATCCAAGAACCCCGTCTACGACGCGGTCGTCGTCGACGCCCCGCCGACGGGCCGCATCGCCCGCTTCCTCGACGTCACCAAGGCGGTGAAGGACCTGGCCAAGGGCGGCCCCGTCTTCTCGCAGGCCGAGGGTGTGGTGAAGCTGCTGCACTCCGACCAGACCGCGATCCATCTGGTCACGCTGCTCGAAGCGCTGCCCGTCCAGGAAACGCTCGAAGCCATCGAGGAGCTCGCCGAGATGGAACTGCCGATCGGCAGCGTGATCGTGAACCGCAACATCCCCTCGTTCCTGGAGCCGCGCGACCTGGCCAAGGCCGCCGAGGGCGACGTGGACGCGGACTCGGTGCGGGCCGGCCTGGAGCTGGCCGGAATCAAGCTCAACGACGCCGACTTCGCCGGCCTGCTGACCGAAACCATCGAGCATGCGACCCGGATCACCGCACGCGCCGAGACCGCGCAGCAGCTCGACGCGTTGAAGGTGCCGCGGCTGGAACTGCCCGCGATTTCCGACGGCGTCGACCTCGGCAGCCTGTATGAGCTTTCCGAATCGCTTGCGCAGCAGGGAGTTCGATGAGTACCGTGCCGACAACCCTTGATATGGCGGCGATCCTGGCCGACCGGGCGAACCGGGTGGTCGTGTGCTGCGGCGCCGGCGGCGTCGGCAAGACCACTACCGCGGCGGCCATGGCGCTGCGCGCGGCCGAATACGGCCGCACCGTCTGCGTTTTGACGATCGACCCGGCCAAGCGGCTGGCGCAGGCGCTCGGAGTCAACGACCTGGGCAATACGCCGCAACGGGTGCCGCTGGCGCCCGAGGTGCCCGGCGAGCTGCACGCGATGATGCTCGACATGCGCCGCACGTTCGACGAAATGGTGGTCCAATACTCGGGACCCGGTCGGGCACAAGCGATCTTGGACAACCAGTTCTATCAGACGGTCGCGACCTCACTGGCCGGCACGCAGGAATACATGGCGATGGAAAAGCTCGGCCAACTGCTGGGCGAGGACCGCTGGGACCTGGTGGTGGTGGATACTCCCCCGTCGCGCAACGCGCTCGATTTCTTGGACGCGCCCAAGCGATTGGGCAGTTTCATGGATAGCCGATTGTGGCGGCTGCTGCTCGCCCCCGGCCGGGGCATCGGCAGATTGGTCACCGGCGCAATGGGTTTGGCGATGAAGGCGCTGTCGACGGTGCTCGGCTCGCAGATGCTGGGCGACGCGGCCGCGTTCGTGCAATCGCTGGACGCGACCTTTGGCGGCTTCCGGGAAAAGGCCGACCGCACCTACGCGCTGCTGAAAAGGCGCGGCACTCAGTTTGTGGTGGTGTCGGCCGCCGAGCCGGACGCGCTGCGCGAGGCGGCCTTCTTCGTCGACCGACTGTCGCAGGAGGCCATGCCGCTGGCCGGCCTCGTCTTGAACCGCACGCACCCGACCCTGTGTTCCCTGCCGGTGGAACGGGCCATCGACGGCAGCGAGACCCTGGACGCCTCGGATTCCGAGGCCGCCGCGCTGGCCGCCGCGGTGCTCAGGATTCACGCGGACCGCGCGCAAACAGCGAAACGCGAGGTCAGGCTCCTTTCCCGGTTCACCGGAGCCCACCCGCACGTGCCGGTCATCGGGGTTCCGTCGCTGCCGTTCGACGTTTCGGACCTGGATGCGCTGCGGGCGCTCGCCGACCAGATCACCGCCGCCGGTGACGAGGCGGCCCGCGCCGCGGGGCACTAACGAAACCCGCAGCAGTTGCTGCGGGCGTTGAAATTCAGGCCGACACACGCCGAAAATGCGCTGCGCACTTCACGCTCGCCAATTGTCGTTGACGGCGCCGCCGAGCAGCCGATTCTATTTGTCACACGCCAGTAAGGAGCCGATGCAGCCTATTGGACACGGGCCAGCCTTACCCGGAAAGACTGATTTCGTTGCTGCCGAAATCGTATTAGGCACAAGCCAGCTCGTATTCGACACACGTTAGTCAGCTATTGGACATGGTCCAGCCGAAGGGGCGGACGAAGGCTGTAACAATAGCGTAATTATGAAAACCGTTATTTTCAAAACTATTGGACGGGTTAGGCCGTCCCGTTGCGCAACCGCGTCGTAATAATGGCGGGGTCAGCCGGCGGTGCGGCCGCGGCGCTTTTCGAAGAAGTCCGACCAGGAGATGACCTCGGGGTGCTGCTTGAGCAGAGCCCTGCGCTGGCGCTCGGTCATGCCGCCCCACACGCCGAACTCGACCTTGTTGTCCAACGCGTCGGCGCCGCACTCCTGCATCACCGGGCAATGCCGGCAGATCACCGCCGCCTTGCGCTGGGCGGCGCCGCGAACAAACAGTTCGTCGGGGTCAGTGGTCCGGCACAGCGCTTTTGAGACCCAGGCGATCCGATCTTCCGCGTCAACACTGCGCAGTACCCCCTGTGCAGCCGCAATGTTTGTTCTACGCGCGGCCGGCCGTGAACCTGACACGAGCTGTTCCCTTCCTTCCGACCGCTCGTCGCGGCCGCCCTCCTCGGGTGCAGACCCTGCTTGCGATCTACGCCACACCATGCGATTCGGTGTTATCTGAATCTCACCGTGTGTCTAAGTTAGGTGGTCAGGTGGCAATTGCGCAACAGTCTGATAACGCTTTTTTTGGGACGCGCGTGCAGTCTTGCCGGAAAGCATAAGCCCGCCGGGCCGACCTCGCACTTCACCTCGGTGGATGAGCAGTGACGGCGGCGCAAATTTTTTGCCAATCCCGAGCATAAGTTCGCTGGTCACCGCAGGCGAGAGGCTTTGGTCATCTCATGGCGTGGCTACCTGATCAGGGGCCGCTACCCTTGTACGCATGTCAGACCGCCCCCCGGCCGTGCTCACGATTCTCAAGCTCGCGGGGTGCTGCTTATTGGCCAGCGTCGTGGCCACGGCGCTGATGTTTCCGCTCGCCGGCGGCGTCGGGCTGATGTCCAACCGGGCCTCCGAAGTGGTCGCCAACGGGTCGGCGCAGCTGCTGCAGGGTGAGGTGCCCGCCGTGTCGACGATGGTCGACAAGAAGGGCAACGTCATCGCCTGGCTGTATTCGCAGCGCCGGTTCGAGGTGCCCACCGACAAGATCGCCAACACCATGAAGCTGGCGATCGTCTCGATCGAGGACAAGCGGTTCGCCGACCACAACGGCGTGGACTGGAAGGGCACCCTGACCGGGCTGGCCGGCTACGCCTCCGGCGACGTCGACACCCGCGGCGGCTCGACCATCGAACAGCAGTACGTGAAGAACTACCAACTGCTGGTGACCGCCCAGACCGACGCCGAGAAACGCGCGGCCGTCGAAACCACCCCGGCGCGCAAGCTGCGCGAGATCCGGATGGCGCTCACGCTGGACAAGACGTTCACCAAGCCCGAGATCTTGACCCGGTACCTCAATCTGGTCTCGTTCGGCAACGGCTCGTTCGGCGTGCAGGACGCGGCGCAGACCTACTTCGGCATCAACGCCTCCGACCTGAACTGGCAGCAGGCGGCGCTGCTGGCGGGCATGGTGCAGTCGACCAGCGCGCTGAATCCGTACACCAACCCCGACGGCGCCCTGGCCCGGCGGAACCTGGTCCTGGACACGATGATCGAGAACCTGCCGCAGGAGGCCGACGCCCTGCGGGCGGCCAAGGCCACACCGCTGGGCGTGCTGCCGCAGCCCAATGAGCTGCCCCGCGGCTGCATCGCCGCCGGCGACCGCGCCTTTTTCTGCGACTACGTCCAGGAGTACCTCTCGCGCGCGGGGATCAGTAAGGAACAGGTGGCCCGGGGCGGCTACCTGATCCGCACGACGCTGGATCCGGACGTGCAGATCCCCGTCAAGGCCTCCATCGACAAGTTCGCCAGCCCCACCCTGCCGGGCATCTCGAGCGTGATGAGCGTGATCGAGCCGGGCAAGACCTCCCACCACGTCATGGCGATGGCCAGCAACCGCACCTACGGCCTGGACCTCGACGCCGGCCAAACCATGCGACCGCAACCGTTCTCGCTGGTCGGCGACGGCGCCGGGTCGGTCTTCAAGATCTTCACCACGGCCGCCGCGCTGGACATGGGCATGGGCATCAACGCCACGCTCGAGGTTCCGGGCCGCTTCCAGGCCAAGGGCATGGGCAGCGGCGGCGCCAAGGGCTGCCCCAAGGACACCTGGTGCGTGGTCAACGCCGGCAACTACCGGGGCTCGATGAACGTGACCGACGCGCTGGCCACCTCGCCCAACACCGCGTTCGCAAAGCTGATCCAGCAGGTCGGCGTCACCCGGACCGTGGACATGGCGATCAAGCTCGGGCTGCGGTCCTACGCCGACCCCGGCACCGCTCGCGACTACAACCGCGACAGCAACGAGAGCCTGGCCGACTTCGTCAAGCGGCAGAACATCGGCTCGTTCACCCTCGGCCCGATCGAGGTGAACGCCCTGGAGCTGTCCAACGTCGCGGCCACCCTGGCCTCCGGCGGGGTGTGGTGCCCGCCCAACCCGATCGACAAGCTGATCGACCGCAACGGCAACGAGGTCGCGGTGACCACCGAGACCTGCGATCAGGTGGTGCCCGAGGGGCTGGCCAACACGATGGCCAACGCGATGAGCAAGGACGCGGTGGGCGGCGGCACCGCGGCCGGTTCGGCCGGCGCGGCGGGCTGGGACCTGCCGGTGTCCGCCAAGACGGGCACCACCGAGGCGCACAGGTCGTCCGCTTTCGTGGGCTTCACGAGCCACTACGCGGCCGCCAACTACATCTACGACGACTCCCCCAACCCGACCGACCTGTGCTCCTCCCCGCTGCGCCACTGCGGCGAGGGTGACCTGTACGGCGGTAACGAGCCGGCGCGCACCTGGTTCACCGCGATGAAGCCGATCGCCACCAACTTCGGGCCGGTGGCGTTGCCGCCGACCGACCCGCGCTACGTCGATGGCTCCCCCGGTTCCCGTGTCCCCGCCGTCACCGGGATGGATGTCGACATGGCCCGCCAGCGCCTCAAGGAGGCCGGCTTCCAGGTCGCCGACCAAACCAACTCGGTCAACAGCAGCGCGAAGGCCGGCGAGGTGGTCGGAACGACGCCCAGCGGCGCGACGATCCCGGGCTCGATCATCACGATCCAGGTCAGCAACGGCATCCCGCCGGCGCCGCCGCCACCGCCCGAGGGCGCGCCACCGGTGGTCGGATCGCAGGTCGTCGAGATCCCCGGTCTGCCGCCGATCACGATCCCGCTGCTGGCCCCGCCGCCGCCCCCGGGCGGCCC
>NZ_LQPM01000017.1 GCF_002101815.1 Mycobacterium paraense | reverse complement strand
GACTCGATCATCATCCAAGGAACCGCCGCCACCGCCGCTGCCCTGCCCGCCGGCGGTTCCTTGGATGATGATCGAGTCCGACCCCGCAGTCGCGGTCCCGGCCTGCACCCCGTCGCCGCCCGCTCCGCCGCCTCCGCCGGCGCCGCCGGTGCCGCCCACACCGCTGCTGCCGCCGAGGCCCGCCTGACCGAGCAGACCTCCCTGTCCCGCCGTTCCCGCGGCGCCGCCGGAACCGCCGGTGCCGCCCACACCGCCGACGCCGCCGGTGCCCCCGGCGCCGCCGTTGCCGCTGATCGATAACTCGCCGGCGCCCGTGTAAATCGCGAAGGAATCACCGCCTTTACCGCCCAGGCCGCCGCTGCCACCCAGCCCGCCGGTGCCGCCCAGACCGCCGGTGCCACCGGTACCGGCGGCCCCGCCGTCGCCGAGCAGCAACCCGCCGTGACCGCCGGTGCCCCCGACTCCCCCGGTGCCGCCCGTGCCGCCGGTGCCGCCGACTCCACCGGTGCCCCCGGCGCCTCCGGCGCCGCCGGCGGCGGTGACGGCGCTGATGCTGCTGCTCGCGTAGGCGGCACCCCCGGCGCCACCCACGCCGCCGTTCGCGGCGATGCCACCGGCGCCGCCGGTGCCACCCGTGCCGCCTTGGCCGCCCGCGCCTCCGTTACCGAACAGCAGCCCGCCGTTTCCCCCCATGCCGCCGGTGCCGCCGGTGCCTCCGGTGCCCGCGGCCCCGGCGTTACTGCCCGGACCGCCGAGACCGCCGATGCCGCCGTTGCCGCCGCCGGCATCCCCCGTGTCTAAGGTTGCGCTGTTGCTTCCGCCGGCCCCGCCGGTGCCACCGACCTGGCCCACCGTCCCCCCGTCGCCGTTGCCACCGGGGCCACCCACGCTGGCGGAGATCAACCCCGCGTCGCCCGTGTTGGCCGTCCCGCCGCCGGGGGTGACGGCGGTAGTGCCCGCCAGCCCCATGCCGCCCTGCCCGCCGGCCCCGCCGTTGCCGAACAGCAAGGCGCTGCCGCCGGCGCCGCCGCTGCCGGGGTTTCCGCCGTTGACGCCCGCGGCGGCGGCGCCGCCGAGCCCACCGGCGCCACCGTTGCCCTGCAGCAACCCGCCGGCACCGCCGTGCCCGCCGTTGGCGCCGGCGCCGCCCCCGCCGCCGGCCCCGCCGTTGCCGAACAGGCCCGCGCTGCCGCCGTTACCGCCGGCGACGCCGTTCGTCGTTTGACTGAAGCCGGTCCCGCCGTTGCCGAACAACAGCCCAGCCGCCCCGCCGTTGGGGTTCGCCGCCGTCCCGTCGGTGCCGTTGCCGATGAGCGGGCGCCCCAGCAGCGACTGCGTGGGCGCGTTGACCGCGCCCAGCACGTCCTGCTCGAGCACCTGCAGCGGGTTGGCATTAGCGGCCTCGGCGCCGGCGTACGCGCCCGCACCGGCCTGCACCGCCTGCACAAACTGCTGATGAAGCGCCGCGACCTGCGCGCTCACGCCCTGATAGGCGCTGCCATGGGCCCCGAACAGCGACGCGATGGCCGCCGACACGTCGTCGGCGCCCGCCGGCAGCAGCGCCGTGATCGTGGCGGCGGCCGCGCCGTTCGCCTCGCCCAGTGCCGAACCGATGCCGGCCAAATCGGTAGCCGCCGTCACCAACGCCTCCGGCGCTGCCACCACAAACGACACGCTGGCCCTCCAGTCATGGGGAAATGGGTATCCGGCAGATCGTATGCGCCGCGTTGAGCGCGCGTCCGGTGTTTGCTGAGACCGCCGGCGGTGTTAGCCGGAGTTCAGGCCCATCGCAAGGAAATCGAGGCGCCACAGGCCCTGAAACAGCTTGCGCGCGAACTGCTCGACGTCGGCCGTGTCGCCGCGCCGCGAGCCCGGACCCTGCGCCACGGACGCGGCTATCTCCCGAATCGTGCGACGGCCGTCGATCAGCTGCACAAACGGCAGCTGGGCCGCATTGAGCGCCGTGCGCCAGTCCGGCCGGTAGATCTCGTTGCCGGCCAGACCGCAGCGCATGCGCATCATCGGGACATAGTCGAGCGACGCGTCGGTCGAAAAATCAACGGCGTAGGACTCTTTCGGCCGCTCGGGACGGCACGCCATGAAGAAATGGCACGCGTTCAGCGTTTGGATGCGTTCCATCACCGACCATATCTTGGCCTCCGGCAACGCGTTCACGGCCGGATAGAACGCGCTCGGCGGGGCGAACAGCTCGTGCGCGTGGTACGGCGCCTTGAGGAGCCAGCCCTGAAACACCAGCCCGGCCGAGGTCACCAGATCGATGCACTCGTCGACGGTGTAGCTGCGCTCCCGACCATGCAGGAACGTATCGACCAGGGCGGCATCCGACGCCTCCAGGTCCCTCGCGACGCTCAGGTAGCTCTTCAGGGGGTGATCGGGCGAGAGCACGGACATGGCGTCTTTGACCAGCTGGACCGACGCATCGTCTTGGCGCAATCCCATGTCACGAAAGACCGATTCCATTATTTCGACCCCGATGCGGCCGTACCGCGCGTACAGCATCACCGCCAGGGCGCCGTCCGGTCGCAGGCAGCGGGCGAGCGCGGCCATGCCCGCTGGGGGGTCCGCCAGGTGATGCAGAACGCCGGTCGACACCACCAGGTCGAAGTCGAGGTTCAGGGTTGGCACCTCTTCGATCGGAAGCAGGTGCAGCTCCAGGTTCCACAGCCCGTGCTTGTCCTTCAGATATTGCTCATGGTCCAGCGACGGCTGACTGATGTCGACGGCCACCACCCTCGCGGCCGGGTTGCTGTAGGCGAAGATCGCCGCCTGATTCGTGCCGCATCCGGCGATCAGAATGTCGAGATCGGGCTTGTATTCCCGGTCGGGCCATAACATCCGGTGCGCGTGGACGGGATCGAACCACTGCCAACTGTTGACGACCCACTCGTCGAGGTCCTGGATGGGTCGCGGGTACCTCCACCGCTCGTATTGGCGAGAAACGACGTCGGCGCGCGGATCGTCGCTCACTGCGGCATCACCGGCGGCAGTCCCATTGCCAGGAAGTCGAGGCGCCACAGCGCCTGAAACAGCTTGCGGCCGAAGGCTTCCACGTCGCTCGCGTCGCCGCGGCGCGCCGCCGGGCCCTGCGCGACGCACGCGGCGATCTCCCGGATCGTGCGGCGGCCGTCGACGTGCTGCACGAACGGCAACTGAGCGGAGTTGAGGCCCAGGCGCCAGTCGTTCCGGAAGAGTTCGGCGCCGGACAGACCGCAGCGCATGCGCATCATCGGCACATAGTCGAGGCATGCGTCCGTCGAAAAGTCAATCGCATAAGACTCTTTCGGTCGCTCGGGGCGGCAGGCCATGAAGAAGTGGCAGCCGTTCATCGTCGAGATGCGTTCCATCACCGACCACACCGTGGCCTCGGGCAGAGCGTTCAGGGCCGGGTAGAACCCGTTGGGCGGGGCGAACATGTCGTGCGGGTAGTACGGCGCCTTGAAGAACCAGTCCTGGAACACCAGCCCGGCCGAGGTGACCAGCGCCATGCACTCATCGACCGTGTAACTGCGATCGCGGCCGTGCAGGAAGGTGTCCACCAGACCGGTGTCGAACTGTAGATCCGGAGCCAGCTTGATATAGCTGCGGACGGGGTGATCGGGCGCCAGCAACGCGATGGTGTCCTTGACCACCTGGACCGAGGCATCGTCTTGCCCCAGCCCCATGTCGTGAAACGCCGATTGCAGCATGTAGACGCCGGTGCGCCCGTACGTCGCGTACAGCATCACGCCGACGACGCCGTCGGGCCGCACGCAGTGCGCGAGCGCCTTCATGCCGGCCAGCGGATCCGCCATCACCATCAACACCCCGGTCGAGACGACCAGGTCGAAGTCGAGCCCGAGCGTGGGCAGCTCTTCGATCGGAAGGCGATGCAGCTCCAGGTTCCACAGCCCGTGCTTGTCCTTCAGGTACTGCTCGTGATCCAGCGACGGCTGACTCACGTCGACCGCGACGACCTTGGCGGTGGGGTTCGTGTAGGCGAAGATCGCCGCCTGATTGGTGCCGCATCCCGCGATCAAGATGTCGAGATCGGGCTTGAATTCCCGGTCGGGCCATAACATCCGGTGCGCGTGAACGGGATCGAACCACTGCCAGTTGTTGGCCGTCCACGCGTCGAGGTCCAGGATCGGTTCCGGGTACCGCCATCGCTCGTACTGGCGAGAGACGACATCAGCGCGCGGGTCGTCGGTCACTTTGAGCATCACCCCGTTGCCGTCAGAGGTTGGTCGAGCGTCGCCAGTTGGCTGACCCTATCCCAGATCCCCCTGCGCCACGGCTGGATTTTGAGCTTGCCTGCGCCCCATCGCAAGGAAGTCGAGCCGCCACAGCCACCGGAACAGTTCGCGGGCGAACTTCTCCGCGTCCTGCCCGCCTTGGCCCAGGCTTTCGACGATCTCCCGAATCGTGCGACGGCCGTCGACCTGCCGCAGGAACGGCAATTGGGCCGCACTGAGACCCACGCGCCCGCCGGGCTTGACGATGTCGCCGCCGGCCAGACCGCACTTGAACCGCATGCCGGGCACGTATTCGAGAGCCTCGCCCGTCGAAAAGTCAACGGCGTAGCTGTCTTTCGGCCGCTCGGGGCGGCACGCCATGAAGAAATGGCACGCGGCGAAAACATGAAGGCGTTCCATGACCGACCAGAGCCGGCGCTCGGGCAACGCATTGACGGCGTCATAGGCCGCGGTTCCCGGCATGAACCAGTCGTGCGGGTAATACGGCGCGTTGATGAACCAGCCCTGAAACGCGAGGCCGGCCGAGGTGACGAGGTCGATGCAGCCGTCGACGTCGAAACTACGGTCCCGGCCGTGCAGGAAGGTGTCCACCACGGCGGCGTCGTACTGAAGCTCCCAATCCCCCTCCGCCCGGAAATAGGTTCGCAGCGGGTGCTCGGCCGGCAGCACCGCGATGGCCTCCTTGACGAGGTGCACGGACGCGTCGTCCTGGCGCAGCCCCATGTCCCGGAAGACCGATTGCATCAATTCCACCCCGGTCCGACCGTATTTCGCGTAGAGCGTCAGGCCGATGGCGCCGTCCGGCCGCAGGCTATCGCCGAGCGCCTTCATGCCGACCAGGGGGTCGGCCAGGTGATGCAGGACGCCCGTCGACACGATGAGATCGAAATCGGTGCCCAACGTCGGCAGCTCTTCGATCGGGAGCCGGTGCAACTCCAGGTTCCACAGCCCGTGCTTGTCTTTGAGATATTGCTGGTGGTCCAACGAGAACTGGCTGATGTCGACGCCGACCACCTTCGCGCCGGGATTGCGGTGCGCGAAAACCGCGGCCTGGTTGGTGCCGCAACCGGCGATCAGGATGTCGAGATCGGGCGGGTATCCGCGGCCGGCCCACAACATGTCGTGAAACCGCGACGGGTCGAACCAGTGCCAGGTGCTGTCGGGCAGCGCGTCGAGGTCCTGGATCGGCAGTGGGTAGCGGTACCGCTCGTACTGGCGCGAGACGACGTCGGTGCGCGGATCGAGTTCCACCGCAGGATTATGGGCTGTCGCTCCATCGGCGCACCAGAGCCTCGCCGGGCAGCGTCGGCCCTGCGAAGGCCGTACCGCGGGTACCGGCTAGCCTCGACGAAGACCGACTGACAGGAGAGTGCTCATGAAGGGGTTCGCCGGCAAGGTCGCCGTGGTCACCGGCGCCGGTTCGGGCATCGGGCAGGCGCTGGCCGTCGAGCTGGCCCGTTCCGGGGCCAAGGTCGCGATCAGCGACGTCGACACCGAGGGCCTGGCGCAGACCGAGGAGCAGCTGAAGGCGATCGGGGCGTCCGTCAAGGCGGACCGGCTCAACGTCACCGAGCGCGAGGCCTTCCTGGCCTACGCCGACGAGGTGGCCGAGCACTTCGGCAAGGTCAACCAGATCTACAACAACGCCGGCATCGCCTTCACCGGCGACATCGAGGTCAGCCAGTTCAAGGACATCGAACGGGTGATGGACGTCGACTTCTGGGGTGTGGTGAACGGCACCAAGGCGTTCCTGCCGCACGTCATCGCCTCCGGGGACGGCCACGTGATCAACATCTCCAGCGTGTTCGGGCTGTTCTCGGTGCCGGGTCAGGCGGCGTACAACTCGGCCAAGTTCGCCGTGCGCGGCTTCACCGAGGCGCTGCGGCAGGAAATGATCCTGGCCCGCCACCCGGTGGCGGTGACCACCGTGCACCCCGGCGGCATCAAGACGGCGATCGCCCGCAACGCCACCGCGGCCGAGGGGCTCGACAGCGAGCAGCTCGCCAAGCTGTTCGACAAGCGGCTCGCGAAGACCAGCCCGCAGCGGGCCGCCGAGATCATCCTGGACGCCGTCCGCAAGAAGCGGGCCCGGGTGCTCGTCGGCACCGACGCCAAGCTCCTGGACGTCATGGTTCGGCTCGCGGGCCCGTACTACCAGCAGCTCTTCGGCCCCGTCATGGGCCGGTTGATGCCGAAGGTCTAGCGCCGGGCAACCCCTGGCGAGACTGCGCTCAGCGCGCGCGATCGGGGCCGACGGCGTCTCTGGGCGCAATCTCGGCGCGCAAGATCTAGCTGTACTCGGTCATCAGGTTGGTCGCAGTCGGCTGATCGGGGGTCGTCCTGCGAGTGCGCTGTGGCGTCG
>NZ_LQPM01000016.1 GCF_002101815.1 Mycobacterium paraense | reverse complement strand
GCGGGGGCGGCGGCGGAGCGGGCGGCGCGGGAGCCACCGCCGGTACCGGCGGTGACGGCGGCGGCGCTGACAGCCCGACCGTCGGTTACTTCGGCGGGATTGGCGGCGTCGGCACCGGCAGCGTTGTCGGCGGCGGCGGCGGGGGCGGGTCGATCGCCGGCACCGCCACGTTCGACGGCCAGGGCTCCAACGGCAGCAATGGCGCCTCCGGCGGCGCGGGCGGTGCCGGCGCCCACGGCAACACTTACTCCAACAGCGGCGGCTATGGCGGCGCGGCCGACGTCGGCGGAGGCGGCGGCTTGGCTTATGCGCTGTCCAGCGCGGGCGGGCAAGGCCAGAACTCTTAGCCCGAGGGTCCTCCCGATACGGTGTCCTGGTGGCCGGCGACCATCACAGACACCCCGGCGGCGGATTCAACCCTCCGGATCCGACGACCAAGGGCGGTCCCGACTACGGCCGGTTCATCGAGGCCGTGCGCAAGCTTCAGGACCACGCCCGCGCCGTCGACGCTCCCGACGAGGTGATCACCGAGGCCGCGGACCAGTTGGAGAAGCTGTCGGCGTTGCTGGCTCCCTTCGACACCGACGAATGGGAGTCGCCGTCCGGGCGCCGGATGGATTTGCCCATGCGCGGCAACATCCTGAGCATCCCGATGAAGGCGAGCAAGGGTGAGGACGGCCGCATCCACGGCTGGGCGCGCTTCCGGCGGTATCACCTGGGCCGCAACGGCGCAGTGCACGGCGGGGCTCTGGGGATGCTGTTCGACAGCGTGCTCGGGCTGACCTCCTCGGTGATCACCGGGGGGCCCCGCCAGCGCACCGCCTACCTCAAGATCGACTACCGCCACATCGTGCCGATCGAGAAGGAATTGCAGTTCGACGCGGGAATCGACCGGGTGGACGGGCGCAAGATCTTCGTGTCGGGCCGGCTGCGCGACGGCGACACCCTGCTGACCGAGGCGGACGCGCTGTTCGTGCGGCTCAAGCCTGGCCAGCCCTGAGGGGGCCCCGGCCGATCGCAGCCGAACGATTCAACGCCCTAGGGGGCGAGCGGGAGGCGCCCGCACCCTGGCGGGTATCCGCTGGGCGATGCGAGGCAACGAGCTGAAAGGAATTGTTGATGTGGCCATCGCCGAGCTGACACAGACGGACTTGTACCGTGCGATCGACCTGACCGGTGTACTAGGCAATGCGTTGTTGGGCGGTGTGGTCGCGCGCAGAGGCAAATTGGATCCCGTAGGCTTCGCCGCGCTCGCTGTTTTGTCGGGTCTTGGGGGCGGCATGATCCGCGACACCTTGCTACAGCGCGGAACCCCGGTAGCGCTCACCGATTACGCCTACCTGTTGACCGCACTGGTGGGAGCGGCGATAGCGTTCGTGTTCCGGGTCGAGGGTCGATTGTGGAATCGGGCATGGCCGATCGTGGACGGGTTGGCGCTGGGTTGCTGGGCGGCGACCGGTGCGCACAAGACGCTCGCCATGGGGCTTGGCTGGTTGGCCGCGCTGCTGCTCGGCACGATCTCGGCAGTCGGTGGGGGCGTTACCCGAGACATTGTGATGCGCCGTGTGCCGGGAATCTTCGGTGGCAACACCTTGTACGCCACTTGTGCGCTCGCTGCGAGCGCCGTGCTGGTGATCTTCAACTACCGAAACTATCCGACGCCGGGACTGTTAGTCGGAACGTTGACCGGAACGGTGTTGTGCTGGTTGTCCCAGTGGCGAGGCTGGATGCTGCCGGCCGCCGACACCTGGTCTCCGGCAACGCTTTTCCTCAGGCATCGCCGCAACAGAAGAGGACTTGAGAGATGAACGTTGACGCGACGGTCCTTGCCGGCCTCGCCGACGTCCGTGGCTGGCAGGAGGACTTCTACCGCAACCTGCACCAGCACCCGGAGCTGTCGCACCGAGAACACAACACAGCCGCAGCGACGGCAAAACGGTTGCGCGGCTTCGGTTACGACGTGCACGAGGGCGTCGGCGGCACCGGCGTCGTCGGGATCCTGCGCAACGGCGACGGTTCCACGGTGCTGCTACGCGCCGACATGGACGCCCTGCCGGTGCGCGAAGACACCGGGCTGCCGTATGCCAGCACCGTCACGGCCATGGATGCGAACGGCAACGCAGTGCCGGTGATGCACGCGTGCGGGCACGACGTTCACGTGACCTGTCTGCTCGGCGCGGCCGCACTGCTCGCCGGGGCGCGCGCGCACTGGCGCGGCACCGTGATCGCACTGTTCCAACCGGCCGAGGAAGTCGGTGACGGCGCCCAGTGCATGGTCGACGATGGGCTGGCGAAGTTGGTCGTCCACGCCGATGTCGCCCTCGCCCAGCATGTGCTGCCGTTTCCAGCCGGGCGGGTCGCCACCCGACCTGGTCCCGTCCTCGCAACCGCCGACAGTATGCGCATCGCCGTTTACGGCCGCAGTGGTCACGGCTCCATGCCTCAGGCGACCGTCGACCCCGTGGTGCTCGCGGCCATGATAGTGATCCGGCTGCAGACCGTCGTCTCCCGTGAGGTCGCGCCAACCGATCCCGCGGTCTTAACAGTCGGCAGGATCGAGGCCGGAGCCAAGAGCAACGTCATCGGCGACCGCGCTGTGCTGGAACTGAACCTGCGCACCTACAGCGAGCGGACCCGGACCAAGATGATCGATGCGATCCGACGCATCGTGACCGCCGAATGCCAGGCCTCAAACTCCCCGAAAGACCCTGAATTTGAGCTCTTTGACCACTACCCGGCGACCGACAACGACCCAGCGGCCACCGGACGGGTGCGCGCCGCGTTCGACGGTATTTTCGGCGACCGGGCGGGGGACCTTCCGCTGCAGACCGCGAGCGAAGACTTCAGCGACATCCCCAACGCGCTCAGTGCCCCGTACTGCTATTGGGGTATCGGCGGAATCGATCCCGACACCTATCACAAAGCCGACTTGGCGGCCCGCGTCAGCGAGGACATACCCGTCAACCATTCGGCGACGTTCGCTCCTGTCATTCAGCCCACCCTCGACACCGGGACCCAAGCGCTGACGGTCGCAGCGCTTGCCTGGCTCGCGCCGTAATCGTTGCCTGCCTCGCCCGCGGATACGCGGTCGGTGGGCTAGCACTTATGACCGCGCACCGAATGATATTGGACATCAGTGCCTTTGGCGGGCAGCCGGACAACGACATGCTTGGCGAGTAGAAAGAGGTATGGCTCCTGCAATGCCTGCGGCGTTCATCGGCCATGGCAGCCCGATGAACGCGATCGAAATCAACCGATACACGTCGAAGTGGAAAGCGTTCGGACAAGCAGTGCGGCGCCCTCGCGCCATTCTGGTGGTCAGCGCGCATTGGTACATCAATGCGACGGCTGTTACCGCCATGCCGTGGCCCCGCACGATCCACGATTTCTACGGGTTCCCGCGGAAGTTGTTCGATGTGCAATACCCGGCGCCCGGCCTACCCGGCCTCGCCGATGAAATCTGTGAGCTAGCACAGCCCGCTTGGGTCGGCGCAGATCTGGATAGCTGGGGTCTGGATCACGGTGCGTGGTCGGTGCTGGTGCACGCATTCCCCGACGCTTCCATTCCGGTCGTCCAGCTATCGATCAATGCCGACAAGCCGCTGGGCTACCACCTGGCCTTGGGCGCCAAGCTGGCCCCGCTGCGAGAGCGTGGCGTGCTCGTGCTCGCCAGCGGCAATGTCGTCCATAACCTGCGCGTGATGGACTGGGACCTCGGTGACTTCGGCTACGACTGGGCCAAACGGTTCGATGAGGACGCGAAAGCGTTGATGTTGTCCGATCCCGCCGACGCGGCGCGGCTCGAGGGCCACAGCTTTTATGGTGTTGCCGTCCCGACTCCGGACCATTTCATACCGTTGCTGTACTTCGCTGGACTGGCCGGCGTCGCGTCAACCAAGCTCGATCAGCTCGACGTCCTCGTCGACGGGTACACATACGGATCGCTCTCGATGACCTCCTACACGCTGGGACTAAGTTGTGCCCGCGTCGCGGGTGACCAGTTCGGCGCGCAGGGCGCGCCGCCGGATTTTCCCGCCGACGCCGCCAACATCTGAGCCCGCCGCAGTGACGGAAAAGCATTGCCAGCAGGACGGTTGGCGCCGACGATGCTGGGTAGTCGATCGCCATCGACCGATGAGGAGCAATGGTGACCTTGATCACGGCCGATTCCCTGACCGTCGGCGGGACACCGTCATGCCAAAAGCCATCTCCGGGAGGTAGGTGACGCGGTGAGCGGCTATACGGTCGGCTACATCATCGGTAGCTTGTCGGCCGAGTCCATCAATCGCAAATTGGCCAAGGCGTTGATCCGCTTGGCCCCCGAAAGCCTGACGTTCGTCGAGATCCCGATCCGGGATCTGCCCGTGTATAACCGCGACTTCGACACCGATTATCCGCCGGAGGGACGCGCGCTCAAGGAGGCGATTGCCGCGGTGGACGCGGTGCTGTTCGTGACGCCGGAGTACAACCGCAGTATCCCGGGCAGCTTGAAGAATGCCATCGACTGGGCCAGTCGCCCATGGGGGACGAACTCATTTTCTCGAAAACCGTCGGCAGTTATCGGCACGTCGCCCGGCAAGATCGGCACCGCAGTGGGCCAGCAACACCTGCGCAGTGTGCTCGGCTATTGCGATGCACCGCAGATGACCGCCCCCGAGGCCTACATCGAATTCACCGCCAACCTGATCACCGATCATGGTGAGGTCACGAATGCAAGCACTGAGCAGTTCCTGAGCAGATTTATCTACGCATTCGCGGACTTCATAAACCACGTCCTTTCAGTGTCACCAGGCAGCGGCTGACCGAGCGCCTAGCCGGGCGCGGCGCACCATCGTCCTGGCGGAAGGGGCCGCCCGGGTGAGCTCATACGTTCCCGCCCATTTGGCGCCCCGCGAGGGTGCTCACAGCTTGATTGGGGATGGCTACTCGACGGCCATGCTTGACTGTCGACCGCCCCGATAGCATGGTCGTCGACCCATCGAGCCTTGGAGACCGCCACAATGACCCCCGCCGTACAGCCCGATCCCGCAGCCCCGATCCGGGTGCCCGCCGGGACCACGGCGGCCGCCGCGGTCGGCGAGGCCGGGCTGCCGCGCCGCGGCGCACCCGACGCGATCGTGGTGGTGCGCGACGCCGAGGGCAAGCTGCGTGACCTGAGTTGGGTGCCCGACGCCGACGCCGAGGTCGTCCCCGTGGCGGCCAACACCGACGAGGGCCGCAGCGTCATCCGGCACTCGACCGCGCACGTGCTGGCCCAGGCCGTCCAAGACCTGTTCCCGCAGGCGAAATTGGGCATCGGGCCGCCGATCACCGACGGCTTCTACTACGACTTCGACGTGGCCGAGCCGTTCACGCCGGAGGATCTGGACAAGCTAGAAAAGCGGATGCGCCAGATCGTCAAGGACGGTCAGCTGTTCGACCGCCGGGTCTACGAGTCCAAGGACGCCGCGCGCGCCGAGCTGGCCGGCGAGCCCTACAAGCTCGAGCTCGTCGACGACAAGTCCGTCGGAACCGAGTCGATGGCGGAAATAATGGAGGTCGGCGGCGACGAGCTCACCGCCTACGACAACCTCAATCCCCGCACGCGGGAACGGGTTTGGGGTGACCTGTGCCGGGGCCCGCACATCCCGACCACCAAGCACATCCCGGCGTTCAAGTTGACCCGCAGCTCCGCGGCCTACTGGCGAGGCGACCAGAACAACGCCAGCCTGCAGCGCATCTACGGCACCGCGTGGGAGTCGCAGGAGGCCCTCGACCGCCACCTCGAGCTGCTCGAGGAGGCCCAGCGCCGCGACCACCGCAAGCTGGGCTCCGAGCTGGACCTGTTCAGCTTCCCCGACGAAATCGGTTCGGGCCTGGCGGTTTTCCACCCCAAGGGCGGCATCGTGCGCAGGGAGCTGGAGGAGTACTCGCGGCGCAAGCACATCGAAGCGGGCTACGAATTCGTCAACACCCCGCACATCACCAAGGCGCAGCTGTTCCACACCTCGGGCCACCTGGACTGGTACGCCGACGGCATGTTCCCGCCGATGCACCTCGACGCCGAGTACAACGACGACGGGACGGTGCGCAAGCCGGGCCAGGACTACTACCTCAAGCCCATGAACTGCCCCATGCACACGCTGATCTTCGCCTCGCGCGGGCGGTCGTATCGCGAACTTCCGTTGCGGCTCTTCGAGTTTGGCACCGTGTACCGCTACGAGAAGTCCGGCGTGGTGCACGGGCTGACCCGGGCCCGCGGGTTCACCATGGACGATTCACACATCTTCTGCACCCGCGAACAGCTGCACGACGAGCTGGCGTCGCTGCTGCGGTTCGTGCTCGAGTTGCTCAGCGACTACGGGCTGGAGGACTTCTACCTGGAGCTGTCCACCAAGGACCCCGAGAAGTTCGTCGGCTCCGACCAGATGTGGGAGCAGGCCACCAACTCCCTGGCCGAGGTGGCGGCGGAGTCCGGCCTGGAGCTGGTGCCCGACCCCGGCGGGGCGGCGTTCTACGGCCCGAAGATCTCCGTGCAGGCCCGCGACGCGCTGGGCCGCAGCTGGCAGATGTCGACCATCCAGGTGGACTTCAACTTCCCGGAGCGCTTCGATCTCGAGTACACCGCGCCGGACGGGTCCCGCCAGCGCCCGGTGATGATCCACCGCGCGCTGTTCGGGTCGATCGAGCGGTTCTTCGGCATCCTGACCGAGCACTATGCGGGCGCGTTCCCGGCGTGGCTGGCGCCGGTCCAGGTGGTCGGCATCCCGGTCGCCGACGAGCACGTGTCCTACCTGGAAGGCGTTGCGGCGCAGCTGAAGTCGCACGGTGTGCGGGTCGAGGTGGACGCCAGCGACGACCGGATGGCCAAGAAGATCGTCCACCACACGAGCCAGCGGGTGCCGTTCATGCTGCTGGCCGGCGACCGTGACGTGGCCGCGGGTGCGGTGAGCTTTCGCTTCGGCGACCGCACGCAGATCAACGGCGTGGCCCGCGACAGCGCGGTCGACGCCATCGTCAAGTGGATCGCCGATCGCGAAAACACCGCTCCCAGCGCCGAATCGCTGAAAGTGGCCGGCGGTGGGTGACGAGCAGCGCGACGACACGATCCTCGACCGGGGCGTGGGCGAGCAGGACCACCTGCAGCGGTTGTGGACGCCGTACCGGATGAACTACCTGGCCGAAGCGCCGATGAAGCGCGGCCCCAATTCCTCAGGCAAACCCGATCAGCCGTTCAGCGAGATCCCGCACCTGTCCGACGAGGACGGCCTGGTGGTGGCCCGCGGCGAGCTCGTCTACGCCGTGCTCAACCTGTACCCATACAACCCCGGGCACCTCATGGTGGTGCCGTACCGGCGGGTCTCGGAGCTGGAAGACCTGACCGACGCGGAGAGCGCGGAGCTGATGTCGTTCATGCAGAAGGCGATTCGCGTCATCAAGAACGTGTCGCGGCCGCACGGCTTCAACGTCGGCCTCAACCTGGGCACCTCGGCGGGCGGCTCGCTGGCCGAGCACCTGCACGTGCACGTCGTGCCGCGCTGGGGCGGCGACGCCAACTTCATCACCATCATCGGCGGGTCGAAGGTGATCCCGCAGCTGCTGCGCGAAACCCGCCAGCTGCTGGCCACGGAGTGGGCAAAACAGTCATGAGCAAAATGCCGTTCCTGTCGCGGGCGGCGTTCGCCCGGCTCACCACCCCGACCGCCCGGGCCTGCCTGCGGGTGGGACTGACGCCGGACGCCGTCACGATCCTGGGGACCGTCGTCGCGGTGGCGGGGGCACTGACGCTGTTCCCGATGGGCAAGCTCTTCGCCGGCACGCTGGTGGTCTGGTTCTTCGTGCTCTTCGACATGCTCGACGGCGCGATGGCCAGGGAGCGCGGTGGCGGCACCCGCTTCGGCGCCGTGCTCGACGCCACCTGCGACCGGGTCAGCGACGGCGCCGTGTTCTGCGGCCTGTTGTGGTGGGCCGCCTTCGGCCTGCACGACGAACTGCTGGTCGCGGCGACGCTGATCTGCCTGGTCACCTCGCAGGTGATCTCCTACATCAAGGCCCGGGCCGAGGCCAGCGGGCTGCGCGGCGACGGCGGCATCATCGAGCGGCCCGAACGGCTGATCATCGTGCTGGTCGGCGCCGGCGTGTCCGATTTCCCGGTCGTGCCGTGGCCGCCGGCGCTGCCGGTGGCGATGTGGCTGCTGGCGGCGGCCAGCGTGGTCACCTGCGTGCAGCGGCTACACACGGTGCGCACGTCCGCCGGCGCGACGGAGCCGATGCCGTGATCGGGGATCTGGCCCGCTTCACCCGCGGCGCGGCGACCGACTGGGCATACGCGACCGGCTGGATGGCCGTGCGGGCGATGCCGGAGTTCGCGGCTCGCAACGCTTTTGGCGCGGGGGCGCGCTACGCCGCCCGCAACGGCGGCCCGCAGCAGTTGCGCAAGAACCTGGCCCGCGTCATCGGCGTGCCGCCGGCGGACGTGCCGGACGAACTGATGCGCGCCTCGCTGGCCTCCTACGCGCGGTACTGGCGGGAGGCGTTCAGGCTGCCGACGATGAACCACGCGGTGTTGGCCCGGCGGCTCCACGAATCGTTCCAAGGCTTCGAGAATCTGGACGCTGAGATGGCCGCCGGCCGCGGGGCCGTGGTAGCCCTGCCGCACAGCGGCAACTGGGATATGGCCGGGGTATGGGCGGTGCACAGGTACGGCGCGTTCACCACCGTCGCGGAGCGCCTCCAGCCCGAGTCGCTGTACCGGCGTTTCATCGACTACCGCGAGGGTCTCGGCTTCGAAGTGTTGCCGCTGTCCGGCGGTGACCGGCCCGCCTTCGAGGTGCTCTGCGAGCGGCTCCGAGATGGCGGCCTGGTGTGCCTGATGGCCGACCGCGACCTCACCCGCACCGGGGTCGAGGTCGACTTCTTCGGTGAGGCGACCCGGATGCCGGCCGGGCCGGCGAAACTCGCGATCGAGACCGGGGCCGCCCTGCTGTCGAACCATTCCTGGTTCGAGGCCGACGGGGGCTGGGGCTTCACGGTCCAGCCGGCGCTGGATTGCAGCAGCGGCGACGTCCGCGCCATCACCCAGGCGCTGGCCGATCAGTTCGCCGCGGGCATCGCCGCCCACCCCGCGGACTGGCACATGATGCAGCCGCAGTGGCTGGCCGACCTGTCCGACGAGAAGCAGGCGAGGCTGAGGGCGACCTGATGCGGATCGGGATGGTCTGTCCGTACTCGTTCGACGTGCCCGGCGGGGTGCAGTCCCACGTCCTGCAGCTGGCCGAGGTGATGCGCGCCCGTGGGCACGACGTCAGCGTGCTCGCGCCGGTCTCGCCGCACGCGTCGCTGCCCGACTACGTGGTGTCCGCGGGCAAGGCCGTCCCGATTCCCTACAACGGGTCCGTGGCCCGGCTGCGGTTCGGCCCGGCCACCCACCGCAAGGTCAAAAAGTGGCTCGCCGACGGCGATTTCGACGTCCTGCACCTGCACGAGCCCAACGCGCCCAGCCTGTCGATGCTGGCCCTGAACATCGCCGAGGGCCCGATCGTGGCGACGTTCCACACGTCGACCACCAAATCGCTGACGCTGACCGTCTTCCAGGGCATCCTGCGGCCGATGCACGAGAAGATCGTCGGCCGCATCGCGGTGTCCGACCTGGCCCGGCGCTGGCAGATGGAGGCGCTGGGCACCGACGCGGTGGAGATCCCCAACGGGGTCGACGTCGAGGCCTTCGCGTCGGCGCCGCCGCTGGACGGCTATCCGCGGCCGGGCAAGACGGTGCTGTTCCTGGGGCGCTACGGCGAGCCCCGCAAGGGCATGGCGGTGCTGCTCGAGGCGCTGCCCCGCGTGGTCGAGCGCTTCGGAGATGTCGAGCTGCTGATCGTCGGTCGCGGCGACGAGGACGAATTGCGCGCCCAGGCAGGCGAAATGACGCGCTACCTCCGTTTTCTTGGCCAGCTGGACGACGCGGGCAAGGCGTCGGCGCTGCGCAGCGCCGACGCCTACTGCGCGCCCAACACCGGCGGGGAGAGCTTCGGGATCGTGCTGGTCGAGGCGATGGCCGCGGGCACTCCCGTCGTGGCCAGCGATCTGGACGCTTTCCGGCGCGTGTTGCGCGACGGTGAATGCGGGCGGCTGGTGCCGGTCGACCCGCCGGAGTCCCAGGCCGCCGCGCTGGCCGACGCGCTGATCGAGGTGCTGGACGACGACGCGCTGCGCGAGCGCTACGCGGCGGCCGCCTCGGCCGCGGTGCACCGCTACGACTGGTCGGTGGTGGCCAGCCAGATCATGCGCGTGTACGAGACGGTCGCCGGTTCGGGCGCCAAGGTGCAGGTGGCCGGCTGATGACGTGGGCGATCGTCGCCATGACGGCGCTCGGCGTCCTGCTCGTCCTGCTGGGCGTGTGGGCGTACCGGACGGCGAACCGCCTGGACCGGCTCAACGTCCGCTACGACCTGTCGTGGCAGGCGCTTGACGGGGCGCTGGCGCGGCGGGCGGTGGTGGCGCGCGGCGTCGCGATCGACGCCTACGGCGGCGCGCCCGAAGGCCGTCGGCTGGCGGTGCTGGCCGACGCCGCCGAGGGCGCCGCCCGGCCCGAGCGCGAGCGCGCGGAGAACGAGCTGTCGGGCGCGCTGGCCGTGGTGGATCCGGCGGCGGTGCCCGCGGGCCTGATCGCCGAGCTGGCCGACGCCGAGGCCCGCGTGGTGCTGGCCCGCCGCTTCCACAACGACGCCGTTCGGGACACCCTGGCGCTGGCCGAGCGACCTCTGGTGCGCGCCTTCCGGCTCGGCGGAACCGCCGCGCTGCCAAGCTATTTCGAGATCCTCGAGCGCCCCCACGCGCTGGCGCACGGCGGGGCGGGCGTGCCGAGCCACCGCACCTCGGCGCGGGTGGTGCTGCTCGACGAGACCGGCGCCGTGCTGCTGCTGTGCGGATCCGACCCGGCGAACCCGGCGTTTCACGACGGGGCCGCGCCCCGGTGGTGGTTCACCGTGGGCGGCGAGGTGGGCAGCGGCGAACGGCTGGCCGAGGCCGCCGCGCGGGAACTGGCCGAAGAGACCGGCCTGCGGGTCTCGCCGGCGGACATGGTCGGCCCGATCTGGCGGCGCGACGAGGTCTTCGAGTTCAACGGCTCGCTGATCGACAGCGAGGAGTTCTACCTGGTCCACCGCACCCGCCGGTTCGAGCCGGCGCTGGCGGGGCGCACCGAGCTGGAACGCAGCTACATCCACGGCGCGCGCTGGTGTGACGCGAATGACATCGCCGCCCTGACCGCGGCCGGCGAGCAGGTCTACCCGCTGCAACTGGGCGAACTGCTGCCCGCGGCCAACCGGCTGGCCGACGGCGAGACAAACCCCGGCCTGCTCGAGTCGATCCGCTGATCGGAAGAAAACCCGCTTGTCGCTGACCATTAGAGTGGAAGCGCAATGAACGAAGACAAGAAGCCGGTGGAGCCGGCGGTGACGGGCACGGCGCGGGTCAAGCGCGGCATGGCCGAGATGCTCAAGGGCGGCGTCATCATGGATGTCGTCACCCCCGAACAGGCCCGGATCGCCGAGGGCGCCGGCGCCGTCGCGGTGATGGCGCTGGAGCGGGTGCCCGCCGACATTCGCGCCCAGGGCGGCGTGTCGCGGATGAGCGACCCCGACATGATCGAGGGCATCATCGCCGCCGTGACCATCCCAGTGATGGCCAAGGCGCGCATCGGGCATTTCGTCGAGGCGCAGATCCTGCAGAGCCTCGGGGTGGACTACGTCGACGAATCCGAGGTGCTGACCCCGGCCGACTACACCCACCACATCGACAAGTGGAAGTTCACCGTGCCGTTCGTGTGCGGCGCGACCAACCTCGGCGAGGCGCTGCGGCGCATCAGCGAGGGCGCGGCCATGATCCGCTCCAAGGGCGAGGCCGGCACCGGCGACGTCTCCAACGCCACCACGCACATGCGGGCCATCAGCGGCGAGATCCGCCGCCTGACGTCGCTGTCCGAGGACGAATTGTACGTTGCCGCAAAGGAATTGCAGGCCCCCTACGAGCTGGTCGTCGAGGTGGCCCGGGCCGGCAAGCTGCCGGTCACGCTGTTCACCGCCGGCGGCATCGCCACCCCCGCGGACGCGGCGATGATGATGCAGCTCGGCGCCGAGGGCGTGTTCGTCGGCTCGGGCATCTTCAAATCCGGTGCGCCCGAGCACCGCGCCGCCGCGATCGTCAAGGCCACCACCTTCTACGACGACCCCGACGTGCTGGCCAAGGTGTCGCGCGGGCTGGGCGAGCCGATGGTGGGCATCAACGTCGAGCAGATCGCGCAGCCGCACCGCCTCGCCGAACGCGGCTGGTAAGAACAGTCCGTGGCGATCGAAGAGATCCTTGATCTCGAGCAACTCGAGGTCAACATCTACCGCGGGCGGGTGTTCAGCCCGGAGTCGGGATATTTCCAGCGCACGTTCGGCGGTCACGTGGCGGGGCAGTCGCTCGTCTCGGCGGTGCGCACCGTGGACCCGCACTACCAGGTCCACTCGCTGCACGGTTACTTCCTACGGCCCGGGGACGCCAACGAGCCCACGGTGTTCATCGTGGAGCGCACCCGCGACGGCGGCTCGTTTGCCACGAGGCGCGTCAACGCCATCCAGCACGGGGAGATCATCTTCAGCATGGGGGCGTCCTTCCAGACCGACCAGGAGGGCATCCACCACCAGGACCCGATGCCGCCCGCGCCGCCGCCCGACGGCCTGCCCGGCCTCGACTCGATCAAGGTGTTCGACGACGCCGGGTTCAAGCAGTTCGAGGAGTGGGACGTGTGCATCGTGCCCCGCGACCAGCTGCAGCTCTCGCCGGGCAAGGCCTCCCAGCAGCAGGTGTGGTTTCGCCACCGCGACCCGCTGCCCGACGACCCGGTGCTGCACATCTGCGCGCTGGCCTACATGAGCGACCTGACGCTGCTGGGGTCGGCGCAGGTAACCCACCTCGACGTGCGCGAGCACCTGCAGGTGGCGTCGCTGGACCACGCGATGTGGTTCATGCGCGCGTTCCGGGCCGACGAGTGGCTGCTGTACGACCAGTCGTCGCCGTCGGCCAGCGGCGGGCGGTCGCTGTGCCAGGGCAAGATCTTCACTCAGACGGGCGAGATGGTCGCGGCCGTCATGCAGGAGGGGCTGACCCGCTATAAGCGGGGTTATCAACCGTGAGCGCCCCACGCATCGGGGTGCTGGCGCTGCAGGGCGACACCCGCGAGCACCTGGCGGCGCTGCGCGAGGCGGGGGCCGAGTCGATGCCGGTGCGCCGCCGCGAGGAGCTCGACGCGGTGGACGGGCTGGTGATCCCCGGCGGCGAATCCACCACCATGAGCCACCTGCTGCTCGACTTCGAGCTGCTCGAGCCGCTGCGCCGGCGGCTGGCCGAGGGACTGCCGGCCTACGGCGCGTGCGCGGGCATGATCCTGCTGGCCAGCGAGATCCTCGACGCCGGCGCCAGGGGTCGGCAGGCGCTGCCGCTGCGGGCGATCGATATGACGGTGCGGCGCAACGCCTTTGGCCGGCAGGTCGACTCGTTCGAGGGCGACATCGACTTCGCGGACCTCGACGAGCCGGTGCGTGCGGTGTTCATCCGCGCCCCTTGGGTGGAGCGAACGGGGGAGGGCGTGCGGGTGCTGGCCCGAGCGGCCGGCCACGTCGTCGCCGTGCGGCAGGGCCCGATGCTGGCGACGGCGTTTCACCCCGAGATGACCGGCGACCGTCGCATCCACCACCTGTTCGTCGACATCGTCCGGGGCGAGGCGTAGGTCAGGTCTGCCGACAGCCGTTGTCGCTGTGAGGCGGGCACAAAGGGTGCCGGTCGCTTTCTTGTGACGCCTGTGGCCAAGGAGACCCCCGGGGAGCGCGGGGGCAATCGGCATCCACTGCCCACGTAGACTCGTCTGGCGAGTTATCGAGCAACAGCATGCAAAAGAAGAGGTAGAAACACCGATGAGCGGCCATTCCAAGTGGGCCACCACCAAGCACCAGAAGGCCGTCAAGGACGCGCGCCGCGGCAAGGAGTTCGCCCGGCTGATCAAGAACATCGAGGTCGCGGCCCGCACCGGCGGCGGTGATCCGGCCGGCAACCCGACGCTCTACGACGCGATCCAGAAGGCCAAGAAGACGTCGGTGCCCAACGACAACATCGAGCGCGCCCGCAAGCGCGGCGCGGGCGAGGAGGCCGGCGGCGCCGACTGGCAAACCATCACCTACGAGGGCTACGCGCCCAACGGTGTGGCGGTGCTGATCGAGTGCCTGACCGACAATCGCAACCGCGCCGCCAGCGAGGTGCGGGTCGCGATGACGCGCAACGGCGGCACCATGGCCGACCCGGGTTCGGTGGCCTACCTGTTCTCCCGCAAGGGCGTGGTGACGCTGGAGAAAAACGGCCTGACGGAAGACGACGTGCTGACCGCGGTGCTCGACGCGGGCGCCGAAGACGTCAACGACCTGGGCGACAGCTTCGAGATCATCTCCGAGCCGACCGATCTGGTCGCGGTGCGCACCGCGCTGCAAGACGCCGGCATCGACTACGAGTCGGCCGAGGCGAGTTTTCAGCCGTCGGTCAGCGTCCCCGTCGACGTCGACGGCGCCCGCAAGGTGTTCAAGCTCGTCGACGCGCTGGAGGACAGCGACGACGTGCAGAACGTCTACACCAACGTCGACCTTTCGGACGAGGTGTTGGCCGCCCTCGACGAGGAGTAGCGGCAAGGTGTAGGGCCATGACCGAGCCGTCTACCGTCAACCATCACGCCGACCACGCGGGCTTCAGCGGCGCGATCGGACTGGTGGCCGCGCTCGGGATGCTCGTCACCGGACGCGGTAACGCGCGCTTCGCCGCCGAGTCGGCCGCCGTATCGGACACCGACCGCGTCGTCGACATCGGTTGCGGCCCGGGCAATGCCGCGCGGGCCGCCGCCAAGCAGGCCGCGCGCGTCGTCGGGGTGGACCCGTCCGCGCTGATGTTGGGTCTGGCCCGCCTCGCGACGCGCGATCACCCGAACGTCGGCTGGGCGCAGGGCACCGCCGAGGCGCTGCCCGTCCCCGACGGTTGGGCGACCGTGGCGTGGTCGCTCAAGACGGTGCACCACTGGAAGGACGTCACCGCCGGGCTCGCCGAGCTCCGGCGCGCGCTGGCGCCGGCGGGGCGCCTGGTGGTGCTGGAGCGACGCGTCCAACCCGGCGCCACCGGCTTGGCGAGCCACGGGTGGACCGAACAGCAGGTCGAGTCGTTCGCCGCGCAGTGCCGTGCCGCCGGGTTCACCGGCGTGGGTGTCGAAGAGCACCGCCGCGGCCGCGGGTCGGTGTGGGTGGTGCGGGCCGTTCGGCCGAGGGCGGCCACTCAGTAATAGCCGCGCCGCATGTCGTCCACGACGCGGGGATTGTCCAGCGTCGACGGCTCGAGGGCGCGGGGCCCGATGTCACCGGAGAACACGGTGGCGGCCGTGAGCACCTGCTGGTTGAGGAAGCGCAGCGGCGGCGCGCCGGCCGGCATCGTGGGCGTGGGCGCGGTGTCCGTGCGCCGCGCCAGCGCGAAACCCCAGTCGCCGAACGTCGGCACGTGCACGTGATACGGCGTGACCGCGTAGCCGGCGGCCCGGACCGTCGAGACCGTGCGCCAGAACGCGTTCGGGGTCGAGAACGGGCTGCCGGCCTGCACCACCATCAGCCCGTCGGGGGCCAGCGCGCGGGCGGCGAGCGCGTAGAACTCCGTCGAATACAGCCGGCCCAGGGTGGGGGTGTCGGGGTCGGGAAGGTCGACGATGACGGCGTCGAACACCTCCGGGGCGCCGCGCAGCCACGTCATCGCGTCGCCGATCACGACGTGCACGCGCGGGTCGTCCAACGCGCCGCCGTTGGCGTCGCGCATCGTGGTGCGCGCCAACTCGATCACCGCGGGGTCGAGCTCGACCTGGACGATCCGGGCGACGCCGGGCTGGCGCAGCAGCTCGCGGGCCGCCAGGCCGTCGCCGCCGCCGAGCACGAGCACCGAGCGCCCGCCTTTCACATCACCGCCCAGCGCCGGATAGACCAGGCTTTCGGTGTAGCGGTACTCGTCCCGGGTGGAGAACTGCAGGCCCCCGTCCAGGTACAGGCGCATGTCGTTGCCGCGCCGGGTCACCACGATCTCCTGATACTGCGTGTGCCGGTAGGCGACGATCGGGTCGGCGTAAAGCCTTTGCCTGCTTGTGGTTTCGATGTCGGTCGAGCGCACCAGCAGCGTGGCCAGCACCGCGAGCGCGGCGGTCAGCGCGCACAGCGCCGTCGCCAGCTGCCGCGGCGAGACGACGCGCCGCAGCAGGAACAGGGCCACGACGGCCGCCGCCGCCAGGTTGACGATGCCGGTGGCCGCCGCGCCGCGGATCATGCCCAGGTGCGGCAGCAGCAGAAACGGCCAGACCAGCCCGCCCAGCAGCGCGCCCAGGTAGTCGGCGGCGTTGAGGTTGGCCAGCGTGCGGCCGGCGTCGGAGGGCCCGGCCGTCCGGCCGCGTTGCAGCAGCGTCATCAGCAGCGGCACCTCGGCGCCGACCAGGCCGCCGATCAGCGCCGTGCCCGCCGCCAGCACCCACGTCGAGCCGACCGAGCCGTCCAGGAACGCGAACACCACGTACAGCGCCGCCGCCGACAGCCCGCCGACGATACCGAGGGCCGCCTCGACGGCGATGAACGCGATCGCCGCGTGCGCCAGCAGCGGCTTGACCAGCAGGGCGCCGGCGCCCAGCGCGGCGATGTAGCCCGCGACGATCAGCGAGGTGGCGACGATCCCGCCGCCGTTGAGGCTGGCCGACAGCGTCAGCAGGGCGAGCTCGTAGATGATGCCGCAGGCCGCGCACGCCGCCACCGCGGCCAGCAGCACGGCGCGCCACCGCACCGGGGAGGTCATGACACCGCCGCGGCGGTCACCCCTCCCACCGCCAGCAATATCAGCGCCACCGCGAACGACCCGGGGTGCAGCGTGGGCTCGTCGACGTGCTCGTGGAAGTTCCCCGGTATCAGCAGGTGCATGCACAACAGCGCGATGCCCAACAGGATCACGCCCATCAGCCCGTACACCGCCACGCCGAGCAGCCCCTGGCCCAGCTGGCTGTAGCTGTTGGCGATGGCGGTGATGATGACGATCGTCAGCGAGACGTACATCGAGCCCGCGACGACGACGGCGTTGGGGCGCCGATCGACGAACACCAACTGCCGCAGCTTGCCCGGGGTCAGCCAGTCGACCATGTAGAACCCGACGAGCAGCACCGCCATCCCGACGGCGAAGTACAGGATCGTCGCGACCGCGCCCTTGAAGACGGGATTGAGGTCGACGTTGCCGATCTCGACGGCGAGGTACATGGTTGTCTCCTTTTGCTCGAATCGCTAAGCCATCACTTGGTCCCGCCGGGGCCGCCGGGAGAGCCGCCGGCGCCGCCCGACGGGGATCCGGGGAAGAAGCCGGGGCCGAGGAAGATGAACGAGCCGTGGCTGTACCCGGCGCTCAGGGGCTCGACGCGAATGCTGCACGGGTAGTTGCCATCCGGGCCCACGATCACGATGTTGTTGCTGTAGCGCAGGTATTCGCTGTTGCCGTTGGCGGCGCGCGCTTCGGGCGCCTGATAGTCGGCGAGCGTGTCGGCGACCTGCTCGGGCGATCCGGTGCAGACGTAGCGCGTCCCGTTCACGTCGTGCGCGTACTCGTGGTAGTGGCCCGCGATGTAGGAACCGATGTCCTTCTGCTGCAAGGTGATTCCGAAGACCAGCGACACGACGGCGGCGACGGCCAGCGCGCCGGAAATCAGGAACAGGCGGTTGCGGCTCACGGGCGCCACCGGCTCGCCGTGTGCACCACCAGGCCGCCGGCGTCCGGGCGCGGGTACAGGTGCCAGGTCTGCCACCGCCAGCCTGCGCCGTCGGGCTCGGCGGCCAGCGCGGTCAGGGCGGCGTCGTCGCCGGGGAACGTGCCGCCGAGCCAGCCCGGCTGCCGCGCGCAACGCTCGCGAAGATCACCGGCCAGCCGGCGGAAGCTCGCCTCGTCGAGCGTCTCGGTGCGCGACCGAAGGCGGTAGCCGCGGCCCTTGGACCGCTGCGGCAACTCGCCGCCGACGCTGCGTGCGGTGCACGAAACCTGTTCGGAGAAGCCACGTTTCGGGTGCTCGACCGCGACGACGTGCGACGCGCCGAGGACGCCGAGCACCAGCGCGCTCCCGTCGGGGTGCCGCAGCGTGCAGCTGGCCAGCGGCGCCGGAGCGGGCGCGTTGAGCGCGAGCCCCAGCCGCTCGCCGGACACATCCGCAGGCGTCACGGCGAGCTGATGGAGGGGCACGGGTGGTCCTACGGGCCGGTGGGCGGCGGCGCGGGGTAGACGGTCAGCTCGCCGGGCACCACGTGCTTGCCCGTCGAGATCTCCCAGGGCATGTCCGGGGCCCAGCGCTCGAACGAGAGCAGGGCGGTCTCGCCGGTGTTGGCGCAGTCGAGGAACTCCATCTCGCCGCCGGCCGGCAGGCCGGTGGTGCCCTCGGTGGTGTAGGACGCCCGGCCGCGCTCCGTTTCGTGGAATGTCACCCCGTCGATGACGTATTGGTCGCCCGGCTGCAGCGTGAGGTCCTTGCGGGTCACCCACATGGCCAGCTCCAGGCGCCCGTCGTCCTCCTCGACGCTCAGCCAGATCGGCTGGTCGCCGCCCTCCAGGAGGTGCTCCCACCACACGAACGGGCCCTCGCGGAACGTCACCGAGCCGCGGACCACCAGGTCGACGCCGCCGTAGCTGACGATGGCCCCCGGACCGAGCTGGCGGGGTCCGAACTGGGGCATGGCGTTGAAGGAGAGCGGGTCCTGGCGCCCGCCCGGGCGGGCCGGCTTCTTGGGCCGCCGCACCGCGATGACCAGCACCACGATCGACGCGATGAACAGCACTGCCGCGAGGACGAGCAGGAGTGTTCCCACGCCAAACCTTCCGTTGCCACAGTGCTAGAGCGAACGTGGGCTATAAGTTAACAGCATTCGCCGGTCGCAGCGTGTCCTACCGGATCCCGTCGGCCCCGCCCGCTAGGCTCTCGAACAGCTGTTCGTACGAAGGAGCCGGCCATGCGCGTGATGGGCGTCGATCCCGGGCTGACCCGATGCGGCCTGTCGGTCGTGGAGACCGGGCGCGGGCGCAGCGTCGTCGCGCTCGACGTCGACGTGGTGCGCACCCCGTCGGAAGCGCCGCTGGCCAAGCGGTTGTTGGCCATCAGCGATGCCGTCGAGCACTGGCTGGCCACCCATCAACCCGACGTGGTGGCCATCGAGCGGGTGTTCTCCCAACTGAACGTCACGACCGTGATGGGCACCGCGCAGGCCGGCGGCGTGGTGGCGCTGGCCGCGGCCCGGCGCGGCATCGACGTGCACTTCCACACCCCCACCGAGGTCAAGGCCGCGGTCACCGGCAACGGCGCCGCCAACAAGGAACAGGTCACCGCGATGGTCACCAGAATCCTTGCGCTGCAAGCCAAGCCGACGCCGGCCGACGCCGCCGACGCGCTCGCACTGGCGATCTGCCACTGCTGGCGGGCGCCGATGCTGGCCCGGATGGCCGCCGCCGAGGCCCTGGCCGCGCAGCAGCGCCACGCCTACCGGGCAAAGGTGCAGGCCAAGCTGAAGGCCGCTCGATGATCGCCTCGGTGCGCGGCGAGGTGCTCGAGGTGGCGCTCGACCACGTGGTGATCGAGGCCGCCGGCGTCGGCTACCGGGTCAACGCGACGCCGTCGACGCTGGCGACGTTGCGGCAGGGGACCCAGGCGCGGCTGATCACCGCGATGGTCGTCCGCGAGGATTCCATGACGCTGTACGGCTTCACGGACACCGAGACCCGCGACCTGTTCCTGACGCTGCTGTCGGTGTCGGGAGTCGGGCCGCGGCTGGCGATGGCGACGCTCGCCGTGCACGACGCCGCGGCCCTGCGCCAGGCGCTGCACGACAGCGACGTCGCCGCGCTGACCCGGGTGCCCGGCATCGGCAAACGCGGCGCCGAACGGATGGTGCTGGAGTTGCGCGACAAGGTCGGGATCGTCGCCGCGGGAGCCGCTCCGGCGGTCAACGGCCACGCGGTGCGCGGCCCGGTGGTGGAGGCGCTGGTCGGCCTCGGTTTCGCGGTCAAGCAGGCCGAGGAGGCGACCGACAAGGTGCTGTCCGACGACCACGACGCCTCGACGTCCAGCGCCCTGCGCGCCGCGCTGTCGTTGCTGGGTAAGTCGCGATGATGCGCGCCGGCGACGATGCAGTGGGGGCGCCCCCAGCCGCGAAGCGGCGAGGGGGACGGAGCGATGAGGAGGAGCGGCGCAAATGACGGACGACTACTCCGAACGGGACGTCTCGCCGGCCCTGACCGTGGGCGAGGGTGACATCGACGTCAGCCTGCGGCCGCGCTCGCTGTCGGAGTTCATCGGCCAGCCGCGGGTGCGCGAACAGCTGCAGCTGGTCATCGAGGGGGCCAAGAACCGCGGCGGCACACCGGATCACATCCTGCTGTCCGGCCCGCCGGGGCTGGGCAAGACGTCGCTGGCGATGATCATCGCGGCCGAGCTCGGCTCGTCGCTGCGGGTGACGTCCGGCCCGGCGCTGGAACGCGCGGGCGACCTGGCCGCGATGCTGTCCAACCTGGTCGAGCACGACGTGCTGTTCATCGACGAGATCCACCGCATCGCGCGGCCCGCCGAGGAGATGCTCTACCTGGCGATGGAGGATTTCCGGGTCGACGTGGTGGTCGGCAAAGGGCCCGGGGCGACGTCGATCCCGCTGGAGGTGGCGCCCTTCACCCTGGTCGGCGCCACCACCCGGTCCGGCGCGCTGACCGGCCCGCTGCGCGACCGGTTCGGGTTCACCGCGCACATGGACTTCTACGAACCCGCCGAGCTGGAGCGGGTGCTGGCGCGTTCGGCCGGGATTCTCGGCATCGAGCTGGGCGCCGAGGCCGGCGCCGAGATCGCCCGGCGCTCGCGGGGCACCCCGCGGATCGCCAACCGGCTGCTGCGCCGGGTCCGCGACTTCGCCGAGGTGCGCGCCGACGGCGTGATCACCCGCGACGTCGCCAAGTCCGCGCTGGCGGTCTACGACGTCGACGAGCTGGGCCTGGACCGCCTGGACCGGGCGGTGCTGTCGGCGCTGACCCGCGGCTTCGGCGGCGGCCCGGTCGGCGTTTCGACGCTGGCGGTCGCGGTGGGCGAGGAGGCCGCGACCGTCGAGGAGGTGTGCGAGCCGTTCTTGGTGCGCGCCGGCATGGTCGCGCGCACCCCGCGCGGCCGGGTCGCCACCGCGCAGGCCTGGACGCACCTCGGCCTGACCCCGCCGGCCGGGGCCGCCGGGCTGGGCCAACCAGGCCTCTTCGACTAGCGCCGGTTAGGCGTGTGTGTTACGTCACCGCCGCCCGGGGTACCCACGCAGCATCAGTACTTACTGTAGGAGGTTTCTGATGAGGCACACCGGCCCCGACTATGACCGCGCATCCGCGCCTTACATGCCCCGCACCCGCGGCGCCGTGAGCGGGCTACTCCTGATCCTCTTGGGTGCCTGGGGTGCGCTGGCACCGTTCATCGGACCCCTGATCAGGTGGACCTATTCCCTCGACCCCGCATGGACCTGGACGGCCGCGAAAGGCTGGCTCGAGGTCTTCCCCGGCGTCGTCGCCGCGGTGGGCGGCCTGATCCTGATCGTCTCCGGAAACCGCGCCAGCGCCATGCTCGGCGGCTGGCTGGCGGTCTTCGCCGGCGCCTGGTTCGTGGTCGGCCGGGCGTTCGCGCCGACCCTGCAAATCGGCGACGTCGGCCAACCCGCGGCCGCGTCGGACCTGAAGAGGGCCCTGCTCGAGGTCACCTACTTCACCGGGCTGGGCGCGCTGATCGTGTTCCTCGGCGGCGCCGCGCTGGCTCGCGTGGCCGTCCGGCACGCCCGCGACGTCGTGGTGACCGAACCCGCGCCCATGGCGACCACCCCGGCGGCGGAGCCGGCCATGTACGACGAATCGGCTCGCGACGTGCGCGCCGACGAGCGCGCCCGCGGCGGCCTGTTCCACCGGCGCGCCGGCGGCGGGCTCTTCGGCCGACGCCACCACCACGCCGGCGTGTAGCTCCTCCTCGGCAGGCAACGCGCCTTCGCGCGTCAGGGCAGCTTGCGCACCCGCCGGTCGGTATTCTTCTTGACGCCGCAAACGGGCTGTTCGACTAGCGAGGAGGAGCGATGCTCACCGCCGGGTTGGTGTTCGCCGCGCTGGCCGCCCTGTTGCACGTCTACATCTTCACGATGGAGTCGTTGACCTGGACCTCGGAACGCACCCGCGCCAGGTTCGGCACGTCGGCCGAAGAGGCGGAGGCCACCAAGCTGCTCGCCTTCAATCAGGGGTTCTACAACCTGTTCCTGGCGATCGTCACCGGCCTCGGCATTCCGCCCGTGGTGATGGGGGACACCGCCGTGGGAGTGGCGCTCATCCTGGCGGGCGTCGGGTCGATGGCCGCCGCCGCGGTCGTGCTGCTGCTGTCGGCGCCGGAGAAGGCGCGGGCCGCCGTCATCCAGGGCACCTTCCCGGTGATCGCCATCGCGCTGGTCGTCATCGGTCTTTACCGGTAACACCAGTCACACTGGGCCCATTGGCCACGACCTCGATCGGCCGCGTTACACCCCCGGCGGCCGTGGGTACCCCTGCGGGGCTGAAGTAGTCCGGCTTCTATTCGAGGGGAAATTGATGACAGACGCAGAAAACAGCCGACCCAGCGCAATGTGGATGCCGCGGTCGCGCGGCGCGCTCAGCGGATTGATCCTGGTCGTTCTGGGCGCTTGGGGTGCGTTGATACCGTTCGTCGGCCCCCACTTCAATTTCGCCTACACGCCGGACCAGGACTGGACGTGGACGACGGCCCGGGGCTGGCTCGAGGTGCTCCCCGGCGGCGCGGCGGTGCTGGCCGGCCTGCTGCTGATCTTTTCCGGAAACCGGGTCACGGCGATGGTGGGCGGCTGGCTGGCGGTGCTCGCCGGCGCGTGGTTCGTGATCGGCGGCGACGTCGCCCCGATGTTGGGCATCGGTTCCGCCGGCGATCCGATCGCCGCCTCCGACCGCAAGCGGGCCGTTCTCGAGGTTTCCTACTTCTCCGGTCTGGGTGCCCTGATCATCTTCGTCGGGGCGGTCGCCGTGGCGCGCTTGGCGGTGCGGTCGGCGCGTGATGCCGAGGTCCTGAGTCGGGTGGCCGAGGCGCGTGCCGCGCGGGCCGCCGACCCGGCGTACGCCCAGCCGGCCTATTCCGAGCCGGAGTACAAGTCCGATTCGGCGGCGGAGCCGCCGGCGGAGGTGTCCTCGGGCGCGCTCACCCAGCCGCGGGTCGACCGGTACGGCGCCGGTGAAGATCAGCCCAAGCGCGGATGGCGCCGCCAACGCGGCGAGGGAACACCGGGGCCCGCTTACCTGCGCTGGCCGCATCCCCAAGGCTGACCACCCCCGACAAAGCGAATCGCCGAGCCCCCGCGGGGGCTCGGCGATCGCGTTGGTGCCTTACAGCAAGCCGAGCAACTGCAGGTCGGTGATGTACTTGACGATGATCGGCGCCGAGACATGCGGGATGTCCTTGTCGGGGCCGATTTTCGCCTCCTGCACCGCGGCGCGGAACCGGTCGGTCGGTGCCAGCGACCCGCGCAGCGGCTTCTCCGGCTTCTGGTAGTTGTGCAGCAGCGGCAGCAGCGAGTACTGGCGCTGCCGTTCCGGCAGGGCCCGCATCGATCCCTCGAACCGGCGCAGCCATTCGGCGTAGTCGTCCACCCGGTGCAGCGGGTAGCCGGCCTCGATCAGCCAGTCGACGTACTCGTCGAGCCCGATGCCGTCGTCGTACGGGTTCATCACGTGGTACGTCTGGAAGCCCTCCGTCTGGGTTCCCAGGGTGGAGATCGCCGAGGCGATGAACTCGACGGGCAGCCCGTCGTAGTGCGCGCGCTGCCGGTTGCCGTCGGCGTCCAGCTCGTAGAACGAGCCGGGAGCGACGCCGGTGGCCACCAGGCTCAGCATCAGCCGGGTGAACATGTCCGGCAGGTTGAGCTGCCCCGCGTAGGTGGTGTCGGCCAGGATCATGTCGCACCGGAACACCGCGACGGGCAGGCCGCACAGGTCGTGGGCCTCGCGCAGCAGCACCTCGCCGGCCCACTTGCTGTTGCCGTAGCCGTTGGCGTAGTTGTCGTTGATCGCCCGCGTCGCGCTGATCTCGCGGATGTCGGCGTCCTCGACGAACTTGCCCGGCTCGATCTGGTCGCCGACCCCGATCGTCGACACGTAGACGTACGGCTTCTGCTTGGTGGTCAGCGCGATCCGGATCAGCTCGGCGGTGCCGAGCGCGTTGGGCCCGAACAGCTCGCTGTACGGCAGCACGTGGTTGACCAGGGCCGCCGGGTCGACGATGAGGTCGACGGTGTCGGCCAGCCGCTGCCACGTCGCCTGGTCCAGGCCGAGGTTGGGCTCACCCTTGTCGCCGGCGAGCACCTCGAGGTGCTTGGCCGCCAGCGCCTGATAGTGCGCCAGCAGCGCGGGGTCACCGCTGTCGAAGGTGTTGTCCAGCCGCGCGCGGGCCTCCTCGTCGGAGCGGGCCCGCACCAGCGCGATCACCTTGCCGTCGACCAGGTCCATCCGCTCGAGCCAGTCGAGCGCCAGGTAGCGGCCGAGGAAGCCCGTCGCACCGGTCAGCAGCACCGTGCGCACCTCGGAGGTGGGCTTCGGCAGCTCGGGCGCACCGGCCAGCGTCGAGGGCTCCAGGAACTTGTCGAGCGTCAGGTCGCTCGCGCGCACCTCGGTCGCGTCGCGACCGTGCACGGCCGCGAACGTGGGCCGCTTGGTGCCCTTGCGCTCGGCCTCGATGTAGTCGGCGATGGCCCGCAGGTCGTTGGCCGGGCTGACGATGACGCCCACCGGCACGTCGACCTCGAAGATCTCGCGCAGCAGGTTGCCGAATGTCAAGGCGGACAACGAGTCCCCGCCCAAATCGGTGAAGTGCGCCTCGCCGGACAGGTCGCTGGTCGCGGTGCCCAGCATCGCGGCCGCGGCGCGGCTCACGGTCTCGAGCACCGGACGGTCCGCCCCGCTGCTGCGCAGCTCGCTCAGCTCGTTGGCCTGGCCCTGGGCCAGCTCGGCGTAGAGCGCCTCGAGCCGCTCGCCGTAGTGCTGCTTCAGCTTCGGCCACGCCAGCTTGCGGATGCCGGTCAGCAGACCGTTCTCCAGGCTGAACGGCGTGGTCTCGATGAGGAAGTCGCGCGGCACCTCGTAGGACTGCAGGCCCGCGTCGCGCGCGACGTTCTGCAGCGAATCGGCGATCAGCGGCTTCAGCTCGTCGGCCTGGTAGCGCTCCAGGGCCTCCTCGGTGGGCACCACGACGGCCAGCAGGTAGGGCTGCGCGCTGTTGCCGTAGATGTAGATCTGGCGCACCAGCGGGCTGTTGCCGAACTCCGCCTCCAGCTTGGCCAGGGTGACGAACTCGCCCTGCGCGAGCTTCAGCACGTTGTTGCGGCGGTCGACGTAGACCAGCTTGTCGGGCGCGACCTCCGCGAAGACGTCGCCGGTCCGGTAGTAGCCGTCCTCGTCGAACACGTTGGCGGTGGTCTCGGCCCGCTTGTAGTAGCCGGGGAACATGTTCTCGGTCTTGAGCAACAGTTCACCGCGCGGGTGCGGCCGGTCGGTGGAGAAGTAGCCCAGGTCCGGCACGTCGACCAGCTTGTAGTCGACGACGGGCGGGCGCTGGACTTCGCCGTTGAACAGGACCATGCCGGCCTCGGTGGAGCCGTAGCCGTCCACCAACTCCATCTCGAGCAGCGCCTCGACCCAGTTCCTCAGCTCGGGGGAGGTCGGCGCGGAGCCCGTCATCGCGAAGATGAACCGGCCGCCCAGCAGGTAGCGCCGCTGCTCGTCGAGGACCTCGGCCTCGACGGCCTGGCGTTCGTCCTGGCCGGCGCCCTCGGGCAGCCGCCGGTCGACCTGGCGCTGGAATTCGCCGAACAGCGTCTCCCAGATCCGCGGCACAAAGTTCAGCTCGGTCGGCCGGACCAGCTCGAGGTCCTCGAGCAGCGTCGAAAGGTCACTGCGGGCGGCGAAGTACGCGGTGCCGCCGTTGCCGAGGGTGCCGTAGAGGATGCCGCGGCCCATGACGTGGCTCATCGGCATGAAGTTGAGGGTGATCGACGCGGGGGTCTCCCCGAACCAGTTGTGGCTCGACCGGCGCCACATCTTCCCGACGTTGCGCGCCGGGTACATCGCGCCCTTGGGCGCGCCGGTGCTGCCGGAGGTGTAGATCAACAGCGCCAGCGGGTCCTCGTCCGACGGCGCCGGCAGCGGTGCGTCGGGCAGCGACTTGCCGCGCTCGAGCACGTCGGCCAGCGTCTGGATGGTGATGGGCGTGTCCGCCAGCCGCGCGCGGGCGGCCTCGACGGCCTCGCGCTCGTCGTCGGCCTCCGGGTGGTAGTCGAAGACGACCAGGTGGGCGGGCGTGTGACCGTTCAGGATCAGCTCGACGGCGTCCGGCAGCTGGTTGACGCTGGAGGCGATCACGCTCGGCTGCGTCTCGGCCACGATCGGCTGCAGCTGGGCGAGCGCGGCGCTGGTCTGCAGCGGAACGCTCACCGCGCCGACGACGCCCAGCGCCATGTCGATGGTGGCGTAGTCGACGCTGTTGAAGCCCAGCACGCAGACCCGGTCCCCGACGCTCAGCGAGTCGTGGCTCAGGGCGCGCGCCAGCGCGGCGACGCGCTCGCCGACCTCGCGGTAGGTGATGGTCTCGTAGCGGGGGAGCAGCTCGACGGTGGTGCGACCCGTCTTGGGGTCCTTGACGAACTCGACGGCGCGCTGGCCCAGCGCGGGTCGCTCGGCGTAGCCGTCCAGCACCGTCCGGATCACCTGCGGCAGCGGCAGCCCGGGCTGTTCGAGGGCGGCGGCGACCGCCGGGTCGGGGCGGGCCGCGGCGAACTGCGGGTCAGAGGCGGTGAGCTCGTCGACTCGGCGTGCGAGCCGCTCTTCGGAAAAAGTCGACATAAGGCTTCCCTTGATTGTTTAAGGAGTAAGTGGTTCCGGTTGCGCGACGTTGCGCTGATCCGTAAAACGTTAGCAAAACTAATGGTATTCCTTAACGGGACACCGTTGATGTGATCTTCGGCACCGGGCTAGAGCTCGCCCAGCAGCCCGCCCAGGATGTCGATCCCCTCGATCAACAGCTCGTCGCTGATGGTCAGTGGCGGCAGCAGCCGGATGATGTTGCCGAACATGCCGCAGGTCAACACGATCACTCCGGCCGCGTGGGCCGCGGTGGACAGCTTTTTGGTCAGTTCCGCATCGGGCTCGGCGGTCCCCGACTTCACCAGCTCGATGGCGATCATGGCGCCCCGACCGCGCACGTCGCCGATCCGGTCATCGGCGGCCTGCAGGCGCAACAACGGTGCGGTGATCAGCCGTTCCAGCTGCCGTGCCCGCTCGACCAGCCCGTCGCTTTCGATCGTCGCGATGGTGGCCAGTGCGGCCGCACACGCAATCGGGTTTCCGCCGAACGTGCCGCCCAAACCGCCCACGTGCGATGCGTCCATGATTTCGGCGCGGCCGGTGACCGCCGACAGCGGCAGCCCGTCGGCGATGCCCTTGGCGGTGCAGATCAGGTCGGGCACGATCCCCTCGTGCTCGCAGGCGAACATGGCGCCGGTGCGGGCGAAGCCGGTCTGCACCTCGTCGGCGATGAACACCACGTCGTTGCGGCGGCACCAGTCGAGCAGCGCGGGCAGGAATCCCTCTGCGGGAACGATGAATCCGCCCTCGCCGGCGATCGGCTCGATGATGACGGCGGCCAGGCTGTCGGCGCCGACCTGGTTTTCGATGATGCCGATGGTGCGCGCGGCGGCCTTTTCGCCGTCGGTGGCGAGTTCCTTGTCGTGCAGCCCGTCCCGGTAGGGGTAGGACAGCGGGGCCCGGTACACCTCCGGCGCGAACGGGCCGAAGCCGCTCTTGTAGGGCATGGATTTGGCGGTGAGCGCCATCGCCAGGTTGGTGCGCCCGTGATAGGCGTGGTTGAACGCCACCACCGCGGGCTTGCGGGTGTGGGCCCGGGCGACCTTGACGGCGTTCTCGACGGCCTCGGCGCCGGAGTTGAACAACACCGAGCGCTTCTCGCCCGAGCCGGGGGTGATCCGGTTGAGTTCCTCGGCGACGGCGACGTACTCCTCGTACGGCGTCACCATGAAGCAGGTGTGGGTGAAGTCGTCGACCTGCGCGCGCACCGCGTCGACGACGCGGGGCGACGAGTTGCCGATCGTGGTTACCGCGATGCCCGAACCCAGGTCGATGAGCCGGTTGCCGTCGACGTCCTCGACGATGCCGCCGCCGGCCCGCGCGACGTACACCGGCAGGGAGACGTTCACGCCGCCCGACACGGCCGCGGCCCGGCGCTTGTTGAGCTCCAGCGATGTGGGACCGGGGATTTCGGTGACCAGCTGGCGGCTCTGCTCGAGGCTGGCCACGACGTCCTCCTCACCGCGGCGCGGCTGTCACGTCGCCGCTCAAGCCTATCCGCTCGGACGCGAGTGAGCGGGGTCAGTAGGTGGCGACCTGCGGTGCTGGCAGACTGGCCGCATGAATAGCTTGATCCTGTTCTTGCCGTTCGTGATCCTCATGATCGGCGTCATGTACTTCTCGCAGCGTCGGCAGCGGCGGGCGATCCAGGCCACCATCGACCTGCAGGAGTCGTTGCGGCCCGGCGACCGGGTGCACACCACGTCCGGGCTGGAGGGCACCATCGTCGCTATCACCGAGGACACCGTCGACCTGGAGATCGCGTCCGGCGTGGTGACGACCTGGATGAAGCTGGCCGTGCGCGACAAGATCCTGCCCGACGACCCCTCGGGCAACGACTTGGAAGAATCCGAGGGACTGACCGACCCGGGCCGATAGGCACGTACGCTCTTCAGAGGCTCCGTCAGGGCAAGAAACCGATTTCCAAGGAGATACGAGGAACGTGGCATCGTCTTCGCCGCCGGTGCACCCTGCCCGCTACCTGTCTGTCTTCTTGTTGCTGCTGATCGGCGCCTACCTGCTGGTGTTCCTGACGGGCGACAAGCGCGCCGCGCCGAAACTGGGCATCGACCTGCAGGGCGGCACCCGCGTCACGCTCACCGCGCGTACGCCGGACGGCTCGCGGCCGAGCCGCGAGGCGTTGGCGCAGGCGCAGCAGATCATCAGCGCGCGCGTCAACGGGCTCGGCGTGTCCGGTTCGGAGGTCGTCGTCGACGGCGACAACCTGGTCATCACCGTGCCCGGGAGCGACGGCAGCGAGGCGCGCAACCTCGGGCAGACCGCGCGGTTGTACATCCGGCCGGTGCTCAACTCGATGCCGGCGCAGGCCGCCCAGCCCAAGCCGCCCGCCCAGGTGCCCCCCGGCCAACCGGCGCCCCCTCCGGGCGGCGCGCCGGCGCCCGGCGCTCCGGCGCCCGGCCAAACGCCACCACCACCGCCCGGCCAAGCACCACCTCCCGGCCAAGCACCGCCGCCGCCCGGCCAGCCGGGCGCGCAACCGCGGCCCTACCCGCAGGACCCGCCGCCCACGCCGAGCCCGGCGCCCGCCCCGGCCCCGGCGCCCGCGCCCCAGGCGCCGCCACCCGCGGCGCCGGCGCCGCCCGACCCGCGCAAGGACCTCGCCGACCGCATCGCCGAGGAGAAGGAATGGCGGCAGAGCACCCGCCAGGGCATCCAGTTCCTCGCCCTGCAGTTCCAGGCGACCCAGTGCGACAAGAAGGACGACATCCTCGCCGGCAACGACGACCCCACCCTGCCGCTGGTGACCTGCTCGACCGACCACAAGGTCGCCTATCTGCTGGGCCCGTCGATCATCAGCGGTGACCAGATCGCCAACGCCACGTCGAGCCAGAACCAGCGCGGCATCGGCTACGTCGTCGACCTGCAGTTCAAGCCCGCCGCGGCGAACACCTGGGCGGACTTCACCGCCGCCCACGTCGGCACCCAGACCGCGTTCACGCTGGACTCCCAGGTGGTCAGCGCCCCGATGATCCAGGAGGCGATCCCCGGCGGGCGCACCCAGATCTCCGGCGGCCAGCCGCCGTTCAACGCCTCCACCGCCAAGCAGTTGGCCAACGTCCTGAAATACGGGTCGCTGCCGCTGTCCTTCGAGTCCTCGGAGGCCCAAACCGTCTCGGCGACATTGGGATTGACCTCGCTGCGGGCCGGCCTGCTCGCCGGCGCGATCGGCCTCGTCCTGGTGCTGCTGTATTCGCTGCTCTACTACCGCGTGCTCGGCTTGCTCACGGCGTTGTCGCTAACCGCTTCGGGCGCAATGATTTTCGCGATCCTGGTGATCTTGGGCCGCCAGATCAACTACACCCTCGACCTGGCGGGCATCGCGGGTCTGATCATCGGCATCGGCACCACCGCCGACTCGTTCGTGGTGTTCTTCGAACGCATCAAGGACGAGATCCGCGACGGCCGTAGGTTCCGCTCGGCGGTGCCACGGGGCTGGGTGCGGGCCCGCAGGACGATCGTGTCGGGCAACGCGGTCACCTTCCTGGCCGCCGCGGTGCTCTACGCCCTGGCGATCGGCCAGGTGCGGGGGTTCGCGTTCACCCTGGGCCTCACCACGATCCTCGACGTGGTGGTGGTGTTCCTGGTCACCTGGCCGCTGGTCTACCTGGCTTCCAAGTCTCCGACGCTGGCCAAGCCGGCCTACAACGGCCTCGGGGCCGTGCAGCAGGTCGCGCGCGAACGCCTCGCCGCGGCGGATGCGCAGATGGGACGGGGTTAGCGGATGACTTCCTCCAAGGCGTCCGAGGGCGCGGTCGAGCTGACCGGCGCGCAGCTGCCGCACCACAACTTCATCTCCCGGCTCTACACCGGCACGGGCGCGTTCGAGGTGATCGGGCGCCGCAAGCTGTGGTACGGGATCAGCGGCGCGATCGTCGCGATCGCCCTGCTCAGCATCATCCTGCGGGGCTTCACCTTCGGGATCGACTTCAAGGGCGGCACGACGGTGTCGATGCCGCGGGGCAGCGCGCAGACGGCGCAGGTGTCCGACGTCTTCCGCAAGGCCATCGGCAAGGACCCGGAGTCGGTGGTGATCGTCGGCAACGGCGCCTCGGCGACGGTGCAGATCCGGTCGGAAACGCTGACCAACGACCAGACCACCAAGCTGCGCAACGCCCTGTTCGACGCGTTCCAGCCGAAGGGCAACGACGGCAAGCCGAGCAAGCAGGCCATCAGCGACTCGGCGGTGTCGGAGACCTGGGGCGACCAGATCACCAAGAAGGCGCTGATCGCGCTGGTGGTGTTCCTGGCGCTGGTCAGCCTCTACATCACCGTGCGCTACGAGCGCTACATGGCGATCTCCGCGCTGACCACCATGTGTTTCGACCTCAGCGTCACCGCCGGCGTGTACTCGCTGATCGGCTTCGAGGTCACCCCGGCGACGGTCATCGGCCTGCTGACCATCCTGGGCTTCTCGCTCTATGACACCGTCATCGTGTTCGACAAGGTCGAGGAGAACACCCGCGATTTCCAGCACACCAACCGGCGGACCTTCGCCGAGCACGCGAACCTGGCGATCAACCAGACGTTCATGCGCTCGATCAACACCAGCCTGATCGGGGTGCTGCCGGTGCTGGCGCTGATGGTCGTGGCCGTGTGGCTGCTGGGCGTCGGCACGCTGAAGGACCTGGCGCTGGTGCAGCTGGTGGGCATCCTGGTCGGCACCTACTCCTCGATCTTCTTCGCCACCCCGCTGCTGGTCAGCCTGCGCGAACGCACCGAGCTGGTGCGCACGCACACCCGCCGGGTCCTCAAGCGGCGCAAGCCCTCCCACGGCGAGTCGGCCGCCGAGGAGCCCGCCGAGGGCGGCACCGAAGCCACCGAAGCCGCCGAGACCGCCGAGGCGCCCGAGACGCCCAGCAAGCCCGCGGCGAACAAGCCGGCGCCGGGCGCGCGACCGGTGCGCCCCACCGGAACCCGGCGCCCGAGCGGCAAGCGAAACGCCGGCCGGCGGTAGCCCCGATGGCCACCTGGTGTCGGCTGGCATTGGCCGGGCTCGTGGTGGCGGCTTTCGGGCTGACGGCCTGTTCGGGTAGCGCCGCCTCGCAGATCGACTACGTCGTCGACGGCCCGGTGAGCACCTATAACACCAACACCGTCATCGGTGCCGCATCGGCGGGGGCGCAGGCTTTCGCCCGCACGCTCACCGGCTTCGGCTATCACGGCCCGGACGGCCAGGTCGTCGCCGACCACGACTTCGGGAGCATCTCGGTCGTCGGCGGGTCGCCACTGGTCCTCGACTACCAGATCGCCGACAACGCCGTCTACAGCGACGGCAAGCCGGTGACCTGCGACGACCTCGTCCTCGCGTGGGCGGCGCAATCCGGGCGGTTTCCCGGGTTCGACGCCGCCAGCCAGGCCGGATACGTCGACATCGCCAACATCGAGTGCATCCCGGGCCAGAAGAAGGCGCGGGTGTCCTTCGCCCCCGACCGCGGGGTCGTCGACTACAACCAGCTGTTCGGCGCGACCTCGATGATGCCGTCGCACGTGATCGCCGACGAGCTGAACGTGGACGTGACCGCCGCGCTGCTGAGCAACAATTCGCAGGTCGTGCAGCAGATCGCCAAGCTGTGGAACACCACCTGGGACCTCAAGCCCGGCCTGGATCTGAAGCGCTTCCCGTCGTCGGGGCCCTACAAGATCGAATCGATGCTCAGCGGCGGCGCCGTGGTGCTCGTCGCCAACGACCGCTGGTGGGGTCCCAAGCCGATCACCAAGCGCATCACCGTGTGGCCGCAGGGTCCCGACATCCAGGACCGGGTCAACAACCGCAGCGTCGACGTCGTCGACGTCGCCTCCGGCTCGTCCGGGACGCTGTCCACCCCGGACAACTACGAGCGCAACGAGTCGCCGTCGGACGGCATCGTGCAGATGATCTTCGCGCCGCAGGGGCCGCTGGCGCAGCCGAAGACCCGGCGCGCCGTCGCGCTGTGCACCCCGCGCGACACGATCGCGCACGACGCCGGGGTGGCGATCGCCAACACGCGCCTGCAGCCGGCCACCGACGATGCGATCGCCGCCGGTGAGGGCGCCGCCGAGGCCGGCCCGTTTGCCAAGGCGGACCCCGCCGCCGCTCGCGACGCGCTGGGCGGCGCACCGCAGCCGGTGCGGATCGGCTACCAGGGGCCCAACGCGCGGCTGGCGGTGACCGTCGGCGTCATCACCAAGTCGTGCGCCGCGGCCGGCATCACGGTGGCCGACACCAAGCTGGACGCCCCGGGGCCGCAGGCGTTGCGGGACGGCAAGATCGACGTGCTGCTGGCCAGCACCGGCGGGGCCAGCGGCAGCGGGTCGACCGGTTCCTCGGCGATGGACGCCTACGACCTGCACAGCGGCAACGGCAACAACCTGTCCGGGTACTCCAACCCCCAGGTCGACGGCGCGATCAGCGCGCTGGCGGTGTCGGCCGACCCCGCCGAGCGCGCCCGGCTGCTGGCGCAGGCGGCGCCGATCCTGTGGGCCGACATGCCGACGCTGCCGCTGTACCGCCAGCAGCGCACGCTGCTGAAGTCGAAGAAGATGTACGCCGTGAGCAGGAATCCGACGCGCTGGGGCGTGGGCTGGAACATGGACCGATGGGCGCTGGTCCAGTGACGGGCGCCGGCGCGCCGGTGACCGAGCTGATCGCCTCGCTGGCCCGGGATGTCGCGGATTTTCCGAAGCCAGGCGTCCAGTTCAAGGACCTCACGCCCGTCTTCGCCGACCGGGCCGGGATGACCGCCGTCGTCGACGCGCTGATCGACGTCGCGTCCGGCGCGGACCTGGTGGCCGGCATCGACTCCCGGGGCTTTCTGGTGGCCGCGGCGGTCGCCGGCCGGCTGGGCACGGGCGTGCTGGCGATCCGCAAGTCCGGCAAGCTGCCGCCGCCGGTGCATTCCGAGCAATACGACCTGGAGTACGGCACCGCGACGCTGGAGATCCCCGCCGACGGGATCGATCTGCGCGGCCGCGACGTTGTCGTCATCGACGACGTGCTCGCGACCGGCGGCACGCTGGGCGCCGCCGCCCGGCTGCTGCAACGCGCCGGGGCCCACGTGAGCGCGGCCGCGGTGGTCATGGAACTCACCGGGCTGGGCGGCCGCGAGGCCGTCGCGCCGTTGCCGGTATACAGCCTGAGCAGGGCCTAGCCGGGGCCCATAAGCGATATCCTCGAGGTCGGAGGTGACCAACGTGGCTGACGAGAAGAGCGGGGCGCAGGCCCTCGACGCGCCCGCGGACGTCACGCAACCCCTGTTGGTCGGGGAGGCGCCGGTCGAGAAGACGAGCGCCTCGCGCCGGGTGCGGGCCCGCCTTGCCCGCCGGATGACGGCCCAGCGCAGCACCCTCAACCCCGTGCTCGAGCCGCTGGTCGCGGTGCACCGCGAGGTCTACCCCAAAGCGGATCTGTCGATGCTGCAGCGCGCCTTCGAGGTCGCCGACCAGCGGCACGCCACCCAGTTGCGGCACTCCGGTGACCCCTACATCACCCACCCCCTGGCCGTCGCCAACATCCTGGCCGAATTGGGCATGGACACCACCACTTTGGTGGCCGCGCTGCTGCACGACACCGTCGAGGACACCGGGTACACGCTCGAGGCGCTGAGCGAGGAATTCGGCGAGGAGGTCGGCCACCTCGTCGACGGCGTGACCAAGCTGGACCGGGTGGTGCTGGGTAGCGCCGCCGAGGGCGAGACCATCCGCAAGATGATCACCGCCATGGCCCGCGACCCGCGGGTGCTGGTGATCAAGGTCGCCGACCGGCTGCACAACATGCGCACCATGCGCTTCCTGCCGCCCGAGAAGCAGGCGCGCAAGGCCCGCGAGACGCTGGAAGTCATTGCGCCCCTTGCCCATCGGCTGGGTATGGCCAGCGTCAAGTGGGAGCTGGAGGACCTGTCGTTCGCGATCCTGCACCCCAAGAAGTACGAGGAGATCGTGCGGCTGGTGGCCGGCCGTGCGCCGTCGCGGGACACCTATCTGGCCAAGGTGCGCACCGAGATCATCAACACGCTGAACGCGTCGAAGATCAAGGCGACGGTCGAGGGCCGCCCCAAGCACTACTGGTCGATCTACCAGAAGATGATCGTCAAGGGGCGCGACTTCGACGACATCCACGACCTGGTCGGCATCCGCATCCTGTGCGACGAGATCCGGGACTGTTACGCCGCCGTCGGCGTGGTGCATTCGCTGTGGCAGCCGATGGCCGGGCGGTTCAAGGACTACATCGCGCAGCCGAGATACGGCGTCTACCAGTCGCTGCACACCACCGTCGTCGGGCCGGAGGGCAAGCCGCTGGAGGTGCAGATCCGTACCCGCGACATGCACCGCACCGCCGAGTACGGCATCGCCGCGCACTGGCGCTACAAGGAAGCCAAGGGCCGCAACGGCCTTCCGCATCCGCACGCCGCCGCCGAGATCGACGATATGGCCTGGATGCGTCAGCTGCTCGACTGGCAGCGTGAGGCCGCCGACCCGGGCGAGTTCCTGGAGTCGCTGCGTTATGACCTTGCGGTCCAAGAGATCTTCGTCTTCACGCCCAAGGGCGACGTGATCACGCTGCCGACGGGATCCACGCCGATCGACTTCGCCTATGCGGTGCACACCGAGGTCGGCCACCGCTGCATCGGCGCCAGGGTCAACGGCCGGCTGGTGGCGCTGGAGCGCAAGCTCGAAAACGGCGAAGTCGTCGAGGTTTTCACGTCCAAGGCGCCCAACGCCGGGCCGTCGCGGGACTGGCAGCAGTTCGTGGTGTCGCCGCGGGCCAAGGCGAAGATCCGGCAGTGGTTCGCCAAGGAGCGCCGCGAGGAGGCGCTGGAGGCCGGCAAGGAGGCGATGGCCCGCGAGGTGCGGCGCGGCGGACTTCCGTTGCAGCGCTTGGTCAATGGCGAGTCGATGGCCGCGGTGGCCCGCGAGCTGCACTACGCCGACGTGTCCGCGCTCTACACCGCGATCGGTGAGGGGCACGTGTCGGCCAAGCACGCCGTGCAGCGGCTGCTGGCCGAGCTCGGCGGCATCGACCAGGCCGAGGAGGAACTCGCCGAGCGGTCCACGCCGACCACCATGCTGCGACGCCCGCGCAGCAGCGACGACGTCGGGGTCTCGGTCCCCGGCGCCCCGGGCGTGCTGACCAAGCTGGCCAAGTGCTGCACCCCGGTGCCCGGCGACCAGATCATGGGGTTCGTCACCCGCGGCGGCGGGGTCAGCGTGCACCGCACCGACTGCACCAACGCCGCGTCGCTGCAACAGCAGTCCGAGCGGATCATCGAGGTGCTGTGGGCGCCGTCGGCGTCGTCGGTGTTCCTGGTCGCCATTCAGGTCGAGGCGCTCGACCGGCACCGGCTGCTGTCGGACATCACCCGGGTGCTCGCCGACGAGAAGGTCAACATCCTCTCGGCGTCGGTCACCACCTCGGGTGACCGCGTGGCGATCAGCCGGTTCACCTTCGAGATGGGTGACCCCAAGCACCTCGGGCACCTGCTCAACGTGGTGCGCAACGTCGAAGGCGTGTACGACGTCTACCGGGTGACGTCCGCGGCCTGAGGTACTAGCCCACCCGTACCGAGTTGATGGTGATCGTGCTCGTCGGCATGCCCCGGGTGCGGTTGCCGGCCACCCCGACCCTGGCCATCTTGTCGAGGGTGTCCAGGCCGGCCTGGTCGACCGCGCCGAACACCGTGGACGTCGGCTCTATCTCGGCGTCGCGGAAGACGATGAAGAACTGGCTTTCGTTGGTGTTGGGCCCGTTCGTGGCCATCGCCACCGTCCCGCGCGGATAGATCACGGTTTGCTTGAGCTCGGGATCGTTGGCCTTGTACTGGTTGGTGGGGTATTCGTCGGCGTACTCGTAGCCGGCGCCGCCGCCGCCGTCGGCATCGCCGCCGCCGAACAGCAGCGTCCCGCCCTCCGGCTCGTCGATCATCCGCCCGCAGATCGTGTTGTCGAAGAAGCCCTGCTTGGCCAGGCTGACGAAGCTGTTCACCGTGCACGGGGACTCGTTGTTGGCGAGCTGGACGCCGAGATCGCCGAAGTTGGTCGAGATGACGGCGTGGATCGTGGCCGGCTCGGTGGAGACCCTGCCGGATGGCGGCAAGCTGGCGGGCTTGCTCGCGGGATCCGGCGACGGCGGGTATTGGCAATTGGCGCCGACGCCGGGCGGGGGTGCGAACGCCGGCAACGGCGGCACGCTCGCGGCGGCGGGGGAGGACGTCCCCGGCGCGGAGCCCGGCCGGGCCGGGACCCTGGCGCGCGTCGGCGTGCTGGACGCCGCGGTGTTCGTGGAGCCGTGGTTCTGGGTGACCAGGGAGATGACCAACGCCACCACCGCCGCCAGCGCGACGAGCGATCCGCCCACGATTCCCAGGACCAGGCGCCGGTTCGAGCTCCCCGCGCCTGACGGCCGCGGGGGCTCCGGCGCCGGCGCCGGAGCGGCGGGCGGCGGCACCGCCGAGTCGACGTGGCCGGTGAGCGCCGCCCGGGCGGCCTCCGCGAGCTCGATTGCCGACTGGTAGCGGGCTTCGGGATCCTTCGCCATGCCGCGCGAGATCACCGCGTCGAAGGCCGGCGGTATGCCGGGCGCCATGATCGACGCTCGCGGCGGCGGCGCGTTGACGTGCGCGTGCAGCTGTTCCTCGAGGCTGTCGCCGGGGTAGGGGCGGCTTCCGGTCAGGCACTCGTACAGCACGCAGGCCAACGAATACACGTCGGCGCGGTGATCGGTTGTCCCCCTGAAGCGCTCGGGCGCCAGGTACGCCACGGTGCCCATGGTGGCCCCGGTGTGGGTCAGCTGCGTGTCGGACTCCGCTCGGGCGAGGCCGAAGTCGATCAGGTAGACGAAATTCTGCGCAGTGGTCACGAGGATGTTCTTCGGCTTGATGTCGCGGTGCACCAGCCCCACCCGGTGGGCGCTATCCAGCGCCGCGGCAACCTGTTCGATCACCGCGACCGTGCGCTCGGGGGACAGCCGTCCGCCGCTCTCGTCGATGTACTGCGACAGGTCGCGGCCCTCGATCAGCCGCATGTCGACATACAGCTGGCCGTCGATCTCGCCGTAACCGTGGATGGGAACGATGTGCGGGTCGTTCAGGCCGGCCGCGATGCGCGCCTCTCGGCGAAAGCGGTGCTGAAAGTCCTGATCCTCGGCCAGATGTGGCGGGAGCACTTTGAGGGCCACCACTCGATCGGTGGACGCATCGAAAGCGCGGTATACGCGCCCCATGCCGCCGCGGCCCAGCAACTCCAGTATTTGGTAATGACCGAAGGACTCCGGATCAATACTCACCCCACGAACCCTAAACGGTGGAGCAAGCGAGTCTGGTGATTCTCAGCAATCCGCGCGATGGTGTTGCGCTGCTCCACGTTTAGTCGAGCAGCAGCGACTTGATGGTGACCTCGCTGGCCGGCGCCCCGTCTTCACCGCCGCCGGCGACGCCGGCCTTGGCGACCTTGTCCAGGACGGCGAGCCCGTCGGGCTGGATGGTGCCGAACACCGTGTACTGCGGCGGCAGCTGGGAGTCCTTGTAGACCATGAAGAACTGGCTGCCGTTGGTGCCGGGCCCGGCGTTGGCCATCGCCAGGGTGCCGCGCGGATAGAGCACCGGCTGCTGCAGCTTGGGATCGTTCGGCGGGTACTGGTCGGTCGGGTACTCGTTGGCGAATTGATAGCCGGGGCCGCCGGTGCCGTCGCCCTTGGGGTCGCCGCATTGCAGGACGCCCAGCGTGTCCGACGTTGTCAACCGGTGGCATTTGGTGCCGTCGAAGTACTTCTGGCCGATCAGGCTCGCGAAACTGTTGACCGTGCAAGGCGATTCGTTGTTGGCCAGCATCAGGCCGATGTTGCCCTGGCTGGTGGCCATGCTGGCGCTCACCTGCGCCGGGTCCGTCGGGACCTTGCCGGTGCGCGGCGGCTTGACCTGTTTGGCCGCCGCGTCCGACGACGCCGGGTATTGGCAGTTGGCGCCGAGGTTGGCCGACGGCTTGAACGCCGGCAGCGGAGGCACCGGCGGTGGTGGACCGCTGGGCGTCGCGGAAGTGGAGGTCTCCGGGGCGCTGCTGGCGGCGGGGGAGCTCGTCGGCGCCGCGGTGTTGTTCTTGTGCTCGTGCTTGGTGTTGACGATGGCGATCACGACCGCGGCGATCACGGCCACGGCCGCGATCGAGCCCCCGGCGATCACCATGATGCGGCGCCGCTTCGCCTGCTTCTGGCGCCGCTCCAGCTGCCGCTCGAGTTTGCGCTTGGCTGTGGCACGTCGCTGTTCATTGGTCGGCACGGCCGGTATGCCTCCATGTCGGTCGTCGGGCCCGAGATAGCCAGCCCAGGCTATATGGGGGCGCCCTGACCGGCGCCAACCGGCCCCCGTGGGAAACTGGGAACCGTGTTGATCACCGGATTCCCCGCCGGCATGTTGGCGTGCAACTGCTATGTGCTGGCCGAACGCCCCGGAACCGACGCCGTCATCGTCGATCCCGGACAGCGCGCGATGGGCGCGCTGCGGCGAATCCTCGACGAGAACCGGCTGACCCCGGCCGCGGTGCTGATCACCCACGGGCACATCGACCACATGTGGTCGGCCCAGAAGGTGTCCGACACCTTCGGCTGCCCCACCTACATCCACCCCGAGGACCGGTTCATGCTGACCGACCCCATCCACGGCTACGGCCCGCGGCTGGCGCAGCTGGTGACCGGCGCGTTCTTCCGCGAGCCCAAGCAGGTGGTGGAGCTGGACCGCGACGGCGACAAGCTGGACCTGGGCAGCGTGACCGTCAACGTCGACCACACGCCGGGGCACACCCGCGGCTCGGTGTGTTTTCGGGTGTCGGAGGACAAGGATGTCGTCTTCACCGGGGACACGCTGTTCGAGCGCTCGGTGGGCCGCACGGACCTGTTCGGTGGGAGCGGCCGCGACCTGCTGACGTCGATCATGGACAAGCTGTTGGTGCTCGACGACGACACCGTCGTGCTGCCCGGCCACGGCAACGCCACCACCATCGGCGCCGAGCGGCGCTTCAACCCGTTTCTCGAGGGCCTGAGCCGGTGACGGAGTTCTCTGCTCCCAAGGGGGTGCCGGACTACCTCCCGCCGGATTCGGCGCAGTTCGTCGCGGTGCGCGACGGGCTGCTGGCCGCCGCGCGGCGGGCCGGCTACGGCGACGTCGAGCTGCCCATCTTCGAAGACACCGCCCTATTCGCCCGCGGCGTAGGCGAATCCACCGACGTCGTCTCCAAGGAGATGTACACCTTCGCCGACCGCGGTGACCGCTCGGTGACGCTGCGGCCGGAGGGCACCGCGGGTGTGGTGCGCGCCGTGATCGAACACGGCCTGGACCGCGGCGCGCTGCCGGTCAAACTCTGTTACGCGGGACCGTTTTTCCGCTACGAGCGCCCGCAGGCCGGCCGGTACCGCCAGCTGCAGCAGGTCGGGGTGGAGGCGATCGGCGTCGACGACCCCGCGCTGGACGCCGAGGTGATCGCCGTCGCCGACGCCGGTTTCCGCTCGCTGGGCCTGGACGGCTTCCGGCTGGAGATCACCTCGCTCGGCGACGAAACCTGCCGCCCGCAGTACCGGGAACTGTTGCAGGAGTTCCTGTTTGGCCTCGACCTCGACGAGGAGACGCGGCGGCGCGCCGAGATCAACCCGCTTCGTGTCCTCGACGACAAACGACCCGAAGTGCGGGCGATGACGGCCGACGCGCCGGTGCTGCTGGATCACCTGTCCGACGGCGCCAAGCAGCACTTCGACACGGTGCTGGCGCATTTGGATGCGCTCGGGGTGCCCTACGTCATCAACCCGCGGATGGTGCGCGGGCTCGACTACTACACCAAGACCACGTTCGAGTTCGTGCACGACGGCCTGGGCGCGCAGTCCGGGATCGGCGGCGGCGGCCGCTACGACGGCCTGATGCGCGAGTTGGGTGGGCAAGACCTGTCGGGCATCGGTTTCGGGCTCGGCGTCGACCGGACCCTGCTGGCGCTGCGCGCCGAGGGCAAGAGCGTCGGGCAGACCACGCGCTGCGACGTGTTCGCGGTGCCGCTGAGCGAGCCGGCCAAACTGCAGCTGGCGGTGCTCGCGGCGCGGCTGCGCGCCGCCGGTGCCCGCGTCGACATGGCCTACGGCGACCGCGGGCTCAAGGGCGCGATGCGCGCGGCCGACCGTTCCGGCGCGCGGATCGCGCTGGTGGCGGGCGACCGGGACCTCGAGTCCGGGACCGTCGGGGTCAAGGATCTGGGGACGGGCGATCAGGTGTCCGTGCCGCTGGATTCGGTTGTCGCCGAGGTGGTCGCGCGGCTGGGTTGAGCTTGCCGCCGTCTTGTCGGTGGGCGCTGGCATACTCGAACGTATGTTCGATACCCGGCTTCACGAGTACTGGGAGCCCCCGCAGACGGAGGGCTCGCGCGCGTTAGTCGAGCGGATGTGTGCGTCGGGGCGCGCCGAGGCGCGGGCCGCCGCGGATCGGCTGGTCGCGATCGGGGAGCTCTTTGAGATGCGCCGCGCCCAGCGTGGTGAGGCGGCTGACTGGGCGGTGGATACGTGGGCGGCGGTCGGCGCCGAGGTGGCCGCGGAGTTGCGGATCAGTCTGGCGATGGCGGGCAGCTACCTCGGTGACGCGTTGGCCATGCGGCAGCGGCTGCCGCGCGTGGCCGCGCTGTTTGTGGCCGGGGACATCGATCACCTGATGTTTCGGACGTTGGTGTTTCGCACCGATCTGATCACCGATGACCAGCTGCTGGCGGCGGTGGATGCGGAGTTGGCGGCCAACGTGGTGCGGTGGCCGTCGATGACGCGGGGCCGGCTGGCCGCCCAGGTGGACAAGGTCGTGGCCCGCGCCGACGTTGATGCGGTGCGCCGGCGCAAGGAGCGCCAGGTTGAACGTGACGTCTGGATCGGCGATCGGGTCCAAGATGGGCTCGCCGAGATCCACGGCAGCCTGTTCGCGTCCGACGCCCACGCGTTGGACCGGCGGTTGGACGCCTTGGCCACCACGGTGTGCGCGCAGGATCCGCGCACCAGAGACCAGCGGCGCGCCGACGCCCTCGGGGCGCTGGCGGCCGGGGCGGATCGGCTGGCCTGCCGGTGTGGGCGCCCCGACTGTGCCGCCGGGAAGCGGCCCGCAGCCGGCCCGGTGGTCGTTCACGTGATCGCCGAGCAGGCCACCCTTGATGGCACCGGCACCGCCCCGGGATCCGAGGTGTGCGCCGACGGGTTGATCCCCCCGGAACTGGTTGAGGAGTTGGCGGCCTCGGCCAAGCTGGTGGCGTTGGTCCACCCCGCCGATGCGCCACCCGAGAACGGCTACGTGCCGTCGAAGGCTTTGGCCGATTTCGTGCGGTGCCGCGACCTGACGTGCCGCGCCCCGGGGTGTGAGCGCCCGGCATTCGACTGCGACATCGACCATACGATTCCCTACGCCCAGGGCGGCCCCACGCACGCCTCAAACCTCAAGTGCTACTGCCGGTTTCATCATTTGATCAAGACGTTCTGGGGTTGGGATGAAAAGCAGTTGCCCGACGGGACGTTGATCGTGACGACACCGGCCGGGCACACCTATGTGACCACCCCGGGTAGCGCGCTGCTGTTTCCCAGCCTGTGCCGATCGGTCGGCGGCTTCGCGTCCCCCGAAGCCGACCCGCCGCTGGACGACTGCGCCGAACGCACCGCGATGATGCCCAAGCGCCGCCGCACCCGAGCCCAAAACCGGGCCGCGCGCATCGCCGCCGAACGCCGAAGCAACCGCAAAATCCGACTGGCCACCCGGAGCGCACAACCGCCGCCCACGCCGGCCGAGGATGACGAGCCGCCGCCCTTCTAGCGCGGCACTACGTCACGCGCGGGGCTGAGTCTGGGCGGTCCACACCCGGCCATCGAAGTAGCGCATCTGATTGGGGTCCTGCTGGTCGGGATACCAGCCGGGCGCCAGCCCGGTCGTCACGACCGGCTGTTGTTGCACCACCGGCTGTTCGACGACCGGCCGTTCCACCGGCCGTGCGGCGCTCGGCCTCGCCATCGCGCGCACGACGGCGATCACCACCGCGACGATCGCGATCAGCACCAATATCCAGATCAGCGAATTCACAGCGCCCGCAATCATGAGGCCCCCATACCCTCACCGCCTGGCGCCGAAACTTGACTTCGCATCGAACGATTGTTCGAATGGAAGGTATGCGCTGGGCGAACCAGGCCGTCGCGGTCAACGGGGACCCCGTCGACGACGGGGCGCTGCCCGGGCTGCAACGCATCGGCCTGGTGCGCAGCGTGCGCGCGCCGCAGTTCGAGGGCATCACCTTTCACGAGGTGCTCTGCAAGTCGGCGCTGAACAAGGTGCCCAACGCCTCGGCCCTGCCGTTCCGGTACACCGTCAACGGCTACCGCGGCTGCTCGCACGCGTGCCGCTACTGCTTCGCACGGCCCACCCACGAGTACCTCGACTTCGACTGCGGCACCGACTTCGACACCCAGGTGGTGGTCAAGACCAACGTTGCCGAAGTCCTCAACCGCGAGCTGCGCCGGCCGTCGTGGCAGCGTGAGACCGTCGCGCTGGGCACCAACACCGATCCCTACCAGCGCGCCGAGGGCCGCTACGCGCTGATGCCGGGCATCATCCAAGCGCTCGCGGGCTCCGGCACGCCGCTGTCGATCCTCACCAAGGGCACGCTGTTGCGGCGCGACCTCCCGCTGATAACCGATGCGGCCCAACAGGTTCCGGTGTCGGTCGCGGTGTCGCTGGCGGTCGGCGACCCGGAGCTGCACCGCGACGTGGAACCGGGCACGCCGACACCCCAGGCGCGGCTGGGCCTCATCACCGCGATCCGCGACGCCGGCCTGGACTGCCACGTGATGGTCGCCCCGGTGCTGCCGCACCTCACCGATTCCGCCGAGCACCTCGATCGCCTGCTGGGCCAGATCGCCGCGGCGGGCGCGACGGGCGTGACGGTGTTCGGCCTGCACCTGCGCAGCTCGACCCGCGGCTGGTTCATGGCCTGGCTGGCCCGCTCGCACCCCGAACTGGTCGGCCGCTACCGCGAGCTGTACCGCCGCGGGCCCTACCTGCCGCCGAGCTACCGCGACGCGCTGCGCGCGCGGGCCGCGCCGCTGATCGCTAAGCATCGGTTGACCGGAGATCAGCGCCCGAACCCGATGCGCGCGCCCGAGGCCGCCCCGGAGCCGCAGCAGGCGACGCTGTTTTGAGCTAGCCGGGCCGGTCGCCGCGCGGCTTGGTCAGCGTGAACTCGTCCACCGCGGTGACTTGGCCGGACGGACCGCTGAGCGCGTAATGCGTGGCCTTGATCGAGGTGTTCCCGCCCTGCTGACCGGGGTCCACGTCGAAAGACGCGAAGCCGTAAGGGTTGTCGCGGTCGCGGAATGCCGACCAGGGCGCGTCCTCCAGCACGTAGATCGGCGCCTTGCGGCCGAGCCCGGGGTCGAACGCGCCGACGCCGGTCAGCACGCGGCACCGCGGCTCGGGAAAGAAGAACCCGTTGCTCGGCGCCGACGTGCCGCCGCCGCCGATGACGAGGTGCACGGTGCCGCGGGTCGAATCGATGACGTCGTTGCGGGTGTCGACGGGTACCGGCGTGCGGGTGTCGGTGCCCATCGTGCCGCGCAGCGGGTGCGAGCGCTCGTAGTGGTGCTCGTGGCCGCACACCACCAGGTCGACCTGATACTGGTCGAACAACGGCAGCCATTCCTCACGGATGCCCAGGTCGGCGCCGTTGGCCTTGTCGGCGGTGGAGATGGCCGTCTGGTGCATGCAGACCACGATCCAGTCGACGTCCGGGTCGCGCCGCGCGGCGGCGAGTTCGCCTGCCAGCCAACGCTTTTGCTCCCCGCCCGAATAGCCGTGCACATAGAAATTACCGCCGTCCTGGAAGGCGATGTCGTCGTTGTTGAGGCTGATCACCCGTACCGAGCCGGCGGTGAACGAGTACCACAGCCCGCGGGTTTCCGGGCCCGACCCCGAATCCGGCAACGCGAAGTAGGTCTGATAGGCGCCGTAACCGATTGGGCCGTTGCCCAATTCGTTCTCGTGGTTGCCCGCGGCCGGCATCCAGGGCCGGTATCGCGCCGAGCGCGTGTTGTTCTCGAACCAGTTCGACCAGGTCCGGATGCGGTCCTGCGCAAGGTTGGCGTAGCACAGGTCGCCGTTGACGAGGTTGAACAGCGGGCCGAGGCGCTCGACCGCCAGCGTGGTGTCGGCGGCCGCGGGCGACCCGATGTTGTCGGTGGCATACCTGCCGTCGGGCAGCCTGGCCAGCGTCGGCGTGGACTGGTCGCCGAAGCTGGTGAAGCGCAGCGCTTTTCGTCCCGACGGCGCCGTCCGCACCGTCCCGCTGTCCGGCTCGGCCCCGTCGTGCACCGCGGCGTACACGTAGTCGGAATCGGGCGCCAGGCCCGTCAGGCGGGCGTGGTTGACGCGAACCTCGACGCCTGACTTGGCGTCCCGGTAGGTGCGGGTTTCGGCCTGCACGGTGCGCCCGAACCCGGAGTCCGGGGTGCCCAGCATGACGCGCGGGTTGCGGACGGCCTCGGTGGTGTGCCAGGAGACCACCACCTCGGTAGCGGCGTTCGCGCCGAACTGCAGATGCAGGCCCGTCACCGGCGGGGCGCCGTTGCGGTCGGGCCGATACCACAACGCGGGCGGCCGGGGATGCGACCACAGCAGCGTCGCCCCGCCGCCGATGCCCGCCCCGAGGGCGGCCGAAGCCGCGGTCGAGGTCAGCAGCCGGCGGCGGCTGATCCAGCCGGTGGGCCCGTCGCTCATAGCTGCTTCATACCTGAGGCAGGTAACGAATCCGGTAGCGTTTTCGATATGACGAACGTGCGAAAAGTGATCAGCGCCGTCGCGTCGGCCACGTTTGCAGCGGCTGCCGCGGCGGCCGTCATCCCCGCGACTGCCCATGCGGATGCCCACCAGGTGACCTACACCGTGTCGAGCCCCAACAACCTCACCGCCACGGTCAACTACGTGAGTTCCGATCCGCCCAGCCAGGCCGCCTACAACGCGGACCCGTCGAAGTTCATGACCAGCGTGCAGGCGCCGCTGAGCGGGGGAGCGCCGGTCACCTACACGGCCACGCTGGCGAACCCCGCCCAGTGGGCGAGCATCACCGCCAGCGGGATGCTGCACTGGCCGGACTCGGGCAACGGTCCCGCGCAGTTCCACTGCGAGATCGCCGTGGACGGCCAGGTGGTCGCCCACCAGGACGCCACGACCACCGTCACCTGCACGGGCAGGGGCTAGCTAGCCCAGGTTCGTCGCGGAGAACGTGTCGCACTTGTGCGGGTCGCCGGTCTGGTACCCGATGGTGAACCACTTCTGCCGTTCCGCCGACGAGCCGTGCGTCCACGACTCGGGGTTGACGCGTCCCGTCGACTCCTTCTGAATCCGGTCATCGCCCACCGACGCCGCCGCCGAGAGCGCGTCGGCGATGTCCTGGTCGCTCAACGGCTGCAGGTACGGCACGCCGGTGCTTTCCTGCTTCACCGTCGACGCGTAGTGCGCCCAGATCCCGGCGTAGCAGTCGGCCTGTAGCTCGGTGCGCACGCCGTTGCCGCCGGCGCCCTGCGCCCCCTGCTGGGAGCGGCCCAGGATGCCCTGCAGCTGCTGCACGTGGTGGCCGTACTCGTGCGCGACCACGTACTCCTGCGCGAAAGGCCCACCGCTGGAACCGAATCGGTCGACCAGCTCCTTGAAGAAGTCGGTGTCGAAGTACGCGGTCTGGTCCACCGGGCAGTAGAACGGGCCCACCGCGGTGGTGGCGGGCCCGCAGCCGGTGTCGACCGAGCCGGTGAACAGGCGCACGTGCGGGCGGGTGTAGCCCGGCATCAGCTGATGCCACACCGCATCCACGGAGTTGCCGGTCGCGATCACGCGGCACTGCACGTACTTGTTGGCGTCGGCCCCGGTCTTGCACTGGCTCAGGTCGAAACCGGGTGCCGAATAGCCGCCGGTGTTCATCTGCGAGTTCATCACGCGGCCCGGGTCGATTCCGAAAAACAACGCGCCGATGAGGATCAGCAGCCCGATTCCGCCGCCCCCCAGGGCCATCCCCATGCCGCCGCCACCGGACGACGACGCGGTGCTGGTGTCGATCTGCATGCCCTCGTTGAAGGTCATCGCACGCTCCTAAGGTTGCCGGGTCGCAAGGGCGTCGGTGTAGCTGCGCAGGTTGCGCAGGAACCGGCGCAGGCCCAGGTTCAGCAGCGGCCGCGCCACGAACATCGCCGGCCACGCCGGGCCGGCCGGCTTCTGCGCCATGATCCAGGTCAGCCGGCAGCCGCCGGGGGTCACCTCGACCCGGTAATCCTCGGCGAACGCGGCGACGGCCTGGGTGGAGCACTCGTTGAACCGGAATGCCATGCGGGAGAACGGCTCCCACGCGAGGAACTCCTCGTTGCCGACCATGCCACCGCGCATCTCGACCGTGCGGGTGGTGCCGACGCCGAACGGCTCGGGACTGGTCCAGGTGACCTTGGTGATCACCGGCGCCCAGCGCGGCCAGGACTCGGCGTCGGCCAGCACCTCGAACAGCTGCTCGGGGGTGACGGCCAGGTCGACACTGTTGGAAAAGCGGAACGGCGCGCTGTCGACGAAGCTCAGGTCGACGCGCTCGCAGGGGAACATGGCTCGAATCTAGCCCGGGCCGTCGCCCGCCGCCGCCAGAAGCGGCACCAGCACGTCGCTGATCGGCGTCGCCAGCCCGTGGGCGCGGCCCTTCCGGACGATCACGCCGTTGCGGATGTCCCACTCCATCCGCCGGCGGCCCTCGGCGTCGGCCAAAATCGAGGTGCCCATGTCCTCGGGGGCATGCCGGAAGAGCCCGGGCAGCTCGTCGACCACGTCGTCGGGCAGCCGGGCGCCCTCCGCCCGCGCGACGGCCAGGCATTCGGCCACATAGCGCCGCGACAGTTCGGCGACGTCGTCGCGGCGGAACATGCCGGACCGGCGCCGCGACAGCGCCATGAAGCCGGCCAGCGCGTTGGTGAGCAGCTTGCGCCACGCGGCGGTAAGGAAATCGGGGTCGCAGTCCACCTGGCAGCCGGCGCCGCGCAGCAACTCGGCGACGGTTTCCGCCGAGGGGCCCGACGGCAGCACCAGCCGGGCCTCGGTGCGCAGCCGCACCCACCCTTGCGGTTGCGTCTCGGCGCTGTACCAGACGATCCCGGGGACCACCGGCGACGACGGGCAGTGCGGCTGCACCTGCTCGACCTGCTCGACCCCGTTCTGCAGCACGACGACGATGGTGTGCTCGCCGCACAGGCGGGCCAACCAGGGTGCCGCGTCGTCGTTCTGGGTGGCCTTGACCGCCAGCACCAGGAGGTCGACGGGGCCGCTCACCTCGGCGGGATCGGTGTGCACCGGACCGGGGACGACGATGGGATCGGCGCCGTCGGGCCGCAATTCGATGCCGTCGCGGGGCGTGTGGCCGCACAGCAGCACCGGATGCCCGGCCCTGTGCAGCAGCGCGGCGACCGTCGTGCCGACGGCGCCGGGACCGACGAGTGCGATGTTGGTGACGATAGGACCGAAATTACCTGCCTCTAGACTGGGCACTCGTTCCAACCTCGGGAAAGGGAGTGTTTGTGCTGCGCAGCCACGCCGCCGGTTCGCTGAGAAGCAGCGACGCCGGCCAGCAGGTGACGTTGGCCGGTTGGGTGGCCCGCCGCCGCGACCACGGCGGGGTGATCTTCATCGACCTGCGCGACGCCTCCGGGGTCGCCCAGGTGGTGTTCCGCGCGGCCGACGTCCTGGCCCAGGCCCACCGGCTGCGGGCCGAGTTCTGCGTCGCGGTCACCGGCGTCGTCGAGGTCCGCCCGGAGGGCAACGCCAACCCGGAGATCGCGACCGGCGACATCGAGGTCAACGCCACCTCGCTGACCGTGCTGGGGGAGAGCGCGCCGCTGCCGTTCCAGCTGGACGAGCCGGCCGGTGAGGAGCTCCGGCTGAAGTACCGCTACCTCGACCTGCGCCGCGACGGGCCGGCCGCGGCAATGCGGTTGCGCTCCAAGGTGAATGCCGCGGCCCGCGCGGTGCTGGCGCGGCACGACTTCGTCGAGATCGAGACGCCGACCATCACCCGCTCGACCCCGGAGGGCGCCCGCGACTTCCTGGTGCCGTCCCGCCTGCACCCCGGTTCGTTCTACGCCCTGCCGCAGAGCCCGCAGCTGTTCAAGCAGTTGCTGATGGTGGCCGGGATGGAGCGCTACTACCAGATCGCCCGCTGCTACCGCGACGAGGACTTCCGCGCCGACCGGCAGCCCGAGTTCACCCAGCTCGACATGGAGATGAGCTTCGTCGACGCCGAGGACATCATCGCCGTCTCCGAGGAGATCCTGACCGCGCTGTGGGCGCTGATCGGCTACCAGATCCCGACGCCGATCCCGCGGATCAGCTACGCCGACGCCATGCGCCGGTTCGGCTCCGACAAGCCCGACATGCGCTTTGGGCTGGAGCTCGTCGAGTGCACGGAGTTCTTCTCCGACACCACCTTTCGCGTCTTCCAGGCGCCCTACGTCGGCGCGGTCGTCATGCCCGGCGGCGCCTCGCAGCCGCGGCGCACCCTGGACGGCTGGCAGGAATGGGCCAAGCAGCGCGGGCATCGCGGGCTGGCCTACGTGCTGGTCGGCGAGGACGGCGAGCTGGCCGGCCCGGTCGCCAAGAACCTGTCCGACGCCGAGCGCGGCGGGCTGGCCGGCCACGTCGGCGCCAAGCCGGGCGACTGCATCTTCTTCTCGGCGGGCCCGCCGAAGCCGTCGCGGGCGCTGCTGGGCGCGGCGCGCGGCGAGATCGCCAAGCGGCTGGGCCTGATCGACCCCGACGCATGGGCGTTCGTGTGGGTGGTCGACCCGCCGCTGTTCGAGCCCGCCGAGGACGCGACCGCCGCCGGCGACGTGGCGGTCGGCGCCGGGGCGTGGACGGCCGTGCACCACGCGTTCACCTCGCCGAAGCCGGAGTTCGAGGACGCGGTCGACAAGGATCCCGGCAGCGTGCTGGCCGACGCCTACGACATCGTCTGCAACGGCAACGAGATCGGCGGCGGCTCGATCCGTATCCACCGCCGCGACATCCAGGAGCGGGTGTTCGCGGTGATGGGCCTGGACAAGGCCGAGGCGGAGGAGAAGTTCGGATTCCTGTTGGAGGCGTTCACGTTTGGCGCACCCCCGCACGGCGGCATCGCGTTCGGCTGGGACCGGATCAACGCGCTGCTGTCCGGCGTCGACTCGATCCGCGAGGTGATCGCCTTCCCGAAGACGGGCGGCGGCGTCGACCCGCTCACCGACGCGCCCGCCCCGATCACCGCGCAGCAGCGCAAGGAGTCCGGAATAGATGCCAAGCCGGAGAAGGTTGAGCGGGCATGACGGAAACACCTGACGCCGAGACCATCCACGCCTTCAACACGAGCATCATCGACGAGTTCCGCGCCAACCAGGGCAAGGTCGGGGGCCAGTTCGAGGGCGCCAACCTGCTGCTGCTGACCACCACGGGCGCCAAGTCGGGCCAGCCCCGGGTCAACCCGCTGGCCTACTTCCGCATCGACGGCAAGCTGATCATCATCGGCTCGTTCGCCGGCGCGCCGGTCAACCCGGCCTGGGTGCACAACCTGCGCGCCAACCCGGCGGCGCACGTGGAGATCGGCACCGAGGAGTTCGACGTGACCGCCCACGAACTGCCGCGCGCCGAGCGCGACGAGCTGTTCGACAAGGTCGCCGCCGCGGCGCCCGGGTTCGCCGAGTATCAGTCCAAGACGAGCAGGGTCATTCCGCTGTTCGAGTTGCAGCGCGCCTGACCGCGAGCGATGAAACGAGCAGCGCGCGCCGGCGTCAAACGGCTCCGCGCGCTGTGGTTCTACCTCGTCCAGACGTCGGTCGCGTCAGGTCTGTCCTGGTACCTCGCGCACGACCTGCTCGGTCACCCGCAGCCGTTCTTCGCGCCGATCGCCGCCGCGGTGTCGCTGTCGATCAGTAACGTGCTGCGCGCGATGCGCGCCGTGCAGATGATCTTCGGCGTGATTCTGGGGATCGGCGTGGGCATCGCGGTGCAGGGTGTGCTCGGGCCGGGTGCGCTCGCCATCGCGGTCGCGGCGTTCCTGGCGCTGGTCGTCGCCGTGCTCATCGGGCACGGCTTCATCGGGCAGGGCATGATGTTCGCCAACCAGACCGCCATCTCCGCGATCCTGGTGCTGGCCCTGTATCGCACCAATGTCGGCTTCGAGCGCACCTACGACGCGCTGATCGGCGGCCTCGTGGCGATCGTCTTCGCCGTGCTGCTGTTCCCGGCGGATCCCTTGGCGCTGCTGCGCAGCGCCCGCGTCGGCGTGTTGGGCGTGCTGCAGGGCGTCCTGACCCGCGCGGCGGACCTCGCCGCCGGGCGCCGGGAGCCCCCGCCCGACTGGCCGCTGTCGGCCGTCGATCGGGTGCACGCACAGCTCGGCGGGCTCATCGAGGCACGCACCACCGCCCACCAGGTCGTGCGGATCGCGCCACGCCGCTTCGGGCTGCGCGACGCCGTGCGGGCCGCCGACCACCAGGCCGTGCACGTGGCGCTGCTGGCCGGCTCGGTGCTGGAGCTGGCCCGGGCCGTCGCGCCCGGCGTGGACGGCTGCTGCGCGCGGCTCCCGCAGCCGGTGCACAGCGTGCTGGTGGTGCTCGCGGCCGCGACGGCGCTGGCCGAGTCCGACCCCGCAGGGGCCTGCGCCTACACCGCCTCCGCGCGCCACCACGCCTCGGAGCTGCACGCCGCCGCCCGCGAGAGAACGCAGGTGGTGCTCGCCGACGCCGTCCAGGCCTGCGTCGACGACCTGCAGCGGGTCATCGACCTGCGCTCATAGCGAATCGGCCAGGTACTCCTGGACGAGTTTCTTCGGCGCCTGCGTGAGCCAGGCCTCGGTGATCACCTCCACGAGGTCGCGCACCCCGATCTCGGCCAGCCTGATCAGCACCGCCGGGTAGCCGTCGAAATGCGGGGTGGTGAAGTAGACCCCCGGCTCGTCGGCGATCAACGCGAACTTGACGCCCTCGTCGGAGACCCGGACGCCGAGGATGTCGCCCTCGGGCGGCTCGACGCCGTTGTGCGCCAGCGCCTCGCGGTCCGACGAACGCAGCGGCCGCTCCCACGCCAGCAACTTCTTGCCGACCCGCCACTCGTGCGGTGACGGCTCGGAGGTAAGTGCCAGCTCACCAACGATGCGGGCGACGTCGTTCCACGTGGCCACGCTTTCGATTGTGCTCCCGAAACGGCGCGCTTGGCTCGCGATCGGCAAACGGGGTGTGATGGGATCAGCCTGTGTCAGAAGGCCAGGCCCGCCGGCATCGGGTCACCCATCGCACCGAGTACCGCTATTCCGACGTCGTGACCAGCTCTTATGGCCGCGGCTTCCTGACGCCGCGGGACTCGCAACGCCAGCGGTGCGTGGCGCACGTGCTGACCATCGACCCGGCGCCCGCCGACAGCTCGACCAGCGTCGACAGCTACGGCAACGTCAGCTCCTACTTCCACGTCACCGAGCCGCACCAGGTCCTGACCATCACCAGCGACTCCATCGTCGACGTGTATCCGCCGCCCGCGCAGCGGTACAGCAGCGGGCCGGCGCTGCAACCGTGGGAGGCCGCCCGGCCGGCCGGGCGCCGGGGAGCGCTGGCGACGGAGTTCGCCCTCGACCTGAATCCGCCGGAGATCACGGACGAGGTGCGTGAGTACGCGGCGCCCAGTTTCGCGCCCGAGCGGCCCCTGGTCGAGGTGCTCCGCGACCTCACGTCGCGGATTTTCGCCGACTTCACCTACCGCTCGGGATCGACGACGATTTCCACCGGGGTCGGCGAGGTTCTGGCGGCCCGGGAAGGGGTATGTCAGGACTTTGCGAGGCTGGCGATCGCCTGCCTGCGCGCCAACGGTCTGGCGGCCAGCTACGTGTCCGGTTACCTGGCCACCGACCCGCCCCCGGGAAAGGATCGGATGATCGGTATCGACGCCACCCACGCGTGGGCGGCGGTGTGGACCCCCCAGGAACCCGGCCAGTTCGAGTGGCTGGGCCTCGATCCCACTAACGACCAACTGGTCGACGAGCGGTACATCGTCGTGGGCCGCGGGCGTGACTACGCCGACGTCCCGCCGCTGCGCGGCATCATCTACACCAACTCCGAGCACAGCGTGATCGACGTCGCCGTCGACGTGGTGCCCTACACAGACCCTATTGAAGGCGACCCCTTGCATGCGTGATTTCCACTGCCCCAACTGCGGCCAGCGCCTGACGTTCGAGAACTCCGCGTGCCTGTCGTGCGGCAGCGCGCTGGGGTTCTCCCTCGAGCAGATGGCCCTACTGGTGATCACCGACGGCGACGACGCCGATCGGGCCGGTTTCGTCAGCGCCGCCGAATACGAGCTGTGCGCCAATCGCCATCTCGCCGAATGTAATTGGCTGGTGCCCACCAACCTGCCCGGCGGGCTGTGCACGTCGTGCGCGCTTACGCTGGAGCGGCCCAACGACGCCGACACCGAGGGCCTGGCCGCGTTCGCCCGCGCCGAGGCGGCCAAGCGGCGGCTGATCGCCGAGCTGCACGAAATGAAGCTGCCGATCATCGGGCGCGACCGCGACCGGGACTACGGGCTGGGCTTTCGGCTGCTGTCCAGCGCGCACGAAAAGGTGTTCACCGGCCACGAGAACGGCGTCATCACAATCGATCTCGCCGAGGGCGACGACGTGCACCGCGAGCAGCTGCGGGTCGAGATGGAGGAGCCGTACCGGACGCTGCTCGGGCACTTTCGCCACGAGGTCGGGCACTACTACTTCTACCGGCTGATCACCCCGTCGAGCGAGTACGTGGCGCGGTTCACCGAGCTGTTCGGCGATCCCGACGCGGACTACCAGGAGGCGCTGGACCGCCACTACAACGAGGGCGCGCCCGACGGTTGGCAGGAGAGCTTCGTCTCCTCGTACGCGACCATGCACGCCGCCGAGGACTGGGCCGAGACGTTCGCCCACTACCTGCACATCCGCGACACCCTGGACACCTCGGCGTGGTGCGCGTTCGCGCCGGCGTCGGCGACCTTCGACCGTACTCCTTTGGGCCCCAGCGCTTTTCCCACCATCATCGAGATGTGGCTGCCGCTGTCCTGGTCGCTGAACATGGTGAACCGCTCGATGGGACACGACGACCTGTACCCGTTCGTGTTGCCGGTGGCGGTGCTGGACAAGATGCAGTTCATCCACGACGTGATCGACGAGGTGACCTCGGAGCTGAGCGGGCCCGCGGCGGTCGCGGGATAGGCCGCGGCCATGTGCTTTTCGATCACGGCGGATCTGGTGGTGGGAACCGCGCTGGTGCCGGTCGCGGTGGCGACCCTGCGCGAGGTGAAGCACTGGCGCGAGCTGCCGTTCGCCTTGCTGCCGACGGTCTTCGCGGTTCACCAGTTCCTCGAGGCGGCGGTGTGGCCCAATCGCTTTGTGTCCGCCGGGGTGGCCCACTTCGCGATGTATGCCTATGTGTTCATCGCGCTGCCGTTGCTGCCGGCGCTGGTCCCGGTGGCGGTGTTGCTGCTCGAGCCCCGCGGCGCCCGGCTGCGGGTGGCGCCGTTCGTGGCGCTCGGCGCCGTCGTGTCGGCCTACCTGGCCTACGTCGTGTTCACCAAACCGGTTGGGGTGCAACGGTGCCCGCATGCGCTGGAATACCAGACCGGCGCGCACAACAGCTACTTCTGGGCGGTGCTCTACATCCTCGCCGTGATCGGGCCGGCCCTGCTGTCGGGCTATCGCTCCATTGTCGCGTTCGGGCTGGCGAACCTGGTGGGGCTGGTCCTGGTCGCCATTTTGTACCTGCGGGCGTTCGCGTCGCTGTGGTGCATCTACGCCGCCGTGATGTCGGTCCTGGTGCTGGTGCACATGGTGCGTCGCCGGCGGTTGCCCGATCCACACCGGTACCAGGGCGACGAGCGGGAGCCGGCCACAACGGAGGTCGGCTAGGCCGGCATGACGCGGCGCTCGTCGGGGCCCCACAGCGGCTGGATGCCGCCGGGGAGCCGCAACTGGGTCTCGGCGATGACCTCGGCCAGGTTGCGCAGCTCGGTGTGGATGGCGTCGAGCAGTTCGGCCAGCTCCGCACGGCGCCCGCCGGTGACCGCCTCCAGCTCCTCGGGGTGCGACCGGCGCACCAGGGTGCCGATCTCCTCCACCACCCGCTCGGGACGCGACGACCCCGACGAGCTCGGCAGGTCCTTGAGGTCGGTGCGCAGCCGCTCCAGCTGGTACAGCAGCGACCGCGGGTTGGTCGTGTCGTAGAGCATCAGCTCGGCGACGGCGGCCACGCTGACCTTGCCCACGGTGCGGCGCCGGTAGCTCACCGACGACTCGCACGCGACCAGCGTCGCCTCGATGATCGTCTGCTCGGCGGGCGCGCTGCGGACCTCGGTCAGCGTGGCGCGCAACAGCGCGGTCAGCCACAGCCCGCGCTCGATGCGTTTGCCGATGTCCATCATCGTCCAGCCCACGTCGCGCACCATCGACTCGCCGGCCACCCCCGACAGCGTCAGCATCCCGGCCAGCGTCTGCGCCTGGGCCGAGGCGAGCAGGGCGTCGGCCTCGGCCAGCGAGTCCGGCGGGTCGGGCCGCAGCGCGATCGCACGCTCCACGCCGGCCAACACCGTCCACGTGTCGTTGGACAGCTGGTCGCGCACCGCGCGGGCGGCCAGCGCCAGCCCCTCCACCGACTGCACCAGCGACCCGGACCGGTGGGGGTCCACGGTCAGCGTCCACAGCGTGGAGGGGGCGACGGCGATCGTCTCGGCCCCGTCGCCGCCAAAGCCGGTGTCGTTGCCGGTGATTCGGCCCAGCGCGGCCATCAGCACCGGCACGCACTCGCTCTCCTCGATGTCCTGGTGGTGCCGGTACACGTGGAAGCGGTCGCGGGCGACGATCAGCAACCGGGCCATCTGCTCGGCGCGCTCGCCGTAGCGCCCCATCCAGAACAGGTCGGACAGCACGCGCGGCGAGCTGACGCCCCAGGTGCCCGCGGCGGTCTTCGCGGGTGGGGGCGCCGACGGCAGCGTGATCGTCTCGGCCCGCGCGCGTTCGGTCGGGCGCACCCAGACATCCTTCGCCGCAACGGTTTTCAGCGTGTAGGCGGCCGGTCCGGGGGCCAGCACGTAGCCGGCGCCGCCGATCATGGGCGCGTAGCCGCCGCGCTGGGCGACGGTGAACAGCCGCATGCCGACCCCGGCCGACGACAGCACACCGGCATGGTCGGTGGGCGCCGACGAGAACTGCGGCAGCTCCTGGCCGACCCACTGCCACGGCATGTCCTCGATGCGCGCGGCCAGCCCCGTCAGTTGCGCCGACGAAAGCGTCGGCCCGACAAGGGTATTGCCGCCGACGGTCGACTTGATCAGCAGCGACGACAGGTTGGCCAGCAGGTGCGAGCGCTCGCCCGCGATGCCGCCCCAATACACCGGCGCGGTGTGCAGCAGCGGCTCCTCGCCGAGCAGCCGCTGCGCCAGCTCGGGCAGAAAGCGCAGCAGCCCAGGGCTTTCCAGGATGCCGCTGCCCAGCGTGTTGACAACCGTGACCGTCCCGCGGTGCTGCGCCTCCACCAGGCCGACCACGCCGAGCCGCGAATCGGCGCGCAGATCCAGCGGGTCGGTGTACTCGGCGTCGACCCGGCGCAGGACCACGTCGACGCGTTTGAGCGTGCCCAGCGAGCGCATCCACAGCTTGCCGTCGCGCACCACCAGGTCCGCGCTCTCCACCAGCGGGAAGCCCAGCAGGGTCGCCAGGTACGCCTGGTCGAACGCGGTCTCCGAGTAGATGCCGGGGGACAGCACCACGACGACCGGGTCCTGCGCGACGTCGGGCGCGGCGTCGATGAGCGCCAGCCGCAACGCCTGCGCGAACGGCGTCGTGGGTCGCGGCGCGATCCGTTCGTAGAGGTCCGGAATCGAGTGCGCCACCACGCGCCGGTCGGCCAGCGCGTAGCCCGCGCCCGACGGCGCCTGCGTCCAGTCGGCGTTGACCTGGAAGCTGCCGTCGGGCTGCCGGCTGACGTCACAGGCGTGCATGAACAGCTGGTGGTGCCCGGGCACCTCGATGCCGTTGGCGGGCCGCACGTAACCGGGATGGGCGAACACCAGCTGCGGCGGCAGCACGCCCTCGGTGAGCAGCGTGCGCGGCCCGTATAGGTCGGCCAGCACCGCGTCGAGCAGGCGCGACCGCTGCACCAGCCCGGTCTCCAGCGCCTCCCAGTCGGCGGCGGAAACCACGATCGGCAGGGCGTCCAGCCGCCAGGGCCGGGGCTCGCGGCCGGCGTCGACGTCGGTGTAGGTGATGCCGTCGTTGTCGATGAGGCTGTCCACCACCGAGCGCAGCCGGTTGAGCCCGGCCCGGCCGCGCTCGGCGACGGCGTCGGCCAGCTCGGACCACGCCGGCCGCACGTCGCCTTCGCCGTCGACGAACTCGTCGTAGCCGATCCCGGGGCCGTGCCGCAGGTCGAACAGCGCCTCTTGGGCCCGCGCGGTCCGGTACCCCGCCAGCAGCCGGTCGGCGTCGTAGTGCCCGCCGGTGTCCAGTGCCGAGTTGGGAAGCGCCATCACTGCTGCACGGTACGGACGCGCCGCAGGTCAAGGATGCCCGGCGCGCCGATGTCGGTGAAGATCCGCGCCTGGCGCTCCCGGATGGCGGCCAGGTCCAGCTTGCCCGGGGTGAAGCCGGTCGCCTCGAAGCGCCGCGCGCGGCGCGACTCGGCCTCGACGGCGTTGACCGGCGGCTCGTCGTAGGCGCGGCCGCCGGGGTGCGCGACGTGGTAGGTGCAGCCGCCGCGCGACGTCCCGGTGGTGAGGTCGACGAGCTCGAACTGCAGGGGGACGTCGGTGCTGATGGTCGGGTGCAGCGCGCTGGGCGGCTGCCAGGCCTTGAACCGCACGCCGCCGACGTGGATGTCGGGGTTGTCGGTGGCCAGCAGCGGCACCGGGTAGCCGTTGGCGGTCACCACGTAGCGGTGCCGGTCGGCGCCGATGATGCGGACCTGGATGCGTTCGACCGACGAGTCGACGTAGCGCGCCGTGCCGGTGGCGGTGGACTCCTCGCCGAGGGTGTTCCACGGTTCGATCGCCCCGCGCAGCTCGATCTCCACGCCGTCGAAGACAGCGGTGCCGATGCGCGGGAAGCGGAACTCGGTGAACGGGTCCAGCCAGCTGGTCTCGAAGGGTATGCCGTGCGCGCGCAGGTCGGCGGCGACGTCGGCGATGTCGTGGATCAGGAAGTGCGGCAACAGGTATCGCCCGTGCAGGTTGGCGCCGTGCCGGATCAGCGGGGCGCGCAGCGGTTCGTCCCAGAACCACGCCACCAGCGAGCGCACCAGCAGCGACTGCACCATCGCCATGCGCAGGTGCGGCGGCATCTCGAAGCCGCGCAGCTCGAGCAGGCCGAGCCGGCCGCGGGGGCCGTCGGGGCTGTACAGCTTGTCGATGCAGAACTCGGCGCGATGGGTGTTGCCGGTGATGTCGGTGAGCAGGTGCCGCAGCGCGCGGTCGGTGACCCACGGCTTGGCGGCCCCGCCGGCGCACAGCCGGGCGATCTCGGAGAACGCGATCTCGAGCTCGTAGAGCGCCTCGGCGCGGCCCTCGTCCACCCGCGGGGCCTGCGACGTGGTGCCGACGAATCGCCCGGCGAACAGGTAGGACAGCGACGGGTGGCGCTGCCAGTAGGTCAGCAGCGAAACCAGCAGGTCGGGGCGGCGCAGCAGCGGCGAGTCCGCGGGCGTCACGCCGCCGAGCGTGATGTGGTTGCCCCCGCCGGTGCCGCCGTGCGTCCCGTCGACGTCGAACGACTCGGTGGACAGCCGGGCCAGGCGGGCCTGCTCGTAGAGGCTGCCCAGCAGCTGCGCCTGTTCGTCGAAACTGGCGGTGGGCGGCACGTTGACCTCGATGACGCCCGGGTCGGGGGTGATCGTCACCGACCTCAGCCGCGGGTCCGGCGGGGGTCCGTAGCCCTCGATCACCACCGGGCAGTCCGCCTTGGCCGCGGCCGCCTCGACCCGGGCGACGAGGTCCACGAAGTGTTCCAGGGCCTCGGTGGGCGGCAGGAACACGTACAGCAGGCCGCGGCGGACCTCGGCGACCATCGCGGTCGGCGGCGCCGAGCCGGGTTCGACGACGACGGCGTCGCTCGCGGCGTCCGCCGCGAGCTCGCCTCCCGCGGACAGTGGATCGGCGTCGAACGCCGGCCGGGGCGGCCGCCAGCTGATCGAGTCCAGCGGCAGCCGCAGGCCGGCCGGGGAATCGCCTTCCAGCAACACGATCCGGCCGCGGCGCAGCCGCCAGTTCGCGCTGGCCCAGCCCAGGTCGTCGTCGCGGCGGTGCAGCGGTAACACGAAAGCGGCCGGGGCCGTGGTGGATTCGTCGAGGCGCGCCAGCAGCTCCGCGCGCCCGTCGGCCGTGTCGGTGCCGAGGTCGTCGCCCGGTGGCACCGGATCGCCGTGGGGCTTGCGCACCTTGGCGGCCAGCCGGGCCAGCGGGTCCTCGTAGGCCGGCCGCACCTGGGCGGCCGGCAGCGCGAAGCCGTCGGCCACCCCGCAGAGCACGTCGTAGGCCGCGTCGGGGTGCACCAGGCCCGGCGACCCGTCCCAGGGGTCGGCCAGCAGCGCGGCGTCGGCCCACAGCGGCCGCCCGTCGGTTCGCCAGAAGAGCGCAATCTGCCAGCGCGGCAACGGTTCTCCCGGATACCACCGGCCCTGTCCGCGCTGGATCAGCCCCTGCGGGGCCCACGCCTGCCGGAGCCGGGCGGCCAGATCGGAGGCCCGCTGCCGCTTGTGCGGGCCGTCGGCGGCGGTGGTCCACTCCTCGTCGACCTGGTTGTCGACCGACACGAACGTGGGCTCACCGCCGACGGTCAGCCGGACGTCGGCGGCGGCCAGCCGCTCGTCGACGCGCCGCCCCACGTCGCAGATCGCCCGCCAGGCGTCGTCGGGGTAGGGCAACGTGACGCGCGGGTCCTCGTGCACGCGGGTGACGGTGTTGGAAAACTCCAGCGTCGATTCGCAGGGCTCGGTGCCGCCGCTGATGGGCGCCGCGGTCGCCGGGTGCGGCGTGGCCGCCAGCGGGATGTGACCCTCGCCGGCGAACAGCCCCGACGTCGGGTCCAGCCCGATCCAGCCCGCGCCGGGGATGTACACCTCGGTCCACGCGTGCAGGTCGGTGAAGTCGGCGGCCGGTCCGGACGGGCCGTCGAGCGCCTCGACGTCCGACGCCAGCTGCACCAGGTAGCCGGACACGAACCGGGCGGCCAGGCCCAGCTGGCGCAGGATCGAGACGAGCAGCCACGCCGAGTCCCGGCACGAGCCGACCCCGTTGCGCAACGTGAAATCCGGTGTCTGCACGCCGGGTTCCATCCGCAGGCTGTAGGCGACGTCGGCGTTGACGGCGCGGTTGAGGGCGACCAGGAAGTCGATGGTGCGCGTGCCGTCGCGCACGGTGAAGTTCTGCAGCCACGCCCGCACCAGCTCGCCGGGGCCCGCGCCTTCGGAGTCCGGGCCGTCCTCGTCGACGGGCCGCAGGTAGGGCTTGAGGTCGTCGGCCAGCGCCTTGGGGTAGGTCCACCCGCCGGCGGGCCACGTCTCGGCCCAGTCCTCGATGAAGAAGTCGAAGGGGTTGATCACCTTGAGGTCGGCGATGAGTCCGACCGTGATGGTCAGGCGGCTCATCGGATTCGGAAACACCAGCCGGGCAAGGAAATTGCCCACCGCGTCCTGTTGCCAGTTGACGAAGTGGTCGCCCGGCTCGACCCGCAACGAATACGCCTCGATGGCGGTGCGGGAGTGGGGCGCCGGGCGCAGCCGCACCACGTGCGGGTACACTCGGACCAGGCGGTCAAAGGTGTAGCTGGTGCGGTGCTCCAGCGCGACTTTGATGCTCACCCGCTGATCTCATCACAAGCGCGACAAGCCTGCAGCGCAGCGAGATTCGGCGGCCGGGCCTACCCGAACTGCGGGCCCGGCGGCGGGCCGGGTGGCGGTCCGGCCTGGTAGCCGCCGCCAGGCTGCTCCAGCGGGACCACCTGGCCGCCGGAAAGCTTGCGGTAGCTGTAGGTCAAGACCAGCGCGGCGATGGGTCCGCCGACGAGCAGCCCCACGCCGCACAGCACCGCGCCGACGACGACGGCGGCCAGCTGCACCAGCCACGCCAGCAGGGCGTTGGCGAAGTTCGACGAGACCGTGGAGAAGCTCGACTTCAACGCGTCGATGGCGCCCTGCGACCGGTCGATGACGAACGGGATGGTGAACTGCGCGAAGAGGCCCACGATGAGGCCGGGCAGGACGAAGCAGGCCGAGGCGATCGACGTCAGGATCCCGACGATGATCCCGGCGAGGATCACCATGCCGAGGTTGCGGGGCTTGAAGAACGAGCCGATGCTCACCGGCCGGCCGTCGGCGAGGTCAAGGCATCCGCTCAGGAACGCGGCCTGGGCGAAGATGCCGATCGCGTAGACCAGGATGTAGCCGACGATCATGACGGCCAGCCCGGCGGCGCTGATGTTCGCCGTCGTGGTCGCGTAGCCGTCGGAGTTGGTCGTGGTGGTGGTCGAGCCCATGCTGCCGCCGATGGGGATCAGGGCGTAGGCGGCGCCGAACACCAGCCCGTAGATGAGCGCCGACACCACCAACGGCATGGCGTTCTGCGTGAACTTGCCCCACGCCCAACGGAACGCCTCGCCGACGCTGAACTGCGGGCCCTGCGGGGCGCCGTAGCCCGCCTGCGGTCCGTAACCGGCCGGCGGGGCGCCGTAGCCGGGGGGCGGCGGTGGCGGGGCGCCGTAGCCGGGCGGAGGCGGGTAGCCGGGAGGGCCCTGACTTGGGACGTTCTGGCCTGGGTATTCGGGAGGCTGGCTCATGTCCGTCCTAGCTGTTGGATTCAACTTGTGGGCACGCGCGTCCAAACTCGGCAAACCGGAACTTAGCAAATAAGTGCCCGGGGCGCGCGCATTGATTTCGGGCCGGCTCGAGCGGCGCATGCCGTCGCCGCCACGTGGTATGCCTAAAACCGTGTCCGACGGTCTGTTTGACCTCCCCGGCGCACCCCAGACAACCGGCCACGGCCTGGGCGTGTCGGCCGGTGCGCCGCTGGCGGTGCGGATGCGGCCGGCGTCGCTGGACGAGGTGGTGGGGCAGGACCACCTGCTGACACCCGGATCGCCGCTGCGCCGCCTGGTCGAGGGCTCGGGCATGGCGTCGGTCATTCTGTACGGCCCGCCGGGCAGCGGAAAGACGACGCTGGCCGCGCTGATCTCGCAGGCCACCGGGCGCCGGTTCGAGGCGCTGTCGGCGCTGTCGGCCGGGGTCAAGGAGGTCCGGGCGGTCATCGATGTGGCGCGCCGGGCCCTGTTGAACGGCGAGCAGACCGTCCTGTTCATCGACGAGGTGCACCGGTTCTCCAAGACCCAGCAGGACGCGCTGCTGTCCGCCGTGGAGAACCGGGTGGTGCTGCTGGTGGCGGCGACCACCGAGAACCCGTCGTTTTCCGTGGTGGCGCCGCTGCTGTCGCGGTCGCTGATCCTGCAGCTGCGGCCGCTTTCGGCCGACGACGTCCGCACCGTCGTGCAGCGCGCCGTCGAGGACCCGCGCGGGCTGGGCGGCAAGGTCGCCGTCGCGCCCGAGGCTGTCGACCTGCTGGTGCAGCTGGCGGCCGGCGACGCCCGCCGGGCCCTGACCGCGCTGGAGGTGGCGGCCGAGGCCGGCGAATCCGTCAGCGTCGAGACCATCGAGCAGTCCCTGGACAAGGCCGCGGTGCGCTACGACCGCGACGGCGACCAGCACTACGACGTGATCAGCGCGTTCATCAAGTCGGTCCGCGGCTCCGACGTCGACGCCGCGCTGCACTACCTGGCCCGCATGCTGGTCGCCGGGGAGGACCCGCGGTTCGTCGCGCGCCGGCTGATGATCCTGGCCAGCGAGGACATCGGGCTGGCCGACCCGACCGCGCTGCCGACCGCGGTCGCGGCCGCCCAGACCGTGCAGCTGATCGGCATGCCCGAGGCGCAGCTGACGCTGGCGCACGCCACCATCCACCTGGCCACCGCGCCGAAGTCGAACGCCGTCACCACCGCGCTGGCGGCGGCGATGGACGACATCAGGGCGGGCAAGGCCGGGCTGGTGCCGCCCCACCTGCGCGACGGGCACTACGCCGGCGCCGCGGGGCTGGGCAACGCCCAGGGCTACCGCTATTCCCACGACGATCCCGATGGCGTTGTGGCGCAACAATATCCGCCGGACGAGCTGGTGGGCGTGGACTACTATCGCCCCACCGCCCACGGCGGCGAACGGGAACTGGCCGGCCGGCTGGACCGGCTGCGCGCGATCATCCGCAGGAGGCGGGCATGAAGACCTTCACCGACGAGGAGATGGGCCAACTGCTGCCCACCGCCAAGGAATACAGCGTCGTGATCCTCAAGCGCGGCCCGAGGTTCGGCGACGAGTCGTCCCCGGGGGTCATCTGGGAGCACGGCCGGCGCAACTTCGGGCTGCGCGACGACGGGGTGCTCGCGGTGGTGCTGCCGGTCACCGACGAGTCCGACGTCTGCGGCATCGGGGTGTTCGCCGCGCCGGTCGAGGAGACCACCGCGATCATGAACGACGATCCCGGCGTGGCGGCCGGGGTGTTCACCTACCAGGTGCACCCCTGCCGCGGATTCCCCGGGGACGCCCTGCCCTAGACCAGTTCGGGCACCCGCAGGTGGGCGATCGCCAGCTCGAACTCGGCCACGTCGACGATCTCGGCGCCCAGGTCGCGCGCGCGTGAGCTGCGCAATTCGGTGGCCCGGTCGCGGTTGCGGGCCATCGCGTCCATGCTGTCGAACGTCGAGCACGACACGGCCCGCCGGCAGGCGGGGTGGTCGACCATCAGGCTGGCGCTGCAGAAGCCGTCGAGCTTTTCCATCTCCGGCAGCAGCGAGGTCCGGTAGAAGTCCAGGGACCGGCTCAGCTGATCCGGCACCACCTTGAGCCAGGTGGCCCGCACGCAGGCCCCGTCCTGGGAGTGGTGGTCGCGGTGCAGGAAGGCGATGTCCCACTCCTCGACCTTGGCGCTGCCGTCGAACATCAACGCGGCGCGGTCGCGGACCGGCGCCACCCGCTCGGCGCTGGCGCGCATCGCTTCCATCGTCTGCCAGGCGCTGGTGGCGATGCATCTGCCCGACTGGCGATCCACCAGCAACGACAACCCGACATACCCGTTCATCTCCTGCAACGCCGGCATGACGACATCGCGGACGTGCGCGATGCCGATGTCGACGGACAGGGGTTGCGCCTGAATGGTGGTGGAGCGTGCGTACATGGTCGGGCCTCCCGTGTCGGGGCGGGTATGTCGTTGGGCCCCGGGAGCCACCGGGGCCCAACGAATACCTTCCTCCTCGCGGCTGGGGGTGGCAATGGGTTCGAACCGAGATCAGACCAGCTCGGGTACCCGCAGATGGGCCAACGCCAGCTCGAATTCGCGCTCGTCGAGTTCCTGGACGCCCGCCTCGCGCATCGACGCGATCTTCAGCGCGCTCGCCTGGTCCCGGTTGCGCTCCATCGCGTCCAGGCTGTCGAACGTCACGGACGACACGCCACGCCCGGAGGCCCGGTCGATCAGCAGGCTGGCGCTGCAAAAGCCGTCGAGGTCCTCCAGCTGGTGCAGGACGGACGACTTGTAGAACTCGATGCCCGAATCCATTTGACCTTCGGGTACCTTGACCCAGGTCGCTCGGACGCCGGCACCCTCGGGCGCGCGGTGGTCACGATGAAGTGCCGCGATCTCCCACTCGTTCGTTTCTGCCGCGCCCCCGAACGTTTCCGCCGCGCGATCGCGGATCGGCCGCACGGTCTCAGTGCTCGCGCGCATGGCCTCGTCGCTCTCCCAGGCGCTGGTGGCGATGCACCGGCCGGAGTCACGGTCAACCAGCAGCGACACCCCGACGCAACCGGGCATGCCTTGCAGCGCGGGCATCACCTCATCGCGGACGTGCGCAATTCCGGCGTCGATGGACGAGGGTTGCGCCTGAATAGTGGTAGAGCGTGCGTACACGGTCCACCCCCTCCCGGTCGGGGCAGCGCCCCGGTGGCGCCACCGGTCCAACGAGATACGTTCCTCCTGCCGGCCCGGGCTGGCAATGCCCCCCGGGGGTGTGGCCGCCCTCACAGTCGGTTGGCCGGTCATGCCGGCCTCGCCGTAGGCTTGACCAGGTGCATACCGATGTGCTGGAGGTGGACACCGCCCGTCGCCGCGTCGTCGATTTGACCGATGCGGTGCGGCGGTTCTGCTTCAGCTACGGCGACGGCCTGTGCAACGTGTTCGTCCCGCACGCGACGGCCGGGGTCGCGATCATCGAGACCGGCGCCGGCTCCGACGACGACCTGGTCGACACGCTGGAACGGCTGCTGCCGCGCGACGACCGCTACCGGCACGCGCACGGCTCGGCGGGACACGGCGCCGACCATGTGCTGCCGGCCATCGTCGCGCCGTCGGTGACGGTGCCGGTCGCCAGCGGCGACCCCCAGCTGGGCACCTGGCAAAGCATCGTGCTGGTCGACCTCAACCGGGACAATCCGCGGCGGTCGGTGCGGTTGAGCTTCCTGGAGGGCTAGCTGTCTAGGCTGGGAATCCCCGATCAAGGCAAGTCGAAGCAACAGGAAGAAGCGAACTCAAAGTGCAGACACACGAGATCAGGAAGCGATTCCTCGATCATTTCGTGAAGGCGGGCCACACCGAGGTGCCGAGCGCATCGGTGATCCTCGACGACCCCAACCTGCTGTTCGTCAACGCCGGCATGGTTCAGTTCGTGCCGTTTTTCCTGGGCGCCCGCACCCCGCCCTACGCGACGGCCACCAGCATCCAGAAGTGCATCCGCACCCCCGACATCGACGAGGTGGGCATCACCACCCGGCACAACACCTTCTTCCAGATGGCGGGCAACTTCTCGTTCGGCGACTACTTCAAGCGTGGCGCGATCGAGCTGGCCTGGTCGCTGCTGACCAATCCGATCGCCGACGGCGGCTACGGCCTGGATCCGAATCGGCTGTGGGCCACCGTGTTTCACGACGACGACGAGGCCGTCCAGCTGTGGCAGGAGATCGCCGGCTTGCCCGCCGAGCGGATCCAGCGCCGCGGCATGGCCGACAACTACTGGTCGATGGGCATTCCCGGGCCGTGCGGGCCGTCGTCGGAGATCTACTACGACCGCGGCCCCGAGTTCGGCCCCGAGGGCGGACCCGTCGCCAACGAGGACCGCTACCTCGAGGTCTGGAACCTGGTGTTCATGCAGAACGAGCGCGGTGAGGGCAGCACCAAGGAGGACTACCCGATCCTTGGGCCGTTGCCGCGCAAGAACATCGACACCGGCATGGGCGTCGAGCGGATCGCGCTGGTGCTGCAGGGCGTGCACAACGTCTACGAAACCGACCTGCTGCGGCCGATCATCGATGTCGTGGCGGCGCGCGCCCCGCGGCCCTACGACGTCGGCAACCACGACGACGACGTGCGCTACCGCGTCATCGCCGACCACAGCCGCACCGCGGCGATCCTGATCGGCGACGGCGTCAGCCCCGGCAACGACGGGCGCGGCTACGTGCTGCGCCGGCTGCTGCGCCGGGTGATCCGGTCGGCCAAGCTGCTGGGCATCGAGGACCCGATCGTCGGCGACCTGATGGCCACCGTGCGCGACTCGATGGGCCCGTCGTATCCCGAGCTGGTCACCGACTTCGACCGAATCCGGCGCATCGCCGTGGCCGAGGAGACGGCCTTCAACCGGACGCTGTCGTCGGGTTCGCGGTTGTTCGACGAGGTGGTCAGCGCGACGAAATCGTCGGGCGCCCAGGTGGTCTCGGGCTCGGATGCCTTCACCCTGCACGACACCTACGGGTTCCCCATCGAGCTCACCCTCGAGATGGCCTCGGAGGCCGGCCTGCAGGTCGACCAGAGCGGCTTTCACGAGCTGATGCTGCAACAGCGCCAGCGGGCCAAGGCCGACGCCGCCGCGCGCAAGCACGCGCACGCCGACCTGAGCGCCTACCGCGAGCTGGTCGACGCCGGGCCCACCGAGTTCACCGGGTTCGACGAGTTGACCTCCGAGGCAAGGATTTTGGGGATCTTCGCCGACGGCAAGCGGGTGCCGGTGGTCGCGCACGGCTTGCAGGGGGAGGGGGCCGGCGCGGACCGGGTCGAACTGGTGCTGGACCGCACCCCGCTCTACGCCGAGTCGGGCGGCCAGATCGCCGACGAGGGCAGCATCAGCGGAACCGGCGCCAACGAGAGCGCCCGCGCCGCCGTCACCGACGTGCAGAAGATCGCCAAAACGCTGTGGGTGCACCGGGTCAACGTGGAGTCCGGCGAATTCGTCGAGGGCGACACCGTCGTCGCCGCCGTGGACCCGGGCTGGCGCCGGGGCGCCACCCAGGGGCATTCCGGCACCCACATGGTGCACGCCGCGCTGCGACAAGTGCTGGGGCCCAACGCCGTTCAGGCCGGGTCGCTGAACCGGCCGGGCTACCTGCGTTTCGACTTCAACTGGCAGGGGCCGCTGACCGAAGACCAGCGCACCCAGATCGAAGAGGTCACCAACGAGGCCGTGCAGGCCGACTTCGAGGTGCACACCTTCACCGAGAAGCTGGAAAAGGCCAAGGCGATGGGCGCGATGGCGCTGTTCGGCGAGGCCTACCCCGACGAGGTGCGGGTGGTGGAGATCGGCGGGCCGTTCTCCCTGGAGCTGTGCGGCGGCACCCACGTGCACAACTCGGCGCAGATCGGCCCGGTCACCATCCTGGGCGAGTCGTCGATCGGCTCCGGGGTGCGCCGGGTCGAGGCCTACGTGGGGCTGGAGTCGTTCCGGCACCTGGCCAAGGAGCGCGCGCTGATGGCCGGGCTGGCGTCGTCGCTGAAGGTGCCCTCCGACGAGGTGCCGGCCCGGGTCGCCAACCTGGTCGACCGGCTCAAGGCCGCCGAGAAGGAACTCGAACGCGCCCGGCTGGCGAGCGCCCGCGCCGCCGCCACCAACGCCGCCGCCGGCGCGGAGCGGATCGGTAACGTGCGTGTGGTGGCGCAGCGGATGTCGAGCGGGATGACGGCGGCCGACCTGCGTTCCCTGGTGGGCGACATCCGCGGCAAGCTGGGCAACGACCCGGCGGTGGTGGTGCTCATCGCCGAGGGCGACGGCGGGACCGTGCCGTACGTCGTCGCCGCCAACCGGGCCGCCCAGGACCTCGGTCTCAGCGCTAACGACCTGGTCAAAGAGCTCGCCGTGGAGGTCGACGGCCGCGGTGGCGGCAAGGCCGACCTGGCGCAGGGCTCAGGAAAGAATCCCACCGGAATCGACGCCGCGCTTGCTGCAGTGCACAGGGCGATAGCGCGGGTCGGCTGAGTGGTTTTGACAGAGCACCGCCTCCCCGACCGGCCCGGCGATCCCGATCAGGACCCCGGGCGAGGGAGGAGCCTGGGCGTCGATGTCGGCAGCGTGCGCATCGGCGTGGCCGTCAGCGACCCCGACGGCATCCTGGCCACCCCGGTGGAAACCGTGCGCCGCGACCGCTCCGGCAGGCACCTGCGCCGGCTGGCCGAGCTCGTCGCCGAGCTGGAAGCCGTCGAGGTGGTCGTCGGGCTGCCGCGGACGCTGGCCGACCGGACCGGGCCGTCGGCGCAGGACGCGATCGAGCTCGCCGAGTCGCTGGGCCGGCGGATCGCGCCCACGCCGGTGCGGCTGGCCGACGAGCGGTTGACCACCGTGAGCGCGCAGCGGTCGCTGCGGGCCGCGGGCGTGCGGGCCAAACAGCAGCGGTCGGTGATCGACCAGGCGGCCGCGGTGGCGATCCTGCAGAGCTGGCTCGACCAGCGCAGGGGAGCCGGCCGTGGTTGACAGCGCGCGGCGCGAGCGCGCCGAGCCCAGCGCGGTCGGGCCGCCCCGGCGCAGGATGAGCCGCGTCGACCGCAACCGCGCGGAACGCGGGAAACAGCGCAAACGCGTCGCCGGCCGAATCACCCTGGTGGTGCTCGTCGTGATCGCGGTGGTCGCCGTCTTCGTCGGCACCAGGCTGTGGAACACGGTGTTCGGCTCCGGTGACGACTACAGCGGAAACGGCAAGCGCGACATCGTGATTCAGATCCAATCCGGCGACTCGACGACGATGGTCGGGGAGACGCTGCACAACCAGGGCGTGGTCGCCACGGTGCGCGCGTTCGTCAACGCGGCGCATGGCAACGCCGCGATCAACTCGATCCAGCCCGGCTTCTACCGGATGCGCACCGAAATCCCGGCGGCCAACGCCGTCGCCCGGCTGGCCGACCCGAACAGCCGGGTGGGGCGGCTGGTCATCCCCGAGGGCCGTCAGCTCGACGACACCACCGACATGAAGACCAACGTGGTGAACCCCGGCATCTTCTCGTTGATCTCGCGCGCCACCTGCGTGGACCTCGACGGCAACAAGCGCTGCGTCTCGGTGGACGACCTGCGCGCGGCGGCCTCCAACGCCGCGCCGACGACCCTGGCGGTGCCGCCGTGGGCGGTCGAGCCGGTCACCGAGCTGGGCAAGGATCATCGCCGGATCGAGGGCCTGATCGCGCCGGGAACGTTCAACGTCGACCCCTCGTCGTCGGCCGAGAGCATCCTGACGAGCCTGATCAGCGCGGGCGCCGTGGAGTACGCGAAGTCGGGTCTGGTGGATTCCGCGCAGGCGATGGGCCTGTCGCCCTACGACATCCTGGTGGTCGCCTCGCTGGTGCAGCAGGAATCCAACACGCAGGACTTCCCGAAGGTGGCGCAGGTCATCTACAACCGGCTGCATGCGCACCACACGCTGGAGTTCGACTCGACGGTGAACTATCCGCTGGACCGCCGCGAGGTCGCCACCACCGACGCCGACCGGGGCCAGAAGACGCCGTGGAACACGTACGTGTCCCAGGGGCTGCCGGCCACGGCGATCTGCTCGCCCGGCGTCGATGCGCTGCGCGCGGCCGAGCATCCGGAGCCGGGGGACTGGCTGTACTTCGTCACCATCGATGCCCAGGGCACGACGCTGTTCACGAAGGACTATCAGCAGCATTTGGCCAATATCGAGCTGGCTAAGCGCAACGGTGTCCTCGACTCGGCCCGCTAGGAAGGCGGGGGTGCTCGGGCGCCCCATCGCCCATTCGAAGTCCCCGGACCTGCACCTGGCGGCCTACCGCGCGCTGGGCCTGGACGGCTGGACCTACGAGCGCATCGACTGCGGCGCCGAGGAGCTGCCGGGCGTCGTCGGCGGCTTCGGGCCGGAGTGGGTGGGCGTCTCGGTCACGATGCCGGGCAAGTTCGCCGCGCTGCGAGTCGCCGACGAACGCACCGCGCGCGCGGAGCTCGTCGGGTCGGCCAACACCCTGGTGCGCACCCCGGCGGGCTGGCGGGCCGACAACACCGACGTCGACGGTGTCACCGGCGCCATCGGCTCGGCTTCGGGATGGGCGCTGGTCTGTGGATCGGGTGGCACCGCCCCGGCGGCCGTCGTGGGCCTGGCCGGGCTCGGCGTCACGGGCATCACGGTGGTGGCCCGCGACCCGGGCAAGGCGTCGCGGTTGGTGGAGCTCGGCGCGCGGGTCGGCGTGGCGACGCGGTTCTGCGCGCTGGACAGCGACGGGCTGGCCGGCGAGGTGGCGGGCGCGGAGGTGCTGGTCAGCACCATCCCCGCCGACGTGGCCGCGCGCTACGCCGCAACGCTGGCCGCCATCCCGGTGCTGCTGGACGCCGTCTACGACCCGTGGCCCACGCCGCTGGCCGCCGCGGTCGACGCCGCCCGCGGCCGGGTGATCAACGGCCTGCAGATGCTGCTGCACCAGGCCTTCTCCCAGGTCGAGCAGTTCACCGGGCTGCCGGCGCCGCGAGCGGCGATGGAGGCGGCGCTGCGCTAGCCTGCCGCGCATGGTGGCCGGGGTCGTGTTGCTCTGGATGGGCGCCCTGAGCTGCTGCGACATCTGGCGGCGCAGGCTGCCCAATTCGCGGACATTGCCGGGGGCCGCCGCGATCCTGCTGGGCGGTGCGGTGGCCGGCCGCGGGCTGCCCGCGCTCGCCGGGGCGGCGGCGCTGAGCGGGACGTACCTGCTGGTCCACCTGCTGGCGCCGAACGCGATGGGGGCCGGTGACGTCAAGCTGGCGATCGGGCTGGGCGGGCTGGCCGGCTGCTTCGGCGCCCCGGTGTGGTTCTTGGCGGCGCTGGGCGCGCCGCTGCTCACGGCACTGGTCGGGGTGTGCCGTGGCATGCGGGCGGTTCCGCACGGCCCCGCGATGTGCCTGGCCACCGCCGCCGCGGTCGGCCTGGCACTTGCGTGACCTTCCTTTCGAAATCGACGGCAGCGCGGAAAAGTGCGAGAGACCCACGCGCTGGCGTCGATTTCGGCGGATGGCTCGGGATTTAAGTCAGCGCGTACCCACATGGGAAGATGAACGGGTGTTGCGCTGGATCACCGCCGGAGAATCCCATGGCCGCGCGCTGGTGGCCGTGGTCGACGGCATGGTCGCCGGCGTGGAGGTCACCTCCACCGAAATCGCCGACCAGCTGGCTCGGCGCCGCCTCGGCTACGGCCGCGGCGCGCGGATGAAGTTCGAGCGCGACGCGGTGACCATCCTGTCCGGGATACGCCACGGCGTCACCCTCGGCGGCCCGATCGCCGTCGAGATCGGCAACACCGAGTGGCCGAAGTGGGAAACCGTGATGGCCACCGACCCCGTCGACCCAGGCCAACTGGCGAACCTGGAAAGCTCAGCCCGCAACGAACCGCTGACCCGGCCGCGGCCCGGCCACGCCGACTACGCCGGGATGCTCAAGTACGGCTTCGACGACGCCCGGCCTGTGCTGGAGCGGGCCAGCGCCCGGGAGACGGCCGCCCGCGTCGCCGCCGGGACCATCGCGCGGTCGTTCCTGCGCCAGGCGCTCGGCGTCGAGGTGCTCTCGCACGTCGTCTCGATCGGCCCGTCGGCGCCGTACGACGGCCCGCCACCGGCGCCCGCCGACCTGCCCGCCATCGACGACAGCCCGGTTCGCGCGTTCGACAAGGCCGCCGAAGCGGCCATGATCGCCGAGATCGAGGCCGCCAAGAAGGACGGCGACACCCTCGGCGGCGTGGTCGAGGTGGTGGCAACGGGCCTGCCGGTGGGGCTGGGCTCGTTCACCAGCGGCGACAACCGGCTGGACAGCCAGCTGGCCGCCGCCGTCATGGGCATCCAGGCGATCAAGGGCGTCGAGATCGGCGACGGCTTCGAGACCGCGCGCCGCCGCGGCAGCCGCGCGCACGACGAGATGTACCCGGGGCCCGACGGCGTGGTCCGCTCCACCAACCGGGCCGGTGGGCTGGAGGGCGGCATGACCAACGGGCAGCCGCTGCGCGTGCGGGCCGCGATGAAGCCGATCTCCACCGTGCCGCGGGCGCTGGCCACCGTCGACATGGCGACCGGCGACGAGGCCGTCGCCATCCATCAGCGCTCGGACGTGTGCGCGGTGCCGGCCGCCGGGGTCGTCGTCGAGACCATGGTGGCGCTGGTGCTGGCCCGCGCGGCGCTGGAGAAGTTCGGCGGCGACTCCCTGACCGAGACCCGCCGCAACATCGAGTCCTACCAGCGCGCGGTCGCCGACCGGGAAGCGCCGGCCGCGCGCGGTACCGCGTGATGGCCCCCAAAGCGGTGCTCGTGGGGCTGCCGGGCTCGGGCAAGTCCACCATCGGCCGGCGGCTGGCCAAGGCGCTCGGCGTCGGCCTGCTCGACACCGACGTGGCGATCGAGCAGCGCACCGGCCGCACCATCGCCGACATCTTCGCCACCGACGGCGAGCCGGAGTTCCGCCGCATCGAGGAAGAGGTGGTGCGCGCGGCGCTGGCCGACCACGACGGCGTCCTGTCGCTCGGCGGCGGCGCGGTCACCAGCCCCGGCGTGCGCGACGCGCTCGCCGGCCACACCGTCATCTACCTGGAGATCGGCGCCCGGGAAGGGGTGCGGCGCACCGGCGGCGGCGCCGTGCGGCCGCTGCTGGCCGGGCCCGACCGCGCCGAGAAGTACCGCGCCCTGATGGCCGAGCGCGCCCCGCTGTACCGGCGCGTCGCGACCATCCGGGTCGACACCAACCGCCGCAATCCCGGCGCGGTGGTCCGCCACATCGTTTCGCGGCTGCAGACGCCGAGCGAGGCCGCCACGTGACGGACACCAAGGGGCCGGTCACCGTGTACGTGGCCGTCGACGAGCCGTACCCGGTGGTCATCGGCACCGGGCTGACGGGCGAGCTGGAAAGCCTGCTCGCCGGTCGGCACCGCGTCGCGATCCTGCACCAGCCCGTCATGGGCGACACCGCCGAGGAAATTCGAAGCCGGTTGGCGGGCAAGGGAATCGACGCGCACCGCATCGAGATCCCGGACGCCGAGGCCGGCAAGGACCTGCCCGTCGTGGGGTTCATCTGGGAAGTGTTGGGTCGCATCGGGATCGGCCGCAGGGATGCGCTGGTCAGCCTCGGCGGCGGCGCGGCCACCGACGTCGCCGGTTTCGCGGCGGCGACGTGGCTGCGCGGGGTCGACATCGTGCACGTGCCCACCACGCTGCTGGGCATGGTGGACGCGGCCGTCGGCGGCAAGACCGGCATCAACACCGACGCGGGCAAGAATCTGGTCGGGGCGTTCCACCAGCCGCTGGCCGTGCTGGTCGACCTGGCGACGCTGAAAACGTTGCCGCGCAACGAACTCGTCGCCGGCATGGCGGAGGTGGTCAAGGCGGGCTTCATCGCCGACCCGGTGATCCTGGACCTCATCGAAGCCGACCCGGAGGCCGCCCTCGACCCGGCGGGCGAGGTGCTGCCGGAGCTGATCCGGCGCGCGATCGCGGTCAAGGCCGAGGTGGTTTCCGCCGACGAGAAGGAGTCCGAGCTGCGCGAAATCCTGAACTACGGCCACACTTTGGCGCACGCGATCGAGCGCCGGGAGCGTTACCGGTGGCGGCACGGCGCCGCGGTCTCGGTCGGGCTGGTGTTCGCCGCGGAGCTCGCCCGGCTCGCCGGCCGGCTCGACGACGCCACCGCGGCGCGCCACCGCAGCATCCTCACCTCGCTGGGCCTGCCGGTCAGCTACGACGCCGACGCGCTGCCGCAGTTGCTGGAATACATGGCGGGGGACAAGAAGACTCGGGCCGGCGTGCTGCGGTTCGTCGTCCTGGACGGGCTCGGGAAGCCGGGCCGGCTGACGGGGCCGGATCCGTCGCTGCTGGCGGCGGCCTACGCGGGGTTGGCCGATGAGTAAGACGGTGCACGTCATCAACGGCCCCAACCTGGGGCGGCTGGGCCGGCGCGAGCCCGAGGTGTACGGCGACACCACGCACGACCAGCTGGCCGAGCTGATCGAGCGCGAGGCGGCCGCCCTGGATCTGAAAGTCGTTGTGCGGCAAAGCGATAGCGAGGCCCAGCTGCTGGACTGGATTCATCTGGCCGCCGATGCCGGCGAGCCCGTGATCCTCAATGCCGGCGGCCTGACCCACACGTCGGTGGCGCTGCGCGACGCGTGCGCCGAGCTGAGCGCGCCCCTGATCGAGGTGCACATCTCTAATGTGCATGCGCGCGAGGAATTTCGGCGCCACTCCTACATCAGCCCGGTCGCGACCGGCGTGATCGTCGGGCTCGGCATTCAGGGTTATCTGCTCGCCCTGCGCTACCTGGCCTGGGGTTAGCCCTTCTCCGGCTCCTCGCCCGGCTTGGCGTGCCTGGCGTCGTCCGTGCGGATCACCTCGGTCTTGGCGTCGTCGCCGGACGTCGGGATGGTTTCGGTGGGAGCGTCGCGCTCGGCGGTCGCGACCGACCCGGTGCGCTCCTCGGCCCGGGCCCCGGGGGCCGTCTGGGCGGGTATCTCGCCGGTGGGCGTCTCGTCGCCGCGGACCGCCGAGAAGACGTCGGTGTCGGCGCGCTCCTCGTCCTCGCCATGTGGGCGGGGCGGCGGGTTGCGGTCGATCCGCCAGCGGCCCACCGCCACGCCGATGATCCCGGGCACGAAGACGAGCAGCGCGGTGAACGCCGCGAACGTCGTCACCTCGTTGATCAGGCCGCCGGTGTAGAGCCCCTGATAGAACAGCGCGATGAGCCAGGAGACGGCGCCGCTGAGGATGCCCGCCAGCAGGCCGGCCAGCAGCCAGGTCATCGCCAGGTCCTGGCGGCGATCCGGATCCGGCTGGGCCTTGGCGTCCGCCCGCCCGTCGAGCACCCCCCAGATGACCACGCCGATCACGAACAGGATCAGCAGCACGATGCTGATCAGACCGGCCTGTGTCTGCCACGCGTTGATGAGCGCACCTTGGAGCAATCGAAGTACCACCATGGCCGCGGCGAACACCAATCCGCGCAGCATCCAGTTCCTCATGAAGGAAAAGCGTAGCGAGTACCGTCAAGGGTCGTGACACATTCCCAGCGTCGAGACAATCTGAAAGCGCAAATCGGAGCCAGCGGGCTGGACGCGATGCTGGTCACGGACCTGATCAACGTCCGCTACCTGTCGGGTTTCACCGGCTCGAACGGCGCGTTGCTGGTTTTCGCCGACGATCGCGGGCCCGTGCTGGCCACCGACGGCCGCTACCGTACGCAGGCGGCCGCGCAGGCCCCCGACCTCGAGGTCGCCATCGAGCGGGCCGTCGGGCGCCACCTGGTCGGCCGGGCCGCCGACGCCGGCGTCGGCAAGCTGGGCTTCGAGAGCAACGTGGTCACCGTCGACGGCTTCGACGCGCTGCGGAGCGAGGTCGAGGAGCGCAAGGCCGCCACCGAGCTGGTGCGGGCCGCCGGGACCGTGGAGGCGCTGCGCGAGGTCAAGGACGCCGGCGAGGTGGCGCTGCTGCGGCTGGCCTGCGAGGCCGCCGACGCCGCGCTGGCCGACCTGGTCGAGCGCGGCGGGCTGCGGCCCGGCCGGACCGAACGCGAGGTGGGCCGCGAGCTGGAGTCGCTGATGCTCGACCACGGCGCGGACGCGATCTCGTTCGACACCATCGTGGCCGCCGGGCCGAATTCGGCGATCCCGCACCACCGCCCGACCGACGCGGTGCTGGCCGATGGCGATTTCGTCAAGATCGACTTCGGCGCCCTGGTCGCCGGCTACCACTCGGACATGACCCGCACGTTCGTGCTGGGCAAGGCCGCCGAATGGCAGCTGGAGATCTATGAACTCGTCGCCGACGCGCAGCGGGCCGGCCGGGAGGCGCTGAGGCCGGGCGCCGACCTGCGCGACGTGGACGCCGCGGCGCGGCAGCCGATCGCCGACGCCGGCTACGGCGAGCAGTTCGGCCACGGCTTGGGCCACGGCGTGGGGCTGCAGATCCACGAAGCGCCGGGAATCGGGGCGACGTCCGCCGGGACGCTGCTCGCGGGTTCGGTGGTGACCGTGGAGCCCGGGGTCTACCTGCCCGGCCGCGGCGGTGTCCGCATCGAGGACACGCTGGTCGTGGGCGATAAGGCACCGGAACTGCTGACCAAGTTCCCCAAGGAGCTGGCCGTCCTGACGTAGCCGCCGCGCTAGGGGCCGCCGTTGCCGCCCTTGCCGCCGGTGCCGGTCCCGCCGACACCGACCGCGGCACCGCTGCCGCCGCCACCACCGCCGCCGCCCTCCGCGCCGGCGCTGCCGCCGAGGCCACCGGTGGCGGCACCGCCGACCTGTGGGAAGCCGGTACCGGGGCTGCCCGCGTGGCCCGCCGTGCCGCCCGCACCGCCGACCGCGCCGCCGGTCCCGCCGGTGCCGCCGGTGCCCAGGGTGACGGCGGCACCGG
>NZ_LQPM01000015.1 GCF_002101815.1 Mycobacterium paraense | reverse complement strand
AGACAAGCCACACCCCACCCGGGGGTTCTCCTCACATCAAGCCGACACGCCTGCTACCAACGTCCTGACCGAGTACATCTAGCGCCTAATGTGCGCCCAGGGTTTTGCGTGTGAATCCTGGGCCGCGACACGCCGATGAGCTTCGCCCCAGGCGCACAGTCGAAGCCGGGAATTCACACTCGATGCGTCCCGGACTCAGACGGGGCCGGCCAGCCACTCCATCGCCGCGGCGCCGACCGCCAGCGCGACCTGCGCCACGCAACCGATGATCGGGACGAAAAAGGCGGTACGGCGCTTCGCGAGCAGGTAGACGGCGACGGCCAGGTCGGCGATCAGGACGGCGACGCCGACCCACACCCCCAGCATCATGGCGCGGTCGATCCAGGCGGGATCGCCGCAGCGCACCGAGCCGCACGGGTCGGTGACCATGACGAACAGGCCCAGCAGCACCACCGTCGCCCCCAGCAGGGCGCCGTGGACGATGAGCAGGACGATGGTCGCGGCGACGTCGGCCGGGCGGCGCGTGGTCATGCCGGCGCGAAGCTGTAGACCTGGCCGTCGCTGGTGGTGGCGACCACCCGGCGATCGTTGCCGACCGCCACGCCGACGGGGTAGCCGGTAGCCGCCGGCAGCGGATAGCCGGCCACGGTGTGACCGTTGGTGGGGTCGAAGACCAGCACCGACATGCCCGGTGCGCCGTCGGCGGCCGGACCGCCGACCACCGCATAGCCCACACCGCCGCCCGCCAGGCTCGACGACGACAGCGGCGTCACGTCGTCGCGGCGCCAGGCCGCGTCGGCGTGATCCCCGGCGTCCTTGAACGCCGCGAGCCGCGTGTCCGGGCCGCCGCCCGACACGATCAGCCCCTGCGGGGTGACCGCGGGCGGCGTCTGAGCCAAAAAGCCCAGCGGCGCCGACCACTTCACCTTCCCGTCGGCGGCGTGCAACGCCCACAGCCGTTGGTCGCGGCCGTTGACGTAGACGGTCGACCCGTCGGCGGACAGCACCGGGCTGGCGATGACGCCCGCGCCCACGGCGTCGCTGGTCCATTCCCGGCTCAACAGCGGGGACTGGCCCGCGTGGTACTTCAGCCCGACCAGCCCCGCCGCCGGAGCGCCCGGCTGCCAGACGCCCAGCACGACGATCCCGTTGCCCGCCGAGTAGGCCGGGGCGCCCGCGACCGGGCAGCCCGGGCGCGCCGGGGCGCAATCGGCCAACCCGCGGGCGGCGTCCGTCGGGTCGACGCCGTCCACCAGATCGAGCGGGCTGCCGACCACCTCACCGCGGTGGGAGTCGAAGACCAGCACCTGCCCCAGATGCGTCGCGACGAGCAACTGGCTGTGCCCGAGAAACCTTGGGGTGGTGGGCATTCCGATCACCGGCTGCCGCCACCGCGTCCACTGGGTCACCGGGAACGACAGGAAGGCCCCCGGTTGGCCGACGTAGAGGTTGTCGAAGCCGTCGAACAAGGGGCCGGCGAACCCCCCGCCCTGGGCGAGCCGGACGCACCAGCGCTGGCGGCCGTTGTCGTCGTTCTGCCATTCCATCAGCGAACACCCGGCGGAGGTCTGGGCGTTGAGGGCGAGATAGCCGCGCGCGCTCAGCGCGGGCCCGGCGGCCAGGCTGCCCTTGACCGATCGCGTCCACTGCAGCGACAGCTTGGTCGCGCCGCCGGTCGCGGTGTAGCTGCTGTTGGCGGCGTCGCCGTATTGCGCGGGCCAGCCCTGCGCGGGCGAGGCGTCGACCCACGAGTCGGTGTTGCCGCAGCCGCCGAGCCCGATGGGGAGCGCGGCCGCCAGCGCCGCACACGACCAACGCCGAAGCCCACGCAGGAGATGTCGGGCAAGCACCTCGGGTTTCCAACTCCTTCTCGGCGAGCGGCAGCGATCGAGTACAGGTGAGGGTAACCCGTGGCGGCTCCGATAGGCTTTTCGGCCATGACGAGCATGTGGAATGCTCCGCTTCACCGCCGCTGGCGTGGATCGAACCTGCGGGACCCTCGCCAGGCCAAGTTCCTCACGCTGGCCTCGCTGAAGTGGGTGCTGGCCAACCGCGCCTACACCCCGTGGTACCTGGTGCGGTACTGGCGGCTGCTGAAGTTCAAGCTGGCCAACCCGCACATCATCACCCGGGGGATGGTGTTCTTGGGCAAGGGCGTCGAGATCCACGCGACGCCCGAACTGTCCGAGCTGGAGATCGGCCGCTGGGTGCACATCGGGGACAAGAACACCATCCGCGCGCACGAGGGCTCGCTGCGGTTCGGCGACAAGGTGGTGCTGGGCCGCGACAACGTCATCAACACCTATCTCGACATCGAGCTCGGCGACTCGGTGTTGATGGCGGACTGGTGCTACGTCTGCGATTTCGACCACCGCATGGACGACATCAACCTGCCGATCAAGGACCAGGGCATCGTCAAGTCGCCGGTCCGGATCGGACCCGACACCTGGGTGGGGGTCAAGGTGACGATCCTGCGCGGCACGTCCATCGGGCGCGGCTGCGTGCTCGGGTCGCACGCGGTGGTCCGCGGCGTCATCCCCGACTACTCGATCGCGGTCGGCGCCCCGGCCAAGGTGGTCAAGAACCGGCAGCTGTCGTGGGAGAGCTCGGCGGCGCAGCGCGCCGAACTCGCGGCCGCCCTGGCCGACATCGAACGCAAGAAGGCGGCCCGCTAGCCCGCTTCACGCGGCGTGGTCGTCGACCTTGTAGTCGAAGCTGACATCGCCGGCGTCGACGCTGGTGACGGTCACCGAGATGCCGTACTTCTCGCCGGAGTCGGACAATTCGCACCGCAGCGTGGCGCCCACGACGCCCTTCAGGTTGTCCGGGCACGTCACCGAGTCGGGCTTGCGGCCCACCTGCTGGGTCAGCTTCTTGCTGAGGATGCCGGCCACCTGGTTCTTGTCGACGGTCTCCACCATGTCGAACTTGACGTCGTTGCCGTTGACGCTGGTGACCGTCACGTTCACGTTGAAGGTCTGGTCCTTGACCTTCATCGTGCAGTTCAGCTGCGCCCCGACCTTGGCGGCCAGGTCGTCCGGGCACGTCACCGACTCGGGCTTGTTGCCGGCCGCGTCGGTCATCTTCGCGGTGATCTGGCCCGCGACGTCGCTCTTGCTCACGGCCTGCTTCGACGTGACCGAGCACGAACAGGCGCCGACGCCGGCCATCAGCGCCGTGGCGCCACCCGCAACCAACAACGTCCGGACGATCGAGCGAGCCATGGCGCCTCCCGAGGGCGAGTCGACAACTGTGAGTCGGCTGATAATTGCATGCCAACTAGCTTCGGGTAGCGGAAATCGCTCAGATGCTCTGGTAGCGGCGCAGCGCCTCGGCGCGCTCGGCGCCATGGTCGACGATCGGCGCCGGGTATCCCTGCGGCCGTTCCCCTTTGCGCAGGTGCGCGTCGTTGGCCGAGCGCAACTCGGGCACCCAGCGCCGGATGTAATCGCCCGCCGGATCGAACCGCTCGCCCTGCCCGATCGGGTTGAAGACCCGGAAATACGGCGCGGCGTCGGTACCGGAGCCGGCGCACCACTGCCAGCCGTGCTGGTTGTTGGCCATGTCGCCGTCGACGAGCTGATCCAAAAACCATGCGGCGCCCCACTGCCACGGCAGGTGAAGGTCCTTGACCAGAAACGACGCGACGATCATGCGCACCCGGTTGTGCACGAAGCCGGTTTCGCGAAGCTGACGCATCCCGGCGTCGACGAACGGAAATCCGGTCTGGCCCGCCTTCCAGGCCGCGAAGCGGCGCTCGGCATCCGGGCCCGTGTCGGTGCGGATGCCGTCGAACTGGCTGTTCCAGTTGTGCCAGGCGCTGGCCGGCCAGTGGTGCAGGACGTCGGCGTAGAAATCGCGAAAGGCCAACTCCCGCAAGAAGGCTTGCGCGCCCGCGCCGCGCAGGTCGAGGTCGGCGGCCAGCGTGCGGGGATGGATGGACCCGAACTTCAGGTGCGCCGACATCCTGCTGGTGCCCGCCAGGTCGGGCCGGTCCCGGTCGTGGGAGTAGCGGGCTAATCCGTTGTCCACGAACGCCTTCCACTGCTTGCGCGCCGCCGCCTCACCGGCGGCCACGTCGAGCGCCGCGCCGGGATCGGGTATCTCGCAGGGTTCGATCCGCAGCCTCGACGGGTCGAGCCAGCGCGCGGCGGCGGCGCCCGACTTCGCCGGCGCCCGCCAGCCGACGTCGCGCCACTCGTGCAGGAACGGGGTGAACACCCGGTAGGGGGAGCCGTCCTTTTTCACCACGCGCCCGGGCGAGACCAGGTACGGCGAGCCCGTCGCCACCAACGGCACGGAATCCAGTGCCGCGCGGACCTTTTCGTCGCGGCGCACCCCGTACGGCGCGAAATCCTCCGAGACGTGCACCGCCGAGGCGGCGATCTCCTCGGCGAGGCGCGGGATCTGCGTCTCGGGCCGCCCGCGCGTCACCAGCAGCCGGCCGTCCAGGTCGTCGCGCAGCCGGCGCAGCGAATCACCCAGGAATTGCAGCCGGCGCCGGCCCGACGACGCCTCCAGCCGCGGATCGACGACGAAGCAGGCGAGCACTTCCCCGTCGCCTCGGGCGGCCGCGGCCAGGGCGGGATGATCCTGTAACCGCAGATCGCGGCGAAACCACAACAGCGTCGGCATGATTCAGCGGTTGAGCCGCCACACATGGGTGGCCAGGGCGGTGGCAAAGGCACACCACACCGGGTAGGGGGAGAGCGCCGCCCCTGCCCGCCGGTCGGCCCGCGCGGCGCGGCGCGCGAGGTCGGCACTGCTCGCCGTCAGCGCCGCGGCGCCCAGCGCGGCGGCGCCGAGCTGGTGATACCGGAAGAACAGCCAGCTCCATCCGGCGTTCAACGCGAGATTCACACCCAGCGCCGCGGCGTAGCGGCGCGCCTCGTCGTCTCGCCCGGTGGCGCGGAACCGGTCGAGGGCCACCGCGGACGTCGCCGCGATGTCGGCGTAGAGGGTGGTCCACACCAGGGGGAACGCGGCGCCGGGCGGCTGGTACGGCGGCTTGCGAAGCCGCGAGTACCAGGCGGGCACCCGCATCGGGTTGGCGATGCTGCCGGCGCCGGCGGCCGTCGCGACGGCGACGGTGGTTGCGGCGAGGGTCGAGGGTTTCACGGTCGGCTTCCTTCCGGTCGGGTCGGGTCGGCGGGCCACCAGATGCGGTCCCCGACAAGGGCGAACAGCGGAGCCCGGCTCGCCGCCGCGTTCCCGCCGACGACCACCATGAGGCCAATACCCAGCAGCACCGCCGGCAATCCGGGCAGCCACGACCGCCGGCCCGTCACGGCAGCGGCGACAGCGTCCCAGATCACGACACCAAGCATTTCAGTCGCTTAACCATTAATCAAGTTAACAATCCCCGGCTTGGCGCGGTATGCTGCGATTCTGATGGAAGCCACCACCGAACGGGTGCGGCTCGAGGCCCTGATCGCAGCCGACGCGCGCGCCCTCACCGCCGAATCCGACCAGTTGGGGCGCGTCTTCGCCGCGGTGCATCGGTTGGGTCCCAGCGACTTTCGCGCCCTGCTGCACATCCTGGTGGCCGAAACGGCGGGCGCCCCGCTGACCTCGGGGGAGTTGCGCCAGCGAATGGGTTTGTCCGCGGCGGCGATCACCTACCTCGTCGAGCGGATGATTAACTCCGGCCACATCCGGCGCGACACCCACGCCGAGGATCGCCGAAAGGTCATCCTGCGCTACTCGGATCCCGGGCTGGACACCGCCCGCTCGTTCTTCAACCCGCTGGGGATGCACACCCGCGCCGCGCTCGACGAGCTGTCCGACGCCGATTTGGCCGCGGCGCACCGGGTCTTCACCGCCCTCATCGCCGCGATGCGCCACTTCCAGAGTGAATTGGGTTCGGCCGACTGAACGTCCGGCGGTGCCATCTCGCCAGCGGCTGCGGCGCCCACCAGTTCAGGCCGCCCAGCACATGCATGAAGGCGGGCACCAGCAGCATCCGCACCAGCGTGGCGTCCACCAACACCGCGACGGTCAGGCCCAATCCGAACATGCGCATGAACGACACCCCGGCCGAGATCAGCGCAGCGAACGAGATCGACATCAGCAGCGCCGCGGCGGTGATCACCCTGCCGGTGCGGGCAAGCCCCAGGGCGATGCTTTCGTCGTTGGCCGCGCGGGTCCGGGGGGAATCCAGCCAATACTCGCGTATCCGGGCCAGCAGGAACACCTCGTAATCCATCGACAGCCCGAACGCGATGCAGAACATCAGAACCGGGACGTTCACCGCCAGCGTGCCGGTCGACGTGGTGCCCACCGCGCCGAGGTGGCCGTCCTGGAAGAGCCACACCAGGGCGCCGAACACCGCGGTCAGCGACAGCACGTTGAGCGCTACCGCCTTGATCGGAAGGAGCATGCTGCCGGTGAGGAGGAAGAGCAGCACCACGGTCACGACCGCGATGAAACCGAACACGAAGGGCAGCCGCGACGTAATGCCGTTCACGCAATCACGATTCGTCTGCGCCATCCCGGTGAACAGCGCCGCCTGACCGCCCGGCGGTGCGATCCCGTGCAGGCGGGCCAATTGGACCTCGGACGCTCGGCTGTAGAGGGGGGCGCTGCTCTCGATGGTCAGGTAGGCGCCGCCGGCCGCCATTTCGCCGGCGCCCGAGGGCGGCCCGGCGCGCTGGCCCGCGACGAAGGTCCCGGTGGGCGTCGACACCGCCGCGACGTCGGCCACGAGGGACAACCGCGTGGCGTAGTCATCCAGCTCCGCGGTGCCGACGCCGGGCGCGTCGGGCAGGACGACCCTGGTCTCGGATGTGGTGCGGAATTCGCCGCGGATCCGGTCGCTGACGGCCCGCGCGGACGCCGACGCCGGCAGCACCCGGTCGTCGGGATAGCCCCATCGCACACCGAGGAACGGTGCGCCCAGCGCGAGCAGAAAAGCGGTGAGCGCCAAGCCAACCGGAATCGCGTGCCGCATCACCAGCCTCGCCGTCCGGTACCAGAAGCTGCGTTGCAACGTCGGCTGCGGCGGTGCCGGGCGGCCGAGCGGCGGACGGCCCAGTTTGCGAATGTCGAGCGCGTCGAGGCGGTCTCCGATCAACACGAGCGCGGCCGGGGCCACCACCACCGCCGCCACGGCGGCGAATGCGACCACTGCCGTCCCGGCATAGGCGAAGGACTTGAGGAAGTACATCGGGAACAGCGCCGTCGCGGCCAGCGCGAGGGCGACCGTGACCGCCGAAAACAGCACGGTGCGGCCGGCGGTCGTCACGGTCTTCGCCAGCGCCTCGTCGCGGCCGGACCCCGCGGCCACTTCGTCGCGGTATCGGCTGACGATCAGCAAGGTGTAGTCGACGGCCAGGGCGAATCCCAGCGCCACCGTCACGTTGAGGGCGAAGATCGACACGTTGGTGATCAGCGCGATCGCGCGCAACACCGCGAGCGAACCCAGGATCGCGACCCCACCGACGGCCACGGGCAGCGCCGCCGCCAGCAGCCCGCCGAAGACCCACACCAGCGCAAGGAAACTCAGCGGTATCGCGATGAGTTCCATTCGCAGGAGGTCACTTTGGGTCTGCTGGTTCACTTGTTCGTAGACCAGCGCCGAGCCGCCCGCTTGTACCGCGACCCCCTGATGGTCGTGGGCGAACCGTTCCGCCAGCGTCCGGGCGTGCTTGGGCGCGCTGTTTTCGTCGCCCTGGAGCGCGACGAGGATCATCGCGGTCTTGCCGTCGGCGCTGAACGCTGCGGGGGAAGGGGGCGCGCCCCAGGGCGATGTCACGTGCGACACGAAGGGGGACTGGGAAAGCTGCCGGGCGATGTCCGTGCCGACGGCTCGGGCGGGCCCGTCGTGGGCGCCGGTTGCCGAACTGACCAACAGCACCAGGTCCATGTCACCCTGGCCGAACTTTTCGGCGAGCGTCGCGGCGGCGCGGGCCGATTCGGAGGCCGGGTCGAGGAATCCGCCGGGCGAGAGGGTGCTCGCGGCGGGTATGCCGAACACGGCGGCAAGGATCACGAACAGGACCGTGCTTGCGACGATCCGTCGTGGCGCGGTGACGGCGACTCGGGCCAATCGCGCTAGCATGCACAACCCTCTGCAGTGTCCGCGGCCGCGATGGCCGAGCCCGGCAGCGCTGTGGGCCGCCCGCGCGCCACCCCGAGCATAGTTTAAGTATCTTAACCATTCAAGTACTTAACTAAATCTCGGATTTCCGCTAGGCTGACGGTTGCCCGGCGACGGCCTGGGTACCACCTAACGACACAGCGAAGGAACGAGGTGGCGATGTGTTCGGGTTGATGGGAGCTGCGTTGGGGCAGGTCATCGACGCGGCGGGCTCGGTGGTCGGTTACCGGCACGGCACCAAGGAGCCGGACTACAGCGCCGAGAAGCTGAGCCGCGACGTCGAACTCCGCCGCTACGGCGCCCGGGTCGCCGCTGAGACGACCGTCACCGCCGGCGAGGAGTCCGCCCGCAACACCGGCTTTCGCCGTCTTGCCCGCTACATCTTCGGCGGCAACCGCGTGCACGAGAAGATCGCGATGACCGCGCCGGTGGCGCAGGAGGCGGCGGGGGACCGCCGGTGGGTGATCCGGTTCTTCATGCCCGCCGACAAGACGCTGGACTCGCTGCCCGAACCGGATGACGGTGACGTCAGGCTGGTGGCCGTGCCGCCCGAGACGATTGCGGTACACCGGTTCACGGGTAGCCGCAGCCGCCGCGCGATTGCCGCGCACACCGCCGAGCTGATGACCACCTTGCGCGAGACCGGTTTCGAGGCCGTCGATACGCCGGAGGCCTGGTTCTACGATCCGCCGTGGACGGTTCCGGCCCTGCGCCGCAACGAGATTGCCGTGCCGGTGGCGCCGGTCCCATGACCCTGCGCGCGTCAACGTTCATCCCCAGCGCCGTGGCGGTGGCCGCAACGGCAACGGTGGGCGGCCTGGCGACCCGGCCGTCCAGTCAGTCGGCGTGGTACCGGCAACTGCGCAAACCCGCCTATCAGCCCCCGCGCTCGGCGTTTCCTGTCGTCTGGCCGGTGTTGTATGCCGATATCGCGGCGGTGTCGGCGGCCACCTTCGACCGGCTCCGCGACGCCGGCAACGCGCCGGCGGCCCGCTCCTACCTGCGGGCGCTGGCGGCCAATCTGCTGCTGAATGCCAGCTGGTCGTGGGTGTTCTTCAACCGGCGCCACCTGGCGGCAGCGGTCGCGGTGAACGCCGCGCTGACCGCGAGCAGCGCCGACCTGGCCCGGCGCGCCATCGCCGTCCGCGGTGGGCGAGCCGCGTGGCTGTGGCTCTATCCCGCCTGGTGCGCCTTCGCGTTCGTGCTGTCCACCCACATCTGGCTACTGAACCGCCGGCGCGGGACCGACGCGCCATGACGGCCGATCGCGGCGAGATGAGCAGGCGCAAGCGCCGCCACATCGACGTGTGCCTCGACGGCGAGGTGGAGTACCGCGGCCTGACCACCGGCCTGGAACGTTATGCCCTGCCCTACAACGCCCTGACCCAGACCAGCCTGGACGACATCGACCTGGGCACCGAGTTCCTCGGCGCGCGGTTGCGGGCGCCCGTTCTGATCGGCGCCATGACCGGCGGGGCGGAGCTGTCGGGCACCATCAACCGAAATCTGGCCGGCGCGGCGCAACGGCTCGGCATCGGCATGATGCTCGGCTCGCAGCGGGTGATGCTCGACAGCGCGCTGGGGGAGCGGGCCGCCGCCAGCTTCGCCGTGCGCGACGTGGCGCCCGACGTGCTGCTGTTCGGCAACATCGGCCTGTCCCAGCTGACCAAGGACGCGGTGCCGGACATCATTCGGGCGCTCGACCGGGTGGGGGCGAATGCGCTTGCGGTGCACACGAACCCGCTCCAGGAGGCCGTCCAGCACCACGGCGACACCGACTTCGCCGGGTCGCTGGACAGGTTGCACGACCTGGCCGGCGCGCTGGGGTACCCGGTGCTGCTCAAGGAGGTCGGGCACGGGATCGGCGCCGCCGCGATCGGCGAATTGCTGCGCTGGTCCGGTGAGCCGCCGGTGGCGGCCATCGACGTGGCCGGCGCCGGCGGAACCTCGTGGTCGCGCGTCGAGCAATTGGTCCGCTACGGCGAACTGCGCTACCCCGACCTGGCCGACTGGGGCATCCCGACCGCGCAGGCGATCGGGGAGGTGCGCGCGGCGCTGCCGGACATCCCGCTGGTCGCCTCGGGTGGGATCCGGACCGGGATGGACGCGGCCAAGGCGCTGGCCCTGGGCGCCGACGTGGTGGCCGTCGCCCGGCCGTTGTTGCCGGCGGCGATCGAGTCGGCCGAGGCCGCGACGGCCTGGCTGCAGCGATTCGTCGACGAGCTCCGCATCTGCCTGCACGGGTGCGGGGCGGCCGACCTGGGGGCCCTGCGAGACGTTGGCGTGACGCCCATTTCGTAAGAGCGAGGGCGCATGGCTGTGATTCTGGCTTACGGGTCGCCCGCGCTGGGCCACCTGTTTCCCCTGGGCGCGTTGCTGGCCGAGCTGCGCGGGCGCGGCCACCAGGTTCACCTGCGCACCCTGGCCGGCGGGGTGCCCGCCATGCGCGCGGCGGGTGTCCACACCGAGGCGGTCGACCCGCGGATCGAGGCCGTCACCGGCCGGGATTGGCTGGCGCCCAACGCGTTAGGGGTGCTCAAGACGACGATCGACGTGTTGTGCCGGCGGGCGGTGATCGAGGTCGACGACCTGCGCGGCGCGCTGGCGGGGGTTCGGCCCGACGCGGTGATCGTCGACGCCAACTGCTGGGGCGCGATGTCGGCCGCCGAGGCCAGCGGTGTTCCCTGGCTGGTCTTTTCGCCGTTCACGCCCTACCTGAGGTCGCGGGCCGCGCCGCCCTTCGGCCCCGGGCTGCGGCCGCTGCCCGGCCCGATCGGGACCGTCCGCGACGCGTCGATGCGGCCGTTCGTCGGCTGGCTCTTCGATCGCCGGATCGTGCCGCGGATCAATGCCCTGCGTGCGGGACTGGAGGTGCCGCCCGTGACGTCGGTGGACGGGCTGATGCGCCGTGCCCCGCTGCTGCTGGCGGTCGGCGGCGAGCCCTTCGAATACCCGCATCCCGATTGGCGCGACGTGCATTTCGTCGGGGCGTGCGAATTCGAGCCGGGGCCCGCGAGTGTGCCGGATTGGCTCGCCGCGATCGACCGGCCGATCGTGTTGGTCGGCACGTCTTCCCTCGCGCAGGCCGACGCGAACCTGGGCCGAATCGCCCTGCAGGCGTTGGCCGATGAGCCCGTCCACGTCGTCGCGACCTTCCCGGCGGGGGTGCCGGCGGGGCTGCCGCGGAACCCCAACGCCACGGTGTGCCGGTTTGTCAGCCACGGTGCGGTGCTCGACCGTGCGATCTGTGCCGTCACCCACGGCGGGATGGGTACCACCGTCAAGGCGCTGGACCGCGGCGTCCCGGTGTGCGCGGTGCCCTTCGCCCGCGATCAGGCCGAGGTCGCGCGCCGCGTGCAGGTGGCCCGCTGCGGCACCCGCCTGCCGGCGAGGCGGCTGACCGCCGCGCGCCTGCGCGCCGCGGTGCGCGAGGCGATCACCATGGCCGACGGCGCCCGCCGGGTGGCCGCCGGATTCGCCGCGACCGGCGGGGTGGCCCGCGGTGCCGACCTGGTCGAGGAGCGCCTACCGCGAAGATTCGAGCTCATCCTCGAACGATGACATCGCCGCGATCATCGCCGAGAAAACCCGATGAGCGGCGAGAAGGTCCTTGTCGCTCAAATCCGCCATCGCCTTGCTGAGATGGATGCCGAGCGGCCTGAAGAAGGCGTGCGCCAACGTCATTCCGCTTTCCTCGTAGCGCAGCAGCCACTTCCGGCGGTCGTCGGGATCCGGTTCGCGCCGAATGTGGCCTGCTTCGATCATCCGATCGACGAGGTAGGTGATCGCCGCCGGCGACACGTCCATGCGCTGGCGCAGTTGGGCCAGGGTCAACGGCTTTCCCGCCGTTTCGCTGACCATGATGTGCAAAAGGGCGTGGAAATCGCTGCTGCCGACCTCGTTCGTGCGCGCGAAGTGGCGGCCGATGCGGTCCGATTGCGCAGTGATCGCCCGCATGTCGGCCGACAGCTGCCTCTCCAGCTCGGCCCGGGCGGGCGGTGGTTCCGGTGCGCGGCGCTTGCTCATCAGACCCCACAGCGTATCCGTGCGCTCATCCGGGACCTAGCGCGCCTGCCGCGCGTCCGGATCATCAGTCACTTCCGCCGCGTTGGCCTCCGCCTGGAGGCGGCACCCTTTGTGCCCGCCTCACAGCGACAAGCCGAGCCGCTAGCGTGCGGGGACGGGCCGCGTTGTCGCTGTGAGGCGGGCACGACGGCGAGTCCTTCCGGACAGCGACGGAAGTGGCGGGTGGGACCCGCGCCGTGCGGCCAGCGCGACCCACGACAGGGCGGCCGCGATGAAGGCCAGCGCCTGCGCGGCGCCGGTGCGGCCCGGGGGATAGAGGACGCCTTCGACGTACCGGTCGACGAACCCGGTCGAGGGCAGCGGCTGCATGCCGGCCCGCGCGCGGGCCCAATCTTCCAGGGAGGTCAGCGGACACGGCACCGGCAGCGTCACGACCGCCACGCCCCAGCACACGCTCGCCAGGTGCAGCCAGATGGTCCGCGGCCAGCGCAGCGCCAGGAAGCCGCCACTGGGCAGGTAGAGCAGGTAGGCGAAGTGCGCACCCACGCTGACGACCACGACGGCGAAATGGGCCTTCTTCATCGCTGGTTCGGACTTCCGGTGCTGGCAGCTGCGGCACGTCCATGTTAGCCACCCGTGCGACGGCGGTAGCGGCGCTCCGCGTAGGCGATATCGTCACGCCACAACCGGGCGGCCGCGTGGCGCATCAGCGGTGTGATCAGCGGGCCGGCGCGGCGTGCGGTTTTGAACCCCGGCCGTTGCGACGTTGCGACGGTCGCCTCGATGACGGCGACGCGGGGCCGGCCGTCGGGGCCCAAACCTGTTGGGGTGGCGTGGGTTTCGACGACGCTGCCGGTTCCCTCGCCCTCGATGATGCGCATCACGACGGTGCGGGCCTCGGGGGTGGTGAATTCGGCGATGACGGGCACGCCGAAGCGGCCCATCCGGAAGGTGACCGAGACCAGAAACCGGTCGTCGTCCTCGGTGGGGGTGGTGAGCACGTCGAGCCGGGTGAACGAGTAGGGGTGGAACCACGCGCCGTGCCAGGGATCGAGCCGGTTGGCGACGACGTCGGCCGGTTCGCAGTGACCGACCAGGCTGGTGACCGCGGCCAGGGTCTGCCCCGACGGCCTCGGCGCGATCACCGGCTCGTCCAGCGGGGCCTCCCCGCCGACGGCGTCGAGGCGCACCCACGCCAGCACGCCGTCGTCGTGGCTGGGGTAAGGCCGCCAACGCAATTCGCACGTCTCGCCGTCGACGGCCAGCCCGTGCCACCGGCAGTACAGGACGCCGCCGCGCACCAGCCCCGTCGCGAGGTCGGCGCCCAGGTGGGGACAGCTGGCGGGACCGACCCGCAGCCGGCGGTGCCTGTCGCGCCAGGCGACCACGTCGACGCCGCCGACCCGCGCGCCGTAGGGGCGACCGACGCGCACGTCGCGGCTCGCGGCGAACACGTACCAGTTCCCGGTCGGCCGGCGCTGGGAGCGTTCCAGCGCGGCGTTGATGATCGCCGGCTGCGCGTCGCGATAGGTCGGGCGCTGCTGCGTCCACGAGCCGCGCGGAATGACGCCGACGGGCCAGTCTTTGGACCGCCGGCGCAAGCGGTCGAGGACGCTCATCGCCGCCGCCCCTGGCGCTCGGCCAGCGACCGCAGCAGCGCCGAGCGCCCGCGGGTGGGGACCGTGCACAGTTCGTGGCCGGCCAGACCCCAGGACGCCAGCAGCCGGTTGGCGGCCGACCACCCGGTGGTGGCCGCGCGTTCCATCAGCGCCACCGGCAGGTCGACGCGGATGCCGTCGCCGGCCAGCACCAGCCCCGGGTGCGGCGTGGCGACCGCCGGGCGTTGCAGATAGGTCCCGGGGGCGAACAGCGGGCAGTCGCTGCGGCGCAGTTCGCGCTCGCACACCACGCGCGCCGCAGCGGTTTCGGGATACAGCTCGTGCAGCCGGGCGATCGCCGCGCCGGCGGTTGACTCGGAACCGGCCGCGTACGAGTGCAATTCGACGACGGATCCACCGTGCCGCCGTGCCCACGCGGCGGCGTCGCGTTCGTAACGCTCGAGGACGCTGATGTTGTCGACCGGCTCGTGGCCCGCCGTGCCGAGGAACGCGGTCCGGTGCGATTCGACCGGCCGGTCGAGCCAGAGCCGGTGCACCACGAACGGCGGCGCGGTGCGCAGCCGCCCGATCCGGGCGCGCCACGCGTCGTCGCCCAGCCGGGGCGAGGACCCCACGACCCGCTGCAGGCCGCCGACGTCGAGCGCCAGGACGACCGCGTCCGCGTCGATGTGCTCACCCGAATCTGTCTGGACGCGAAGGGCTTTCGCGCCGCCGGGGCTCACGCCGGACACGCGGGCGCCCAGGTGCATCCGAACACCCCGCTCCTGGAGGTAGCCGCCGAGCGGATTCCACAGGGCCGCATCGAAGTTGGCGGTGGCGACGTCGAAGATCAGGCCCTCGCTGGAGCCCAGGAAGTAGATGTGGAACATGGTCGCCAGCTCTGCGGCGGACAGCTGCGCCGGCTCGGCGAAGAAGCTGCGCGAGAACACCTCGAACGCGAGGTGGCGCGCGGATTCGGGAAAGTTGATGCTCTTCAGGAAGGTTTCGGCGTCGACGTGGTCGAGCCGGCGATAGATGTCGGGCACCGACACCGCCGCCAGCGGCGCCGCGGCCCGGGCGTTGATGCGCGCCAGGTCGCCGAGCCGAAACGTCGGGCTGCGCAACGCGAACGCCAACGCGTTCCACGGCGGGGTGCGGGGCAGCCCGCGGAAGCTGTCGCGCCGGCCGGCGCCGTCGATCAGCGGGTAGTCGTCGACGGGTGCGAGCATGCGCAGCTGCGGGTCGACCCTTCGCAGCAGGGCCCGCAGGTTGTAGTACTGGCGGAAGAAGGCGTGGAACCCGCGGTTCATCGCGAGTTCGGCGCCGTCGTGGTGTTCGGTCCAGCCGCCCACTCGGCCGCCGAGGTAGTCCTCGCGTTCGACCAGGTCCACGGCGACGCCGCGTTCGGCGAGCGCGGTGGCGGCCGTCAGGCCCGCGATTCCTGCGCCGACGACCACCGCGCGGGGCGGCGACGAGAGCGCGCCCGCGTCGGGCAGGCCCGGCGTTGCCGGGTGGATGCGGCGGCGGCGGTCGGTCATCGCGGGGCCTCGCCCAGGAAGGTGTGCACGACGTTGCGTTCCCAGCCCGGCATGGTGGCGCTGCGCACCCCGGTGAACCCGGCGTCACCCACCCGCCGCCGCAACCGGGCAGCCCCGTCGAACGCGAGGACGCTGCGCCACAGATGCCGGTACAACGTGGTGTCGCGGGTGCGCCACCACCCGGAGGGGATGATGATGCCCCAGCACACCGCGTGCCAAATGGCGGTCGCGGCAGCCGAATCGCGCACCGAGTACTCGTGCAGGGCCAGCGTGCCGCCGGGGCGAAGCATGCCGCGAAAGGCGCGCAGCTGTGCGTCCGGGTCCGCGAGGTTGCGCAGCAGGTAGGCGGCGAGGATGCCGTCGAACGGCCCGGTGACGCCGTGCTCGTCCAGTTCCTCGACGCGCGCGTGCACGAACCGGACCGACGGCGGCCACGCCTTCGCCCGCGCGGCGTCGAGCATTCCGTTCGCGGCGTCCACCGCGACGATCTGCGCCTCCGGCGCCACCGCCAGCAGCGCGGCCGTCGACGCGCCGGTGCCGCAGCCCGCGTCGAGCAACCGCAGGCCCCGGCCCCGTGCGGGCAGCGCCATGCGGCGCGCCGACAGGGCGAGGTTGGCGTGGTAGGACGGGTTGGCGCCGACCAGCCGGTCGTACGCCGCCGCGCCCCCGTCGAAGGCGCCGGGCACGTCGCCGCGGGGCAGGCCCGCCTTAGCGACCCGCACGGTGCCGCTCCCACAGCAACAGCACGGCGGTGACCAGCGCGAAGCCGAACAGGAAGTCCTCGACGGGGATGTCGAAGGGAAACCGCACGGCGCTGGTCTGGCGCTGGTTGTAGATCACGATCGGGGCGCTGCGTTTGGTCAGCCAGCCGTCGACCGGTATCTGAAAGCCCAGCACGATGGCCATCGACACCCAGTAGGCCGGCCGCCGGAACAACCCGGTGCGCAACAGCGCGAACTCCAGCGCGCACACCGCCAGGACCGACGCGATCGCCGGAACGGTGTACCCCAGCCCCATCACCGGCGCCTGCTCCGATCGAGGATGGCGCTGACGGCGTTGAAGGTCAGCAGGCCGCACAGCGGAATCACCAGGAAGAACAGCACCTCCTCGATGGGCACCCCGAACGGGAGGTGCAGGCCGGTGATGTAGTCGCCGTTGTACGTCCACACCCCGGCGCCGATCGCCACCGCGTCCCAGACCAAAAACAGCGCGGCCACCGGCAGCACGGCTCGCGCGAGCCGGCGCGGCCGGCGGTAGACGCCCGCGCCGAACAGCTCCAGCGGCGCCGTGATCGCCAGGCACAGGCCGAGCAGGATCAGGTACTGCCACCGGTCGGTCACGCCGCACCCCTCTTGCGGGCCCGCCACGACTGCAGCAGCGCGCCACCGGCGACCCGGAGCCGCCGCGCGTTCCCGACGGTCGCCCGCCGGGTGAACACCGAGAAGTCGCTGTCCTCAATGCAATCCAGGATCTCGGAGTACAGCGTCAACGCGGTCGCCACGCACGGCCGGGAACGCGGGGCGAGCATCGAGATGCCCGCGGCCGCGAAGCGGTAGATCTCCCGGGTGATGTCGTGCTGGGCCGCCAGCGCCGCCCGCACCCGGGCGTCGGTGCGCCGGTGCGCGTGACACCACAGCATCAGCTCGCGGTCGACGCCGAACGCGGCGAGTTCGTCGGCCGGCAGGTAGATCCGGTTGCGGGCCAGGTCCTCGTCGATGTCCCGCAGGAAGTTGGTGAGCTGAAACGCGCGGCCGAGCGCCGCCGCGTACGGGGCCGCCTCGTCGGCGGGTCCCGCGGTGCCCAGGATCGGAAGCATCTGCAGGCCAATGACTTCCGCGGAGCCGCGCATGTAGCGGCCCAGCGCTGCGCGGTCCGGATAGTCGGTGACGGTGAGGTCCATGCGCATGGATTCCAGGAAGTCCTCGAACAGGTCCGCGGGGATCGCGTAGCGGCGCACGGTGTCGTCGACCGCGGCGAGGACGGGCTCGTCGTCGTGGTCGCCGCCGGCGAAGAAGCGGTCCGACAGCCGCCGCAGCCTGGTGGCCCGCGCGGCGACGTCCAGCGTCGGGTCGAGTTCGTCGAGGATGTCGTCGGCGTGGCGGGCGAAGCCGTACAGCGCGTGCACCGCCGGGCGCTGGTCGGGGGCGAGCAGGCGTGTGGCGAGGAAATAGGTGCGGCCGTGTTCGGCGGCGATCCGCCGGCAGCTCCGATATGCGGCGCGCAGCCGCGGGTCGGAGATCCCGGCGGAGTCCAGCTCGGTGCGGATCATCGCGATCCCGCCTTCAGGTCCACGGTTGCGGTTGTCCGGCCGGCCGTCCCGGTGATGCGGTCGGCGGCCAATCGCCCGGAGATCAGGGTGGTCGGCACGCCCACGCCCGGCAGCGTCGACGACCCGGCCAGCACCGCGTTCTCGATGCCGCGCACGGTGTTGGCGGGCCGGAACGGCCCGGTCTGGGCGAACGTGTGGGCCAGCGCAAACGGCGTGCCGGCCGCCATGCCCTGGCGGGCCCAGTCGGCCGGGGTGTCGACGTGCAACAGGCGGGCGCCGTCGCGCAGGCCGGGCAGCAGCCTGTCCTGCACGACCCCGAGCAGCGAATCGGCGTACGCGCCGCCGATGCGCGACCAGTCGATGTCGCCGCGGGACAGGTTCGGGGCCGGAGCCAGCACGTACAGCAGGTCGCGGCCGGCGGGGGCCAGGCTCGCGTCGCCGGCCGTCGGCCGGGTGACCAGCAACGACGGGTCCGCCATGAGCCGGCCGCGGCGGATGATGTCGTCGAACGTCTGCTCCCACGCGGAGCCGAAAAGGATGGTGTGATGGGCGCTTTGCGACGGCACGGCGCGGCAGCCCACGTGCAGCACCACCGCCGACGGCGCCGCGCGCGGCCGCAGCAGCCGTCGCGGCCGCCGGCCCAGCAGGCGGTAGGTCTGCGGCAGCTCGGTCGTCAGGACCACCGCGTCGCAGGCGATCCGCTCGGCATGCGTATGGACGGCGGTGATCCGGTCGCCGCTGCGCTCCAGCTCGGTGACCGTTGCCCCGTAACGGAACTGCACCCCGGCGCCGGCCGCGGCGGCCGCCAGCGCGTCGGGCAGCGCGCGCACGCCGCCGCGCGGGAAGAACACGCCGGCCACGGTGTCCATGTAGGCGATCACCGCATAGACCGCCAGGGCGTGCTGCGGCGCGACTCCGGCGTACAGCGACTGGAAGGTGAACACCCGGCGCAACCGCGGGTCGCTGACGTGGCGCCGGACCATCGTGTCCCACCGGCGGAACCCGCCGAGCGCGGTCAGCCTGGCCAGCCGGCCGTTCAGCAGCGACAGCGGGGAGTCGAAGTTCGCCGCGATGAAACCGTCGAATTCGGTGCGGTACAACCGGTCCAGCCAATCGCGCAACCGCCGGTAACCGTCGGCCTGGTCGGCGCCGGCGAAGTCGCGCACCGCCTCGGCCATCCGGTCGGCGTCGGTGTGGACGTCGATGGCGCTGCCGTCGGCGAACATCGCCCGGTAGGCCGGGTCCACCGGCAGCAGTTCGAGCCGTTCCGAGGAGCTTTCGCCCACGGCGGCGAACGCCTCGTCGATGATGTCCGGCATCGTGAGCACCGTCGGGCCGGTGTCGAGGTGGTAGCCGTCGATGTCGCGCCGGCCCGCCCGCCCGCCGGGCCACGGCTCGCGCTCCACCACCGTGACTTCGCGGCCGCGGCCGGCCAGATGCAGCGCGGCCGCGAGGCCCGCGAATCCCGCCCCGACCACGACGACGCGGTCGGCGTTCATGCGGCCCGCCGCGCGCACAGGCCCGCCATGTCGACGAGCGCGGCGGTCAGGTGATCGCCAAAGATGAAGCGATCCAACGCGTTCACCGCTTCATCGACACGCTCGGCGATCAGTTCTTCGATGAAGTGCACGGCCCCGGTGGCCAGGATCAGGTTTCGCCAGCGGTCGAGGGCGGGCTCGTCGAGCCGGTCGGTGGTCATCAGTTCCCGGAACTGCAGCCGCGTCGCGGGGTCGGCCAGCTGATGGGCGGCCACCACCACGCTGGTGGCCTTGCGCTCGATCAGGTCGTTGGTGGGTTTGCCGGTCGCCGTGGGGGATCCGAAGATGCCGAGCACGTCGTCGCGCAGCTGGAAGGCTTCGCCGATGGCCGAGCCGTAGGCGCCGAGCGCCGCCAGCACCCGCTCGTCGCAGCCGGCCATCGCGGCGCCGATCTCCAGCGGCCGGCGCACGGTATAGTTGCCCGACTTGCGCCGGGCCACCGCCAGCACGGCCTCCAGCGTGGGCAGATCGCGCACATCGGTTGCCAGATCGGCGAATTGGCCCACCGCCAGCTCGGTGCGCATGGCGTCGTAGCGTGGCCACGCGCGGTGCAACTGGTGGTGCGTGAGGCCGCTGTCGCGCAGCATTTGCTCGGCCCAGATCAAGCACAGGTCGCCGAGCAGGACGGCCGACGACTCGCCGAACCGGCGCGACGAGCCGGACAGCCCGCGCCGGCGATGCCACGCCGCGAATTGGACGTGCGCGGCGGGGCGGCCCCGTCGCGAGGCCGACTCGTCCATGACGTCGTCCTGCAGGAGCGCGAACGCGTGCAGCAACTCGAGGCTGGCCGTCGCCGACAGCGCCGCGTCGCTGGGCGGTTCGCCGCACAGCCAGCCCAGATACATGAACGTCGACCGCAGGCACTTGCCGCCGTTGAGGAACTCCATCAGGATGTCGCTCGCCACGTCGACGCCGCACGGGCCCAGCGCGTCGGCGCAGCGGTCGGCGACGAACTCGACGACGCGGGACAGCACCGCCTGCCGCATACCGGCTCGCCAGGCGTCCAATTGATCGGGATGCGGAAGGGCGGCCGGGCCGCAGCGGGTGGCTTCGGTAAGGCGCACACCCGGGAACGCGTGCACAGCTCCCACCGAAGCCTCCCTCGCAGGGTCGGTCAGCCGCTGAGTCGAACGGCTCGGATTCACGCGTTGGTACCCCTTTGACGAGAAAACAAACACTGCCCGATCGCCGATGTGCCTGGTCGGCCCGCCGCCCGGCACGCTCGGTTAAATTATTGAAACATTAACTTACTGAATGATCGCGCCATCCGCCAGTGGTGCATTCGGTCGGCCGGGGACGCGGATCGCCCGGTCGCCTACCGCCGACGGGCTCAGGAGGGGATGGCGGTGAGGCGCGCCCGATCGGGCAGCGGCCGCCGATAGCGGACGGCCCCCGAGAGCAATTCGCGCCGCGCCCTGACGATGTCCTCGATGAGCTGCAGGGCTTCGGCGACCGATCCGACGACGGGCAGACCGTGGTCCCTGACGATGCGAAGCAGCGGGCGCAGCGCGGCGCCCGCGACCACGCTGCAATGCACCCGGGACCTTTGGTTCTCGTGGTTGAGCACGAGCAGCGCTCGAAAACCGTCGGTGCCGAGAAATTCCAGGTGGCTCAGGTCGAGGACGAGGGGACTTTTCAGCCGGGCAAACCGCCGGACCGCGTGGGCGACGTCGTCCGCATTCGACGCGTCAATTTCGCCGTCGACGCACAGGACGGTGCCCAGGCTGCGCGCAAAAACGTACAGCCGCGCGCCATTGAAGTCGGCCATGTACCGGCAGCGCTCGGGCTGGCCGGGACGAGCTGAATTGGTGAAGTGTTGAGCGGTCATGGGACGCACCGATCGGGAGTGGTGAGGGGGAGGGACGCGCAGGGCGCCGGGCTCCAAGACACTTAGCTGTGAACTCAACCAGATTCCAGCCTAGCCCCGGCGAGCCCGCGGAGTCGGATCATTGCGTGCGCAAGTTCGGCCCGGTGACGAGCGCGTCGGCGACCCGATCAGCGCTTTCCCGCGGGAGCCGAAGGCTCGCGCGAGCCGCGAAGTGTTCGTTTTCTGGCTTCGCTGGGCCCGGCGCTGCACCCCTATTGGGTCCCGTTTGGCCGCATTGATTGCGGGTATGCGAGTGCCGTCCGCAATGCGAGGGACGGTGTGGCCCAATGGAAGCGATTTGTGGCCGTCGTTTAGCGAGTGCATTTGTGTGCGTGCTGATGTTTTTCGGTGCGGCCCCCGCGGCTCACGCCGGTTCCGGCGTCACGGCTTTCCCCGGCATGCAAATTCGTCAGGGCGACACGGCTTGCATGGTGGGATTCATCCAATTGCGGTTGCACGTCGCGCTGACGACCGGTCAGTGCGGCGACGGGCCGATCGTGACGGACCGGGACGGGCATCTGGTCGGGGCGGTCATGATGGCACGGCGGCAGGTCGCCGTCGACGCGTCGGACAACGCGGCGCTGCCCGTCGAATACGAGGTCATCATGCTGGCCCCCGAGGTGACCGCCACCGACGTGCTGCCGACCGGACGCCATCTGCGCGAGGCGCCGGCCCTGGACGCGCAACAGGGCCTGCCGGTGTGCCAGTTCCGGGTATCCGCCGGTCAGCGCTGCGGCTCGATCGGCCCGGTCAGCAACGGCCGCTTCACCATCCCCGACATGGCCGTCGACAACCGCGACTTCGGCGGCCCCGTGTACGCCCTGACCGACGACGGCGGCGCCGTCGTGGTCGGCTTGTACGAGGGCATGTGGAGGTCCGCGCCGGAGCTGGAGACCTGGCAGGCGGTCATGCGGCAGCTCTACATCGACGCCCATTCGCGCGGTGAGCAGCGACCGCAACCGCCGTCCGAAGTGCGGCTGGCCGACCGGACCGCTTGATCGGCCCGGTGGTTTTTCCCGGCGGAGAACGGGAACCCGGCGCCGGTGAACGTTTCCGACCTGGTCACCAAGCCCTTCCAGTGGGGAGCCGCCCTGCGCGGCCGCCGGTTCTTCCATCCCGTCGGCGTGCTGGCGGAAGGCTTCATCGAACGGACCGCGCCCGCGGCCGACGGGTTGCCCCTGCCGTCATCCGAGGTCGTCGCGCGCGTCTCGAAGGCCGCCGGGACCCCGGGTGCGCTGCCCGACTTCATCGGCCTGGCGTTCCGGGTCGCGCCGCAGCAGGAGGGGGCCGGCCCGTGGGACATCCTGCTGGTGTCCGCGGGATCGGGCGTGCTGGCCCGGGCGGTGGCGCTGCGGCCCACCGTGTCGTGGACCGGGCAGACCCTGACCAGCCTCATGCCGCTGCGCTACCAGGGCAACGTCTGGTGGCTGCGCGCCCAAAGCATCAGCGCCGTCAACGGCTTTGGCCTCTCCCTGGACAGCATCCGGCGCGCGATCGACGGTGGCGGCATCGACTTCGCCATCGACCAGGCCTGTGGCAGGGGCGATTTCGCGCCGCTGGCCCGGCTGACGCTGACCGGTGTCCTCGACCAGGAGCCGGACGTGTCGTTCGATCCGGTCGCCAACACCGCACCGGGACTGAGCCTCTACCCGGAGTGGCTCGCCGAGCTGCGGGCGCGCGCCTATCAGCGCAGCCGCGACGGCCGGGACGCGGACTAGCGGCCCAACAGGTGCCGCAGCGCCCCGTCCAGGTCGGGCCGGCGAAACCGGTGCCCGGCCGCGGCCAGCCGGTGGGGGAGCGCTCGTTGGCTCGCGCGGGCGAGTTCGCGGGCGCCCTGCTCGCCCAGCAGCAGCCGCGGCCCGAGCGACGGCACCGGCAATACCGCGGGCCGGCGCAGCACCCGGGCCAGGGTGCGGGTGTACTCCTCGTTGCGAACGGGTTGCGGCGCAACGGCATTCACCGGACCCGACAGCTCCGTGTCCCACAGGGCGCGGTGATAGACGTCGACCAGGTCGTCGATCCCGATCCACGACAGCCACTGCCGGCCGTCGCCGAGCCGGCCACCGATCCCCGCGGCGAACAGCGGACGCAGCAGCTTCAGCGTGCCGCCACGGGGTGATTGCACGATGCCGGTGCGCACCCGCACCGCCCGCACGCCCGCGCGTTCCGCGGGCGCGGCCGCGTCCTCCCACTCGGCGACGACGTCGGCCAAAAACCCGTCGCCGCGGTCGCTGTCCTCGGTGAGGGTCTCGTCGCCGCGGTCGTAGCCGTAGTACCCGATCGCCGACGCCGAGACGAACACCGCCGGCCGGGGATCGGTGCGGCCGAGGAGCTCGGCGAGCCGGCGCGTCGGCCCGATCCTGCTGTCGCGGATGGCCTTTCGGTGCGCGTCGCTGAAGCGGCCGGCGATCGAGGCGCCGGCCAGGTGGATCACCGCGTCCACCCCGGCGAGCAGCTCGGCGTCGGGCTCGTCGGGGTTCCACCGCCGCTCGTCGTCGCCGTCGGGCGCCCGCCGGACCAGCGCGATGACGCGGTGGCCGCCCGTGCGCAGGAAGGCGGTCAACGCCGAACCGACCAGCCCGGACGCCCCCGTGACCGCGATCGTCTTCGGCGTCAGGCCGCGCTCGGCGGCCAGCCGGTGGGCGGCCAGGTCGTCGGCCAGCTGACGGTGGCGGTAGGCGAACATGGGGCGCAGCAGCGACGCGGGCACCGGCGTGTCGACCCGGTCGATGACCCGGGTCCGGTTGTCGCCGACGTCCTCGAACTCGTGGGTGTGCCGCCACCGCACCACGATTCGCGCCGGCACCGACGCCGGCCCCGCGCTGCCGATGGCGTCGACGAACCGTCGGGGTGGATCGTAGGAGTCCGCCTGATGTTCGGCCACCCACCGCAGGCCGCCGGGCAGCGCCAGCGTGGCGCGGCCGTCGGCGAGCGAGGCCGCCTCGTGCACCACCCGCATGGGTTGCCACGGCGGCGACAGCCGGTTGAAGGCGCCCGGTCGGGCGTGCCAGGCGAAGACGTCGGCGCGCGGCGCGTCGACGACGCTCGAATATTCCAGTCCCATGACGTCAGCGGTCGGGCAGCGCGTGCTCGACGATGGGCAGCCGTGGCCGGGGCTGCCGTTCGCCGCGCTTGGCCGCCAGGTAGACCTGCGCGGTCTCCTCGGCCACCGTGTGCCAGTCGAAGGCCGAGGTGAGCCGTTCGCGGGCGGCGCGGGCGCGCCGCTGCGCGGCCAGCGGGTCGTCGAGCACCGTGCGGATCGCCGAGGCCAGCGCCCGCACGTCGCGCGGCGGGCACGACACCCCGGTCTGCCCGTTGATCACCGCCTCGCCCAGGCCGCCGATGTTGGACGTCACCAGCGGGGTGCCGGCCGCGGCGGCCTCCAGCGCGACGATGCCGAACGGCTCGTAGTGGCTGGGCAGCACCGCGGCGTCGGCCCGGTGCAGGACAGCCAGCAATTCGGCGTGCTCGAGATGCCCGACGAACCGAATCGCCTTGAGCACCCGGTGTTTACGCGCCTGCTCGACGAGCCAGTCCAGCTGCGTGCCCTCGCCGGCGATGGTGAGCGTGGTGCCCGGGTGGGCGCGCCGCACGCGCGGCAGTGCGGCGATGACGTCGTGCACGCCCTTCTCGTACTCGAGCCGACCCAGGTAGAGCAGCTCGGGCGGGCCCGGGCGCGGGCGCCGCGCCGCGAACGGCCAGCGCGCCGCGTCAATGCCGTTGCGGATCACGGTGATCTCGGCCAGGCCGGGGCCGAACAGCTCGGTGATCTCGTCGCCCATCGAGGCCGAACACGTGATCAGCGAGTCGGATTCGCGCACCAGCCACGATTCCACCGCGTGCACCTGGCGGCTGATCCGCCCGGAGATCCACCCGGAATGCCGCCCGGCCTCGGTCGCGTGGATCGTGGAAACCATTGGCACGTCATAGAATTCGGCCAGCGCAATGGCGGGGTGGGCCACCAGCCAGTCGTGGGCGTGCACCACGTCGGGACGCCACGGGCGGTCGGTGCCCGGCTTCTTCAGGCCGAGCCCGGCGCGGACCATCGAGTGGCCCATCGCCAGGGTCCAGGCCATCATGTCGTCGCCGAAGGTGAATTCGTGCGGATCCTGCGCGGCGGCGATCACCCGGACGCCCTCGCTGGCCTCGTCGGACGACGGGTGCGTGCTGGGATCGGTGCCCGTGGGGCGGCGCGACAGGACGACGACGTCGTGGCCCGCGGCGGCCAGCGCGGTCGAGAGGTGATGCACGTGCCGGCCCAGCCCGCCGATCACGACCGGCGGGTACTCCCACGACACCATCAGGATTTTCACGCGCTTGCCCACCCTCTGCGGCGCGGCTGTCCGCACCTCACCGCGGCAGCCTACGCGCATCCAGGGCGCCGAACAGGCCGTCGGCGCGGTTCCACCCCTCGGCCAGCCGCTGCGCGGCATCGCGCCGGCCCGAGGCCAGCGCCCCGGCGATCTCGCGGGTGGCGTGCGCGTGCAGGTGGGCGCGGTAGCGGGCGTAGTCGGCGGCCGAGTCCTTGCTCACCATGAACGGCCAGTCGCTGGAGACGGTGAGCAGCGTCTCGCGCAGGATCTGGTCGGCGACGTGGTCGCGGGGGATCGGCCCGTCCAGCGACGCCGTCTGCGACAGCGCCTTGTCGACCGTGCTCAGCGCGGTGTCGACCACCTCGGTGTTCAGCTGGACCAAATCGGTCACCTGCTCGCCCGCCCACACCTGCCAGTCCTTGCCCGAGCCCCACGAGCTGGGCGGCAGGGCGACCGGGGCGCCGACGAAGCCGCCGTCGATCGCGTCGCGCAGGGTGCCCACCCGCACCCCCGCGGCGGGCAGCGCGCGCAGCACCCGCTCCAGCCACGCCGGGCCCTCGTACCACCAGTGGCCGAACAGCTCGGTGTCGAAGGCGGCGATGACGTGGGCGGGGCGCCCGATGCGCTCCGATTCGCTCGTCAGCCGGGCGCGCACCACGTCGACGAAGTCGGCGACGTGGACGTCGACGGCGTGGTCGGCGCGCTCGGGGTCGTAGGGCGCCTTGCCCTCCGAGGACACGTTGCGCCCGGTCACGCGCGCCGGTTTGAGGCCGGTCAGGTGGTCGTAGGTGTGGAAGTCGCGGTAGGCGGGGTGGCCGGGGTAGCCGGATTTCGGCGACCACACGCGGTAGCTGACCTGCAGGTCGCGCCCGAACGCGACGACGTCGGTGTCACCGACCGGCCGGCCCAGGGCGGTGTCGCCGTGCAGCGAGGGGCCGTCGACCATGAAGTGCGTGACGCCCGCGGCGGCGTAGTCGTGTTCCATGCCCGGGGCGTAGGCGCATTCGGGCGCCCAGATGCCGGTCGGGAGGTGCGCCAGCCGCTGCCGGGCGTCGACCAGGCCCTCGCGCAGCGCGAACTCGCGCAGCCGCGGATTGAGCAGCGGCTGGAACGGGTGGGCCAGCGGGCCGCCCAGCAACTCCACCGTGCCGGTGTCGACCAGGCCCCGCAGCAGCGGGCTGCCGCCGTGCCGCCACAGGGTGGCGAAGTCTTCGAGCGCCCGGTCCGCCTCGGCGGATTCGCGAATCCCGAAGGTCCGCAACGCTTCCGGCGTGCAGGACTGGTAGCCGGCCGACTTGGATCGCGGGATGGAGCGCACGCTGGCGGCCTCGGTGGCGCGCAGCCGCCAGTTGGCCAGCCAGTGATGCATGCCGTCGAGGCAGTACGGGTCGTCGAGCTGGGCGTTGACCACCGGGGTGACGCCGAGCGTGATCAGCCGGTGCCGATCCTCGTCGGCCAGCGTATGCAGCACCCGCAGCAGCGGCAGGTAGGACGCCGCCCAGGACTGATACAGCCATTCCTCGCCGACCGGCCAGCGGCCGTGGTGGGCCAGCCACGGCAGGTGCGTGTGCAGCACCAAGGTGAACATGCCGGGCACGGACGCCTCGGAGCCGCTCACGGGCGCACCGCGATCGCGATGAGGTCCAGGCTGTCGTCGATGTCGGTGTCGAGGATCTCGAAGTCGTCGCAGGCGACGGCGGCGACGTCGGCCGCCAGTTCCGGCGGCCACGGCCGTCCGGCCACCGCCACCGCGATCTGCGCGTCGATGATGGACCCGCCGTGGCGGGCGTCCATCTCGCGCAGCCGCGCGCCGTGGTGCAGGCCGGTGACCGAGACCTGGGCGAAGCCGGCGTCGAGGAGCAGCTCGGTCAGCTCGGCGGCGTTGAGCTCGCGGGTGTGGAACGGGTTGATCGGCGTGTCACGGCCCGGCGAAAAGGTGATCCGGTTGGGGGTGGACACCATCAGCAGCCCCGACGGGCGCAGCACCCGCGCGCACTCGGCGACGAACTGTGGCTGGTCCCACAGGTGCTCGATGACTTGGAAGTTCACCACAATATCCACCGACGCGTCGGGCAGCGGCAGCTCCGCGAGGTTGGCCTGCATGACCTCCACGCGCGGATAGCGCGCCCGGACGTGGGCCACCGCGGCCGCGTCGTAGTCCACCGCGACGACCCGGCGCGCGACGGCGGCGATTAGGTCGGCCCCGTACCCCTCGCCGCAGCCGGCCTCAAGCACCTCGAGGCCCGCGCAGCGCGGCGCCAGTCGCTGGTAGACGACCTGGTGGCGGCGGAACCAATAGTTCTCGATGTCGAGACCCGGGATGGTGCGCTCGCCCGTCAGCGTCAACACCGCTGGGTCTTGTCCCGGGGCCCCCGGCGAGGGGTCGCCCGGCACGTCGCGGGGAACGTCGGACACGTGTGCGCTCATTGCATAGGGAGGCTAACGCGAAGTGTCCGATTCGCGAACCGGGAACTGGGCACCCCTGTTGGCAGCGGCGGACAGGGCGAAAGAACCTGCCGCCCGGTGACGACGCCGTCCGCGCTGGCGGACGGGGGAGGAGCCGGGCAGTAGTGCCTGCGTGACCCGCTATGGTGTGAGAGCAGACCGCACAAAGTTACCCGCCAGTAACACGCTGTGCAGACAAATAGTGCGTGACCGAGGTCCCCAGTCGACCGCTGTGGGACCCCTTCGAGGAGGACGAACCAGACTCATGACGAACATCGTGGTCCTGATCAAGCAGGTCCCAGACACCTGGTCGGAGCGCAAGCTCACCGACGGCGATTACACGCTGGACCGCGAGGCCGCCGACGCGGTGCTGGACGAGATCAACGAGCGCGCCGTGGAAGAGGCGCTGCAGATTCGCGAGAAGGAAGCCGCCGACGGCACCGAGGGCTCGGTGACCGTGCTGACCGCCGGCCCCGAGCGCGCCACTGAGGCGATCCGCAAGGCCCTGTCCATGGGCGCCGACAAGGCCGTCCACCTCAAGGACGACGGCATGCACGGCTCCTGCGTGGTCCAGACCGCCTGGGCGCTGGCGCGGGCGCTGGGCACCATCGAGGGCACCGAGCTGGTCATCGCCGGCAACGAATCCACCGACGGCTCCGGCGGTGCCGTCCCGGCCATCATCGCCGAGTACCTGGGGCTGCCGCAGCTGACGCACCTGCGCAAGCTGTCGGTCGAGGGCGGCAAGATCACCGGTGAGCGCGAGACCGACGACGGTGTCTTCAGCCTCGAGGCCACCCTGCCCGCGGTGGTGAGCGTGACCGAGAAGATCAACGAACCGCGCTTCCCGTCCTTCAAGGGCATCATGGCCGCGAAGAAGAAAGAGGTCACGGTGCTGACCCTGGGCGAGATCGGGGTCGAGGGCGACGAGGTCGGGCTCGCCAACGCCGGGTCGACCGTGCTGTCGTCGACGCCCAAGCCGCCCAAGACCGCGGGTGAGAAGGTCACCGACGAGGGTGAGGGCGGCAACCAGATCGCCCAGTACCTGGTCGGCCAGAAGATCATCTGACAAGCCCCCTTAGACACGAGAAGAGCGACATAACCCATGGCTGAAGTTTTGGTGCTCGTCGAGCACGCCGAAGGCGCCCTGAAGAAAGTCACCTCCGAGCTGATCACCGCCGCCCGCGCGCTGGGCGAGCCGGCCGCCGTCGTCGTCGGCGCGCCGGGCACGGCCGCGCCGCTGGCCGACGGCCTGAAGGAGGCCGGCGCCGCCAAGATCTACGTCGCCGAGTCCGACGACGTGGAGAACTACCTGATCACCCCGGTCGTCGACGTGCTGGCCTCGCTGGCCGAGTCGAACTCGCCCGCCGCAATCCTGTTGTCCGCCAACGCCGACGGCAAGGAGATCGCGGGCCGGCTCGCCGCCCGGATCGGGTCCGGCCTGCTGGTCGACGTGGTGGGGGTCCAGGAGGGCAACAAGGCCGTCCACTCGATCTTCGGTGGCGCGTTCACCGTCGAGTCGCAGGCCAACGGCGACACCCCGGTGATCACCGTGCGCGGTGGCGCCATCGACGCCGAGCCGCAGGCCGGCGCCGGTGAGCAGGTCACCGTCGAGGTTCCGGCGCCCGCCGAGAACGCCACCAAGATCACCGCCCGCGAGCCCGCGGTCGCCGGTGACCGCCCCGAGCTCACCGAGGCCAGCATCGTGGTCTCCGGTGGCCGCGGCGTCGGCAGCGCGGAGAACTTCAACGTCGTCGAGGCGCTGGCCGACTCGCTGGGTGCGGCCGTCGGCGCGTCGCGCGCCGCGGTGGACTCCGGCTACTACCCGGGCCAGTTCCAGGTCGGCCAGACCGGCAAGACGGTGTCCCCGCAGCTCTACATCGCGCTGGGCATCTCCGGGGCGATCCAGCACCGCGCGGGCATGCAGACCTCCAAGACGATCGTCGCGGTCAACAAGGACGAAGAGGCGCCGATCTTCGAGATCGCCGACTACGGCGTGGTGGGCGACCTGTTCAAGGTGGCCCCGCAGCTGACCGACGCGATTAAGGCGCGCAAGGGGTAATTTTCCCGCGCTAATAGTCGTAAAAGCCCCCGACACCCCGGCGTGTCGGGGGCTTTCACGTTTGTTCACCCGGGGCACGTTTCGTCATCTGACGTGCACCGACACGTCAGCGCGGCGATGCCGATTAGCTCATCGATTACGCGACGTTAGTTTCCATGAGCATTGCTTCTGTCCTGATAGCCGCCGCCTTGCCGGAGGGCGCGGCGGCCGGCTCGGCCGGGCCGCGCTATTCGCTGTTGCTGTCCACCGACCCCAGCCTGATCGAGGCGGCGCAACGGCTCCGCTACGACGTGTTCAGCAGCACACCGGGATTCACGCTGCCGGCGGGCGGCGCCGCGGGCATCGACGTCGACCGGTTCGACGAGCACTGCGACCACCTGCTGGTCCGCGACGATGACACCGGCGAGTTGGTGGGTTGCTACCGGATGCTGGCGCCCGCGGGCGCCATCGCGGCCGGGGGCCTTTACACCGCAACGGAATTCGACGTCCGCGCCTTCGACTCGCTGCGGCCGTCGCTGGTCGAGATGGGGCGCGCGGTGGTCCGCGACGGCCACCGCAACGGCGGTGTGGTGCTGCTGATGTGGGCCGGCATCCTGGCCTACCTGGACCGGTACGGCTACGACTACGTGACCGGCTGCGTGTCGGTGCCCATCGGCGACGCCTCCGACGGTGACGTGCCGGGCAGCCAGCTGCGCGGCGTCCGCGACTTCATCCTCGACCGGCACGCCGCACCGCCGGAGCACCGGGTGCGCCCGTACCGGCCGGTCCGCGTCGGCGGGCGGGCCCTCGACGACATCCCCGCGCCGGGGCGCCCGGCGGTGCCGCCGCTGATGCGCGGCTACCTGCGGCTGGGCGCCCAGGTCTGCGGCGAGCCCGCGCACGACCCGGACTTCGGGGTCGGTGACTTCTGCGTGCTGCTGGACAAGCGGCGCGCCGATATCCGATATCTCAAGCGGCTGCGGTCGGTCTCGGCGGCTGCCGACATGGTGGGCGGCGCCTGATGGCCGTCGCCGGCCACTCCTGGCTGCCCCGCGCGACGTGTGACGGCAGCTGCGTGCGTGTCGGCCCCGCCTCCCCGAGGTGGCGGGTGGTGCTGCGGGTGACGCTGCGCGTCCTGTTGGCGCTGCTGCTGGTGCCGGTGGTGCCGTTGGCGCTGGTGCCCCTGCCGGGCCAGGCGCGGGTGCAGAGGTTCTACTGCCGGGTGGTGCTGCGCTGCTTCGGGGTCCGGATCAGCGTGTCGGGCAGCCCGATCCGGAACCTGCGCGGCGTGCTGGTGGTCAGCCCGCACATGTCGTGGCTGGATGTGTTCGCCATCGGGTCGGTGCTGCCCGGGTCGTTCGTGGCCCGCGCCGACCTGTTCGGCGACCTTGCGGTGCGGCTGCTCAAGATCATCCCCATCGAACGGGCCAACCTGCGGCGGCTGCCCGGGGTCGTCGAGGCCGTCGCGCACCGGCTGCGCGCGGGTCAGACCGTGGTGGCGTTTCCCGAGGGCACCACGTGGTGCGGGCTGGCGTGTGGGTCGTTCTATCCGGCGATGTTCCAGGCCGCGATCGACGCCGGTCGCCCCGTGCAGCCGCTCCGGCTGACCTATCACCACGTCGACGGCTGCGTGTCGACCGCCCCGGCCTTCGTCGGTGACGACACCCTGTGGCGGTCGATGTGCCGGCTGCTGGCCGTGCGGCGCACGTGGGCGCATGTCCACGTGGAATCCCTGCAGCTGCCGGGCACCGATCGGCGGGCGCTGGCCCGCCGTTGCCAGTCGGCGGTGGGCGTCGGGGTGCCGCAGCGCCCGGGCCGCCGCCACGTGCTGGTGGGTTAACCGACCGGACCTGCCGGTATCGTGGGGCGCGTCATGGTCTACCTCGATCACGCCGCCACCACCCCGATGCACCCCGCCGCCATCGAGGCGATGACGGCCGTGCTCGGCACGGTCGGCAACGCGTCGTCGCTGCACACCAGCGGCCGGGCGGCACGGCGGCGGATCGAGGAATCCCGCGAGCTGATCGCGGCCAAGCTGGGCGCGCGCCCGTCCGAGGTCATCTTCACCGCCGGCGGCACCGAGAGCGACAACCTGGCCGTCAAGGGCATCTACTGGGCGCGGCGCGCCGCCGACCCGCGCCGCCGGCGCATCGTCACCAGTGCGGTCGAACACCACGCCGTGCTCGACTCGGTGAACTGGCTCGCCGAGCACGAGGGCGCCGAGGTGACCTGGCTGCCCACCGCCGCCGACGGCTCGGTGTCGGTGACCGCGCTGCGCGAGGCGCTCACGCGCCACGACGACGTCGCGCTGGTGTCGGTGATGTGGGCCAACAACGAGGTCGGCACCGTGCTGCCGGTCGCCGAGCTGGCCGCCGTGGCCGCGGAGTTCGGGGTCCCGATGCACAGCGACGCCGTGCAGGCGGTGGGGCAGCTGCCCGTCGACTTCGCCGCCAGCGGGCTGTCGGCGATGAGCGTCACCGCGCACAAGTTCGGCGGCCCGCCCGCCGTGGGGGCGCTGCTGCTGCGCCGCGACGTCGCCTGCGTGCCGCTGTCGCACGGCGGCGGCCAGGAGCGCGACATCCGTTCCGGCACACCGGATGTCGCCGGTGCCGTCGGTATGGCGGCGGCGGCCCGGATCGCGGTGGAGGGGCTGGAACCCAACGCTGCGCGCGTGCGGGCGCTGCGCGACCGGCTGGTCGAGGGCGTGCTGGCCGGCATCGACGACGTCAGCCTCAACGGCGCCCGCGACCCGTCCCCCGCGAGCGGGATGTACCCCCAGCGGCTGCCCGGCAACGCGCACTTCACCTTCCGCGGCTGCGAGGGCGACGCGCTGTTGATGCTGTTGGACGCCAACGGGATCGAGTGTTCGACGGGTTCGGCCTGCACGGCCGGTGTCGCGCAGCCGTCGCACGTGCTGACCGCGATGGGCGCCGACCCGGCCAGCGCCCGCGGATCGTTGCGACTCTCGTTGGGGCACACCAGCGTTGACGCCGACGTCGACGCCGTGCTGCGGGTGTTGCCCGGGGCCGTGGACCGCGCCCGGCGGGCCGCGCTGGCCGCCGCGGGGGCGCCGTAAGTGAAGGTCCTCGCCGCGATGAGTGGTGGCGTCGACTCGTCCGTCGCCGCCGCTCGCATGGTCGACGCCGGGCACGACGTGGTCGGCGTGCACCTGGCGCTGTCGTCGGCGCCGGGCGCGTTGCGCACCGGCTCGCGGGGCTGCTGCTCGAAGGAGGACGCCGCCGACGCGCGCCGCGTCGCCGACATCCTCGGGATCCCCTTCTACGTCTGGGATTTCGCGGAGCGGTTCAAGGCGGACGTGATCGACGATTTCGTCGAGTCGTACGCCCGCGGGGAAACGCCCAACCCGTGCGTGCGGTGCAACCAGCGGATCAAGTTCTCGGCGCTGTCGGCGAAAGCCGTTGCGCTGGGATTCGATACGGTCGCGACGGGCCACTACGCGCGGCTGTCCGGCGGGCGGCTGCGCCGCGCCGTCGACCAGGGCAAGGATCAGTCGTACGTGCTGGCCGTGCTGACCGCCGAGCAGTTGCGGCACGCGGCGTTTCCGATCGGCGATACGGCGAAGCCCCGCATCCGGGCCGAGGCGGCCCGTCGCGGGCTGGCCGTCGCCGACAAGCCCGACAGCCACGACATCTGCTTCATCCCGTCCGGGGACACCCGGGCCTTTCTGGGCGCGCGGATCGGGGTGCGCCGCGGGGCCGTCGTCACGGCCGACGGCGCCGTGCTGGCCACCCATGACGGCGTGCACGGTTTCACCATCGGGCAGCGCAAGGGCCTGGGCATCGCCGGGCCGGGACCCGACGGCCGCCCGCGCTACGTCACGTCCATCGACGCCGAGACGGGGACGGTCCAGGTGGGCGACGCCGCCGACCTCGAGGTCCGCGCGCTGGTCGGGCGGTCCCCGGTGTTCACCGCGGGGACGGCGCCCCACGGGCCCGTCGAGTGCGCGGTGCAGGTGCGCGCGCACGGCGAAGCGGTCGAAGCCGTCGCCGAGCTGGTGGGCGACGAGCTCGTCGTGCGGCTGCGGGTGCCGCTGCGTGGCGTGGCGTGCGGCCAGACGCTGGTGCTCTACCGCCCGGACGCCGACGGCGACGAGGTGCTCGGCAGCGCCACGATCGCCGCGACCTCCCGCTGATTTCGCGGTTCCAAGAATTCGTCGAGGATGCGCCAAGGGGCGTCTTGAAACCTTTCCGTGACAGCCAGGAAAGGAATCGGCAGACATGAGCACACACCAGATCGCGGCACGCGAGGTGCCGGCCGTCCAGACCAACGCCCTTGCCATCGCGGCGTTCGTGCTGAGCCTGATGGGCATGTACGGCAGCCCCATCTTCAGCGGCGTCCTCGCCGTCGCCGCGCTGCGCCAGGCCAAGCGCCGCGACCAGAACGGTTACGCGCTGGCGGTCGCCGCCCTGGCGGTCTCGGTGGCCTTCACCGCCCTGCACGTGGCGATGTGGATCCACAGCGGTCAGGCGAACTTCGAGTTGTTCACGACGGCGCATTGGTGAGCTGGTGAGCTAGCCGGGCACGTTGGCGGCGATGTTCGTCATCACGATGTCGGACACCGATTGCGCGAACCCGCAGAACGTGACCTCCACCATGGCCACCGACAGCACCCGGTAGTCGCGCCCGCACCCGCCGGGACCCAGGTGCAGCGAGTTGGCGTTGGAGGTCCAGTCACCGACCAGCAGCTGGCCCGACGAGCCGCCCGCGCAGTTGCCGACGGCGGTCACCAGGGCGCCGAAGGCGCGCCGCGCGGTGTCGACGTCCGGGTAGGCCGCGGCGCCCTCGGAGATCAGCGCGCCGTCGGGCGGGTCCTGGAACGTGGTCTTGTGGAACTCCTCGATGTCGGGCCCGAACGTCGCCGTCTCGGCATACAGGAACCGGCATTCGGCGGGCGTGGTGTCGGCGAGCGCGTCGATGTCCACCGGCCGGCTGCCGTCCATCGAGGGAATGATCGTCAGGTGTTCGCCGGCGCCGGTGATCGCGCGCATCCGCGGCTGGTCGAGCAGGATCGTGTCGACGTTGACGCCGTGCACGCCCTTGGCGCCGGGCCCGAATCCCACCAGGGCGGTGCCGCCCACCACCCGGGTGCACGCCGTCAGCAGCACCGCGCCGCATAACAGCAGCCGCCCCGTGAGTCTCGCTCTGCGCCACACCCTTCGCACCCTTCTGGGGCTTGAACCTACCCGCCCCGAACACCCCTGGCGACCGGCGCGCGCTCGCGCGTCGAATACGGTTGGCCGGTGAGTGTTTTCGCGACCGCCAGCGGCACCGGCTCGTGGCCGGGCGCCGCGGCCCGCCCGGCCGCTGAGGTCGTCGTCGGTGAGTTGGCGGGCGCGCTGGCCCACCTCGTCGAGCTGCCCGCCCGGGGCGTGGGCGCCGACCTGCTGGGGCGGGCCGGCGCGCTGCTGGTCGACGTGGCCATCGACACCGTGCCGCGCGGCTACCGCATCGTCGCGCGCCCCGGGGCGGTGACGCGCCGCGCGGTCAGCCTCCTCGACGAGGACATGGACGCGCTGGAGGAGGCCTGGGAGACCGCGGGGCTGCGCGGCGCCGGGCGCGTCGTCAAGGTGCAGGCCCCCGGCCCGATCACGCTGGCCGCCGGGCTCGAGCTGGCCAACGGCCACCGGGCCATCACCGATTCGGGCGCCGTGCGCGACCTGGCGGCGTCGCTGGCCGAGGGCGTCGCGGCGCACCGGTCGGCGCTGGCCCGGCGACTCGACACGCCGGTGGTGGTGCAGTTCGACGAGCCGTCGCTGCCGGCGGCCCTGGGCGGGCAGCTGGGCGGGGTGACGGCGCTGAGCCCGGTCGCCGCCCTCGACGAGGCGGTCGCTCAAGGACTGCTCGACGAGTGCGTCGCGATCGTCGGCGCCGACGTGCTTGTGCACAGCTGCGCGCCGCAGCTGCCGTGGGACCTGTTGCAGCGCAGCGTGATTGGCGCCGTGTCGGTGGACGCGGGCACGCTGCGCGCGGCGGACCTGGACGGTATTGCCGGGTTCGTCGAATCGGGCCGCACCGTCATGCTGGGCGTGGTCGAAACCAGCGCCCCGCGGCGTCGGCCCTCGGCCGAGGAGGTGGCCGCGGCGGTGGTAGCGGTGACCGATCGGCTCCCGTTCGAGCGCTCCGCGCTGCGCGAGCGCATCGGCGTCACGCCGGCGTGTGGGCTGGCGGGGGCGACGCCCGAGTGGGCCCGCGCGGCGATCGGGCTGGCCCGCAAGGCGGCCGAGGCGTTCGCGGAGGACCCGGACGCTATTTAGCTCGGTTCAATTCGCCGAATTCCGTCGGGGAAGTTAAATTAAGCAGGCCGTCTAAATTCTGGCGAAATTCTCGCGAAATCCCTTTCCATTAATTGACGCACACGTTAATATGCGCGTTGCGCCCGTGCCTCCTTCGGACTGGCGCTCGAATCGGGCTGATCGACGTTAAGGGGCACGGGCATGTCGTTCGTTGTTGTGGCGCCGGAGTTTGTGACGGCGGCGGCTGGAGATCTGGCGAACATCGGCTCGGCGCTGACGGAAGCGCGGGCCGCCGCGTCCGTGTCCACGACGGGGATAACCGCCGCGGCCGCCGATGAGGTGTCCGGCGCGATCGCCGCGCTTTTCAGCACGCATGCCCTGGAGTTCCAGGCGCTCGGCGCCCAGGCCGCGGCCTTCCACGCGGAGTTCGTCAACCTATTGCACGGCGGCGCGGCGGCGTATCTGGGCACCGAGACCGCCGCCGCGGCCGCCGCCGCTTTTCCGTCCGCGCAGGATGTCCTCAACCAGATCAACGCCCCGTTCGTCCAGTTCACCGGGCGCCCGCTGATCGGCAACGGCGGCAACGGGGCCCCGGGAACGGGCGCGCCCGGTGGGGCCGGCGGGTGGCTGATCGGCGACGGCGGGGCCGGCGGGTCCGGCGGCGGGACCCACCTGGCCGGTGGTAACGGTGGG
>NZ_LQPM01000014.1 GCF_002101815.1 Mycobacterium paraense | reverse complement strand
GTGGTGGTCCAGCCTTTGATGTGGTGGACCTGGCTGTGGTAGGCGGGGGCGTCGCAGCCGGGTTTGGTGCAGCCGCGCTCTTTGGCGTAGAGGACGAGGCGTTGCGCGGGTGAGGCGATCCGTTTGGTGTGGTGCAGCGCCAGGGTTTTGGCGTTGTGGAAGATCGCGAGGTAGTGGTGGGCGTGGCCGGCCCAGCGGATCACATCGGACATCGGCACCAGGGTGCCGCCGGCGGTGAGCGCCCTGCCGGTGGCCGCCTCGAGATCTTGGAGCGTGGTGGTCACGATGATCGACACCGGTAGCCCGTTGTGTTGGCCGAGCTTGCCGGAGGCGAACAGGGCGCGCAGTGCGGTCAGGAATGCGTCGTGGTTGCGCTGGCCTGGGGAACGGGTGTCGCGTCGTGCCGCCTCCTGGTCGGGGGTGTCGTCGACGACGGGGATGTCGTCGTGGGGGTTGCCGGCGCCGGGGGCGGCGAGTTTGGCCAGCAGGGCTTCGATGGCGGCCCGCAGTTCCGGGGTGATCAGCCCGCTGAGGCGTGACATGCCGTCGCATTGCTGCGCGCCGAGGGTGATGCCGCGTTTACGGGCCCGTTCGGCGTCGCTGAACTCCCCATCGGGGTGCAGCACGCCAATGAGGCGTTGGGCGTATTTGGCTAACTCGTCGGGGCGATACGCGCGGGCCTTGCCGGCCAGGTCGGCTTCGGCGTGCGCGCGGGTAAACACGTCGACGTGGGCGGGCAGTTGGGTGAAAAAGCTGCGGATCACCTTGATATGCCCGTCACCGATCAACCCCTGGCGTTGGCCGGCGGCAGTCGCGGCCAGGTGCGGCGCCAGCCGCTCACCGGTCAGTGCGCGGCGCTCACCGAGATCCTCGGCCTCCTCGACGCGCCGGCCGGCCTCGGTTTTGGTGATGCGTAACCGGTCGGCCAGCGCCGAGCGCAGCGTGCCGCCCAACTCGGCCTTGCTGGCTTGGGCCTCGAGTTGGTTGATCAACCCGTGCTGGGGTGCGCGCAGCCGCCGCGCCACCTTTTCGAGGCGCTCCAGGGCCCGTAACCGTTCCGGGGTGGTGAACACGTCAAAGGACAACGCGCACAAGCGGTCCACAGCGTGATCGAGCGCGTCGAAGACCTCCACGATCTCCTCACGACTGCTCGCGCCCATGCCCCCAACCTACGAACACCCACCGACAAAAACGCCCGCCTTGGGACCACTGAAACTAAAGTGACACAGGGGATTTCCGACATTCGTCGATTTGCCGCGGCCGCCGCCATCTGGTGCGACGATGTGCTGACAAAATCCCGGAATTGGGATCGGTAGCGAAGCAGACGGCAAGAATTTCGCAAGTGATCGGCCGTACCTTTCGGCCTGCGGTAGCGAAAGGAACACGATGGACGATCCGCTGATCGATCAGGACGACGCCGAGAAGCGGATCGCCGATCTGGAGCATCAGCTTGCCGACCGGAAGCGCTTTGCCGCCCAGTCGCCGTCGCGGCAATTCGTGGCATCCGCCGCCCCGCCCAGCACCAAGCAGATGATGAAGTACACCTACGTGCTGATGTTCGGGGGCATCGCGTCGCTCGGCGCGATGTACATGGCGCTCTTCCTGGTTGGTGCGCTCGTTGGGTCCGACAACGTGATGACGGTCGGCGGCACCGTGGTGTTCATCGCGTTCTTCCTGCTCGCCATGCCCGCATACGCGGCGTTTCAGCGCCGCGTCAATCGCGCGAAGAAAGTACTCATCGATGTGGGCGACACCAGCCTGACGGTCAGCGCGAGGCCGGGCGACGTCTTTCCCTTCGGTGACGCAAGGCTGGGGAATTGGACTCTGCCGGGGTACGGCGGCACCTCGAAAGGCGCGGCGCTTCATCTGCACAGTGGCGGCCATCGGTTTGTCGTCGGCGGGCAAGACCGTCGCATCGCCCCCGAAACGCCCTTGGAGGCACCGGCCGTCGACGCGGTGGACGCGTCGATGGGGGCCGCGGAATTCGACGATCTCCTCGCGATCGTCGGGCGTTCGCGGGGGCTGGACGTTCCCGCGCCCGCACCGGGGCAACCGACTCGTTGCCTGCTGGTCCCGAACCCCGCGAGAATGTATTCGTCGTCGTTTTTGGGGATGTTCAAGAACACCGCGACGGCGCTGCGGCTGAATGCCAACCCGCCGCAGGCGAGCCTGGCGATCGATGTTGCCGACGATGCGATCTCGGTGGTCGACGTGGCGAGCCATGCGCGCATTGCCTCGGCTTCTCCCGAGCACGTCACGGCGACACCGGGCGCAAGCACACGCTCGATGCCTTACGCGGGCACGGTGACTTCGCCCGTCCTGGTTGTGCGCGTTGCCGATTCCGCACCGCTGACCATCGGGTGTCCGGATTTCGCCGGCCCCCCGCAGGCGAGCTGGAGCGGCAGGACAAAGCTCACCTACCGGTTTTCGTGGCGCGGCGAGGTGGCCCAGGAGGACGAGCCGGCGTTCGTCGTCTCGGATGTGGATTGGCTGACCCTCGTCGAGAAGTTCGACCTCGCACCGCGTCTCGAGGACAGGGCCGGACCCGACGCGTCCGCGGCCGTCACACCGCTGGCTCGGCCCAAACGCAAACTTTGGATCTACGGCGTCATCTTTGCCGTGGTCATGTTCGTCGTCGCCCCCGCGATGATGTTTGTCGCCAGCAACATCTGGAACAAGCAGCAACTGAAGGCCGACCAGCTGAAGGCCGACAGGGAACGGCCGTTCGCGCTGCCGTTCACCGACCTGCGCGCCCCGCACGGTGTGGCGGTGGACGCCGCCGGCAACGTCTACGTCACCGACACGCACACCAATCGCGTGCTGAAGCTGGCGGCTGGATCAGGCATCCAGACCGTGCTGCCCTTCACCGGCCTCGACATGTGCGACAACAACATCGAGGCCTCTGTCGGCGGGGTGGCCGTGGACGCCGCCGGCAACGTCTACGTCGCCGACAGCTGCCACAACCAGGTGGTCAAGTTGGCGGCCGGGTCGAGCACCCAAACCGTGCTGCCCTTCAGAGGGCTGAGATTTCCCGAGGGTGTCGCGGTGGACGGCGCCGGCAACGTGTACGTGGTCGACCACGGCGACGGCAGGATAATGAAGCTGCCCGCCGGCGCTCACACCTCAACCCTGCTGCCGACCTCCGGGCTCGGGGCCGCTCCCGACGGCGACGTGGTGGTAGACGCCGCCGGCAACGTCTACGCCGGCTTCAGCAAGAGCCGCTACCGCGGCCAGTCGGACAAGTACGTGCTGAAGTTGGCGCCCGGACCCAGCGCGTGGACCCGATTGCCGTCGGCCCCCGACAATTCCGGCAAAGGCTTCAGCTCGGGCGAGCAGGACCTGGCGGTGGACACCGCGGGCAACCTGTACGCCTTCACCGGGCTCGCCGGAGGCCTGCTGAAATTGCCGCCCGGCTCGGACACCTGGATCGAGCTGCGCGGGGCACCCCCCTTCATCGACCCACTGGGCCTGGCGGTGGATCCCGGCGGCAACAGCGTGTACGTCACCGATCACGTCGGTTCCCGGGCGACCGGAGGCGGCCTCCCCTGGGAGGACGATGACGCTCACGGTTTGGTGCTCAAGCTGCCGGCGGGCTGACGGAGTCCTCCTCGGCCAGGGCCGCGTCGAGCAGGTCGCCGACGCCGTGCCGTTCCCAGAGGTTCAGCAGGTTGGACATCATCTGCAGCGGCGCACGCAGGCTTTCGTGGTTCCTGATCCGCGGATCGGTGCGGCTTGCGGGCGCGGCGGCGCCGAATCGCTTGTGTATCAACGCCGGCACGTCCAGCAACCAGGCGACGCCCATGACCGCCGCATAGAGCAGAGTATGGCGGCGCAAGCGGCCGGGATCGAGTCGCGGCCCGCCGCAATGCTGCACTTCCGCGATGAACAGCGCTACCAATTCGCCGAAATGCCCGTCCCACAAGTCGGTTTCGGCGCCCGACATGGCTCCCCACAGGGCCATGCCCATGTTCAGCTGTCCGACGCATCCCCAGTCCAGCAGGCCGCAGCGCAGGGCTCCGCCGGCATCGCGCCAAAACCACGCGTTGTCGATGTTGGCGTTCCAGTGGCACAGGGCGACGTAATCGGAGTCGGCGGCCAGCTGGCGCATCACCGCGTGCTCGTGGCGTACGACCCGCGACACGTCTTCGCGTAAGCGGCCCAAGAACTCTCGCGAGCGGACGTTGGCGGGTACCAGCCCGGGCCTAGCTTCGACGAAGTCGGCAAGTTGGGCCAGGCGCCGGTTCACCCTCTCGGCGTCATGCGGTGCTCGTTCTCCGACGGTGGCGCCCTGCACGTTGAGCGGGAAGTGCGCGGCCAGCCGGCGCGGCAGCGTCGCCGATCCGTAGCTGCCGGCGAGGCGACCCAGCGCGGTCAGCAGCGCACGGTAGTGCTCGACGGGATCGGGCAGCTCGTAGTCGAGGCATTTGTGGTATTGCGGCTCTATCCCGTTGCGGCCGAACGGTATTAGCTCGGTGATCAGGATGCCGGTTCCGCTCGGGCGATGGTAGTCGGCGAATTGCACGGCCGGTACGGCGATGGGAAAGCCGGGCACCCGCGACAGCGCCGCGAATCGAACCTCCGGCTCCATCTGGGTCCTTCCCCTATCGCGGATCGGATCGTCGAGATCGCGGGAGAACTTGACGAACAAGTCGGCGTGCAGGCCGGGCTGCGGCCTGTCGTATTCCACCGACAGGACGACTTTGCGTCCGGTGCTGCCGCCGCCGACCTCGCGGAACCCGGTGACGCTCGTGACGGCGTTATCGGCGGCGAGCACACCGGACGCCCGAAACGCCTCGGTGAGAAACCGTACCCCGCCGCTGCGTAACGCCGCCGGGCCGGCCGGGATAGCAAGGCCGAACTGGTCGCCGATCACCACGTCTGCTCGGCCGCTCGCACCAGCATGTGGTTGACGGCCACCCGGCGATCTCGCGTCACCATGTAGAGCACCGCGTCGGCGATGTCCTCCGGACGCAGCTTGACCATGCCGGCGGTCTGCCGCTCGACGGCCGCGCGCGCCGGTTCCGCCAGATGCGCGAAGATTTCGGTGTCGACGGTGCCGGGGCTGACGATCCCGACGCGGACCCGCTTCCCGAGCATCTCCTGGCGGATGCCCTCGCTGAACGCATTCACGCCGAACTTCGTCAGCGAATACACCGCGGTGTTCGGTCGCGCCACCCAGCCGCCCGTGGATCCGATCGTGACCAGGTCGGCGACGCCGCGCGGCGAGCTGGCGGCCGCCTCGATCAGGTGTGGGAGCGCCGCCCGGGCGACATACAGGACGCCGCGCACGTTGACCGCGACCATGTCATCCCAGTCCTGCAGGTCGGCCTCGGCCGCGGGCCCGGAGCGCATCAGCCCGGCGTTGTTCACCACGGTGTCAAGCCGGCCCAGCTCGGCGACGGCTCGTTGCAGCGCCGCCGACACCTGCGCGGCGTCGGTGACATCGGCGGTCACCACCAGCGCTGTGCCCCCGGCGGATTCGATCTCGCTTTTCAGGTCGGCGAGCCGGTCGGCGCGGCGCGCCAGCAGGGCCACCGCGGCGCCTTCGGCGGCCAGCGCTTTCGCCGCCGCCGCTCCGATGCCGCTGCTGGCGCCGGTCACCAACGCCGCCGTGCCCGCCAGTGTCGCCGTCATGATTGGCCTCCCGCCGGTGTCCCGGTGCCCAGGATCTCCCGCAGCACGTACTCAGTGTCCTCACCCAGGTCCGGGGCGCCGCGCTCGATCCGCGCCGGGGCGCGCGCCATCCGCCACGACGGCCCCAGTATCGGGCGCTGGCCCTCCCGATGATCGGAGACGAAGCGATACAACCCGCGGTCCCACAACCGTTGATCGGCAATCGCGTCCGCCGCGGTGGCGCTCTTGCCCGCCGACACTCCCGCCGCACGCAGCAGGCGCGCGAGTTCCTCGGCGTCGTGGCTGCGGGTGAGCCGCGCCAGCTCGGCGTCGAGCGCGACGGAGTGACGGTGTCGCCCCTGCGCGGTGGCGTACCTTGCTTCGTCGCCAAGCGCCGCGGCGCCGAGCGCGGTGCACAGGGCGCGCCATTCGGCGTCGTCAGCCACGGCCACCGTGACCCAGGAATCGTCCGCGCAGGGATAGCACCCGTGCGGGCACAGGTCGGCGTGCCCGTTGCCGTTGGGGCCCAGGCGTTTTCCGGTGAGGCTTTGCTCCAGCAGGCAGTCGCCGATCATCGACGACAGGGTCTCCACCGCCGACACGTCGACGAACTGGCCCTCGCCGCTGAGCTCCCGATGCAGCAGCGCCACCACGGCGGCGTACGCGGCGGCCGCGCCGACCGTGGAATCCCCATAGCGCATGCTGGTCCCGAGCGGTGGGCCGCCCGGGTAGCCGACCAGCGAGGCGAGCCCGGCCAGCGCGGCGAAGCAGGGCGCATAGCCGGTTTGATGGCCGAGCGGTCCGTCGTTGCCCCACATCTTGATCGACACCGAGATGATGTCCGGCTTGATGGCCGCCAGTTGTTCATAGCCCAAGCCCTGGCGCTCCATGGCGCCCGGTCGCAAGTTGTTGATGACGATGTCGCTGCGGGCGATCAGCTCGCGCAGCCGCGCCATGCCTTCGGCGGACTTGATATCGAGGTCCACGCTGAGGATTTCGGGGTTGATGCTGAGGAAGTAGGGGGCGTGGTTGATGTCGGTGCCGCCGTAGGCCCGCATCTCCTCCGGTGCGGTCGCCGTCTCGACCTTGATCACTTCTGCGCCCAGCATCGCCAGCAGCTTGCCCGCGTACGGGCCGGCCCACACCTTGGTGAGCTCGACGACGCGCACGCCCTCCAGCGGGCCGCCGCGCGGGTTCTTGGGCGGCTTGAGTTGCGGCTCCTTGACCGACGGCGGTGTGCGCGGCCCCTGGGCCCCGCCCAGGATCGAGGCGCTGTGCTGGCCGAGAGCGGGTGCGGCGGAGGCGATTCGGGCCGGCGACGCGCTGAGCGCGTACGGCACGGTGGGGTATGCCGCATCCCCCAGCACCGGATGGTGCACGCGCTGGAAGAAGCGGCGGTGGCGGTACTGCGGCAAGTGATGCAGGTCGGCGGCATCGTTGACGGGGACCAGCGGCACCCCCAGCCGCTGCGCCCGGTCGGCGGCGGACTCCTTGTCCAAGCCTTGGACCCACGCGGCGAATCCCCGCCGGAACGTGGCGACCTTTTCCGCCGTGACGGAGAACTCGAGCCAGTCGTCGTCGAATGCGGTCAGCCAGTCGGGATGCCCCATGAGTTCCCGCACGCCGCGCCAGTGGGCGCGGCTGGTCATGTAGAGATAGACGAACCCGTCGGCGCAGGCGAAAAACGCCGCCGGGCCCGCCTGATCGTAATCGCCGCGATGCCCCTCGGCGGGAACCTCGCCGGTGAGGAACCGCCCCAGGATGCAGTCGGCACGGGAGGCCAGCACGGCCTGCTGTGACACGTCGATGAATTCGCCCTCGCCGGTGTGCAGGCGCCGGAACAGCGCCGCCGCGACACACAGGGCCGCGTCGAGTCCCGCCTCGTAGTCGACCAGGAACCGGCCCGGCCCCTGCAGCGGCGGCCTGTCGGGATCGGCGTGGCTGGGCGTGTGGTACCCCCAGCCGCTGGCGTGGAACACGTTGATGCTCTTGGCATTGTCGAACTCCGCGGGCGCGTCCCGGCCGAACGGCGTGATCGAGCAGACCACCGCCGCCATCTGCCGTTCGGACCAGCCCGCCGTGCGGTCCTCGATCACCGCGTCCGCGGTGCCGATCAGGTCGTGCAGGCGATCGGCATCGTCCAGCACGACGGAGCGTTTGTTCGTGTTGAGGTAGGCGAACAGCGCGCTGCCCTCGCACCCGTCGGCGAGGATAGGCGCCATGGCGCGGGTGGGGCTGCCGCGTTCCGCGGACTCGACCTTGATCACCTCGGCGCCGAAATCGGCCAGCAGCTTGCCGCAGTACTCCCCCGCGACGGTTTCGGCCAACTCGACGACCCGGATGCCCCTCAGTGCCGGCATGGGCGCCCTCTCAAAGCGATCAGGGCTTCTTTCGGCCCGAACGGCTGAGGCGCCATTCCGGCGGGAAGTTCAGGTCGTTGTCCTTGACCACGTTGTTGAGGCCCTTCTCGAAGGTGCCCTCGGTGAGATCGACCTCCTGCGCGTCGTTTTGGATCAGCGGCAGCATGCCCTCGACCATCCCGGTGAGCAGGCTGCCGAAGTATTCGCCCTTGTGCTGTTTGTAGAGCTCCAGGAACGTCTTCTGGACCGCGACCGTGTCCGTCGGGCGGGAGCGTGAACAGGCCATCGCGTACTTCAGCGTCTCCTCCTCCAGCTTTTCGCGGGGCACCACGCTGTTGACGAAGCCGCAGTCGTACATCTCCTTGGCGCTGAACGGCCGCCCGGTGAACAGCATTTCGGAGAACTTCCGCAGGCCCATCGTCTCGGCCCACCACCACAGCCGAGGTCCCCAGCCCACGTAGCGGAAGGCCGGGTGCCCGAAAAGCGCGTCGTCGGAGGAGATCACCAGGTCGGCGTCGCCCGCCTGGTAGAAGTGCCACCCGTAGCAGTAGCCCTTGGCCTCGATGATGCTGATCTTGCGCAGCTCCTGCAGTGGGCGGTTGCCGGCGCGGGCCTTCGCGTAAAAGTCCGTGACGGTGGACAGGTACCGATACGAGCCGCCCGGCGGGTACTTGACGTCGTCGTCGTTGATCGCGAGCTCGTGATGCAGCGGCAGGCCGGGGTTCTCCAGCATCGGCCGCTGTTCGGGCAGGTCCCCGCCGCTGCCGAAATCCTCGCCCTCGCCGCGGATCACCACCACCTTGACGTCGTCGTCGACGTTGCACTTGTGGATCAGGTCGGCGTAGTTCTGCCGCATCCCCAGGGTGGTGGCGTTCTGCGCGTCGGGACGGTCGAAGGTGATGTAGGCGATCCGGTTCTTCTTGTCCTTCTCGAACCTGATGTACTGCTCGGCTTCCTTCTTCAGCTCTTCGTAGTCGTATTCGGGCATGAGGTCTTTCTCCACTTCTGCTATTTGAGTGCTATTTGAGCAATGCGCCCGCGTCGACGGGCAGCGAAACACCGGTGACATAACGAGATTCGTCGGAGGCGAGGAACAGGACGGCGTTGCTGATGTCCGCGGCCTCCACCCAGGGCACCGGCAACGTGTGCGTCATCTGCGAGAACGGCGCGAAATCGTCGGGTCCGGGATTCTCCAGGTCCGGCCGAAACAGCCGAAACGTCACGTCGTTCATCGTCATCGGCGTGTTGACCTGGCTGGGGTGCACCGAGTTCACCCGGATCATGTGCTGGCCCAGCTCGACGGCGAAGGCGCGCATCAGGCCGATCACGCCGTGCTTGGCGGCGATGTAATGCCCGGTGTAGGCCATGGCCTTGTGCGACCCGACCGAGCCGGTCAGCACGATGGAGCCGCCGCGTCCGCCCGCGATGATGTGCGGCACACCGGCTTTCACCGTGTGCCAGACGCCGGAGAGGTTGACGTCGATCATGTCCTGCCAGACCTTCTCGCCGATCTTGTGCAGCTTGTTGCCGAAGGTGCCGATGCCGGCGTTCGCGACGATGATGTCGAGTCGGCCGAGCTGCTCCACCCCGCCGTCCACCGCGGCCTTGAGCGCGTCGTAATCGCGCACGTCGACCTGCGCGGTCACGATGCGGCGATTCTGCGCCTTCACCAGATCGGCGGTTTCGGCGAGGTCGTCAGGCGTGGAGTGCGGATACGCCAGGTTGTCGATGGGGCCGCACACGTCGACGGCGATGATGTCGGCGCCCTCCTGCGCCAGGCGCACCGCGTGGCTGCGGCCCTGGCCCCGGGCCGCGCCGCTGATGAACGCCACCTTGCCCGCCACGCGCCCGGTCATCGCGGCACCACGGCCGGCATCGACTCCCAGCCCCGCACCGTCGAGGTCGGGCTGAGCTGCGCCTTGGTCAGGTCGATCTCCCACTCGGGGAACCTTTTCAGGATCTCCTCCAGGGCCACGCGGCCTTCCAGCCGCGCCAGCGCCGAACCCAGGCAGAAGTGGGTGCCGACGCTGAAGGTCAGGTGCGGGCGGGCCGACCGATGGATGTTGAATTCCGCGGCGTCGGGGCCGAATTGGCGCTCGTCGCGACATGCCGACCCGATCAGCATCATCAGCACGCTGCCTTCGGGCACAGTCCGGTCGTGCAGGCTGACGTCGCGGGTCACGTACCGCGAGACGTGCGGCGCGGGCGGCTCGTAACGCAACAACTCCTCGATGGCCTGCGGGATGAGTTGCGGGTTTTCGGCGAGGTCGCGACGCTGGCCCGGGTGTTCGGCGAGAACCTTTCCGGCCCAACCGATCAGCCGCGTGGTCGTCTCGTTGCCCGCGCCGGCGACCACGTTGAGGTAGACCAGTATCTCCTCCCGGGTCAGCCGCCGCGTGGTGCCGGTTTCGTCGACGAATTCGACGTTGAGCAATTCGGTCATGATGTCGTCGGACGGATGGTCGGCGCGCCAGTCGATGTAGGCCTCGAATTGCTCGCCCACCGACAGGCCGTGCTGGGCCGCGCTCATGGGCTTGCCGGCCTCGGTGCGGAGCTGGGCGTTGCCGCGGTCGCGGATGTACTCCTGGTCGTCGTCGGGGATGCCCAGCAGCGAGCTGATGACCTTCATCGGCATCTGCGCGCCCAGGTCGGTGACGAAATCGAATCGCCCCGACCCCACCAGGGGATCCAGCAGCTGAGCGCAGAACTCGCGGATCATGGGCTCGAGCGCCGCGATCCGCCGTGGCGTGAACATGCGTGACAACAGCTTGCGATGAACGTCGTGGATCGGCGGGTCCTCGAAGATCAGCATCCCCGAGGGGATTTCGAGGTTGGCCTTGATGAGCTCGAGGATGGCGCCCCGCGCGGAGCTGAAGGTGGCGTGGTCGACGAGCGCCTTGGTGACATCGGCGTACCGGCTCAACGCGTAGAAGTCGTATTCGGCGTTGTAGTAGAGCGGCGCCTCGTCGCGCAGGCGGGCGAACATCGGATACGGGTCGGCGATCAGGTCGACGTCGTACGGGTCGAAATGGACGTCGCTGTCGGTGCTCGTCGTCACGAAATCTCTCCTGCCGCTGCCATTTCCGGAATCGGTCCGGTCGATTTGTACATTCCGCTTAAAGCCCGTGAATGCCGCATCACTCTATTCTCGTAGAGAACCACACGGCGGGTGCCCTGGCAAGAGCCGGCGGGGCGAGACATGGCGGCGCGCTCAACCCGAGGCGACCGCCCGCCGGCGGCCCGTCGGGGCGTCGCCGGTCCGGGTCAGCCGTCCCTTGTCCGAACTCTTCAGAAGGCCCGTCGCGATCGCGGTCAGGATCCCGTCGAGTTGCTCGGGGCTGTCGATGATGCGGTCGCCGTGGGCGAACCGCAGCAGCAGCCCGTTGATGAAGGTGAGCGTGATATTGCTCAGGTCCTCGACCACGGCCGGTTCCAGCTCTCCGCCGCGGGGCATGAGCTGCACCAGGATCTCCCGGTGCAGCTTGGTGAAGCCGTCCGTGGCCTGCTGCAGGATCGCGGCCAGCGCGGGGTCGCGGGCGGCCTGCATCGTCAGTTCGTAGCGGGCCTTCGTCCGCACCAATTGCGGTCCGCTGCCGGCCTGGATCACGACCTGGGACAACCGTGACGGCGAGGGGTGGTGTGGGCGGTCGGCGGAGCCGTCGTCGGCGACCGTCTGCAGGGTGGCCAGGTCCAGCTCGGCCAGCCGCTCGGCCACCGCCCGCAGCAGCGCCGATCGGGTCCGGAAGTAGAACGAGGTGGTGCCGTCCGGCACACCGGCCCGGCGGTCGACCTTGAGGTGGCTCAGCCCCTTGGCGCCGTCCTGGGCCAACAGGTGAATCGCCGCATCACACAGGTCGCGGCGGCGCTCGGTGGGGTTAGGCTTTCGTCGTTTATCCATCGCGTTTTCTCAGACCGTGACGCTACTCTATATTCGTAGTGTCGGTAAAGAGGTAGCCGCATCGCCGCGTCGGGTCAGCCGTTGCTCCGATAAACGTGTGGTGCAATGGCGTGATGACCACCCGCAGGCTCACGAGCGTCCTTGTGCTCGGCGCCGTGCTGTGTGGCTGCCACTCGACGCAGCACGGCGCCCCGCCCGCCACGTCCACCACCAGCGCCTCGCCCACAACGACGACGTCCACGACGGCGCCGGCGGCGCCCGCGGCGAGCATCCAGCCGTTACCCGTTCGGCCCGTGCAAAAGTCCCAGCCGGCCCCGCCCGCCAAGTGCCCCGCGACGGATCCGCACGCGCCCGCCGCGCCGGCCAACGCTCTGGTCACCTGCGACCTCGCCAAGACGACCGTGTACACGCTGGGTCCGGAGGCGATGCGCCTCACGCTCACGCGCGTGGACCAGCCCAAGGCGCTGACATCGGGCTTCTATGAGGTGAGTCTGACGATGGACCCGTCGTCGTCGGCGGCATGGGCGGCGTACACCGCCGCGCATCTCAAAGACCACGTGGCCTTCATTCGCGACGACGTCGTGCTGGAAGCGCCGATCATCGAAGAACAGGTGACGTACGGCAAGATCGCGCTCACCACCCAAACCGCCCAGGCCGCCGACCAGTTGGCCCAACTGGCGGGGCGGCCCGCCTGAGGTGGACCGGCTCGGCGTAGGCTTCCTGTGCGGGTTCGGCCTCCCGCCAGTGGAATTCGTGGAACTCACCGCGGATCTCGGCTGCCGGTACATGTCCGCGGTGGTGCGGGGGCTGCCCCTAATACCGCTCGGGTTCCCCACGTTCTCGCTGAAGGATCCGAGTCTGCGGCGGGAGGTGCTGGCCGCCATGGATCACCGCGGCGTGGCGATCTCGCTCGGCGACGGGTTCCTGGTCATGCCCGACGCCGAAATGGGCTCGTTCGCAGGCGATCTCGACGCGCTGGCCGAGCTCGGCGTTCCGCGGATCAACGTCGTCAGCCTCGACCCGGACCTCGGCCGCAGCTTCGACCAGTTCGCGATCCTGACCGAGCTCGCCGCGCAACGCGGCATCCAGACCGTCGTCGAACCGGTACCAGGCCTGACGGTCGGCGACCTGCCGACCGCGCTGGCCGCCCGGCGGCACGTGGGGCGCCCCGAATTCCGCTTGCTGATCGACACGATGCATTTGGTGCGATCTGGCGGGGGTGCGGCCGAGGTCGCGGCCCTCGATCCCGGCATCATCGGTTACGCCCAAATCAACGACACGACGCTGCAGCCGCGTGCGGATAACTACATGGAGGAGGCCATGTTCGAGCGCATGGTTCCCGGCGAGGGCGAACTGCCGCTGCGCGACATCCTTTCCGCGCTGCCGGCCGAGACCGTGATCGAAATCGAAGTGCCCCGACGAGCGCTGGCGCTGGAGGGTGTCAGCCCGATCGAACGCATCCGCCCCTGCGTCGAGGCCGCCCGTCGCCTGCTGTGCGAAGTCTCCTGACCCGCATCAGGCGGCCATCGGCCGAAAGGCTCGCTCCTCGATGTCCCTGCCGATGATCAGCGCGGTCCCCGCGGCCACTTCTCGCCACATCCCCGGCAGATGCGTCAGCGGTTCGGAAACCACCACGCGGGAATCGTCGGCGAAATGCCGTGGTGCCTCCTCGGCCGGGTAGAGCATCCGCACCGACTCCGGATCTTCACTCACGAAAAGCGTATTCGCCTCCGGTCCGCTGGCGTAACGAACCGCGTACAGGCGCACGCCGTCGCTCACCCCCACCGTCATCTGGAGCGCCGGCTCGGCCACGCCGGCGGCCGCGGCGGTCGCTTCGACAAACCCTGCCATCCGGGCGATCCCGGCGATCGGGTCGTCCGCCAGGCCGAACGTCAGCGCGAGATGAAACATCAGCTCCGAATCGGTGGATCCCGCTATGTTGCCGAATAAGTCGGGGTGCACGGCCAGTAGCAGGTCGCGGCGCAGCCGCTGATATCCGGCGACGTGTCCGTTGTGCACGAAAAGCCAATTGCGGTAACGGAACGGGTGGCAGTTGGTCTGCTGCACCGGGGTCCCGGTGCCGGCGCGCACGTGGGCGACAAACAGCCGGGTGCGGATCTCCGTCGCCAATTCCAACAGGTTTTCGTCGCCCCATGCCGGGGTGATGCTGCGGAACAGCGCCGGCTCGTCGCGGTGCTCGTACCAGCCCAGGCCCGTACCGTCCCCGTTGGGGATCTCCATGTTCGGCGCGTGCCTGCGGCTCTGCTCGATCAGCGAGCGCGGCGGATCGTGGAGCAACTCCCTGGGGGCGATGGGGCTGCCCAGGTATCCAACCCATCGACACATCCGAGTCTCCTCGCGTCCGACTTGACGGTATTAACGATCGGCTTTCGCTGCACGTGCCGTCTCGCGGATCACCTTGTGCACGAACGCCAGCTTGCAGACCACGGCCGGGGGAATGTCGAACGGGTAGAGCGGAGCCTTGCCCATGGCCGTGTTCACCCGATTGAAGCACAGCGACAACCACTTCCAGTCCGCCAGCAAGCGCTCGATCGGGGCGTCCTCGTAGGACGAGAGCGGAGTGACATCCCCCGGCATCGAGAAGCGGACCCCGTCCGCGCGCAATACCAGGCCGGACTCCCGCGCGGTGTCGATGGTGCCGGTGATGTGCAGGTAATGGGCGAAGCACTCGGCGAAGTCCTCCCAGGGGTGCATCGTCGCGTATTCGGAAATATAGGAATCGGTCCAGTTCGCCGGGGCGCCGAATTGGTAGTGCCGCTCGATCTGGCCCTGATAGTCAGCGCGCTCGTCGCCGAAGATTTCGCGGCACTCGCCGAGATAACGCGCGGCGCCGGGGCCGGTCTCCACCAGGATGTTCTGGTAGTAGTGCCCCACCTCGTGGCGGAAATGACCGAGCATGGTGCGGTAGGGCTCGCCGAGACGCACCCGCATCGACTCGCGGTAGGCGTCGAGTGACTCGACCAGATCGATGCTGATCACCCCGTTCGCGTGCCCGATCACCACCCGCTCGCGGCCGCTGTAGCTGGACAGCAGATCGAACGCGACGCCACCCTGTCTCTGCCAGTACGGGTCGACGGGCAGCCCGATGTCGATGAGCTGATAGACCAACCGCCGCAAGGCGATCCCGGTAGGTACCAGCTTTTCCATCGCGATGGTGTCGTCCGCCTCGGGCTCGCGGCGAACGAGGGAATCGGCCACGCATCTGCCCTGCGGGCCACCCCATTCGGGATCCTCGGGAACCAACCAGTTGCAGCCAAGGCTCGCGGCCCGGGTGCACGCAATCCAGACGTCGCCGTCGATGACGGCCGTGCCCGACGAGGTCGCGACCAGACTGCGGCTCGGAAGGTGCAATCCGAGCTCGGCCGAGCAAGTCGGGCAGTGCCGCGACTCGAACGGTGCGAAGCCGCGACAGGCGGGGCAGACGAAAGCCCGCACCGCAAGCTCAGCTTGGTTCCCGCACGGGAAGTCCGGCGGCGCCATAGATGGCGTCGATGACGGTCATGTTCTCGATCGCGTCCTCGGGGGTCGTCTCGAACGGCTCGCCGCGTAGCACGGCACCGGCGAAAGCGTCGAGCTGGTAGGCGTAGGAGGTGCGGCGCGGGAACCGCTCCACGCGTCTGCCGGCGGGCGTTCGGACGCTCAGCCGATTGATGAGGTGGGGCAGCACGGGATTCAACACCCGCACCTCGCCGCGTTCCCCCACCACGCGGGCCCTGATCTCCAGCAGCCTCGACGACCACATCGAGCAGCGCACCCGGCCCGTGTGCCCGGCGGCGAACTTCACCTCGGCAGTCATGGCCCGGTCGACCCGCGGGTCGCGCAATTTCGCCTGTGCCGAGACGACTTCCGGGGTGGAGCCGCCGAAAGTGCGCACCATGTGCACCGCGTAGCACCCGGCGTCCATCGTCGCCCCGCCGGCCAGCGAATAGTTGTAGCGGATGTCGGCGAATTTCGGCAGCGGAAAGCACAGCGCCGCCTCCACCCGCTTGAGCTCGCCGAGCTCGCCCGAGGCGATGATCTCCTCGATGCGCCGGCTCAGCGGGTGGTAGCGATAGTGGAATGCCTCCATCACCACACGGTCGGAATTCGCTGCCAATTCGGCGATTTCACGCGCCTCGGCGGCGTTGGCGGTGAAGGGCTTTTCGCACAGGACGTGCTTGCCGGCGGCCACGGCGGCCCGGGTCCACTTGCCGTGCAGCCCGTTCGGCAGCGGGATGTAGATCGCGTCGAGGTCCGGGTCGGCGATCAGCGCGTCGTAGCTGTCGTGCACGCGGGCGATCCCGTGTTTATCCGCGAAGGCCTGCCCACGCGAAGCATCGCGCGCCGCGACGGCGGCCACCTCGACCTCGTCGTTTCCCTTCGCCGGGTTGACGAGCGCCAGGGGCGCGATGTTGGCCGCGCCCAGGATCCCGAACCGGATCGGCTTTCCGTGTCCAGACACGGACCTGACGCTAGCACCCGGCCACACGCTTGTACCCCCGTTCGACCGTGGGCCCTATGCATGCATTCGAGGCGGTTGACGTGCATAGAGCCCACACTCGGCGGCCCGGTCGGCACTGTGCAATATCAGACTTCGGATCAGCGACGGGCGAAAGCCGGTGCGTGCTCGGGACGAACCCCGACGCCGATGAAATAGGCGGGCACCACCGACAACCACGGCAGCCGCTCCACCAGGGCGAACAGCGCGGCGGGCGGGGTGGGGTCAGCGCCGCGCAACAGCGGCCCGAGCAGCCTGGCCGCCAATACCCGTTGCACGGCTTGGGTCACCGCGGTGGGAACCACGCGGCGGCGGCCGACGGCGGCCAGTTCGCGATCGGTGACGCGGTGCCGCCTCAGCGGCTCCGCCAATGTCGTTGCCGCCGCGACGGCATCCTGGACCGCCAGGTTGATACCGACACCGCCCAGCGGGGACATCGCGTGGGCGGCATCGCCGATGCAGAGCAGCCCGTCAATGTGCCAGCGACGCAACCGATTCACGTGGACGTCGAGGTGCTTGACGTCGTCCATGGAAGTGAGCGTCGCCACCGATTCGGCCGCCTCCGGTATCAGGGCACTGACGTCGCGGCGGAACGCCTCGATGCCTCGCGCGCGCAGCTGGGCGTCCGTGCCTTTGGGTCCGAGATACGCGATCTGGTTGTAGCCCTCGCGCGGGATCACGCCGAGGCCCTTGCCCGGCGCGAAGCGGGGCAAGAAGGAGAATTCCTGATCGCCGTCGCGCGGCAACCTGAACCACCACACGTCGAAGTTCACCGGGAACTCGCGTGTGCGCAGCCCGGCCTCCCGACGGGCGATCGACCACCGGCCGTCGCAGGCAACCGTCAACTCGGCCCGCAATTCACCGGGGCCGTCGGGTCCGACGTAGCGCACCCCGGCGACCCGTCCGCCGTCGCGCAGCAACCCGGTGACCTCGGTCCGCATCCGCAACGTGAAGCCGGGCTCGGCTTTGGCGGCCTCGGCGAGCAGATTCAGCAGATCCCATTGCGGCACCATGGCGATGTAGGGGTGCGGCTGCCCGAGGCGCCCGAGCCGCTCGAAGTCGATGTAGGTCACCGAGCGCCCATTGGCTTCGAATTTCGCCTTGCGGACCTCGCTGTAGTGCAACCGGGTGAAGCGCTCCCACAGGCCGAGCTCGTCGAGCAACCGCATGGTGGTCGGATGCACCGTGTCACCGCGAAAGTCGCGCAGGAAGTCACCGTGCTTCTCGAGCAGGGTGACCTCCACACCGGCCCGCGCCAGGAGCAGCCCCAGGACCATACCGGCGGGGCCGCCGCCGACGATGGCGCACGTGGTCGTCTCGGCCATCAGCGCCCCAGCATACGGCGGCGCTCAGCCAAGCGCGGGCAGCACGTGGTCGCCCACCCGGTCGGTGGACAAGCACAGCGAGCAGACGTGCGCACCGTGCGTGTGGCACGCCAGCATGTCGGGCCGCTCGTAGTCGTGATGGCACACATGGCACTTCAACTGCTCGCCCGACGGGTTGCCCTCGTCGTCGTACATCGGCATGTCGATCCCGTCGTTGGTGCGCCGCAGGTAGTACTTGCCCTTCGTCGCGGCGGCGAGGATCGGGGGCATCACCAGCGCCAGGACGATCGCGACCAGCGGCGAGTAGGGCCGAAGCGCCGCGCCCAGGCCACCGAAGAACGCGATGATCGACAGCCCCGCCGCCAGCAGCAGCGAACCGAAGCCAACCGGGTTGATGGCATACAACATGCCGCGGCGGAACTCGGGTGTCTTCGGCGACAGCTTCAACAGGTACTTGTTGAAGACGATATCGGAGGCCACCGCCACCACCCACGCCATGCCGCAGTTGGCGTAGAAACCGAGGATGGTGTTGAGAAAGTCGAACATGTTGGCTTCCATCAGGATCAGCGCGATGACGAGGTTCACGCCGAGGAACACCACGCGCCCGGGGTAGTGCTTCGTGACGCGGGTGAACGAATTGGTCCACGCCAGCGAGCCCGAATAGGCGTTCGTCACGTTGATCTTGATCTGGCTGATCACCACCAAGATCACGGCCAGCGTCAGCGCGAGCCAGTCGGGCATGAAGTTGCGGTATATCAGCAGGAACTGGTGGACCGGCTGGTTGGCGATGGGCGTCGAGCCCGCGACGTTGGAGATCAGATAGACGGCGAGGAACAGGCCGATGACTTGTTTGGCCGCCCCGAAGACGACCCAGCCGGGGCCCGCAAGCAGCATCCAGGTCCACCAGCTCCGGGCGTTGGCCGGCGTCCGGGGCGGCATGAAGCGGAGGTAGTCGATCTGTTCGGCGATCTGGGCGATGAGCGACAGGCAGACGCCGGCCGCCAACAATGTTGAGCCGATGTTCATTTGGCCGTTACCCGCCCGGCCGCCGTAGGCGAAGAATTGGCCGATCGAGTCCGGGTGGCCGATCAGCAGGTAGGCGAAGGGCACCACCATCAGGATCAGCCAGAGCGGGGTGGTCCAAACCTGCAGCCGGGAAAGGACTTTCATGCCGTAGATCACCAGCGGGAAGATGAGCAGGGTCGAGCAGGCGTAGCCCAACCACAGCGGCAGGTGCAGGCCCAGCTGGAGGCCCTGGGCCATGATGGAGCCCTCGAGCGCGAAGAAGATGAAGGTGAACGTCGCGAAGATGACGTTGGTGACCACCGAGCCGTAGTACCCGAAGCCGCTACCGCGGGTGATGAGATCCAAGTCGATGTTGTACCGCGCGGCGTAATAGGCCAGCGGCAACCCGGTCAGAAAGATCACGACGGCGAAGATCCCGATGCCGCACAAGGCGTTTCCGGTGCCGTAGGAGATGCCGATGTTCGCGCCGATCGCGAAGTCGGCGAGGTAGGCGATGCCGCCGAGGGCCGAGATGCCCACCACCGCCGTGGACCACCGGCGGTAGCTGCGCGGCGCGAATCGCAGCGTGTAGTCCTCGAGCGTCTCTCGCGCCGCCGTCATGGTGTCGAGATCGACGGCTGTGATGGACTTCTCGATACCCGACGTCATGCCCACCCCTCCGACCGGCACGGTCACAAATACCCGCCGAAGATAACCGACCCGCCTTGCGGTTTCCTGTGAGCGCTCGGCAGCTATACGCCGGCGTCGAACACCGAGACGGGGCCGAGTATCACGCCCGTTTCCTCGACGTAGCGGTCCCACAGCGCAAGCAGCTCGGCCAGCTTCTCGGGCCGCGAGGCGGCGAGGTCGTCGATCTCGCCGGGGTCGGCGGAGAGGTCGTAGAGCTGCCAGGCTCCCGGACCGTACGGCGCGGGGAGATAAACGGCCTTCCAATCGCCCTGCCGAATCGCGCGGCGGCCGAACAACTCCCAGCCGGTGCCCGTGTCGTCGCCGTGGACCTGCTCGCTGTCGCCCGACAGATACGGGATCAGCGAGCGGCCCCGCATGGGTTCGACCGCGCGGCCCCGGTAGGCGGTGCCGGGATGGGTGACGCCCGCGAGCTCGAGCACGGTCGGGGCGATGTCCATCACGGTGGTGAAGGCCGTGCCGATCTCGGCCTGCCGGGCAAAGCCGGGCCAGGTGACAAAGCCCACCACCCGAATCCCGCCCTCGGTGGTGAACGCCTTGTGCAGGCGCGACGGCGCCGTGGCGGCCTGCGCCCAGCGCGGGCCGTACCAGATGAACGAGGTGGGCCCGCCGAGGTTGTCCAGGCTGTTGTCGCAATACTTTTCGATCTGCGCGACGATCTCGGCGCCACGAAGCGGCATCGCCTCGACCATCGCCCCCTCGGCGCCGTTGTCGGACAGGAAGATCACCACGGTGTTGTCCAGCTCGCCCGTGCCGGCCAGGTAGTCGATCACCCGCCCGATGTTGTGATCCATCCGGTCGACCATCCCGGCGTAGACCTCCATGCTGCGGGCCGAGCGCGCGCGCCCGTCGTCGGTCATGTCGTCCCACTCGGGAGCGCCGTCGGCGACCACCGGATGCGCCACCACGTCGGGCGGGCACAGGCCGAGTTTCTTGAGCGCGTCGAGCCGGGCCTCACGCAATGCGTCCGGGCCGTCGTCGTAGCGGCCGCGATACGGCGCAATGGATTCGCCCGGCGCCTGCAACGGCCAGTGCGGCGCCTGAAAGGGCAGGTAGGCGAAGAACGGCCGGTCATCCTCCGCGGGGCGCTCGCGAAGGTAGCGCAGCAGGGTGTCGGCGTAGAAGTCGGACGAATAGAAGTCGTCGCCGACGCCGACGAAGCGGTCGTCCTCGGTGTAAAGCGTTGCCACCGGCGAGAACCCGCCGCCCGCGCCCGGCCCGTAGTGACTGGCGCCGGCGGGCAGCAACGCGAAGGAGCGCTCGAAGCCGCGGGCCCACGGCGACGTCTCGATGGTGCCACCGAGGTGCCACTTGCCCGACATCAGCGTCAGGTATCCGGCGTCGCGCAGCAGCTCGGGCAACGCCACGACCCGGTCGTTCAGGTAGCCCTCGTAGCCGGGCGCGCCCTGGAAACCGGGCGCCGCGACCTCGAGCATGGTGCCGATGCCGGCGATGTGGTGGTCGGTGCCGGTCAACAGCATCGCGCGGGTGGGCGAGCACGCCGGCGCGGAGTGAAAATCGGTGAACCGCACGCCGGCGTAGGCCAGCCGATCCAGGTTGGGCGTGTTGATCTCGCCGCCGAATGCGCCGATATCGGAAAACCCGAGGTCGTCCGCCACGATCACTAAAAAGTTGGGTCGCTTCACGCTGAAGCATCCTGTCAGGTCCGGCGCCGGGAGGGAACGCTGCGGCGGCGCGGATATTGTCGTTGAATGCTGGCACAGTTCGGGATGTCCATTCCGCTGGTCGCCGCCCCGATGTCGGGCGGCCCCACCACCCCGGCCATGGTGTCGGCCGCGACCCGGGCCGGTGCCCTGGGCATGCTGGCGGCCGGCTACAAGACCGTCGAGGCCGTCGCCGCGGAACTCGAACAGGCCCGCGCCGAAGGCAACCCGTTCGGCATCAACCTGTTTGCGCCCAACCCGCTGCCGGTCGATCCGGACAGCTACCGGACCTACGCGGCGATCGTTCAAAAGGACGCCGACCAGTTCGGCGTTACCCTGCCGGCGGAGCCTATCGAGGACACCGACAGGTTCGACGAGAAAATCGCCCTGCTGCTCGACGCCCCGGTGCCGATGGTGTCGTTCACCTTCGGGATACCTCCGCGCGACGTCATCTCGGCCCTGCAGCGCGCCGACACCGTCGTGGTCCAGACGGTGACGACCCCCGAGGAGGCGGCGCAAGCCCACGAAGCCGGGGTCGACATGCTCGCCGTGCAGGCGGCCGCCGCCGGTGGCCATTCGGGGACGCTGTCGCCGCGCCGGCCGGTGCGGCCGGTGCCGATCGTCGATCTCGTCAAGCAGGTGGCGGTGACCGTCGGGTTGCCGATCATCGCCACCGGTGGGCTCGCCACCCCGGCCGCCGTGGCCGAGGTGATCCGGGCGGGCGCCGCGGCGGCCGCCGTGGGAACCGTTCTGCTGCGCGCCACCGAGAGCGGCGCGTCGGCCACCCACCAGGCGGCCCTGACCGACCCCGCATACACCGAGACGGTGATCACCCGGGCCTTCACCGGTCGCCCCGCGCGCGGCCTGCGCAACGCGTTCATCGACGCCCACGAAGCCCAGGCGCCGCTGGGCTATCCGGCGATTCACCACCTGACCACCGGGATGCGCAAGGCGGCCGCCGCGGCAGGCAAACCCGAGTACGTCCACCTGTGGGCGGGCACCGGGTACCGGCACGCCACCGCCGAATCCGCCACCGACATCCTGCGCCGGCTGGCAGCCGAACTCTGATCGGTCGCTGATTCCGATTCCCCTCGGCGGACGATTGGTGTAGCTTACGTTAAGTACATACTTAACGAACTAATCGAGGCCCATGTCACCGGAAGAGTCGGAGTTCGTCGACCGCCTCGGGCTGTTCTTCGAGCTGCTCGGCGCCACCCGCACCATGGGCCGGGTCTACGGGTGGCTGCTGATCTGCGATCCGCCCCAGCAGTCGTTGACCGAGCTGGCCGCCGCGCTGTCGGTGAGCAAGGCATCGATCAGCACGGTCGCCCGCCAGCTGCTGGAGGGCGGCATGGTGCAGCGCTTGCCGAGCCCGAACCGGCAACACCTCTACCGGGTCACACCGGGCGGGTTCACCAGCGTCCTGGAAACGCAGCTGTCGCTGATGCGGCTGGGCATCGAGCCCGCCGATTTCGCCCTGTCCATGCTGGGAGAGGACCGCGCCGAGCAGCGGCAGCGTGTCGAGGACTTCCGCGATTTCTGCGAGTTCTGCACCCGGGACTACCGCGACCAGCTGATGCGGATGTGGAACGAATACCGGGAGGGAAAACAGCGATGACTCGGACGGGCATGGTCGACTTCAGCGAGGTGCGGTGGGGTTCGGTGGAGTGGACGAACCTGTGCACCCTTTACCTGCGGGCGTACGAATGCGGTTCGCCGGCACCGATTCTCGACGACAAGGCGGCCGCCGAGGCGGTGGGCCGCATCGACTACGACTGGGCCCGGATGCGGCGCGCCTCGTGGCCCAGGTCCAACCAGTACCTGGTCACCATGCGCGCCAAACAGTTCGACGACTGGAGCGCCGCCTTCCTGCGCCGCCATCCGGACGCCGTCGTGCTGCACCTCGGGTGCGGCATGGACACCCGGGCCTTCCGGCTGGATCCGCCGGACAGCGTGCGGTGGTTCGACGTCGACCAACCGGAGGTGATCGCGTTGCGGCGCAAGCTCTACGACGACGCCGACGGTTACCGGATGATCGGCTCGTCGGTGACCGACGGGGCGTGGCTGGACGAGGTGCCCACCGATCGCCCGACGCTGATGGTCGCGGAGGGCCTGCTGATGTACCTCACCGGGCCCGAGGTGCGCGCGCTGCTGCAACGCGTCACGGATCGGTTCCGCGGCGGCGAGCTCGCCTTCGACACCGCCTCGGCGATGGCGCCGCGGCTGTCCAAGGTGCTCACCAAGGGCATCACCAAGTGGGGCATCGGCGACGCGCGCGAGATCGAGCGGTGGAACCCGCGGCTGCGCTTCCTCGAGCGGTCCCAAGTCGGGGCGCTCTACCAACGAATACCGTCGGCGCCGCTGCGGCTGCTGTGGCGGTTGGTCAACGCCACCCCGATGGGCAATTACGACGTGCTCAATCGCTTCGCCTTCGGAGCGTGACGGCCGTCAGCTGGCCAGGCTGGGTTCGGACAGCGCCGGCATCCCCATGACGCGGTCGATCGCCGCGCCGACGCACCGCGGGTGCTCGCCCAGAAGCATGTGCCCGGCGCCGGGGCGATGCAGGTGGGTTGCGTCCGGGATGCCCGCGGCGATGTCCCGGGCGTGCTCGGCCGGGGTCGTTTTGTCCGCTCCCCCGCTGATGACGATCGTGTTGGCGACGATGGAGGCCAGCGCGGCGTACTGGTCATAACGCTTCAGGCTGGGCAGGAATCCGGCCGCGGTCGTCAACGACACCGAGCGGATGGCGGAGGCCGTGAGTGCGGCGGCCCCGCCGCGGTCGGCACCGGAAAGCTTGAGCACACCGTCGAAGACGGGCCGCACCACACCCTTGATCGCCTTGTCCGTCGCGCGCCGGGGCAGGTGGTGCACAAGGTCGAACACGAGCTCCGTCGCGCGGCTGCCCAGCAGGCGGCCGAGTCCTCGCTCGGCGAGCCGGCCCGCGGCGGTGGCGACCAGGACGAGGCCCTGCGGCTCCACCGGACGTTCGGCGGCGGGACGGCCCAGGTATGCGAGCGCCGTCATGCCGCCCATCGAGTGCCCGGCCAGCGTGAGCGGACCGTTCACGCGCAAGATGGTCAGGACGTCGGCAAGGTCGGCGGCGAGCCGGTCGATCCGGTACGTGTGCATGTCCGCACCGGTCGAAGCGCCATGGCCGCGGTGATCGTAGGTGATGATCCGTATCCGGTTGCCCCACTGCCGCTTCAGGTGGCGAACCTGCAGTTCCCAACTCGCCTGGGTCAGGCAAAGACCGTGCAGCAGGACCACGGTGTGGTCGCGACCGGTGGGGTTGTGGTCCCGCACCGCCAGTCGCACGCCGTCGCTCGTGATGACCGTGCGCTCGACGTAGCCCTCGCGCTTCGCGTCCAAAAGCTGTAAAGACGCTTCGGTGGTCGCGCGATAAGCGTTGGTACCCGTAGTCAGTTCTGGCGCAGTGAACACGGCGGACTCCTGCTCGGTGCGATGTCGAGCGGCTCCCGACACCCTGTTGCATCCGAAGCTACGGATCCGCGCCGGCGTTGACTCGCTTGTGCGCAATAGCCACGCAACAAGCGATTTTGAGCTTTTGCGCATTGTGCTCAGGACGGGGCGCCGGCCATTTCTTCGGCGTCACACCGCCATTCGGTATTGGTGGGTTACGGCCGCGTCAGAACGCCTCGGGATCCCGTTGAACCTCGACCGGCACCGGGTGGCGATACAGGCGAGACGCGTTCTCCCAGCTGAATTTCCGGATCACGTCCGACGGGAGATCGCCGATCTGTTCGTGAATCGTCTGCTGGGTGTGTGGCCAGGTCGAGTCGCAATGCGGGTAATCGGCTTCCAGCATGATGTTGTCCACGCCGATCCGGTCGCGCTGCACGAACGACGACTTGTCCTCCACCGCGCAGAACCAGAAGTTCCGGGTGAATACCTCCGCGGGAGTGAGGCTTTCGCCGAGCGCCTGCCAGGTGCCGTACATCGCGTGATAGCTGAGCATGTGGTCGAGGCGGTCGAGCAACCCAGCCACCCAACCGATCCCGCCCTCGGACAGGCAGATTTTCAGATCGGGGAACCGGCTGGGCAGCCCGGAGTACAGCCAGTCGACCGCGGCCGAGATGGCGTAGGCGAAGAACAGCACTCCCTGCACGTCAGGTGGCGCGTCGTCGGTGGTGGACGGCGACGACCCGGACGAGCCGATGTGCAGGTTCACCACGGTGCCCGTCTCGGCGCACGCGGCCATCATCGGGTCCCAGTGGCCGGAGTGAATGCTCGGCAGCCCGAGCATCGCCGGGTTCTCGCTGAACGTGACCGCGTGAAAGCCGCGTTCGGCGTTCTCATGGATCATCTTCGCGCCGAGCTCGGGGTCCAGCAGCCAGGGCAACTGGCAGGGGATGATGCGTTCGGGGTATGACCCCGCCCAAACCTCGAGGTGCCAGTCGTTCCAGGCGCGCACGGAGGCCAGCGCCAGGTCCCGATCCGTGGTCACCTGTTGCAGCCGCTGGCCGGCGAAGCCCGGCAGGAAGGACGGGAAGTTCAGCGACGCGTAGATGCCGTTGAGATCCATGTCCTTGACGCGCTCGTGGATATCCCATGCGCCCCTGCGCATCTCGTCGAACCGGACCGGCTCGAATCCGTACTCCGCGACGGGCCGCCCGACCACGGCGTTGAACCCGACGTTGGGCAACTCCCGGCCGTCGTAGACCCACGTCTGTCCCCCGTCGCCGGTCTCGACGACCCTGGGGGCGCGGTCGGCGAACTTGCGCGGCAACCGCCCGGTGAAGGTGTCCGGCGGCTCGACGATGTGGTCGTCGACCGAGATCACGGTGTAGCGGCGGGGCGCCCGGGGCGGATCCGGCAGGAATGTGACGGAGCGCTGCTCGCCGGTCTTGGCCGTGGTGAAGTTAAGGTCACCGGCCAGCTCATCGATCGATTTCACTCGTCAATCTCCTTGCGGCGCTGGGCTTTCGAGTGTGCAACCACGGCTCTGGGGGTGAGCCGGCGGCGCAGCAGCCCGGCGTGTCGCCGCCCTGCGCGCACGGTCAACGACCGCGTTTCACACTCAGGTGAGCACATCGGGGTCCGCCTTGATGGTCATCCGCGCCGCCCCCGCCCAGTACACGTCGGCGGCGCGTTCGATCAGCGACCGCTGCATGCCCGCCATGTCGGACCAATTCATCTGCACCGGGTCCTTGCCGGTGAGCATGACGTCGTAGGCCAGCTTGCATACCCGCTCGATCGACGCCGCCCGGTAGACGGCCTCTTGCAGGTTGCGGCCGGTCGCGATCACGCCGTGGTTGGCCAGAATCGTGAGGTTGGCGCCGCCGATGCGCGCGGCGAGCTCCGCGGCGCGGGTGGGGCTGTCGATTTCCCCGTCGTACGTATCGACGAGGCACAGGTCGTCGAGGTACAGCGAACCGGTCTGGTGCACCAGTTCGGGGAGCCTGCCCAGCGCGGCCAGCACGCACACGTAATACGGGTGATTGTGGATGACCACCCGGGCGTCGTCGCGGACCCGGTGCAGTTCCGTGTGAATGTGGATGGCCGGGGTGACATCCCAGCGACCGCGCACCACCCGCGCGTCGCCGTCCACGACGCAGATGTCCGAGGCGGTGAGCTCCTGCCACCACAGTCCCCACGGATTGACGAACATGTCGGTTTGGCCGTCGGGCTGCCAGGTGATGTGCCCGGCCATGTTCTCCGCGAACCCGATGGCGGCCAGGTGGCGGAACGCGATGGCCAGCGCCTGTTCGTCGGACAGCTCGACGCCGATCGGGGGCACCACCGACGGCGCCCACACCTCGAGACCACCCCGCCGTGCGTCAGGAGCGTTCATGATCGGCCTCCATCCTGGCTCGAATATCCTCGCGGAGCAGGCCCTTGGCGACCTTGCCCCCGGACGATCGGGGAAGTTCATCGACGACGATGAGCCGTTCGGGCAGCAGTTCCTTGGAGACTCCCAGCGCCAGCAAATGATCGACGAGGCCGGGCAGGTCGAGGGTGGCGGAGTCGACGAGTTCGGTATAGACACAAACCTTTTCGCCGAACAGCGGATCGGGCATCGCAACCGCCGCCGCCACCGCGATCGCGGGGTGGGTCGAGACGGTGTCCTCGACCTGCGTCGCGCTGATGTTCTTGCCGCCGCGCAGGATGAAGTCGGAGGTACGGCCGGTCACGGTCAGGTAGCCCTCCGCGTCGATCTCGCAGAGGTCGCCCATGCGCATCCAGCCGTCGGCGGTGAAGAGCTTGTCGTGGTCGGTGCCGCCGAGATACCCGAGGCTGGTCGCCGGGCCCCGGCAGGCGGGCTGGCCGCGCCCGGTCTCGGTGACGTCCCGGTCCCCGTCGAAGAGCCGTACCGCCATTTCCGGAACGATCCGGCCGCCGGTGCGCAGGCGGCGCTCGCGTGGGTCATCGAGCGTGGTGGCGCTGAGCATCCCGGTCTCGTTGGAGCCGTAGAACTGCAGGATCTTCGCGCCGGTGAGCTCCTCGAATTCGGCGGCCGGCCGGTACGGCAGCGCCTCGCCGCCGGCGAAAACGACGCGCAGCGAACTCAAGTCGTGCTCCCGGCTGGCCGGGTCGGCCATCAGCATCGTCAATTGCGTGCTGACACAACACAACACGGTCACCCGGTGTCGCGCGATCGCCTCGCACGCCGCGCGGGCGGTGAACCGCTGCATGATCACCGCGGTGGCACCGAGATAGATCGGGGTGGTGTGGCTGGTCCAGAGGCCGAAGCCGAACGGCGTGGGAATCACCGGCAAGAAGACGTCATCCGGCGTCAGCGATCCGTTGGCGACCGCCTTCTGGTGGAAGTAGTGCCATCGGTTCTGGGTGTGCACGACGCATTTGGGCAGGCCGGTCGTCCCGGAGGTGGAGTTGATGAGAAAGACGTCGTCGGGTCCCAGTTGGGCGTCCGCCTCCAACGCCCTGGGCCGCGTGCGCGTGTCGAGTCGCAGCGCGCCGGGACCACCGTCCACGATCAGGGTGGACACCGAGGCTTCGCCGGCCGCCTGCGCCGCGGTCGGGCCGCGCTCCGGGTCGCTGATCAGGATCTTTGGTTGCGAGCTGCTCAGGATCGCGGCGACCTCGCGGGTGCCGGCGCGGGCGCCGATGCCGACGACGACGGCGCCGCACCGTTCGATCGCGACGAAAAGCACGTGGATGGCGGTGGAATCGCGGTGCCACACCGCGACCCGATCCCCGCGCCGCACACCGATCCCGGCCAGTTCCTCCGCCAGTTTGCTTGCCGCATCGTCGAATTCACGCCAGCTCAGCGACGCGCCGAGATCGTCGACGTACGCGCGACGATCCGGCCCCGATTCGGCGTTGCGGCGCACCGCGTCCGACAGGGTCGTATCCGACCACCAGCCGGCGGCGCGAAACAGGGCCGCATCCTCATCGGCGAACGCCGGCGAGCCCACGGTATCCAGCCCACCGACGCTCATCCCTGAATGATAGGAAAACCCATCGCCGTTTAGGCGGGAACTCCAGTCGCTACGGATTCTGCGGGGCCGGAGCGTTGTGCTGGTTGGCGCCGGCGTTGCCCGGGTGGGCGTGCGGCGTCGGGCAGGTGCGGTGCGGGATGCAGCCGCAATTGAGGCCGACGATGCAGGCGCCCCCGCCGACCGGCTGCACGGGTATGGCGCCGCCCCCGGCGCCGCCGGTTGCCGACCCACTCGACGAAGGGCTCATTGCGCTGCTCAGCGGCGCGCCGGCACCGGCCTGCGCGCCGACCGTGCCGAACCCGACCGCGAAAACCAGGGCCGCGCCGCCGCATACCGCGGCCGCCCTGGCTTTGCCATTCGTCATGGCTATCAACTGTAAGTTGCGGTCGCGGGATGCGCACCGCGACACAGGGTGCTTTAGTCAAACCCGATGCAAGCTGCCAGCACGGGAGGCGGTCGCGAATGCGGACCACGCGGATTGCCGGGCTTTGGCCCGGGCTGCTCAGCGGCGCGGCCGCGGGAGCGGCGGGCACCACCGCGCTCGACGTGATCACCTACCTGGACATCGCGGTGCGGGGCCGGCCGACCAGCACGACGCCCGAACGTACCGTCGAAGCGATGTCGAGGCTGTTCGGCGTGACGGTGCCGGGAACCGGCGACGTCCTGGCCAACCGGCTCCTCGGCCTCGGTGCGCTCACCGGGTATGCCGCGGGCATCGGGATGGGCCTGATCCTGGGGCTGGCCTACGCGCTGGGATGGCGCCCGGGCCTGCTGCCGGCCACGCTGGTCGCGACGGCGATCGCCCTGATCGGCACCAACGGGCCGATGACCGTGCTCGGGGTGACCGACCCGCGCACCTGGGGCGTCGTCGGGTGGATCAGCGATCTGATCCCGCACCTCGGGTACGGGGTGGTCACCGCGCTGGTGCTGCACTACCTGTACCGCAGTTGGGATCGGTAGCGGCCGTCGCGTCGTCCACTTGCGAGACGAACTCTGGGATCGCAAGGAGGAACCCGCGAATGAAGACCAAGGCCGCCATCCTGCTGTCCGGGGCGCTGGTCGCTGTGTTGCTGCTGTTGCGCTATTTCGCGTTGAGCCGAGCCGGCCTGTCCTCGGGGTGGATGCTCTACCTCGGCCTGCCGATCACCGCGGCGGGCGTGCTGTTCGCGCTGCGACTCATCAACCTCGGCGCGGAATGGGGCGCCGAGGACACGGGGCGGCCCGCGGACCCGATCTCGCTTTCGTATCCGGACCCACCGGTGCCGGTTTCCGAGCGCTTCAGGGAACTCGAGGCGCTGCGCGCCGCCGGCGCCATCTCCGACGCCGAATACACCGCGCGGCGCCTGCACATCACCTCCGAGCAGTGACGGACACGCCCACCCATCGCGATCGCTGATCGCGGCCATGCGTAATCGGGATCGCGTTACGTCCGTGCATGAGGGTAGGACTAGGGGGCATGACCACCACCGAGATCGCCCGGTTGCTCGAGCGGTACCGATCGTCGGGTCGCACGTTCAGCGCCGACGGGATCTCGTCGTTCGCACTCGACTCTGCTCATCAAGGGGGCCCGCGGGATGCGCCGGCGGTGCTGTGTGTGCATGGCGTTCCCGCGTCGGCCTACCTCTACCGCAAGGTGATCCCGGAGTTGGCCGCGAGGGGGTTGCGCGGCATCGCGGTCGACCTGCCCGGGCTGGGATTCGCCGGGCGGCCCGCCGATGCCGATTACAGCTGGAGCGGACTCGGCCGCTGGCTGCTCTCGGCGATCAACGCCCTACAGCTCGACCGGTTCCATCTCGTGCTGCACGACATCGGCGGCCCGATCGGTCTCGAGGTGGCCGCCGCGGTGCCCGAACGGGTTGCGTCGCTGACGCTGTTGAACACGATCCTCGAAGTGTCGTCCTTTCACCGGCCATGGCCGATGGAGCCTTTCGCGCACCGCGGCGTCGGCGAGGCGTGGCTGGCCTCGATGCGCGTGCCGGGCGCCTTCTCGTCGATCATGCGGCTCGTCGGGGTGAGCCGGCGGGTTCCGGCGGCCGAACTCGCATGCTGGTTGCCGCTGCTCTTCGGCGACGACGGCGGGCGGGCGTTCCTGAAAATCATGCGCGGCTTCGAACTGACCGCCGCAAAAGAGCGGCGCTACCTTGACTCGGTCCGCGACACGCCCTACCCGGTGCAAATCGTGTGGGGCGCGCGCGACGCGATGCTTCCGTGGCGCCGTTACGGCGTGCAGGCCCAGCGCGCCACCGGCGTAGCGGAGCCAATCCTCCTGCCCGCCAAGCACTTTCTGCAGGAGGACTACCCCGGGGAGATCGCCGAGGCGGTGAGCCGCATCGCGCACGAACGGCGCTAGCCCTGGACCGTAGGACGAATGACGATCTCACCGATCTCGACGTCGTCGGGTTGCTCGATAGCGAAGGCGATGGCGCGCGCGACCGCCGCCGGCGGCAGCCCGACGGCGCTCATGGTGCTTCGGATTTGGTCGCGCAGGGCCGGATCGTCGATCGAACCGTCGAGTTCGGTGTCGACGAAGCCCGGCGATATCGACGTCGTCCGGATCACGCCGTCGGTCGACTCCTGACGCAGCCCTTCCATGACGGTCCTGACGGCATTCTTTGTGGCCCCGTACACCGCCATGGTGGGCACGATTCTCAGCCCAGCAGTCGACACGGTCGTCACGAAGTGGCCGCCACCTTGGCGACGAAAGACCGGCAGGGCCGCCGCGATGCCGTGTAGCACCCCGCGCAGATTGACGTCGATCATCGCCGACCAACCGTCGACGTCCAGGTCGGCCACCGGACCGATCTTGCTGATCCCGGCGTTGCCGACCAGGACGTCGAGGCGACCGAATTGGTCGGCTGCCGTCCCGACCAGGCGCTCGAGATCCTCGCGGCGCGTGACGTCGGTCGGACACGTGACCGCGCCTCCCCCGCGGGCGCGGATCTCGCGGGCGATGTCGTCGAGGCGCTCGTCGCGGCGAGCGCCCAGGACCACCTGGGCGCCCCGCTCGGCCAGCAGCCGCGCGGTCGCCTCGCCGATCCCGCTGCTCGCGCCGGTGATCGCGACGACCTTGCCCTCGACGCTGTTCATCCGAGAAATCCCTTCGTGCGCCCCGTGGGCGGGGCCGAATCCGTCGATGTCTCGTATTGTCTCCCCTGTGCTGATCGGCTTCCTGCTCGCGCTGGGTTGCTCGACCTGTTACGGCACGGCCTCGGTGTTGCAGGCCGTCGCTACCCGATCGGTGGAAGCCGCGAGCAGATCTGGCGTCGACGCCGTGCTGCTGATGCGCGCCGTGCGGCAGTGGCGCTACATCGCCGGCATCGGTCTCGACGTCCTCGGGTTTGCGCTCCAGGTGTTGGCGTTGCGTTTGGTGCCGATCTATGTCGTCGCCGCGGCGCTGGCCGCCTCCATCGCGGTCACCGGCATCGTGTCCGCGTGGGTGCTGTCGGCACGGCTGTCGCGGGCCGAGTGGACGGCCGTCGGGGTGGTCTGCGTGAGCCTGGCCGCGCTCGCCTGCGCGGCCGGACCGGGCCACTTCCGGCGCGCGCCGGCCGGGCTCGGCTGGGGGCTGATCGGCGTGGTCGCCGCGATCTTCGTCGCCGGCGCCGCCGCGGGCCGGCTGCGCGATCGCGAACGCGCGCTTGCCCTGGGGTTCGGCGCCGGGAGCGGCTTCGGCGTCGTCGAGGTCGGGGTGCGGCTCATCGAGGTGATCGACCCGAGCAAGGCCGCCTTCTACACCAACCCGGCCCTCTACGCGGCGGCCGGTGGCGGCGCCGCGGGATTCCTGTTGCTCACCTCCGCCCTACATCGCGGGTCGGTGACCACGACGGTGGCCGCCATGGTCGTCGGCGAAACGATCGCCCCCGCGCTCGTCGGAGTGGTGTGGCTGGGCGACAGCGCCCGCGACGGTCTCGGCTGGTTGGTCGTCCTGGGATTCGTGGTGGCGGTGTCCGGAACGCTGGTGCTGGCCCGGTTCGGCGAGGCCCCCACTCCGGCCGAGGCCGGTTAGGGCGCCTCGACGGCGTAGCTGGTGCCGCGCGGCCGGCGCGCCCACAGCGTGCCGCCCTGCGCGTCGACGCCGGCCGCGATCAGCTCCCGTTTGAGGATCTTGTTGGTGGCCGTGACCGGCAGGTCGTCATTGATGCGCACATAGCGCGGCCACGCCTTCGGTGACAGGTCGGGTTGCGATGCGAGGAACTTCTCCAAATCCTCGGGCTGCAAGGTTGTTCCGTCGCGCAGCACGAACGCCGCCATCACCTGATCGCCGACACGCTCGTCGGGCACGGCGTAGACGGCGACCTGGCTGACGTGCGGCAGCCGCTCGAGGACCCGCTCGATGGGCGCCGCGGCCAGGTTTTCTCCGTCGACCCGCATCCAGTCGGCCGTGCGACCGGCCAGGTAGATCCAGCCGTCGGCGTCGCGGTACGCCAGGTCGCCGGACCAGTACATGCCGTGCCGGATGCGCTGCGCCGTCGCGGACGGATCGTTGTAGTAGCCGGTGAACGGGCCCGCGCCCTGGGTGTTCACGAGTTCGCCGACCGCGTCGTCGAGGTTGGTCAGGGCGCCGTGTTCGTCGAATTGCGCGACCGCGCACTCGGTCAGCGTCCGCGGGTTGTAGATGCTGACCCCGGGGTACGGCTTGCCGATCGACCCCGGCGGGGCGCCGTCCTCGCGGACGACGATCACCGCGAACTCGCTGGAGCCGAAGCTGTCGATGACCCGGCATCCGAAACGCCTTGCGAATTCGTCGATGTCGCGATCGGTGGCCTCGTTGCCGAACGCGACCCGCAGCGTCGTGTCGGCATCGTCGGGGCGTTCGGGGGTGGCGAGGATCAGCGCGAGGGGCTTGCCGACGTAGTTCACGTAGGTCACCTTGTGGCGGCGCACGTCGTCGATGAAGCGCGACGGCGAGAACTTGGCCGGCACCATGGTGGCGCCGCTGCCGATGGCGACGGCCCACCCGGCGGCGATGCCGTTGGAGTGAAACAGCGGCATCGCCAGGTAGCAGACGTCGTCGGCGGTGACGTCGTACTGGAAGATCAGGCTGGCCCCGCACATGATCGCCATCCCGTGCGCGAACCGGACGGCCTTAGGGTCGCCGCTGGTGCCGGACGTGAAGATCATCATCAGGGTGTCGGCGGCGGTGACCTCGCGGTGGGCCACGAGTGGCGGCGCCGCGGCCACCGCGTCGGCATAGCGCCGTGACCCGACGTCGATCACCTGAATTCCGTTGAGATCCAACCCGTCCAGAAGCCCCGAGTGCTCGCCGTCGACGAGGAGGAGCTGGCAGTCGGAGCGCCGGATGTCGGCGAGCAGACCGGCGCCGCGGCGGGTGGTGTTGATGCCGCACAACACGTAGCCGCCCAGCGCGGCGGCCGCCATGGCGCGCAGCATCGCCGGCGAGTTGGTGAGCAGGGCCCCGACGTGCAGCGGACGCGCGGGGTCGGCGAGGTGGATCAGCGCGGCGGCCTCGGCCTCGGCCTCGGCCAGGTGTTGCCGCCACGTCCAGGTCCGCTCGCCGTGGGCGATCGCGGTGCTGTCGTCGTTCCTGCGCCGCCGCAGGAGCTGCTGAACGGTTTCGGGTCCCGGTTGGCTCATCGCGCGGTCAGGACCAATCCGGCGTAGTTCTGCTCGGCCACCGCCTCGCAATGCCGGCGGTACGTGCCGAATCCCCCTGTGTAGGGCATGAATACGCGTTTCTTGCCCTCGATGTTGGCGCCCAGGTACCAGGAGGACGCCGCCTTGGGGAACAGCGTCTGCTCGGCGGCCTGTGCGACGTGCTGTGTCCAGGCCTCGGCGGCGTCGCGACGTGGCTCCACCTCGCTGAGGCCGAGCCGGCGTGCCGTCAACATCAGCTCGATCACCCAGTCGACCTGCACCTCGGCGTGCAGCACCATGTTGGCCAGCACCGACGGGCTGCCGGGCCCGCTGATGGTGAACAGGTTCGGCAGGCCCGGGACCATGAGGCCGAGGAATGTCACGGGACCGTCGGCCCAGATGTCGCGCAGCCGGTCTCCCCGGGGCCCGCTCGGGTCGATGCGGGTCAGTGCGCCGGTCAGCGCGTCGAATCCCGTCGCGAAGACCAGGACGTCGCAGGGATAGGTCGCCGCACCGGTTCGCACGCCCTCGGGGACGATCGCGTCGATGGGCTCGCGGCGCAGGTTCACCAACCGGACGTTGTCGCGGTTGAAGGTCGCGTAATAGCCGGCGTCGGTGCAGATTCGCTTCGTCCCGATCGGGTGGTCGACCGGTATGAGGTCCGCGGCGACGACCGGATCGTGGACGAGCTCGCGGATGCGCTCCTCCGCGAACTCCCGCGCGATGTCGTTGGCGGCCTGGTCGGAATTCTGGTCGGGGAAGGTCTTGGCGAACAGCACCCCGCCCTCGCGCCAGCGCCGCCACAGGGCTTCGACCCGCTCGTCGGGGTCGGCGTCGAGCGCCTTCTTGTGATACGTGCCGTGCGGCGTGCCCGCGGACGCATAGGCCGACATCCGGCGTCGCTCCGGGTACTCCTCCCGGATCCGCAGCTGTTCTTCGGCCGACCAGGGGCGGTTGGGCATCGGGATGCTGTAGTTCGCCGAGCGCTGGAACACCACGAGCCGCTCGGCCTGGCCGGCGATGACCGGAACCGCTTGAATGCCAGACGAACCCGTGCCGATCACCCCCACCCGCTTGCCGCGCAGGTCGGGGTCCTCCCGGGGCCACGCCGCCGTGAAGTACACCTCTCCGGCGAAATCGTCGACGCCGGGGATGTCCGGGCGGTTCACCGCCGACAGGCAGCCCGTCGCGCACACCAAAAACTGCGCGGTGTGCGTCTCGCCGCTCCCCGAACCATCACGGGCATGAACCCGCCAGCCGCCCGCCGCCCGGTCGAATTCGGCCCCGGTCACGTCGACGCCGAACCGGTAGTGCCGGCGCAGATCGAACCGGTCGGCCACGTGGCGCAGGTAGGCGAGGATCTCCGGCTGCGCGGCGAAACGTTCGCTCCACGTCCAGCTCTGCTGCAACGCTTCGTCGAACGAGTAGGAATAGTCGACGCTTTCGACGTCGCACCGCGCGCCCGGGTACCGGTTCCAGTACCAGGTGCCACCCACGTCGGGGGCCGACTCGATGCCGACCACCGACAGGCCCGCCGAGACGGCCCGGTGCACGGCATAGAGCCCGGCGAATCCCGCGCCGATGACGACGACGTCCGTGTCGGTCATGTCGCCTCGCACCGGGCGAGGTCCAGCAACTCCCGCAGGTCGCCCCACACCAGTTCGCGCGCCGAGGTGGCCGGCGGGAACGACTGAATCGTCATGAAGCCGTGGAACAATCCGGGAAAATCGCGGTGCACGACTCGCACGCCCGCGGTGTGCAGGCGGCGCGCGTACTCGCATCCCTCGCTGTGCAACGGGTCCAGGCCGGCGGTCACGACCACCGCGGCCGGGAGGTCGGCGAAGCTGTCCGCGCGCGCCGGCGCCACCAACCAGGGCGGGTCGAAAAGCCGCTCGCCGCCGAGGTATTGACGCCAATACCACTGCATCGCGGCCCGGGTGTTGAAGTACCCGGTGGCGTAGCGGTGGTAGCTGTCCGTGCCGAACGAGGGATCGACGGCCGGGTACAGCAACAGCTGGGCGGCGGGCCGGGCGACGCCCCGTTCGCGGCACAGGATCGCGGTGACCGCCGCGAGGTTCCCGCCGGCGCTGTCGCCGGCCACCGCCGTCCGCGCCGCGTCGATGCCCAGGCCGTCGGCGTGTTCGATGACCCAGCGGTAGGCGGCGAACGCGTCGAGCGCGGCCGCGGGTGCGGGGTGCTCGGGTGCCAGCCGATAGGCGACGGACACGACGACCGCTTGGCTGCCGCGCGCCAGGGCCCGGCAGAAGCCGTCGTGGGATTCGATGTCGCAGAAGACGAATCCACCGCCGTGGTAGAACACGATGCCCGGGCGGTGTCCCGGGTCGCCGTGCGGATGGTAGATCCGCACCGGGATGGCGCCGGCGGGGCCCGGGACAATGTGGTCGATCGTGTTGCCGACGTCGTCGATGTTGGTGGCGGGGACCCGTCGCGTGGCGACCGCGGCGCGCGCCTCGGGACCGGTCATCGTCTCGACACGGGGGAATCCGGCGTCCAAGTCGCGCAACATCGCCTGCACCGTGTCGTCGATGGCGTCGATGCCATGGTCCATGTGCGCCTCCGGCCGCACCGTTGCGCCGGTCAAGCCGGCCGGTACTTCAGCAAGGTGATTCCGCTGTCAAGATCGTAGAACACCGGCGTCACCCGCATTCCGATTCGAATGTCGGCCGCGTCGACGCCCACCAACTCGGTGCTGATCCGTGGCCCGGCATCCCATTGCACCACCGCGAGCAGCTGCGGCACCGCGTCCGCCCACGGCGGCCCGGTGGGTCGGCGCGCCACGGTGTAGGTGTACAGCGTTCCCGCGCCGTCGATTTCGCGCCACTCCAGGTCGTCCGCCAACGTCCCCGGGGCGAGGGTGCGGGGGTAGAAGACGTAACGCCCCAGCGACGGCGAGTACTGCACGACGATGCGGCGCTCCGTCAGGCCGTCCCAGAAGGGCCGGGAGACCGGGGTGGGCTCGGGAACGGGATATTCGGGGATCACCGCTAGTCTCCCCGGATCAGCAGCGCGACCTGCTCGCTCATGATGCCGCCGTTGCCGGTGACGAACCCGGTGTGGCAGTCGCGCACCTGCGCGTCGCCGGCCCTCCCCATGATCTGGCGGGCCGCGTCCACGACGTGGTGCATGCCGCCGGCCATCCCGGCCTGGCCGAAGGACAATTGGCCACCGGCGGTGTTGAGCGGGAAGTCGCCGCGGTGGGTCAGGTCGTGGTCGGTAACCCAGGCCATGCCTTCGCCTTTGGCGCAGAAGCCGGCGTCTTCCAGGCTCATCAGCACCGTGATGGTGTAGCAGTCGTAGATCGACGCGACATCGACGTCGGTGCGGCCGAGCCCGGCCATCGCGAACGCCCGGTCGGCGGCGCGGGCGATCGGCGTGTGCAACAGGTTCTCGGCGTAGGTGGGGGTCTTGAACGCGATATGCTCCCCGAAGCCCTTGATCCACACCGGGCGGTGGCGGCCCCGGTGGGCGATGTCGGGATTGGCGATCAACACCCCCGCTCCCCCGTGCACCCGCATCACCGTCTCGAGCAGGTGGATCGGGTCGGCGATCATCGGGCTGGCGAGGACGTCGTCGACGGTGATCGGGGTGCCGTGGAAGACCGCGCCGGGATGCGCGCACGCGTTGGTGCGCTGGTCGACCGCGATCTTGGCGACGGCGGCGGGATCGTAGCCGAACTCGGCGGCGTAGCGCTGGGCAATCTGGGCGTAGGGAGCGTTTTGCCCCACGTTGCCGTACGGGATCTCGAATTCGGCCTGGGGTGACCCATAGTTGTTCGACGACGCCCCATACCAATTCGGGGTGGGTGGCGGCCGGCTTTCGGATTGCGGCTGCGCCGCCGACCCGGGCACCACCGCCAGCACCGCGTCGCAGATGCCGAGCTCCACGGCGGCCGCCGCCCGCCAGACCATTCCCGCCGAGCTGGCTCCGCCCAGGTCGACGCGTTCCCCGAAATCCAGGGCCAGACCCAGGTATTCGCACAGCGTGGCGGGCGCGAACATGGCCGATTCGGCCACGCCGTGGGTGAGCAGGCCGTTGACGCGTGCCGGGTCGACGCCGGCGTCCTCGATGACCAGCTTCGCCAGCAGCGCGTACTGGTCGAGGGTGAACCGGGGCGGCCCGCTCGGCCGCTTTTCGGCGGGCAGCTCGGCGATGCCGACGATGGCCGCCTCGCCGCGCAGCCCCGTCACGACGGCGTCCCGCGCCGGGGCAGCTCGACCGTCGCGGTTCCGGGCATCAGCACGGTGGCGTCGCGGCGCCCGGCGATCGCGAGATCCACCAGCCCCGAGCCGGTTTCGCTGAGGCGCTTGCCGGTGATCTCGCCACCGAAGCTCAGCGGCTGGCCGGGATACGCGACCGCCCGGTTCTGCACCGAGAAGGACACCAGGCGGCCGCGCCCACCGATCCAGTCGCCGATCGCGCGGGCCAGCAGCGCCGCCTGCAGCGGGCCCTGGACCAACACATCGTCGTAGCCTTCGACGGTGCGGGCCCACTCTTTGTCGTAGTGGATGCGGTGGCCGTTGTAGGTGGCGGCGCTGAAGAAGAAGAGCTGCGTCTCGTCGACGGTCACGGTCAGTGTTGGCATGTGGTCGCCGACGGCGATGTCGTCATAGAACACCTGCTGGTCGGTCATCGTGCTCCTAGGGACGGGCGATCATCGAGGTCGAGGCTTCGGCGAGCAGCTCGCGGTGCTGGTTGCGATAGACCGTGTGCCAGGTCACCAGGACGAATCGGCCCGAGCGGCCCTGCTTTTCGACGATGGACTCGATGGTGCGGATCATTTCGATCTCGTCGCGGTGGTAGGCCGGCAGGTGGAAGGTGAAGCTCTCGCCGCCGGCCATCCGCTTGGGGGCGCGGGGAAACGCGAGGCTGCCGGAGACGGCGCCGGAGGATCCGTCGGGCCGCAGCGCGTCGAGGTGCGTGACGCCGAGGACGGCGTATTGCAGGTAAAGCGGGGGGCAGATGATGTCGCGAAACCCGTTGGCGCGGGCGTATTCCGGATCGAACCAGAGCGGGTTGTGGTCACCCACGGCGGCCGCCCACCGCTGCCAATCGCGCAGGTTCACCTCGCCGCCGGCCGATGCGGCGACGGTGCCCACCCGCGCCGCCGATTCGGCGTCGATCAAAGACTCATCACTCACCGGCGCTCTCCTCCAAGGTTTCTTCCAGCCATGCCGCGGCGACGTCGCCTCCGCCGCCGAGCGTCGCGCCCAGCCGCGCCCGTTCGCTCCACAGGTGCAGGTCGGTCTCGGTGACATAGCCCATCCCGCCGTGCAATTGGTGGGCGTCCTGGGTGATCAGCCGGGCCGCGGTGGCGGCGCGCATGCGCGCGATCGCCGTTTCCCTGCTCGCCAGCCGGCCGCGCCCCAGCCAGAAGACCGCCGAATGCGCCGCCAATCGCGCGGCGGCCAGGGCGATGTGCATGTTGGCGATCAGGTGCTGCGCGGCCTGGAAGGACGCGATCGGGCGCCCGAACTGGTGACGCAGCTTCGCGTAATCGACGGTGCGGTCCAGCACCGCCTCACCGACGCCGACCAGGTCGACGGAGCCCAGCGCCACCGCCGTGTTCGCGACGCGCCGCAGCGCCGGCGGTTCGGCCTCACCCAGCAGCGCGCCGGCCGTGGCGAGCACGTCGTGGAAGCGCACGGTGAACGCCCGGTGGCCGCCGGCCATGGCCAGCGGCTCCGCGGTCACCCCGGCCGCGTGCGCGGCGACGGCGAAGACCAGCGTTCGCCCGGGGGCGGCCGCCGAGACCACGATGGCGTCGGCGACGTCGGCGTCGGCGACGTAGTCGGCGGTCCCGGTGAGGCGCCAGCCGCCGCCCGAGTCGGGTTCGGCCGACAGCGCCGGCGAGACGACCGCGGCGTCGCGGGCGCTCCACAGCGCCGCCGTGCCGCGAACGCTGCCGGTTGCCAGCGGCGGCAGCCATTCGGCCTTGGCCTCCGGCGACGCCAGCCGATCGATCGCCAGCGCGGCCGCCACGGAGCTGTGCACCGTGGTCGGGCACAGGGCGCGACCCGCCTCCGCATAGAAGACGGCGAGATCCGTCAGGGAGCCCCCGGAGCCGCCGTATCGCTCGGCGATGGCAAGCCCGAATATTCCTGCGTCGGACAACGCCTTCCAGAGGGCCGGGGTGGTTCGGTCGGCTCCGGGTTCGCGCAGCCCGCGCGCCAGGCCGACGGTGTCCTCCGCCGCGAGCAGCGCGCGCAACGTCGACGCGAACTCGCGCCGCTCGGCGCTGGGCCTAACGTCCATACGAGGGCATTCCGTGGCCGCGCTGGGCGATGATGTCGCGCAGCACCTCGTTGGTGCCCCCGCCGAAACGCATCAGCGGGGCGGCTCGGTACAGCCGTTCGAACTTGCCGGACAGCGGCGCGTCCTCGCCGCGATGGGCGAGCAGGCCGTCGGGGCCGAGCAGATCGAGCGCCAGGTCGGCGATGCGCTGGCGCAGCTCGCTGGTGAAGACCTTCTCCACGCTGACCTCGACGGTGGGAATGGTGCCGCCGTCCAGGATCGATGCGGCCTCGTAGCCCATCAGGGTGGCCACCTCCACGTCGGCCTCGGCGAGCGCCAGCCGGCGCCGCAGCGCCGGGTCGTGGGCGGGCACCGTGCCGTCGCGCCGGGGCCTTCGCGCGAGGCGATGCAGGTCGTCGACGGCGCGGCGCAAATCGCCCGCATTGGTCAGCGCGCCACGTTCCAGGTCGAGCGCGCCGGTGATGTAGGTCCAGCCCCGATTGACTTCGCCGATCAGATGGGTGACCGGGACCCGCACGTCGCGAAAATGCACCTCGTTGGTGCGGTAGCCCGACCACGCGTAGAGCGGGCGGATTTCGATGCCGGGGCTGTCGATCGGCACGATGATGACGGAAATCCCCTTGTGCCGCACCGCGTTCGGGTCGGTTCGCACGCACAGCCATTCGTGGGTGGCGCGCTGCGCCCCGCTGTTCCAGATCTTGGTGCCGTTGATCACCCAGTCCTGGCCGTCGAGCGTCGCCCGGGTGCGCAGGCCGGCCAAGTCGGTTCCCGCGTCGGGTTCGGAATAGCCCACCGCGCAGATCATTTCGCCCTTGGCGATCAGCGGCAGCCATTCGTTCTTGTTCCGCTCGGTGCCGTGGCGCATGATCATCGGCGCCACCGAGGTGACGGTCAGGTCGGGTCCGGGCACGCCCCAATATTCGAACTCGCTCATGAGCAGGTGTTGATGAACGGCGCCCAACCCGAGCCCGCCGTACTCGCGCGGCCAGTTGAGTCCGAACCAGCCCTTCGCGCCGATCTTGCGGCGAAATCGTGCCACCTCGCCGTCGGGCAGCTCCAGATCGTGCGCGGCGAGCTCGGCCCGCAATTCGGCGGTGACGTTCTGGTGGAGGAAGTCCCGAACCTCGGCCAACCAGGCGCGTTGCCCGGCGTCGAGTTCGAAATCCATTCCGGCAACCTAACCCCTCGGTGGGGCCGCGTCAGCGTAACGCCACGGCAAAATTCCGTGCGGCATTTCGCCCTGACGTCACGCCCGGCGTACCCACTGTTTGTGGGCCCGGTTCGACTGGCTGTAACCCAGGCCGGGTAGTGCTTGTCATGCCGGGCAATTCGGGCCGTGCCCGACGCGGACGCCTTGACGACGACCGCTTTCTCGTCGCACTGCAACGCTGGACCCTGGAGGCGGACATGAGCGATACACCCGATTTCGGCACGTTCGGCCGGTTCGTCGAAACACCGGTTGGAGAGATGTCGCCTCAGATGAGGGCGGCCTACGACGTCACCCGCAAATTGCGGGGGCTGGTTCCCGGGCCGCACAAGATTTGGCTCGCCAACCCCAGGCTGTCCGAGACGATCGTGCCGACCGGCGCCTACTTCCAGCGCGAGTCGACGTTGACGAAGGCCGAGATCGAGATCGCGACCAATGTCGTCAACGCCCATTGGCGCAGCGCCTACGCGAGCTACGAGCACGAGATCATCGGCGAACGCAGCGGGCATCTGGACCCGCGACGTGTCGAAGCGATCATCGCCGGACTGCCCACGTCTTTCGACGATCCCCGCGAACAGGTGGTCTACGAGCTCGCATCGGCGTTGATCGCCGCGCGCATCGTGCCGCTCGGCATGTACCGGCGCGCCAAAGAGTTGCTCGGCGACGCGGGCATCGTGGACGTCGCGGTCCTGCTGGGTTGGTTCACCATGGTGTGTATGACGCTCAACGCCTTCGATGTCCCGGCCGACGCCGAAGGCCTGGAGCAGTAAGCATGGCCCTTGCCCCGTTGCCCGCGGTCACGCTGACCCCCGTCGCGTTCTTGCCGCAGGGGCAGTTCCCGGAAAACCTCGCCGTGCGCGCCGACCAGTCGATCCTCGTCACGGATGTCGTGCACAAACAACTCTGGTGGGTTCCGCCCGCAAGGCCCGACGAGGTGGTCGAGCCTGTCCTGGTGCACACCTTCGATCATCCGGTCACAGGGATCGCGGAGGTCGCCCCCGACGTGTTCATCGTCTGCCTCACCGAGGGCTATACGACTCACGAATCGCATTTGGCGCGAATCGATCTCGCCGCGTGGACGCCCGGTGAGCCGATATCGCCGCAGGTTGTCTTCACGTTCGACGAGCGCGTCCGCGCGCTCAACGGCGCGTGCGTCCTCGGGCCCGACGTCTTGGCGATCGCCGACTGCTTCGCCGGGCTCATCTGGCGCGTCGACCTCAGCGACGCCGCCCGCGGGGCGACGGCCCGGGTCTGGCTGGCAGACGACACCATGGGCGACGACCCGGACAGCGGCGTGCCTCCCCCGCCGCAGCCGGGTGTCAACGGGGTGCGGTACGGCCCGCAAACCGGCCACCTGTACTACACCTCCACCGCGCAGCAGGTGTTCATGCGGGTGCCCGTCGATTCCTCCAGCCTCGATCCGGCCGGCCCGCCGCAGTTCGTCGCCGCCATCGACAACGCCGACGACTTCTGCCTCGACGAAGACGGCGGGTTCGCCTACGTCACAAGGCATCGGGCCAACACGATCGACCGGGTGCCGCTGACGCCGCGGCACGGCAGCGAGGTCCGCCACATCGCCGGCGACCCGTTCGACGAAACCCTCGTCGGGCCGTCCAGCGCGGCATGGGGGCGCGGCCCCGGTGATCCTGGCCGCGTCGCCTACGTGACGACCGACGGCGGCACCACGGCTTCGCCGGACGGCATCAACCGGCGGGCCGCGCTGCTGCGAGTCACGTTGGATTACGTTCACCGCTGAACACCCGGATGTAAAAACGCTGTCAATCTCCCGTAAAAACGCTTCGCCGCCGTCGCGGATGCGGGCCCGTGCTGCGAAAATTTTTTGCAGACAGTTTCGCTCGGCCCCTCGCTTAGGAAGACGTCATGCCCACCCTTGAGACCCGCCTCCGTCAGGAGTTGCACGATTGCGCCCTTGAGTTACGGCAGCTCGCCTATACGGTGCCCAACGGGGTGGGCGAACACGCGCTGCTGCAGCTGTCGGACCGGATGCGGGCCGCGGCCGAGCAGGCGGTCCGCAAGGGGGCCTAGGTAAGCATCGAGTGTGCGCCCAGTGCTTTGAGTGTGCGTCTGGGGCGAGGATTTCGCGATTTCGCCGCCCCGAGCGCACACCAAAAGCCGCCGGCGCACACCCGATGCCGGGCGGGGCCGTCAGCCGGACCTGAGCCGGATCTTCCAGCGCACGAAGCCCAGGTAGACGCCGCTGAGCAGCACCAGCATGCCCATGTCGAACCACCACGCGCCGAGCGTGTGTCGCCAATGCGAGTCGTGCGGCACGGACGGCACCGCCTGTTGCAGCGTGAGCAGGTCGACGGTGGAGGCCGACGCCGCGAAGCCCCATCTGGCCGGTGTGGCCCAAGACATCTGGTCCAGCCCGACGCGATCGGTGACCGGAATCATGCCGCCCGAGAACACCAGCTGCGACATCACCGCCACGACGAGCAACGGCATGATCTGCTCGTTGGACTTGGCGATCGACGACAGCACCAACCCGAGCATCGCCGAGGCGACGGTGGTCATGGCGACGTCGACGAACAGCTCCAGATTGGGGATGCCCAACGCCACGGCGCCCTGCGTCGGGCCGCCCTTGCCGATGATCGCGATGACGGTGACGATCGCGGACTGAATGACCGCGAACACCGTGTAGACGAAGACCTTCGCCAGCAGGTACGCCGACGTGGACAGGCCAACCGCCTGCTCGCGCAGGAAGATCGCGCGCTCACCGATCAGGTCCCGAATCGTCAGCGCGGTCCCCATGAACACGGCTCCCACGTTGAGCAACACCAGGATCTGTCCGGGCTCGGTGGGCGCGGCGCCCATCGGGTTCGGCTTGCCGAAGCCCACGTCGCCGGGCACCGACATCGACAGCGAGCCCATGATGAACGGCAGCAGCGCCAAGAAGACGAAGTAGCCGCGGTCGGAGACGATCAACCGCACCTGGCGCCGCGCGATCGTGGAGAACTGCCGGAGCAGGCTGGTGTGCGACGGATCGCCGATCTCCGCGGGTTGCTCGGCGGGCGGCGGTGGCGGCGGCGGGCCCGTCCGCGCCAGGTAACGCGCCTTGGCGCCGTCGGGGTCGCCCGCGACCGTGCTGAAAATGTCGGCCCAGTTCGTCGTGCCCATGGCCGCGCCGATCTGGCTGGGCGGCCCGCAGAACGCGGTCTTGCCGCCGGGGGCCAGCAACAGCACCTGGTCGCACACGTCCAGGTAGGTCAGCGAGTGGGTGACCACCAGCACCACCCGCCCGGCGTCGGCCAGCTGCCGCAGCATGGTCATGACCTGCCGGTCCAGCGCCGGGTCCAGGCCCGACGTCGGCTCGTCCAGGATCAGCAGCGACGGCCCGGTCAGCAGCTCCAGCGCCACCGAGGCGCGCTTGCGCTGGCCGCCGGACAGCTTGTCGACCCGGGTGTGCAGGTGCTGGGTCATCTCGAGTTCCTCGAGGACCCGCGCCACCACCTGGGCGCGGTCGTCCTTGGTGGTGTCGGGTGGCAGCCGCAGCTCGGCGGCGTACATCAGGGCCTGCTGCACGGTCAGCTGGCCGTGCACCACGTCGTCCTGCGGCACCATCCCGATCCTGCTGCGCAAGGAGGCGTATTCGGCGTGCACATTGTGGCCCTCGAAGGAGACGGTGCCCTTGCTCGGGTGCGTGTAGCCGGCCACCAGCCGGGCGAACGTCGACTTCCCCGCACCCGACGGGCCGATGACGGCCGTGAGCGTCCCGGGCTGCGCACCCAGCGAGATGTCGTCCAGCAGGACCTTGTTGTTCTCGATCGTCCAGGTCACCCCGCGGACGTCGAGCCCGCCCGTGCGGGTCGCGGTCGCGGTCTCGTCCCGGCGCGCCAGCGTGCCGCCGGCGAAGACCAGGTCGATGTTGCCGATCGTGACGACGTCGCCGTCGTGCAGCACCGCGGATTCGACGCGGGAGCCGTTGACGAACGTGCCGTTGATACTGCGGTTGTCGCGGATTTCGGTGCCGTGCGGCGTGGGGACGAGGGTGGCGTGGTGGCGCGAGGCCAACACCTCGGGAATGACGATGTCGTTGTCGTTGGCGCGGCCGATCTTGATCGAGCCCGGCATGGACTCCACCGACGTGCGGCCCGGCCGCAGGATTTTCATCATCGACGTCGCGATGTTGGTGGAGTCGCCGACGCGGCCCGTCTCGCCGGCCGCGGGCTCCGCGACGCGGGCGGTTTCCGGCTCCGCCGCGGGCGCCTGCGGCATCTGCCCGGTGGGTGGGCGGTAGATCTTCGGCGCCGGCTGCGGGCCGCTGGCCGGTTGCATGGGCGTCGGCCCGCTCGGGGGATGAACCGGTTGGGGACCGCTGGGCGGGTGGATCGGCCTCATCCCTGGCTGATGCGGCTGCTGGCGGACCGGCCCCGACCGCTGGGGCGGCTGACCCGGCCAGTGCTGGCCGAACTGCTGCGGCTGGCTGTGGGGCGTCCGGGCGCTCGGCCCGCTGGCCGGGTTGTAGATCGGTATCGACGTCGTCAGTGGCGGGCGCCCGGCCGAACCCTGGTGGCGGCCGACCTCGAACGTCAGCGCCGGGCCGTCGGGATTGCCGATGTTGACCCGCATGCCGTCCTGGATGTCGACGGCGGGCACGCGACGATTCTGGACGTAGAGCCCGTTGAGGCTGCCGTTGTCGATCGCGATCCATCTCCCCTGATCGAACCGCACGATGAGATGCGTCCTGGAGATCAGCGGGTGTGCGACGCGGACGTCCGCGCGGAGATCGCGCCCGATCACGACGTCGGTGCCTGCTGCGAAGGTGCGCTCGGATCCCTCGTACCGCACGGTCAGCACAGGTGGGACTGGTGGGCTCACGAGGACCAACTGTATCGGCAGCGGCGCCGATTGCGACCCAAGTCGTCGACGCGGTTTGCCGTCCCCGGGCCATCGTCGCGATCGACCCCGACGCCGGTTAACCCGGGCAAAGACAAGGACCGCCGTGGGAATTTAGCGCCCGAAATCCGTTATCCCGCTGCCGCGGCGAACTGCGGCGCCCGCCCGGCTACCCGGTGTTTGCGGGCGCTCGGCAAACCGCCCGCCGCGGCGGTGACTTCTTTGATGAAGTCCCCGATGTATCGAATGGCGCGCCTTCCTTCCGGCAGGATGTCGGCGGCAATCGGAAAGTCATGTATTTGGCGGTCCCACAGGTGCAGATCGCAGCGAACTCCGCTGAATTGCAACCGTTCAGCCATCAGCTCGGCGTCCGGGAGTAACAGCTCGTCGGAACTGGCGTGAATGGCCACCGGCGGCAGCGACGTGAGATCCGCGTCCACCGGGGATTCGATGCGCGCAGTCTTTTCCCCGTCGTGCGGAAGCCGCACCTCGCCGAGATAGCGGGCGAACATCGACAGCGCGGCCTTGGTGAACATGGAGCACCTGCGGGCGTTGCGGTGCCGCAATTTGCGTGCCGGGTCGGCGTCGGTGAACGGCGAGATCGCCGCGATGCCGGCGGGCCGGACGAAATGCGTGCGCATGGCCGCCAGCGTGATCATGAAGGCGAGGTACCCCCCGGCCGAGTCGCCCGCCACGACGATCTGGTCCCCGCCGTAGCCGCGCTCCTGCAGCCAGCGCAGGCCGTTCATGCCGTCTTCGATCGCGTCGGAGATCTGATGTGTCGGCAACTTCCGGTAGCCGACGGTCAGCACGCCGGCGTCCGCCGCCCGCGACAGCCGGGTCACCAGGGACCGGTGCGTGTTGAGGCCACAGGTAAGAAACGCGCCGCCGTGGAGGTAAAGGATCGCGCGCTTGCCGGACACGCCGGGCGCGTGCACCCACTCGGCGGCACAGTTGTCCAGCCTTATCGGTTCGATCCGTGCCGAGTGGTTGAATCGCGGCATCAACCCCGCCAAACCGTCCACATATTGGAAAGGCCAGTGCAGATTGGGCTGAAAGGCCCAAGCGCGCACCACATTTTTCACCAGCAACCGGCTGGCCATCGATACAGCAAAGGACTGCGGGCTGTGGCGATGGTGAACTCGCCGGTTCATTGCCTGGCTTGGCAATATGTGATAAGGGTTCGCGCTCATCACCATTCGCTTTCACCTCCGTCGAGGTCAACCGAGTACCCGCCCCCGCCGACGGAAAACGGCGGGTGAATCCCTGGCAAATGTCGCCTTCATCACTGTTTGAGGCGCTAACAGGGTGGGTACGGCGCGCACTCACGCCGGTGGCACAAGATATTGGGCATGGAACAGGCAACTCCCGGGACCGCGCTGCTGGCCGATCGGGTCGCGGTGGTGACCGGAGGCGGCGGGGGCATCGGCGCGGCGACAGCGCGGCTGTTCGCCCAGCACGGCGCGCGGGTGGTCATCGCCGATATCGACGGCGAGCTGGCCCGACGCACCGCCGACGGGATCACCGCGTCGGGGGGCTCCGCACTCGCGATCACGACCGACGTCCGCGACGCGGACCAGGTGGCCGGCCTGGCGCGCTCGGTGCTCGAGCGCCACGGCCGGATAGACGTGCTGGTCAACAACGTGGGCCACTGGCTGCGCCATCCGGGCAACTTCGTCGACACCGACCCCGAACTGTGGGACGACCTGTACCGCATCAACCTGCACCACGTTTTCCTGGTCAGCCACGCTTTTCTGCCCGCGATGATCGATCGGGGGGCCGGTGCGATCGTCAACGTCTCATCGGTCGAGGGGCTGCGCGGCTACCCCGAGGACCCCGTCTACGCCGCCTTCAAAGCCGCCGTCATCCACTTCACCCGGAGCCTGGCCGTGCAGGTGGGGCAGGACGGCGTGCGGGTCAACGCGATCGGCCCCGACGTCACCGAATCGCTGCAGGTGCCCTACTCGCAGTGGCTGTCGGCCGACGAGCAGACGCAGTGGCCGCAATGGGTGCCGGTCGGCCGGATGGGCCTGCCCGAGGACCAGGCCCGCGTGATCCTGTTTCTGGCCTCGGACCTGTCGGCGTTCGTCACCGGCCACACCATCCCCACCGACGGCGGCACCGGCGCGGCGGGCGGCTGGTTCCGCTCGTCGCGCCGGCCCGGCCGGGAGTGGACGAATCGCCCCCTCGCGCCCTGATCGCTCGCTCTGATCGTCAGGCGTAACCCAGCGCGGCGTTCTCCGCGCGGATCCGCACGCCCAGCACCATGGCGTTGGCCGCGCTGAACACGAGTGCCGTCAGCCACGCCGAGTGCACCAGCGGCAGCGCGGCCACCTCCGCGGCCACCGCCGTGTAGTTGGGGTGGCGCACCCACCGGTACAGGCCGCTCCGGACGACCGGCACACCCGGGATGACGATGAGCCTTGGGTTCCAACGCTTCCCGAGCACGGCGACACACCGCCACCGGATCACCGTGCTGAGCGCCACGACGCCGAGCATCGGCCATCCCAGCCAACCGATGAACGGCCGGCCGAGCGACCACACTTCCACGATGCACGAGATCAGCAGGAGCGCATGCATGCTGACCATCGCCGGGTAATGATCGCGACCGAACTCCTTGGCCCCGTGCGCAAACGACCACTTGGCGTTTCGCTGGGCGACCGCGAGTTCGACCAATCGTTCCGCGCCGATGGCGAGGATGAACAGGTAGTAATACATGGCCTGTCACCTCACCACTGCAGGAGCAAGAGCTCGAAGCTGAAACCCGGGCCCATCGCGAGCATCACACCGAAGGACCCCGCCGGAGGCGGCTCGGCCACCGTTCGGCGCAGCACGTCCAACACGGATGCCGAGGACATGTTGCCGTTCTCCCGCATCGAGTTTCGGCTGTGCGCCAGTGCCTGCGCCGGCAGACCCAGTGCGTTCTCGATCGAGTCGAGCACCTTCGGGCCGCCCGGATGGCAGACCCAAGTCGAGATGTCGGCGATCGACAGGCCTTGCTCGGCAAGGAACCCGTCGACCTCTTCGCGCAGATAGTCGTCGGCCATCTTCGGGACGTCACGCGACATCACCAACTGGAATCCGCTGGAGCTGACCTTCCAGCCCATGACGTCGACCGTCTCGGCGACGACGCGGCTGCGCGTGGCCAGGACGCTCGGTGCGTGATGCGCCTTGTCTGCCAGCGGGATTCGGTCGGCCCCGGTGGCGACGACCGCCGCCGCCCCGTCACCGAACAGCGACACTCCGATCAGGGCGGGTATCGAGGTGTCGGTGCGCTGCAGGGTAAGCGAGCACAACTCGACCGACAGCAGCACGGCCACATCCCCCGGGTAGCCGTGCAGGTAGTCGTAGACCCGTGCCATGCCCGCGGCCCCCGCCACGCAGCCGAGCCCGAACAACGGGACGCGTTTGACGTTGGGCCGCAGCCCGACTCGTGACATCAACCGCGCGTCGATGGTCGGCACCGCGATTCCGGTGCTGGACACCATCACGATGGTGTCGACCTCGTCCGGCTCGACGTTCGCGGCCGCCAGCGCGGAGCGCACCGCCCGCTCACCCAGGTCGACGGCGACCTCGAGGTAGGCGTTGTTCGATTCGGTGAATCCGGAGAGCTTCGGGTACCGCGACAGCGGCAGTGCGAGGCTGCGATGCTCGACGCCCGCGGTGTGCGCGAACCGCATGAAGCCCGGCTCCGCGAATTCGGTGAGCTCGCGCGCCACCTCGTCCTGGTCATAGCGGTTCCGGGTGAACGCCACTGCCGTGCCGGCGATGCGCGGGGCGCGCCCGGCATGACCGGCGGACCGGTCCGTTGAAGGTAAATACGTTGTTGCAGTCATGCACAGCCGACGAGTACGGACCGGCCGCGGGTTCATCGGACGCTGCGGAACGTGAACTTAATTACATGTTGTCGCTGCGGTGAACTCAGGCGTATTGGGCCGGGCCGCTGGCCCGGAAGCGCGCCGGGTCGTCGATGATCGTCACCGGGATGCCATTGAGGGCGCCGTTGCCGGACGGCTCGTCGAGGAACGTCGGCGGCGAGAGCGCGTTGGTGTTGGCCCCGGGCGAGCCGTTGGCCACCGACATGCGGGTGCCCGGCTTGCCATGTCCCCAACCGTGCGGCATCGACACCACGCCCGGCTTGATGGCGTCGGTGACCTCGACGGGCACCCTGATCTCGCCGGCCTCCGACTTGACGGTGACGATGTCGGCGTCCGCGACGCCGAAGCGGGCGGCGTCCTCGGGGTGCACCAGCAGCGTGCACCGATCCTTGCCCTTCATCAACGCGGGAACGTTGTGCAGCCAGGTGTTGTTCGATCGCAGGTGCCTGCGGCTGACCAGCACCAGCGGCTCGGCCGGGCGCTGCATCCGCGCCGCCAGCCGGGGCAGGTCGTCGAGCAGGTACTGCGGCGCGAGATGGATCTTCTTGTCGAGGGTGCCCAGGATGTCGGGCAGCTGAGGGACCATCGGCCCGAAGTCGATTCCGTTCGGGTTGGCCTTGAGCATGTCCAGGGTGAGGCCGCCCGGGTTCTTGCCGTACTGGTCGCCGAAAGGCCCGGTGCGCAGCGTCAGGTCGAGCATCCGTTCCGGGCCGCCGTGCTCGTAGAGCTTGCGGATCTCGGCGCCGTCGAGACCCTGCGTGAAGGCCAGGTAATCGAAGAAGCCGTCGTCGATCGCGGCGACGTCCACGTCTTCGGCCGGGGTGCCGGTGCACAGGCCGGTCAAGCGGATCAGGATCTCCCATTCGTGCGGGCGATCGCCCGGATCGAACACCGGCGCCGAGTAGTTCGCGATGCTGTGGATGGCGAACAGCAGGATCAGGTCGTCGTGGTGCGGCTGCTCGAGCGGGGACAGGCCGGGCAGGATGACGTCGGCGTGGCGGGTCGTCTCGTTGAGCCAAAGGTCAACGGAAATCATCGCTTCCAGAATCGGAAGCACCTCGTCGAGCTTGTCCCCGCCGGGGGTGGACAGCACCGGGTTGCCGGCGACCGTGATCAACGCTTTCAATTGGCCCTCGCCCGGGGTGGCGATCTCCTCGGCCATGCACGACACCGGCGCCTGCCCGAGGACCTCCTTGGCCCCGCGCACCCGGGTGCGCCAGCGACCGAACTCGGCAAGGCCTCCCTCCAGTCCCGGCAGCGGCTGCGTGGTGATCGACCAGGCCGCCGGCTTGGGGAACATGGCGCCGCCCGGGGTGTCGAAATGGCCCGTCAAGATGTTGATGACGTCGACCAGCCAGCTGGCCAGGCTGCCAAACTCCTGATTGCACAAGCCAATTCGGCCGTACACCACCGACTTCTCGGTGCCGGCCAGCTCGCGCGCCAGCGCGCGGATGCGGTCCTCGTCGATGCCGGTGACGGCGCTCACCCGCTCCGGCGGCCACTCCGCGGCCACCCGGCGCATCGTGTCCACGCCGTCGACGTGCGGTCCCGCACTGACCAGGCCCTCGTCGAACAGGGTGTGGGCCACGGCCAGCAGCAGCGCCGCGTCGGTGCCCGGCACGATCGGAAGCCACTCGTCGGCCTGGGCGGCGGTCTGGGTGCGCACGGGATCGATCACGATCACCCTGCCGCGCTTGCGAATCTGGTTGATCAGGCCCATCACGTCGGGTGCCGCCAGCAGCGAACCCTGCGACGCGGCCGGGTTGGCGCCCATGATGACGAGCAGGTCGGTGCGCTCGATGTCGGGCACCGGGAAGTTCCACCAAAGGCCGTACATCAGGTGCGACGACAGGTTCTTCGGCCATTGGTCGACGGTGCCTGGCGAGTAGGTGATCGGCATCCCGGACATGCCCATCAGCACGCCCGCATACCGGGCAAGCGAAAACGAATGCGCCAGCGGGTTACCGGTGTATGCGGTGACCGCGCCGATTCCGTACTTTTCGATCACCGGCGTCAGCAGCTCGGTGCAGCGGCGAAATGCCGCGTCCCAGCCGACCTCGTGCCATTGCCCGTCGAGTTTGATCAGCGGGCGGCGGATGCGGTCCGGGTCGTCGTGCACCTGACCCAGTGATACGCCCTTGGGGCACAGGTGTCCTTTGCTCCAGACGTCGTCGCGGTTGCCGCGGATGCTGGTCACTTTGCCGCCGTCGACCTGAATTTCCAAGCCGCACATGGCTTCACACAATGGACAGGTGCGCAGGTGCCTGCCGTCGTCTCCGGTCGCCACCCACCCACTGTATTCCGCTACTCACCGTAGCGGAAGTGGCAAAAATTCCTCGTCAGGAGGCCCAGGGGCCGATGCCGCCGACCCTGTCGATGCGGATGCGGGTGAGCACCCCCGGCGGCGCGTCGTCCGGGGGGAACTTCGTGTTCGGGTCGCCCAGGACCGGATTGAGTTCCCTCAGCAGCTCCGGGGCCCCACCCTCCACGATTCGCGCGGTCCCGGCGATGGAGAGGTAGGGCCGCATCCCCAGCCCCGCCTTGTCCAGCGACACGATCGTGACGGCGACGCGCGGATCCTTGCGGATGTTGCGCACCTTCTTGTGCTCGGCGAGGTGGGCGGTGACGAGTTCGTCGCCCTCGGGAGTCGACTGCAGTGCGACCCAAACCAGGCTCACTTGGGGGCTGCCGTCGGGGTTGACCGTGACCAAGGTGGCGTCGGCTCCCTTGCCGATGAGCTCGCGCGCGGCGTCGTTGAGTTTCATGCGTTGTTCTACGGTCGCGCGCCGCGATTCATTCCCTCGCTTGAATCAGATTTGAATATGACCAGTCGGCTGTACAGCTTCGGCCGGCGCTCCTAGCGTCGTAACCGACATGACCGATCATCAGCCGCCGACCGGCATCGAATACCTCCGCTGTGAAGTGCTCGACCGGATGGACGCCCAACCATTCGACGACTGGTCCCCCGCCCTGTTGCGGGCCCTGATCGCAGTTTTCGACCTGAACGGGGTCGCGCCGGCGCCGGTGCAGCGCAGTTTCCGGCCATATCGCGTCAAATGACCCGCCGCGATTAGGCTCGCGCCGGTGGAGATGTGGGAATTGGTCGCCCGCGAGCAGATCCGCGACACGCTCGCGCGGTACAACTGGTCGGGCGACGCGGGCCGGCCCGACGGCCTGGCCGAAACGTTCTGCGCGGACGGTGTCCTCGAGATACGCGGGTCGGAACCACTGCGCGGCCGGACCGAGATCGCGGCGTTCCTCACCGGTGTGGCCGGGAACGTCGCCGCCCGCGCCGACGCCAGGCCCGTCGTCCGGCACAACCTCGCCAACGTGCTGTTCACCGGCCTCACGCCGGAGCGGGCCGAGGTGTCGTCCTACTTCACCGTGGTCACGCAGATCGGGCTCGACCATTTCGGACGTTATCGCGACATTTTGGTGCCCGACGGTGGCACGTGGCTGATCAGGCACCGCAAGGTGTCGACCGACTGGGCGGCCCCGAACTCGACGATGGCAAAGCCGCACAACTAGGCGGGCGGCGGGGTCGCCGAAAGATTAACGTTGCGTGGGGTTTTCGCGAGAGGACACGATGCGTGCACCCGGGGCAGGCGCCGAAACCGACGGCGCCGTCGCGTATCTGTTGCTGCGGCTCACGATTGGCACGAGCCTGCTCGGACACGGATTGGTGCGACTGCCCAAACTGGGCGCCTTCCACGCCCAATTGGCGGCGGAGTTCACGACGTCGATGTTGCCCGCCGGCCTCGTCTCGGTCTGCGGCTATGCGCTTCCGTTCGCCGAACTGGTCACCGGAGTGCTGCTGGTGGCCGGTGCACTGACCCGCGCGGCCGCCGTCGCCGGTGGCTTGGTGATGATCGTGCTGGTATTCGGCGCCACCTCGATCGAGCACTTCAACGTGATCGGCGAGCAGCTCATTCATGCCAGTCTGCTGGTCGCGGTGATCGCCTTCCGCCGGCATAACGCCTACTCCGTCGACCGCCTGCTCGAGGGCAGGGTCACGCGTCGGGCGGCGAGGCGCCGATCGTCAGGACGCTGAGCCGGCAGCCCTGCGGACCGGCGAGCCAGGCGTGGTCGACGCCGGTGATCACCACGCCGTCGCCGACCGCCAGCCGGTGCGCCCCGTCGTCCAGGATCAGGTCCACCGAGCCGGAGAGCACCACGTCGAAATCGACGGTGTCGGTGTGGTGCATGGCGAATTCGGCACCCGGCGCGTACTCGATCGCCGCCCAGCGCAGCGCGCCGGGCGCGACGACGAGGTCGAGGAGGTCCGCAAGCCTCCCGCCCCCGGCCGAAATCGACGGCAGCGACCGCGACGCGTAGAGCACCGAATAAAGGAGGCCGCCGCGACCGGAGTCCCCCTGCATGGCGACGGTGCCGTCCTGGGCGGCGCACGACCGCCCGGATTCGTCAACGCCGGTGACCAGCAAGCGCATGTCCGAAGACTGTAGACGAGGGCCGGCCGACCGATGGGCGGAACACCGCTCCCGCTCGACGCGGCGGCATGGCAGGGTGACATGCGTGACGGACACACGTGAACTCGTCGAGCAAGACCTGCGCGAAATCAGCACCCCGAAGGGAGCACTGCGCTACTACGACTGCGGCCCGAGTTCCGGACCGGTGCTGCTGTTCCTGCACGGCTCCGGCCCCGGCGTCACCGGTTGGCGCAACTTTCGCGGCATCCTGCCGACCTTCGCCGAGCACTTCCGCTGCCTGGTCCTGGAATTCCCGGGTTTCGGGGTCAGCGACGACTTCGGTGGGCACCCGATGGTCGACGCGTTCGGCGCCGTGTCGCCGTTGTTGGAGTCGCTCCGCGTCGACAAGACGCACATCGTCGGCAACTCGATGGGCGGCGGCGTCGGCATCAACTTCGCCATCCGCCATCCGGACCGGGTCGGCCGGCTGGTGACGATCGGCGGGATCGGCACCAACATCTTCAGCCCCAGCCCCAGCGAGGGCATCCGGCTGCTGCAGGAGTTCGTCGAGGACCCGACGCGCCAGCGCCTCGTCGACTGGCTCAAGTCGATGGTGTACGACCAGTCGTTGGTCACCGACGAACTCGTCGAGGAACGCTGGCAGCTGGCGACGGACCCGGAGACCCTGGCCGCCGCGCGCCGCATGTACGGCAAGGCGGCGTTCGCCGGGATGAACGCCGCGATGGCGGCCTCCGACCGGCCGCAGCCGTGGGCGCTCATGCACAAGCTGGCGGCGCCGACGCTGCTGACCTGGGGCCGAGACGACCGGGTGAGCCCGCCCGACATGGCGCTCATCCCGATGCGCACCATCCCCAACGCCGAGCTGCACATCTTCCCCAACTCGGGGCACTGGGCGATGATCGAGGCCAAGGAGGCGTTCGTCAGCACGGTCCTCGGGTTCTTGTCCCGCTAGAGGCCCTTCGTCAAAAGCGCATGCGCGTCGGGGTTGCCGTCGAGGACCCGGCTGGTGCGGGTGGCGATCTGCCAGCGATCGTCGATCCGTTTCAGCGCGAAATGGTGGGCGGTGGCCCGCCACACGCGATAGCCGTCGCCGTCGCGGACAAGGACGAGGGATTCGCAAACGGCCACCGCCTCGTCACCGGCGAGGGTGACGACGCAGGGGCCCAGGAAGTGGCAGCACCCCTTCGCCACCAGCTTCTGGTGGGCGTCCGAGGCGATCATGGCGTGGACGTCGGCCCGGCTGTTCATGCGCCACCCGTCGACGTCGTAGACCCCGTCGGACGCCCATAGGAGCGCCGCAGCGTCGGCGTCCCCGGCGTCCACCGCCGGGCCGTACGAAGCGATCAACTGCCGGATGTCGCGGTCGTCCTCGAGCCGGCGCAGCCGGGCCGCCAGTTCATCGAGTTCGGTCATCGTCGCGCTCCTTCGCTGCCTTCGGAAAGATGAACACGCCTTCGGCCGTCACCGTAATCCCGCCGCTGTCGGCGATGTGGCCTCTTGCGAAGGTCTTCAGGCCGTCGATGCGGTCGACGTGTGCCTCGACGCGCACCGGGCCGAGCGGCGTTCCGCGGAGGTAGCGGAGGGTGAGGGTGCCGGTGTAAGCGGGACGCCCCGGCTGGTGGGCCGTTGCGCCGAGGACGTGATCGAGGATCAGGGCGCACACACCGCCGTGGACGTGTCCGGGCGGCCCCTCGTAGGCGGCACCGAGCGTGACCTCGGTGAAGACGGCGCCGTCGGCGCCGCGCCGGATGACGAGTGGGGGCGCGACCGGGTTTCGAACGCCGATCAGCACGTTGCCCGACGCCGGCGGTTGCTCGTCGACGATCGTGCGGACACCAAACGAGCCCGGCATGAGGTCTGCGCTCAGCTCCTCGACCGCGCGATCCACGTTCGCCTTGGCCGCCGCGACGGCGGCCGCCCCCGCCTCCGTGCGGATGGTGACGTCGATGAGCCGGCGCACCGATTCGGCGAGCGACTGGTACGGATCCGAGTCGCCGTTGCGGTCAGTCATGCCCGCCGCCTCCTCAACGTTGGGTTGCGCCGGCGTCGACGGGCAACGCCACCGCGGTGATGTACCGCGCTTCATCGGAGGCGAGAAACAGCGCGGCGTTGGCCACGTCCACCGCCTCGATCCACGGCACGGCAAGCATGTTCATGGTGCGGGCCGCCTCGGCGAATTCGGCGCGAGTCGGCGTCCGATTCAGGTCAGGACGGAACGCGCTGCGCACCGCGTCATTCTGGATCATCGGGGTGTCCACGTTGGTCGGATGCACACAGTTCACCCGGACCTTGTGTGGCGCAAGCTCGTTGGCAAGGCTGCGCATCAGGCCGAGCACGCCGTGCTTGGCGGCCGTGTAATGCGCGACGCCGACCAGCCCGCGCAGTCCCGCAATGGAATTCGTCAGCACCATCGCACCGCCACCCCGGGCGATCAGGTGTGGCGCCGCGGCGCGACAGGTGTGCCACACGCCGGTGAGGTTCACCTCCAACATCGTGCGCCAGGCGTCTTCATCGAGCTCGAGCGCCGATCCGCGCGAGGTGATTCCGGCGGTTGCGCAAACGACGTCCAGTCCCCCGAAACGCTCGACGCCACGGTCGGTCGCGGCCTGCACGCCGGCGAGATCGCGCACGTCCACGATCTCGGTGTGCACCCGGGCGCCGGCGTCGGCGACCAACGCCGCCGTCCGGTCGAGGTCGGCCGGCGCGCTGTGCGGGATCACCACGGTGTCGACCGGGCCGCACACGTCCAACGCCACGATGTCGGCGCCCTCCTGCGCGAAGCGCACGGCCTGCGCACGCCCGATGCCCCGCGCCGCGCCGGTGATGAGGGCGACTTTCCCGGTTAGCCGCCCGCTCATGTCGTCTTCTGGGTGAGGCCGGCGTCGACGACGAGTTGCGTGCCGGTGATGTAGCGACCCTGGTCGGAGGCGAGGAAGACGACGGCGTTGGCCACGTCGACGGGCTCCACCCACGGCACCGGCAGCAGGTTGCGCGCCCGGAGCACCTCGGCGGCGTCGGCGGCCGTCGGGTTGTCCAGGTCGGGGCGCAGGCGCCGGAACGTCTGCTCGTTGAGCACCATCGGGGTCGCGACGGCGCCGGGATGGACCGTGTTGACCCGAATGCCGCGCGGCCCCAGCTCGTTGGCGAGGGTGCGCGCCAGCCCCACCACGGCATGCTTGCTGGCCGTGTAATGAGCGGTATTGGCGGTGCCACGAATACCGTTCGTGGAGCTGATGATAACGACGGATCCGCCCCGCTCCCCGATGTGCGGCACGGCCGCTTTGACCGTGTGCCAGACCCCGGTCAGGTTGATGTCGAGCGTCCGCTGCCAGTCCGCCGGGTCGAGTTCCCAGCAGGGCGCACCCGGGAGGTGGATTCCCGCGTTGGCGACGACGACGTCGAGGCGCCCCAGCTCGGCGACACCGTCGTCGATCGCGGCCGTCAGCGCCGCCAGGTCGCTGACGTCAGCCAGGCGCGCCACGCAACGCCGGCCCCTTTTTTCGACTTCCGTTGAGAGATCGCGTAATTCGGCGCCGAGGGCCGGGGCGTCGAGCGCGATGACGTCGGCGCCCTCGTCGGCGAATCGCTGACAGTGCACCCGTCCGGTGCCGCGGGCAGCCCCGGTCACCACCACGACCTTGCCGAGCAATCCCGTCATGAGGGAATCTTGACCAGTTCGAAGCCCTTGTACCCGGCATCGGCGACCTCGGCGCAGACGTCGTTGTAGGTCGCGAACCCGCCGATGAACAGCATGAAGCCCCTTGGCTTTCCGGGCACGTTGGCGCCCATGTACCAGGAGTTCGCCTTGGTGAACAAGGTGGCCTCGGCCAGCCGGGCGCATTCGGCTCCCCAGCCGTCGACGGCGTCGCGGGTCGCTTCGATCGCTGTGTGGCCGTGGTGGTCGAGGTATTCGATGGCCTGGGCGATCCAGTTCACCTGCGCCTCCGCGTGCAGGACCATGTTGGCCAGCACCGCCGGTGCCCCGGGGCCCGAAATGAGGAAGAGATTCGGGAACCCGTCGACGCCCAGGCCCAGGTAGGTGCGTGGCCCGTGCCTCCAGTCGTCGCGCAATCGCACACCGCCGCGGCCGATGATGTCGATCTTGGCGAGCGCGCCGGTCAGCGCGTCGAAACCCGTTGCCAATACGATCATGTCGAGGTCATAGTGCGCGTCGGTGGTGTTGATCCCGGTCGCGTCGACGGAGACGATCGGCGTGGCGCGCACGCTGATCAGCGAGACGTTGGGCCGGTTGTACGTCTGGAAGTAGTTGCTGTCGGTGCAGATCCGCTTGGTCCCGATCGGGTGATCGTTGGGGATCAGCAGGTCGGCCAGGCGCGGGTCGTCGATGACGGCCCGGACCTTCTCTTCATAGAACCTGCGCGCCTCCTCGTTGGCCGCCGGGTCCGTCATCTGGTCGGGAAAGGTTTTGGAGAACAGCACGCCGCCCAGCCGCCATCGCGTCTCGAAGGCCGCGCGGCGCTCCTCCGGGGTGAAATCCAGCGTCGGCTTCGGCGCGGTGACGTGCGGTGAACCGCCGCCGCTGCGCCAGGACGCCCGGCGCCGCTCCGCGTAGCCGGCCTTGATCTCGCCGAGTTCCGCGGCAGACAACGGCTTGTTACCCGCCGGCACGCTGTAGTTGGGGGTGCGCTGGAAGACGTAGAGATGCGCGGCCCGCTCGGCGATGATCGGAATCGATTGGATGCCGGAGGATCCGGTGCCGATCACCGCCACCCGCTTGCCGGTGAAATCGACGTGCTCGTGCGGCCACGCGGCGGTGTGGTAGATCTCGCCCGCGAACGAATCGAGCCCGGCGAAGTCGGGGGTCAGGGCGGCCGACAGCGGGCCCGTTGCCATGAGGCAGAACCGCGCCGAGAACACCTGGCCGCCGTCGGTGCCGACCGTCCAGCGCAGCGTCGTCTCGTCGAGCGTGGCGGACACGACGCGAGTGTCGAACGCGATGTCGCGGCGCAGGTCGAGTTCGTCGGCGACCCAGTTCAGGTACGCGAGGATCTCGGCCTGCGTGGCGTACTTCTCGGTCCAGGTCCACTCGCGCTGCAGCTCTTCGGAAAAGGAGTAGCAGTAGTCGACGCTCTCGACGTCGCAGCGCGCACCGGGATAGCGGTTGTGGTACCACGTGCCGCCCAGCTCGGGCGCCGCCTCGAGCACCCGCACCGACAGCCCCTGGTCGCGCAGCTTGTAGAGGGCGTACAGACCGGCGAACCCGGCGCCGACCACTACGACGTCCACGGGTTGCGCGTCGGCGTTGCTCACAAGCAACGACGGTAGGGCTCGCCGCGCCGGTCGCCGGCCGGGTTCCCGGTCACCGGACGCTCCGGTCGACTTTCCCGGCCATCATCCGCACATCGAGTTCCGGCCGCATTTGCGTCCGCTCATCGGGAACGCCTTCGACTTTGGCGCCGACTGCGGTAGACCATTACTAAGCCCCCACACGTAAGGACGAACAAAATGACCGAGCGGGTACTCGATCGGGTCGTGGCCATGGCCGACCAGCTGCGTGACCAGGCCGCCGAGGCCGAAAGGATCGGCCGGCTCACCGACGACAGCGTCAAGCTGATGAAGGGCGCCGGCCTGATCCGGATGCTGCAGACCAAGCAGTACCAGGGGTTCGAGGTGCACCCCCGCGAGTTCGCCGAAACGACCATGGCCACGGCGGCGCTGGACCCGGCGGCCGGCTGGATCGTCGGGGTGGTCGGCGTGCACCCCTACCAATTGGCCTACGCGGACCCGAAGGTGGCCGCCGAGATCTGGGCCGACGACGTCGACACCTGGATGGCGTCGCCGTACGCACCCCAGGGCGTGGCCAAGCCCGTCGACGGGGGCTACATCTTCAACGGCCGCTGGCAGTTCAGCTCCGGCACCGACCACTGCGACTGGATCATCCTGGGCGCGATGCTCGGCGACGACAAAGGCATCCCGATCATGCCGCCGCAGATGCTGCACATGATCCTGCCGCGCAAGGACTACGAGATCGTCGAGGACTCGTGGAATGTGGTGGGGCTGCGCGGCACCGGCTCCAAGGACGTCATCGTCAAGGACGCGTTCGTGCCGGCCTACCGGACCATGGACGCGACGAAGGTGATGGACGGCACCGCCCAGCGCGAGGCCGGCATGACGGAGCCGCTGTACCTGATGCCGTGGTCGACGATGTTCCCGCTGGGCATTTCGGCGGCCACCATCGGCATCGCCGAGGGGGCGCTCGCCGCGCACCTCGACTACCAGCGCGAGCGCGTCGGCGCCACCGGTACCGCGATCAAGGACGACCCCTACGTCATGCACGCCATCGGCGAGGCCGCGGCCGACATCAACGCGGCCCGCCAGGAGCTGCTGGCCAACGCCGATCGCATCTACGACATGGTCGCGGCCGGCAAGGAGGTGTCCTTCGCCGACCGCGCGGCGGGCCGCCGCACGCAGGTTCGCGCGGTGTGGCGCGCGGTCGCGGCGGTCGACGAGATCTTCGCCCGCTCGGGCGGCAACGCGGCGCGAATGGACAAGCCGCTGCAGCGCTACTGGCGCGATGTGCACGTCGGCCATCTGCATGCCATTCACGTGCCCGGCACCACCTACCACGCGTCGGCGCTCAGTTCCCTGGGCATCGATCCGCCCGAGGGTCCGCTGCGGGCCCTGATCTAGGAGTAGCCATGACCGACCTGAAAAGCCTTGGCTACATCACCATTTCGACCAACGACATCGAGCGCTGGCGCCAGTTCGCCTTCGGCGTCCTGGGTTTCGCGGAGGGCAAGGGACCCGACCCGTCGGCGCTGTACCTGCGGATGGACGAGCGCGCGGCCCGGCTCATCGTCGTTCCCGGCGAGACCGACCGGGTGCTCACCATCGGCTGGGAGGTCCGCGACCGCCCGGCCCTGCAACGCGTCAAAGCGACACTCGACGGGGCCGGCGTGCCGTTCAAGCAGCTGTCCACCGAGGACGCCGAGACCCGCCGGGTGGAAGAGGTGATCACCTTCGACGACCCGGCCGGCACGACGGTCGAGGTGTTCCACAGCGCGGTGCTCGACCACAGCCCGGTGATCACGCCGTTCGGCGCGAGGTTCGTCACCGGCGACCAGGGCCTGGGCCATGTCGTGGTGCCCGCGATGGATCCGAACGGCCTGTTCGACTTCTACACCGAGGTGTTGGGGTTCCGTTCCCGCGGCGCGTTCCGGGTGCCGCTGCCCAAGGAGTTCGGCCCGATCCGGGTTCGTTTCCTCGGCATCAACGAACGCCACCACAGCATGGCGATCGTCCCCGCGATGCATCAGCGCGACCCGCGGCTGGTCCACATCATGGTGGAGGTCGACAGCCTCGATGCGGTGGGGCAGGCCCTGGACCGCGTCAACGCCGAGGGCTTCCAGCTGTCGTCCACCCTGGGGCGCCACACCAACGACAAGATGGTGTCGTTCTACGTCCGCGCCCCCGGCGACTGGGACATCGAGTTCGGCACCGACGGCATGCGCGTCGACGAAACCTATTACACCGCCGAGGAAATCACCGCCGACAGCTACTGGGGCCACCAGTGGACCGGCGACATGCCTGCCGCGATGAAGCCATGACACCCGAGCGGGACGTGACGCCCATCCCGGCGTCCGCCATCTCGTCATGGGATCAGGAGGCCGACGTCGTGATAGCCGGCTACGGGGTCGCCGGCGCCGCAGCGGCGGTGGAAGCCTCCCGATCCGGCGCCGACGTGTTGGTTCTGGAACGCACCGGGTCCTGGGGCGGCGCGGCGGCGATGGCCGGCGGCTTCATCTATCTCGGCGGCGGCACTCCCCTGCAAAAGGCCTGTGGTTTCACCGATTCCGTCGAGAACATGGCGGCGTTCCTCAATGTCGCGATGGGTCCGGGCGCCGACGAGGACCGGATCGCCGACTACTGCGCCGGCAGCGTCGCCCACTTCAACTGGCTGGTCGGCTGCGGCGTGCCGTTCAAGGCGGAGTTCTTCTCCGAGCCGGGCTGGGAACCGATGGGCGACCAAGGCCTGATGTACAGCGGCGGCGAAAACGCGTACCCGTTCAACACGATTGCCACGCCGGCCCCGCGCGGCCACGTCCCGCAGATGTCGAACAAGAAGCAGGGCGAGGCCAGCGCGGGCTACATGCTGATGAAGCCGCTCGTCGAGACCGCCACCGCGGCCGGCGCGCGGGCGCTCTACGACGTGCGAGTGCAGCGCCTGATCGTCGAATCCGACGGCAGGGTCGTCGGCATGCACGCCCGCCAGTACGGCAGCGAGATGACGGTCCGGGCCCGCACCGGCGTCGTGCTCGCGACGGGCAGCTTCGCCTACAACGACGCGATGGTGGCGCGATACGCGCCGCGGATCGCCGGACGCCCCGCCGCGTCCATCGAGCAGCACGACGGGCAGGCCATCCGGATGGCGCAGGCGCTGGGCGCCGACCTGGCCCACATGGACGCCACCGAGGTCGCGATCTTCATCGACCCGCAGCAACTCGTACGGGGCATCCTGGTCAACGGCCGCGGCCAGCGTTACGTCCCGGAGGACACCTACCCGGGGCGGATCGGGCAGCTCACCCTCTATCAGCAGGACAACACCGCGTACCTGATCATCGACGACGACGCGCAGCAGGAGGCGCTGGCCTCGTGGTCGCCCCAGTTCATGCTGCGGCAACCGACCTGGGTCGCCGACACCGTGGCCGACCTGGAGCACGACATGGGGTTGGCGCCCGGTTCGTTGCAGGCCACCGTCGCCGCCTACAACGAGGCCGCCGCCCGCGGCGAGGACCCGCTCCTGCACAAGAAGCCCGAGTGGGTCAAGCCGATCGGTTCCCCGGTCGGCGCCATCGACTTGCGCGAGAACACCGGCGGTTTCACTTTGGGTGGCTTGGCCACCACGTTGGACGCGGCGGTCCTGCACGTCAGCGGGGAACCCATCCCGGGGCTGTTCGCGGCCGGCCGTTCGACCGCGGGACTTGCGGCGTGGGGTTATGCCAGCGGCGTCTCGCTCGGTGACGGCAGCTTCTACGGCCGCCGCGCGGGCCGCTCCGCCGCCAAGGGCTGAGCCCTTTTCCGGTGCCGGGCGCGGGCTTCCGACAATTTCCCGAAGGAACGGGCCATGGACGGTGACCGACTACAAGCCCTGCTCGATGAACGAGACATCGAGCGAACGCTGAAGCAGTTCGCCCGCGCGATGGACGATCGCAACTGGACCGCCATGGCCGAGATCCTGGCCGACGACGCCGAAGGCGACTTAGGAACCGGACGCCTGCGTGGAAGCGGGGCGATCATCGAGCTGATCCGTGGGTTTCTCGACAATTGCGGCCCGACCCAGCACCTGCTGGGCAACGTTGTCATCGACGTCGACGGCGACATCGCGATCAGTCGTGCCTATGTCCACGATGTCCACCTGAGGTCGGACGGCGACCCCTCGTCGCGGTTCTACACGCTGGGTGACTACACCGACACGTGGCAGCGCCGCCCCGGCGGGTCATGGCTCCTGAAAGAACGGATCAAAACCAATCGGGCGCACGTCGGCCCGCTCGACGTCTTCCGGGGCTGACAGGCGACCCCTACGCGGTGCGTGACATCAGCCACAGCGGTGTGGTAGAAACTATTCCTAATAGGAATATGCCAGCCAGTTATAACAGCGGAGGACCGATGACTTCAGCCGTTAAGAGCGCCGAAACCCCCACGGCAGTCATCGACCGAATCTCGCTGGTGCTCGACGCATTCGACGGGCCGGGCCGGCTGACGCTGGCGCAGATCGTGCGGCGCACCGGCCTGCCCCGCTCCTCGGCGCATCGCATGCTCGAGCGCCTGGTCCAGCTGCGCTGGCTGCGCCGCAGCGGCCGCGACTACGAGCTCGGCATGCGGCTGGTCGAGCTGGGCTCGCTGGCCGTTCATCAGGACCGCCTGGTGCGGGCGGCCGGCCCCTTGCTGGGCGAATTGCACCGCGCCACAGGGCTTGCCGTGCACCTGGCGGTCCTGGACGGACCGGACGTCGTTTACCTCGACAAGATCGGCGACCAGCGGATTCCGACCCGCGTGGGCGGTCGTCAACCCGCGCATTGCACCGCCGTCGGCAAGGCGATCCTCGCCTACCGCGGCGAAGATGCGGAGCTGGATTTGCAGGTCCGCAAGACGAAGTATTCCATCTGCAGTAGCACCCAGCTGGCCCTCGAATTGGCCAAGGTGCGGGCCCACGGCGTGGCGTTCGAACGGGAAGAGTCGCTGCTCGGATTCGGTTGCGTCGCAGCGCCGATCGGGGGTCCCGACGAGGCGACCCAGGCGATGGCCGCGGTCTCGGTGTGCGGCCCGATGAATCGGATGATGTTCGATCAGCGACTGACCGCCCCCGTACGCATGACCGCGATGCGCATCTGGCGCAACGTCGAGGACGGCCCGCAGCGGGTCGCGCCGACCCTGCAGCCGCTGCGCCCGCTGCGACCCGCAACGCGGCCCGCCCTGCAGTACGCGTGACCCTCGATCCGCAGATCGCTCCCCTGATCGGGGAGCTGGACGCCGGCTTCCCGCCCGTTCACACCATGACCGGGGCGGAGGCCAGGTCCGTCATTCGGGCGCGGTTCGTGCCGGCGTTCCGGCCCGAGCCCGTCGCCCGGGTCCGAGACGACACCGTCGAGGGACCCGGCGGCGCCATCCCGATACGCCTCTACCGGCCCGACGCCGAGGACCCACGCCTGCCGATCCTCGTCTACGCCCACGGCGGGGGCTTCGTATTCTGCGATCTCGACAGCCACGACGCGCTGTGCCGCGATCTGGCGAATCGCCTTCGGGCCGTTGTCGTTTCGGTGGCCTACCGGCTGGCGCCCGAGCATCGCTGGCCGGCAGCCGCCGAGGACGTGTACACCGTGACCCAATGGGCGGCGCGCAACGCCTCAGGCTTCGGCGGCGACCCGAACCGCCTGAGCGTCGGGGGTGACAGCGCAGGCGGGAACCTGGCCGCCGTGACCGCGTTGATGGCCCGCGACCGGGGCGACCCCGCGCTGGCCGCCCAACTGCTGATCTATCCCGTGATCGCGGCGAACTTCCACACCGAGTCCTATCGGCTGTTCGGGCGCGGGTTCTACAACCCGACGCCGGCGCTGCAGTGGTATTGGGAGCAGTACGCGCCGTCGGTGAGCGACCGCGCGCACCCGTATGCCACACCCCTGAACGCCGACCTACGCGGCGTGGCCCCGGCCGTCATGGTGATCGCCGGACACGATCCACTGCGCGACGAGGGACTGGCGTTCGGCGCGGCATTGGAGGCCGCCGGTGTGCCCACCGTGCAACTGCGCTATGACGGCGGCATCCACGGCTTCATGACGATGCCGATGCTCGACCTCGCTCACCGGGCGCGGCAGGAGGCTGCTGACGCGCTGGCCGGTGTCCTGCGGCGATAGCGCGTCGAGGTGCGCGAATCGATGCGCCAGGGCGGATCTCGACGGCCTCTTCCCGATGGTCGGGAACCGGGCGGGCGCCGTCCCGTGCGTGGCATACGGTCGGGTCATGGCTGACGGCGAAGTCTTCGTGATCGACCGCGTGGTCACCAAGCCGGGCTGTGCGCGGCGGTTCGTCGACACCTATCTCGCCGAGTACGCCCCCGGCGCGCGCGAACGCGGCATGACGCTGCGCGACGTCCTGGTGAGCCCGCCCATCTGGTTCGGCGAATCCGAAGAGCTTGTCAACACCATCACCATCACCTGGACACTGGCGAGCGCACAGGCGTGGTGGCAGATGACGTGGCAAGGCCGGACGGATCCGGCGCTCGACCGGTGGTGGACCGGGGCCGCTGCCCTGCTGGTCGAGCGGTGCCGGTCGTTCGCGGCATCGGCCGCCGACGTGGACGGTCTCTGCGATGTATAGCGTGACCCGGCTGATCGACGTCGCCGAGCCGGACCGCGACCGGATGGTGGCTGCGCTGCGCGGCGCGGCTTCCGGGGCCGGCGCGCTGCGTTGGGTGGTGGAACCCACGCTGCCCGGTTCGCGCAACGGCGGGGACATCCTGGCCCACCTCCGGTTCGCCTCCAAGGGCCAATGGGATTGTGCCGCGGCCGGTTTCGGCCGGGCGCTGGACGACCCCGCGGTCGGCCGCGTCAACGGTGCCGCCTACTCGGGACTGCCCGTGCAGCGGGCCCGAAAGCCGGGAACCGTGTACCGGGCGCTGCTGTTGAGCGTGCGGGCCGGCACCGATCCGGCCACCGTCGCCCGTTTCGAGGCCGACCTGCGACGCATGCCGCGGTATGTGCGCACCATCACCGACTGGCAACTGAGCAGGGTCGAGGAGTCCACCGGCGCATCGGCGTGGACCCACGTGTTCGAACAACTTTTCACCGACGAGGAGGGGTTGATGGGGCCCTATCTGGTGCATCCGATCCACTGGGCGGTGGTGGATCGCTGGTTCGATCCCGAATGTCCCGACGTCGTTGTGCGCGAACGCGTCTGCCACAGTTTCTGTCGGAGCGACGCGGCCGTCCTGCGGCTGGCCGGATAACCGCAATGCGTCACTCCATTCGGTTCGAACGGGCATGCACCGCGCCGCCCGAGGCGGTCTACGACGTTCTCATCGACGTCGAGCGGTGGCCGGAGTGGCTCTCCGGCGCGCGCAGTGCGGGCTGGGAGAAGCCGGCCGATTCCGGGACCCGCGTCGGGGCCGTCCGCCGAATCGCCGTCAGCGGCTTGACGATGCGGGAGGAGATCCTGGTTGACGACGGGCCGCACCACCACGCGTATCGCATCGTGTCCGGCATCCCGGTGACCGACCATCGCGCCGATGTGCACATCCACGAGCGGGCCGGCGGATCGCTCATCGTCTGGCGGGCGACGTTCCGGTCGCGGATTGCCCTTGCGGGCCCGGCGCTGTGGTTGCTGCTGCGCGCAAGCATGCCCCGCATGGCGGCCGATTTGGCCAGAGCGGCCGAGCGCCGAGCAACCTGATCGGCGATACACGCGGGCGCGGGCGTCGGGTCAGATTCCCGTCGGCGAGATATTCGGGTTGGCGGTCGCCGGCGGCTGCAACGGCGGCAACACCTTCGCGCCGTCGAGACTGTGCACCGGCAACCGCTGCGACCAGGGGTAGTGCAGGCTGAACGCGACCAACCCGGTGCGCTGCGCGGCGGGCAGGTGGCACATCGCCAGCACCGTCTCGGCCAGGTACTCCACCGGCTCGGTCGGGAAAGTGTCCGGAATCAGCTGCGCGGCACCGGGTGTCCGGACCGCCGTCGACGGCCCGACGCAATTCACCGCGATATTCGCGTCCAGCAGTTCCGCGGCCACCCCCTGGGTGAACCGGTGCAGGGCGGCCTTCATCGACGCGTAGATCACGTCGCCCGAAATCTTGTTGTACTCCCGGTACGGCCGCACCGGCGCCAGGCCGGTGACCGAGCCGACGTTGACGATCCAGCCCGCGCCTTGCTTGCGCATCTGGGGCACGGCGGATTTCGTCAGGACGAACGGCACGCGCAGGTAGTGCTCGACTGTGCGGTCGAACGTTTCCAGGCTCATCTGCTCGACCAGCGAGTAGTCGGCGAAACCGGCGTTGTTGACCAGGATGTCGATGCGCCCGGTGCGATCGAGCACCGTGTCGACCAACCCGTCACGCTGCCCGGCGTCCTCCAGGTTGGCCGCGACGCCGAACGCCTGCCCCCCGGCGGCCTCGATCAGACCGATCGTCTCGCCGATGGTGCCCGGCAGCGCGGAACGCGTTCCGGACCGCGTCGACACCGACGGCGTGTGCGAGCGCGCGGTGACCGCCACCGTGGCGCCCTCGGCGGCCAGCCGCCGGGCGATCGCCCGGCCGATTCCCCGGCTACTGCCCGTCACCAAAGCCGTTTTACCGGAGAGCAATCGGCTCATCGCAGGGCGAGATCCTCTTCGGCCGGGGCGCGATGGTCGCGCCAGAAGTCGACCAGGCGATACGGGAAGGCGGTCACGATCCGCCCTCCGCCCGAGCGGTAGTAGGTGTGCGCGGAGGGAGTGTGGCACCAGACGGTACCGGCCATGGTCGCATCGAGGTCGGCGACGTAGCGATCGTAGGCGTCCTGCGTCACCTCGATGGTGGCCGCCTGGCGCAGCGCCATCAATTGCAGGCATTCCATGACGAAGTGGACCATCACCTCGACACCGAAGTTGTGGCCCGCCCCGTGCCCCGGGCTGTAGTTGGGTGCCGAGGAAATGAACATGTTCGGGAAGCCGGGCACCATCCCGCCCCGGTAGGCCCGCGGAATGTCGCCCCACTCCTCGGTCAGCCGCCGCCCGTTGCGGCCCCGGATATCAACGGTGGAAAGGAAATCCAGGTAGTAGCCGGTCGCGTAGACGATGACGTCGAGGTCGATCTGCCGGCCGTCGGCCGTCACGATTCCCGCCTCGTTGACCCGGGCCGGCTCGCCGGCCTCAACGTCCACATGCTCGCGCGCCAGCGCCGCGTAATAGCCGCCGGGATCGCGGATGATCCGCTTGCCGTACGGGGCGAAGTCCGGCGTGACCTTGCGCGCGAGGTCGCTGCCGGCGCCGAACACCCGATCGATGTAGCCCAGGCAGATCTGCAGCAGCACGTCGTTGGCCGGTGAGATCGACAGGTGCTCGGCCGCCCAGTCGGGATCGTGCAGAATCACCGGGTAGTTGTTGTCCGCCGTTCCCCAATACGATTTGAGTCGAACCCAATTCGCGTAGTACGGCAGCCTGGTGCCCAGCCACCGCTGGTATTCCGGTACCGCGTCGGACGCGCGCCGCCGCGGGGCCACCCAGTGCGGCTGGCGCTGGAACACCGTCAGGTGCGCGACCTTGTCCACGCAGGCGTCGACGATCTGCACCGCGGTGCACCCGGCGCCGATGACGGCAACCCTTTTACCCGTCAGATCGAGATCGGGATCCCACCGCGCGGAGTGCAGCGAGATCCCCGAGAACGCCTCGCGGCCAGGCAGATCCGGCCAGCGGGGACGGTTGAGATAACCGGCGGCGGGAATCACCACGTTGGCGTAGCTCACGTCGCGGGTGCCGTCGGGTCCCACCGAATGGATCTGCCACTGCTGCCGCTGTTCGTCCCACCACAGCGCTTCGGCCTCGGTGCCGAACCGGGTGCGCGTGCGCACGTCGTTTTTGTCGGCCACCGACACCAGGTAGGCCTGGTACTCCGCGCCCATCGGGTAGTAACTCGACCAATCGCCGTTGATGTCGCGCGACAGGGAGTAGTACGCCGACGGGGTGTCCACGCCGATACCGGGATACGTTGTGGTGTACCAGGTGCCGCCGACCTCGTCGTGCCGCTCGATGATCTCGTATTCGATGCCCGCGTCCGCGCAGGCCAGGGCGGCGGTGATCCCGGCGATACCGGCCCCGATGATGACGACCTTGAAGCCGTCGGGAAGCTTGGCGGTGCGCGGCAGCACGGGCTGCGACGGCTGGAACCCGCCCTGCTCGAGCAGCAATCCGAGATACTCGGGGCCGACGGTGCCGCCCAGGCCGACGGGCGCGATGCGCGCGAAGAGGTCGAGGTCGTCGGCGGGCACCGCGTCGCTGCGGCGGGGCGACTGCAGAGCGGCGACGACCGCCTCGACGAGCGCCGCGGCGGTCTCGGGATCGGTCACGCCGGCCTGCTCCGGTGGGTCCGGCACATGCGAGATCTTCGGTGCGAAGCGGTCGACCACCGCCGCGTCGCCGGTCAGTTGCGCCAGCACCGCAACCAGCACGCCGGGATCCGCCTGGCGCAGGTTCGCCCGCAGTTCGTCAGCGCTCATGTCAACGAGTATCGAATCGGTCGGCCCGGATGTGCGGGTCCGTGTCTACTCAGCGGGACACCGGCGGCCGGCGACTCCTTGCCGCCGCCTACCGTGGCGGGCATGCAGCCCCACGAGCTGGACGCGATCGTCGCGCGGGCGCGCAGCCATGGGCTCGGCGATGTCCCCCGCCGCTCGGCCCGCCGGCACCCGAACAAGACCGCGGTCATCGACGGCGACGTGGCGCTGAGCTTCGCCGGGTTCGACCACCTGGTCGACCGCGCCGCGGCGGCATTGCACGACAACGGCTTTGGGCCCGGCGACCGCATCGCGCTGCTGGCGCACAACTGTTGGCAGTATGCGGTGCTGGCGTTCGCCACGGCGCGCGCCGGGGTGGTGCTGGTCCCCATCAACTTCATGCTGACCGCCGAGGAGATCGCCTACATCCTCGGTCATAGCCGGGTCCGCGGCTTTGTCGTCGAATCCGAGCTGGCGCCGACGGCCGAAGAGGCGATGCGGCGCGGTGGCGTGGTGGAAGTCCGGGTCGCGCTGGCGCCTGCCGGGCGCGGCGCCCCACCCGGCTGGGCGGACTTCGCGGACTGGCTTTCCACCGACTCCCGGGCCCCCGGCCCGCACATCGGCGACGACCAGCCGGTCCGGCTGATGTACACCAGCGGAACCGAGTCGCACCCCAAGGCGGCCGTGCATACCAGCCGCAGCCTGATGTGGCAGTACGTGAGCACCATCGTCGCGGGCGAGATGACCCACGACGACGTCGAAATCCACTCGCTGCCGCTGTACCACTGCGCGCAGCTGGACAACTTCCTGGCCACCGACATCTACCTCGGCGCCACCAGCATCATCCTGCGGGGACCGGACCCGCAAACGGTGCTGCGCACGATCGAGCGATACCGCGTCACCAACTACTTCGCTCCCCCGACGGTGTGGATCTCGCTGCTGCGCTCGCCGGTGTTCGACGCGGTCGACCTCTCTAGCCTGCGCAAGGGCTATTACGGCGCCTCGGCGATGCCGGTCGAGGTCCTGGCGGAGATGCGGCGGCGGCTGCCGAATCTGAGGCTGTGGAACTTCTACGGCCAGACCGAGATGGCCCCGCTGGCCTCGGCACTGGGCCCCGAGGAACAGGACGCACACGCCGGTTCGGCCGGACGCCCCGTCGCCAACGTCGAAACCGCGATCCTCGACGCCGACGACATCCCGGTCGGCGCCGGTGTCGTCGGCGAAATCGCCCACCGCAGCCCACATCTGATGCTGGGTTACCTCGACGACTCGGAACGCACCGCCGACGCCTTCCGTGGCGGCTGGTTCCACTCCGGCGATCTGGGCTGCTACGACGAGCACGGCCTGTTACACGTCGTCGACCGCAAGAAGGACATGATCAAGACCGGTGGGGAGAACGTCGCCAGCCGGGAGGTCGAGGAGGTCCTGTACCGGCACACCGGCATCCAGGAGGTCGCGGTGTTCGGCCTGGCGCACCCGGTGTGGGTGGAGGCCGTGGTGGCCGCCGTCGTTCCCCGCGACAGCGTCACGCTGACCGAACAAGACCTCGTCGCGCATTGCCGGGCCCACCTGGCGGGATTCAAGACGCCCAAGCGCATCTTCTTCGTCGACTCGTTGCCGAAAAACCCGAGCGGCAAGCTGCTCAAACGCCTGTTGCGTGAACGCTTCGCATCCGGCGTGTTCGCGCCGGAACGGGCCTGACTACCAGACCATGTTCCACTGACCGGGCATCGGCCTGTCGGCCCGGCCACCCCCGGCGTTGACTAGCGCCATGGCCCATGACATCACGCTGCCCGAATTGCAGGAGTTCATCGCCGGCTTCTGGTACCACTACGACGAGGCCCACTACGACGAGATGGCGGCCAGCTACGCCGAGAACGTGCACTACCTGACCCGAAGCGACTCCGGCGCAAGCCCTTTCGAGGAATTGATGTCACCGGAGCTCAACGGCCGCGACGAGGTGATGGAATGGCTGTCGGAACACCGCAAGCAAAGCCCGTACCCGCTGCGCCACCACGCCACCAACGTGCACCGCACCGGCAGCGACGGTGACGTGACCCGGGCGCGGTTCTACATCTTCGTCAACCAGATCGCCAACTTCGTGCCGTTCGCGGTGTCCAGCGGGGTCGTCAACGTCGGCGTCCGGCGCGGGGCCGACGGGCTTCAGTTCACCGAGATGGACGTCGTCCTGGATGCCACCAACTCGGTGCCGCTGGCGGAGTTGGCCGCCGACAGCGCCGCGGGTTCGTGAGCGCCGGGGACGCATTTTCCGGCGGGATCGCCGTCGTCACCGGGGCCGGCTCCGGCCTGGGTGCCGGCCTGGCGCGCCACGCCGGCTCGCTCGGGATGACGGTGGTGCTGGCCGACATTGACCACGCGGCGGCCGCATCGGTCGCCGACGAACTGCGCGCCGCGGGCGGATCGGCGGTCGACGTCGCCTGCGACGTGCGCAACCCCGAGGCCGTGCACGAGCTTGCCGAGCGGGTCTACCGGGACGTCGGCCCGGTGCGGCTGCTGGTCAACAACGCCGGCGTCGAACAGTTCGGCTACCTGTGGGACACGCCGGTGGCCAACTGGCGGCGCGTCATCGACATCAACGTCAGCGGCGTCTTCTACGGCGTGCGGGCTTTCCTGCCGAAGATGATGGCCGCCGGCCAGCGCGCATGGGTGTGGAACATCGCATCGGTCGGCGCGGTGGTGGCAATTCCGTTGCAGGCCCCCTACATCGTGAGCAAGCACGCGGTGCTGGCGTTGACGGAGTGCCTGTATCTGGAGGTCGAATCGACCGGGCACGGTCATCACATTCACGTGCAGGCCGTGCTCCCCGGACCGGTGGCATCGAACATCTTCGAGTCGGCCGGCGGAGTCGACGCCCACGGCTCGGGTGACGTCACCGCCGCCGAGGCGCAGCGCTCGGCCATGCTCGACGTCAAGGCCGCGGCCATGGATCCACGTCAAGCCGCCGAGATGCTGTTCGACCAGGCCGCCGAGGGCCGCTTCTATCTGCACACCCATCCCGGCGCGGTCGGCGCGGCGATGGCCGAGCGCGCGAACGTGCTTGCCTCGCAACAGGCCCCGGCGTTGCGCACCGACAGCCGCTTCGACACGGGAACGCCGTGAGATGGTGACGCCCGCGCTGGATCCCGACGCCGCGGCGCGGGTGGCCTCGTTCGGTCCCATCGCGCCGATGCGGCAACGGGGCCTGTCCGCGGTGCGCGCCGGGCTGGAATCCGCCCCGCTTCCCGGCGCGATGCCCGACATGGCCGCGGTCACCGAGACCGCCATTCCCGGTCCCGGCGGCGACATCGAAGTTCGGATCTACCGCCCCACCACCGATACCGGTGGCCCCGTGCTGGTTTATCTGCACGGCGGGGGCCTCGTGATGGGTTCCAACCACTCGTTCGAACCGCTGGCTCGTGAGCTGGCGGCGGCGTCGGGTGCCACGGTCGTGGCGGTCGACTACCGGCTGGCCCCCGAATTCCCGCCGCCGGCGCAGTTCGACGACGCCTATGCGGCCACCGCATGGGTTTCGCGCAACGCCGCCGAATTGGGCGTCGACCCCGAGCGGCTCGCGGTGGTCGGCGACAGCGCGGGCGGCTCGTTGGCGGCGGGGATCGCGCTCGCCGCCCGTGACCGAGGCGGGCCGGCGGTCTGCGTGCAGGTGCTGCTGTATCCGGGGCTGGATCGCGACATGTCCGTTCCTTCCATTGCCGCGCTCGCGGATGCGCCGCTGCTCGCGCGCGACGACATCGACTACCTGCACGCGCTGGCCGACGGCGACGCGGGTGCGCCCAGCGATCCCTATCTGGTCCCGGCCTACGCCTCCGACCTGTCCGGGTTGCCGCCGGCGATCGTGGTGACCGGCGGCTGCGATCCCATCCGGGACTGGGGTGAGCGGTACGCGGACCGGTTGCGCGATGCCGGCGTGCAGACGATCACCGCCCGCTATCCGGGCATGTATCACGGCTTTTTGATGCGCTCCGACGCGACCGCGCGCGGCCGGCTGGCCATTGCGGAGATCGGGGCGCTGCTGCGCGCCAAATTCAGCCATCCGTTGCGTTTTGACCTCCCGATCACCGGGCAGCCGCAGCCCGCGTCGCGCTGAGCCTGCGCACAATCAATCGATCCAGGACTGCAAAGGAGACAGCTGATGCTCACCGACGAGCGGCGGATGGAGCTTTCCGACGTGTTGCGGCCGGCCGCACCGCCCCGGGAGATCGAGGACGTCTATACGGACGACCAGCGGGAGCGGCTGCTCGATGTGGTTCGCACCCAGGGCCCGTGGAGGCTGATCATCGCCCAGCACTTCGCGTCGGCCGACGAGCTGATCGCCACCATGAGCGGCGTCTTCCCGGAGGGCTTTACGCCGTCGCTCGATCTGTTTCTGACCCCGACCTTCCGCGGCTATCTGGCGAACTACGGCGCCGTGCTGTACCCGGAACTGCACGACTGCTTCTACCACGCCGAGTTTGTGGAGTTGGCCAAGAACTACTGGAAGGCGCAGTACGCCAAGCCGCAACTGATGCTGTTCAACATCAACGGGCCGTGCGCGAATCGCGATCCCGGGCACCTGGATTCGCCGAGCTTTCGCGGCGTGCGGCACGAGAACGCGCCCACGTGGCTGACCAGCGTGATGGGTAAGTCCGGCCTGTTCCAGGACTACCTGATCAAGATGGCGCAGGTGATCACCTGGTTCTCACTGGACGCGGGCAGCGGCTTCACCTACTGGCCCGACGGCCCCCTGCAAGCGCCCAAGCGGGTGCTGCCGCCCGTCTACAACCGCGGAGTCGTCGTACAGAACGAGATGATGGTGCACCGCGGCGAGGCGAATGGGCCTCTGGACCAACAGATTCCGGCCGGACTGACGTTCGACACCGTGTTCGCCGGCGACCCGGGCGATCGCGAGCACTGGCTGCTGAAGAACGGCGACGACGTGATCGCGCGCCACCACACCGACGAACTGCGGTTCCTGGTGCACTGGTCCGCGGAGGTGTTCGCCGACCACGACGAGCTGAAGAAGAACATGGAGGGCTCCGACGACCTGACGATCGAGAAGGCCATCGACATCATGGTCGACGACCTCGGGCGCAGGGGCATCAAGCTCGACATCCCCGGCGAACCGCTGCACGATCCGGCGTTCATCAGCGCCCTGAACGCCGCCTACGACCTCGGGGGTCCGGCGGTTTACCCCGAGGAAGCCCCGATCAGCGCCTTCCAGGTGGCATGAGCGAAATGGCTTTGCTGATGGATCGTTTCGCGGACAGGCGTGCCATCGTGACCGGAGCCGGCTCCGGAATCGGACAGGCCACCGTCGCCCGGTTACTCGACGAGGGCGGCACCGTCATCGCCTACGACGTCTCGGCGGATGGGCTGGCTCGCACCGCAGCCGCGGCCGACGCGGCCGGCACCGGCAACCGCCTCACCACCGTTGTCCTCGACATCTCCGACGAGGACGCCGTGAGGGCCGCCGTGGACCCCGCCGTTGCCGAACTCGGCGGCCTCGAAGTGCTGATCAACGCGGCCGCCATCCAGCGCTGCGCCAACACCCACGAGCACACGCTGGCCGACTGGAACGCGACCCTGGCGATCAACCTCACGGGCACCTTCCTGATGACCCGCCAGGCGCTTCCCGCGCTACTGGACTCCGGCCGTGGCGTGGTGGTCAACTTCACCTCCACCGCGGCGTCGTTCGCGCACCCCTACATGGCGGCCTACGCGGCCAGCAAGGGCGGGGTGCTGTCGTTCACCCACTCGCTGGCGCTCGAGTACTCGAAGCGGGGGCTGCGCGCGGTCAACATTCAGCCCGGCGGGGTGGCCACCGCGCTGGCGCTGAGCACCCTGGACAAGATGCCCGACGGATACGACCTGGGCTTGTGGGCCAAGCAGACGCCGCTGCTGCACGGCGAGGAGAACGACATCCTGGGCGACCCGGGCGCGGTGGCATCGGTCATCGCCATGGTCGCCTCCGACGACGGCGCATTCATCACCGGCACCGAAATCCGGATCGACGGCGGGGCGCACGCCTGAAGCACGCGCGCGGGCGATTACGTTGCCGCTCGCGCCATTTCGTCGACGATAACCAAGTCGCCGCGCCGGATCGCATCGAGGATGGACTCGCTCAGCGCTGTGCACGCGAGGAATACTCCCCTACCGTGATCGGACATCTTCTGGGCCTCGGCGCGCTCGGGGCACCGGGCCGTCGCGTCGGCGTTCCATTGCACGCTGGTCTGATTCCAACTGCTCTTGCGGGCCAGCACGTGCGCGCCGCAGGTCCGGCACACCACCGCCGCCATCGGCATCTCGTCGAGCCGGTTGTCCCGCCTCGAGTCCGCGGGCATCACACCGAGCCCGCGATGGTTTCCCGGGCGGCCACGTTGGACTCGACCTCCTTCATCCAGGCCTCGTACGGCCGGGTCGTGTCCAACTCGAACTCGAAGCGGTCCACCATGTCCGGTTGCACGTCGGTGGCGTCGACGTAGAACTGCTGGTACCAGCGCCGAAGTTGGTATACCGGGCCGTCCTCCTCGACCAGCAGGGGGTTGTCGATGCGCGCCTTGTGCCGCCAGATCTCGACGTCCTGCTCGAAACCGAGCTTCACGAAGTCGCCGAGACTGATCGCGGTCTGCATGGCCTGCTCGCCCGACAGGTTGCCGGCTTTCTGGACGATGATGCCGTATTGCAGCACAAAGGAATTCGCGTCGATGGGGTAATGGCAGTTGATCAGGATCGTCTTGGCGTCACCGTCGGTGTAGTGGTAGGTCAGGTCGTCGATCATGAAGGACGGGCCGTAGTAGGACGCCACCGACGTGGTTCCCAGCATGGTGGTCTCCTCGGGGCCGCCCAGGTCGGGCCGGCTGCCGCCGTTCATGTACTGCGTCGCCACGTGACCTTCGAAGATGTTCTTGAAATACGTCGGCAGCGACCCATGAATGTAGAAGAAGTGCGCCATGTCCACGACGTTGTCGATGATTTCGCGGCAGTTGCTCTGAACGACGGTGGTGTACCAATGCCAGTCGGTCCAGTCGTCGCTCGTCGCCCCCTCGATGCGGGGGATCGTGACCTCCGGCGGGGGTGGCTTGCCCTCCGGGTCGTTCCACACGAACAACATGCCGTCCTGCTGCAGTGTGGTCCACGCTTGTGTGCGGGCCAGCTTGGGTGTGCGCCGGCTGTACGGCACCTGCTTACAGCGCCCGTCGCCGCCCCAGCGCCAATCGTGGAACGGGCATGCGATCGCGTCGCCCTTTACCGTGCCCTGTGACAGGTCGCCGCCCATGTGGCGGCAGTAGGCATCGAGGACGTTGAGGTTTCCGTCCCCGCCGCGAAAGACGACCAGCTTCCGCCCGAACGCGTTGACCGCGTGCGGCTTGCCGTCCCCGAAATCCCTTATCAGGCCCAGGCAGTGCCAGCCGCGGGCGAATCTGGTGGGAGCGGCATCGGCTTCGATGAGCCGGATTTCGTCGATATCGGACTGCGCCGTCATACGCGCGATTGAACTCCCCTACCCGGTTCGTGGGTCGGGATGTTCCCACTGATCAGGACGGCTCTTCCGCTGTCGTGCCGCCCCGGCATACCGTTCTCGAGTGACCGCGCACAGCACGACGATTCCGGCCGGGCTTCCCGTGGCCGACACGACCGTGGACCTGCTGGTGGTCGGGTCGGGCACCGGCATGGCCGCGGCACTGGCGGCGCACGAACTGGGGCTGTCGGTGCTGATCGTCGAGAAGTCGTCCTATGTCGGCGGCTCGACCGCCCGATCCGGCGGCGCCCTCTGGTTACCCGCCTCCCCGGTGCTGCGGGATACCGGCGCCGACGACACCGCTCAGCGCGCCGCCACCTACCTGGACTCGGTGGTGGCGGGCTCCGCCCCCCGGCAACGCTCCGCCGCCTTCGTCACGCATGTGCCCGCGGTGGTGGAGCTGCTCCGTCGCACCACCCCGCTGAGGCTGTTCTGGGCCCGTGACTATTCCGATTACCACCCGGAGGAGCCCGGCGGCAGCGCCGCGGGGCGCACCTGCGAATGCCGCCCGTTCGACACTTCGGTGCTGGGTGAATATCGCACCCGGCTGCGGCCCGGCGTGTTGGAGGCGGGCGTTTCGATACCCACCACCGGCGCCGACTACCGCTGGATGAATTTGGTAGCGCGGGTCCCCCGCAAGGGCATTCCCACGTTCGGCAAACGGGTGGCGCAGGGCTTCGGTGGCCGACTGCTGGGCCGGCGCTACGCGGCGGGCGGCCAGGGCCTGATGGCCGGGCTGTTCGCCGGCGTGTTGCGCGCCGGCATCCCGGTGTGGACGGACACCAAGCTGTTGCGCCTGGACCGCGACGGCGACCGGGTGACGGGAGCGGTCGTCGACCATGGGGGACGGGAAGTGACCGTGACGGCCCGGCGGGGCGTGGTGCTGGCCACCGGCGGGTTCGACCACAGCATGGACATGCGGTGGAAGTTCCAGTCGGAGTCGCTCGGCGCACACCTGAGCCTGGGCGCCGAATCGAACACCGGCGACGGGATCCGCGCGGGGCAAGAAGCCGGCGCCGACATCGATTTGATGGAGCAGGCGTGGTGGTTTCCGGCCATCGCGCCGCTGCCCGGGAAGGCACCGGCGGTGATGCTGGCCGAAAGGTCGCTGCCCGGCTGCCTGATCGTGAACCAGCAGGGCCACCGGTTCGCCAACGAGTCGGCGGACTACATGTCGTTCGGCCAGGGTTTGTTGGCGATGGAGCGATCGGGCAACCCCGTCGAAGCGATGTGGATCGTCTTCGACCAGCAGTACCGCAACAGCTATGTCTTTGGCGCCGAACTGTTTCCGCGGATGCGGATCCCGCAGCGCTGGTACGACGCCGGCATCGCGGTGCGCGCCGACAGCCTCGGTGAGCTGGGCGACCGGATGGGGGTTCCCGTGGCGGAGTTCGTCGAGACCATGACGCGGTTCAACCAAAACGCCTCCGCGGGTCAGGATCCCGACTTTGGTCGCGGCCGCAGCGCCTACGACCGGTACTACGGCGACCCGACGGTCAGGCCGAATCCCAACCTGCGCCCGTTGCTGAAAGGCCCCTTCTACGCGGTGAAAATGGTGCTCAGCGATCTGGGCACCTGCGGCGGGCTCAAGGCCGACGAGCGGGCACGGGTGCTTGGTGAAGACGGCGGGGTTATCGCCGGGCTGTACGCCATCGGCAACACCGCCGCCAACGCCTTTGGCACCACGTATCCCGGTGCGGGGGCCACCATCGCCCAGGGACTCGTGTACGGCTACGTCGCGGCCCGTGACGCGGCGGGCGTTGACTAGGCGGCCCTACTCGGATTCGCGCTTGGCCTGGACCTGCTTCTCGACCTCGCGCCAATAACCGGGCTTCGGGCGCGGTTTGCCCAAGCCGCCCTTCGCAGCCTTCTGCAGGATGCCGTCCGCCTCGTCGATTTCCTTCATCAATTCCAAGGCGAACTCACGCTCGGCGGCGTAATACTTCGCCGCCCAGCGCAACGCGATCACCGAGTACGCCCAGGCGGGTTCGACCTCGGCCCCGTCCGCATCTTCCACCGCCTTGCGGTGCCTGGCTTCCGCGTACGCCACGTGCTCCTGCAGTATTTCCTTCAGCCGGCCCGGATTGCTCAGGTGGCCGAACGTAACCCGAAGCAGCACACTGTGTTTGAGCACCGGTGGATCGACCGGCGCATGGTTGGTCCACTCGATGATGGCGTCCATCCCGGCCGGGGTGATCTTGTAGAGCCGCCGGCTGCGGGTGCCCTCGTCGTGCTCGACGCGCGACGTGACCAGTCCAAGGCCCTCGAGTTTCTTCAGCTCCGTGTAGATCTGGCTGTAGGACGGGCTCCAGTAGTAGAGGTCGACGCTCCAGTCGATCCACTTCTTGAGGTCATAGCCGGAGACTTCCTCTTCGTAGGACATCATCCCCAGCAGGGCCCAGCTTGTGGCCGCAAGCGCGGCCTTGGCCGGGTTTTCGCTGGTCTCGTCCACTCCGCCAGATTAACAACCCGGGGGCCAGGCTCCCTGGTTGTGGACCGTTGACCGGGACGTCTTTGCCCGTTCGATCCAGAGCCGCACGACCCCCACGGCGGTGACGATGACCGCCGCCCCGTACACCATCACCCCCACTGCCGGCTTGATCTGCACGACGCCCAAGCCCTTGTCGTTCTCCGCGGCCACCGTGTTGAACCAGACGATCGTCAGGCCGGCGAGCAGGCCCACCACGACGCTGAGCCCGATCAGTCGCCCCACCACCATTTGGGATCCCGGCAGAACGGGAAACGCCAACGCGGCGGCGACGGCGACCAACGCGATGACGACAAACTTCGCCGTGCCGTTGGCGGGAATTTCGCGCGAGCCCAGCGTTTCTCCGAACAATCGGACGCTCTCGGTCGCAAACGGCAGGAATGTCGACATCGCTGTGACGACGAGCCCCGCGACCACAATCCAGGCGGCGACGGACATCCTGGCGGCGAAGCCCTCGACCGCCGGGGGCCGGTCGTGCGCCACCTGCCCCGCCACGCCCGGGCTTTCCGGACCGGGCGGGGACCACTGCCGGCGGTGCGGCGTCCAGCCCCGGCCGTCCCAGTACCGTTGGGCGTCGGGATCCCGTGGGTCGTCATACCAGCCGGGCTGGTGGGGTGTCGTCATGGGCCGATCCTCCCGGTTGACCGAGCTGCACCCGTGAGAGCGAGAATAGTCGCTGCCGTAAACCCGCGAATAGGACCTGATGGGCGACCTGGATGACAACTGATCGGCCAACCGATCCCGCCGAAGGAACCGACGATCGCCCCGATTCGGCCGACGCGGCAATCGATGGCGCGCCCGCGCCTGGCCGGTCGCGCCGGCCGTCCACGCGCGCGGTCGTCGTCGCCTGCCTGGTCGCCATCGCCGTGGTGGCCGGTGGCGTGATCGTGGGCCTGCGGCTGGAGCGGACCCACCGGCCCGCGTCCTCGCCGGCTTCGGCCCCGCCCGGCCCCGTCGCGGCCCCGCCGGCTGGTTGCGACACGACGCGGTTGCTGGCGTCGATGTCGAACCGGGACAAGCTCGCCCAACTGCTGATGGTCGGCGTGACCGACGCGGCCGACGCCCGCGCGGTCGTCGCCAACCAGCACGTCGGCGGCATCTTCATCGCCAGCTGGACCAACCTGTCGATGCTGACCGACGGCTCGCTTGCCGAGATCGCCCGCTCGGCGGGCCCGCTGCACCTGGCGGTCAGCGTCGACGAGGAGGGTGGGCGCGTCGAGCGGTTGTCGGCGCCCGCCCTGCTCGGGCAGGCACCGTCGGCCCGCGCTCTGGCCCACAGTGAATCGGCCGATCAGGCCTACCAACTGGCGCTGGACCGCGGCCGCAGGATGCGCCAACTCGGCATCACGATCGATTTCGCCCCGGTCGTCGACGTCACCGATGCGCCCGACCACACGGTGATCGGCGACAGGTCATTCAGCGACGACCCCGCGGTGGTGACGAAGTACGCGGGCGCGTACGCGCGCGGCCTGCGGGACGCCGGCGTGCTGCCGGTGCTCAAGCACTTTCCCGGGCACGGCCACGCGTCGGGTGACTCACACGCGATGGGCGTGGTCACCCCGCCGCTGGACGACTTGCAGGGCGTCGACCTGGCGCCCTATCGCACGCTGGTATCGCAGGCGCCGGTCGGTGTGATGGTCGGCCACATGCAGGTTCCGGGCCTGACCGGTAGTGACCCCGCCAGCCTCAGCGCGGCCGCGATCTCGTTGTTGCGCAACGGAAAAGGTTACGGCGGGCCGCCATTCGACGGGCCGGTGTTCACCGACGACCTGTCGAGCATGCGAGCGATCACCGATCGCTACGGGATCGCGGAGGCGGTGCTCAAGGCCCTGCAGGCCGGCAACGACACCGCGCTGTGGGTGAGCACCACCGCGGTCCCGGCGGTACTCGACCGGCTGGTGTCCGCGCTCAACGCCGGGGAATTGAGCATGCCCAACATCGAAGCGTCGGTGCGCCGGATGGCGGCGGCCAAAGCTTTCGATTCGCCCTGCGGGCATTGACTTTCGCGTCGGCGGATTTTCAGTTCTCGCCTAAACGTTCGACGATGACGGCCCGCGCGGCGCGACCTTCCGGAGTCGGCGTGAGCGGGTAGACGTGCACCAGGCCCTGTCGTTCGTGATATTCGATGTCGACGCCGGCCGCCGCGGCCTTCGAGGCGAGGAGCCGCGCGTCGGGGTTGAGGATGTCGCGCGTGCCGCTGAAGACGGTCAAGGGCCCCAGGCCGCTCAGGTCACCGTTCAGCGGGCTCACCATCGGGTCGGTCGTCGGCAGGTCGCCGCGCCAGCGCGACGCGAATTCCAGCAGGCCGGCGCGGGTCAGCCACGGATCGTCGACGGCGCCGATCAACGGGTTGGCCAGCGAGACGTCGAGGACCGGCGAGATCAGCACCGTCCGCGGCAACACCAGGCCGCGCTCGTCGCGCAGCATCAACGCGGCGGACAGGGCCATCTGTCCCCCGGCGGAATCCCCTGCCAAACAGACGCTGTGGTCGGAGGCCGCCTTCTCGGCCACCAGCTCGGCGACCATCGGCATGACCTCGGCCGCGGTGCTGAACGGCACCAGCGGGTAGATCGGCACGACCAGCTGCAACCGGGCCTCCGCCGCGATCTGTGCCGCCAATCGCCAATGCTGCGAGGCGATTTCGTTGACCCAGGCGCCGCCGTGGAGGTAATAGACAGTGCCACGCGGCGTGGCGCCGTTCTTCGATGTCAAGGTGAAAATCGGCCAGTCCGAACGGATCTCCATGTGCACGTCAAGGTCGGACCGCAAGCGGGGCGGCGGCCCGAACGCCTGCGGCATCGACGCCCGCGCCTCGATGTGCTCGCGGGCGCTTTCGGCGCTTCGGTACGGCCGCCCCCGGGTGAGGCGCAGGACGGTGGGCAGCGCCCGACTTCGCCAGCTCAGCGTCACCTGATCTGCAACCCCCGCTTACGCACCCACAGCAGGGCGGCGGCGGTTCCCACGAGATACACCCCGGTGGCGATCGCCAGGTGCACGAAGCTCTTCGTGTCCCGTCCGAACACCGGCCAGATCATTTTCGGCACCTGTGTCCACAACACCCGGTGCTCGACCCCGTTCATCGGGTCGGCGACGTAATACAGCGCATACGGCAGCAACAGGGCCAGCAGCCAGCAGCCGGTGCGCAGACGATCGCCGCGCTGGCGCCACCGCCGGATCAGCGGCTCGACGCTCACCGGGTGCAACACCGAGATGAGGTTACCGACCCCCAGCCAGGACACAATGGGCACCGCGACGGTGGGAATGGTCACCCCGAGGCGCCCCGGCGTCTCCAACCAGAGCGTGAGCGCCATCGCCGCCACCAGGGTCGGCAGGCCGACGATGGCCAGCAGGGCCAGGTTCTTGATCAGCATGATCCGCCAGAACGGCACGCCGTCGGACAACGCCTGCCGGACGCGGTAATGGTCGGCGCCGAGCAGGTTGGTGGTGGTCACATCGGCGAGCACCCACGAGGAGAAGTAGGTGCCGATCAGGATCACCCAGTCCGAGTGGTGACGGCCGGTCGTGAGCGGCTGCACCAACAACCACGTCGCGGCGAAGACGACGTTGGCCAGCACTCCCATCAGCCAGGTGCGCGGCGGCGTGAACGCCCAACGGATCTCGGCGCCGACCGCCGGCCACAGGCCTCGCCGCAGATCCCTGGCGGCCCGCCGGGCCGCGGCGGGGCGGGGGGCCGACGCCCGCACCGCCGCGCGCAGCGCGGCGTCCAACCGTGGCCGCACCGTCGCCTGAAGTTCCGTCATCTGCTCCCCCGCCAGCTTCGTAACCGCCCGCCCCGCAACGCCTTTGGTTATCCGTGCGGACCGGGCTTCCCGATGATGCGCTTATGCAGCTCCTCGGTGAGCAGATGAATCTGGCGGGTCAGCTCGAGGTCGGTCTTGAGCTCCACTTCCTGGGTCTGGAAGTCATGGTCCGCCCGCGCCTGCTGGAAAGCGGCCTGCCGGTTCTGACCGATCATCACGAAGGTGGACAGAAAGATCGCCTCGAGCGACACCGCGAGCGTCAGCGTCGGCCACGGGTTCCGTTCCAGGAACACCATCCACACGCCGAACAGAGCCGCATGCAGCCACACGAAGTTCATCGATCCGGCAAACGCGGTGATCCGGTCGGCCAGGCGCAGCTGGACGCTCGCGCTGCGCCTCCTCGCCTCGCCCAGGACCGCCGGGTGGTGGACCTGACCGGCCCGCAGCAGCCGGCGCGGAATGAGCTGCGGGGTGTGGTGATGGGCGTCGGCGTGTGTCGTCATGTGAGCCGTTCCTTTCGGTGCCATTGCGGTATGCCGATACCCGTCAGCTGGCACGTTTTCGACGGTCGGAGGTGCCGCTGGCTAATGCTACTGATGCGGCTTCCGGGTGAGCCATGCCCAATGGCCCGCCGGTAGAACGTGTTACAGTTTGCCGACCTGGGCGAAGGGCCTTGACATGAACCGCAAGCGCGTCGTCATCGCGGGGCTGGGCGACGTCGGCGTCCTGGCCGCGATCCGTCTCGCCCGGCACGCCGACGTCGTCGGGATTTCCAGCAAACCCGCGCTGGTGAGCGGTCAAGAACTCGGCGTCCGGCTGTCCCGCCCCGAGGACTGGGCCCGCGACTACTGGATTCCGTTCGACAGGTTCCGCCGCCTGGATGGGGTGCGGACGGAGCAGGCCACGTTGACCGGCCTGGATCTGACGGCTCGCACCGTGCTGGGCCGCCGCGCGGACGGCGCCCCCCTCGCCGAGCAGTACGACGCGCTCGTCATCTCGACCGGCGTCAGCAACGGATTCTGGCGTCGGCCGACGCTGCAGTCACCCGCCGAGATCGGCGCCGACCTGCGCGCCGCCCACGACCGGTTGTCCGCCGCAGAGTCGGTGATGGTCATCGGGGGCGGCGCGGCGGCGGTGAGCAGCGCCGTCAACCTGGCCACGACCTGGCCGGGCAAGCGGATCGACCTGTACTTCCCGGGGGAGCGCGCGCTGGGCGAATATCACCCGGCCACCTGGCAGCGCGTCCGCGGCCGACTGACCGACCTCGGGGTGGGCTTGCACGCCGGCCATCGCGCCCGGGTTCCCGACGGCTTCTCGGGCGACGCGATCACCGGCGAACCGGTCGACTGGAGCACCGGGCAGCCGCCGAGTTCCGCCGACGCCGTGCTCTGGGCCATCGGCCGCGCGCGGCCCAACACCGATTGGCTGCCGCCTGAACTGCTCGACGAACGCGGTTTCGTGCGCGTGACCCCGCAGCTGCGGGTGCCGGGCCACCGGGGCGTCTTCGCCGTCGGCGACGTCGCGGCCACCGACCCGCTGCGCAGCTCCGCCCGCAATCGCGGGGATGCGTTGGTAGCCCGCAACATTCGCGCCGAGTTCGCGGGCCGGGACCTGCGCGCCTTCCGCACCCCGGGGCGCCGGTGGGGCTCGTTGTTGGGCATTCAGCCCAACGGGCTCGAGGTCTTCTTCCCCACGGGTCAGTCGCTGCGCTTCCCGTCCTGGTCGGTCGATCGGGTGGTGATGCCATGGATCGTCCGGTGGGGCATGTATCGGGGGGTGCGCGAGAACCAGCCGCTGCGATAGCGGGCTCAGCTCCTGATCGAACCGGTTCGCTTGTTCGTGAACGTCGCGACGCACACCATCGCCCGGTCGCCGTGCTGCCACGAATCCTGCGTGGGCTTCATGACCGCCAAGTCGACGCCCGGGTCCAGCAGCGCCGTGGCCGAGTACGACGCCAGCGTCTCCTTGCATTCCTTGTTGTACGCGCTGAATCCGGCGTCCCCGGGAAACGGTCCGTCGGGAATGGTCACGACGCCGGCCACCTCGGCCGCGTGGGGCCGGTCGCAGCTGACGGTGTTCACCGAGGCGATCCGGTTTCCGGTCGGCAGCTCGGCGAAGCAATCCCCGACCTTGATGTCTTGAGCGCTTACGGTGTGGGTCGGCGACAGGGCCACGAAAGCGATCGCGACGGCGATCACCACCGCCCACAGCGCGGACAGCGCGAGACCGGCGATCGCCATCCCCCGGCCGCGCTGCCGACCGGGTCTCGTCTTGCCCAGGGCGATGATGCCGAAGATGACGCTCAGCAGGACGCCGCCCACGATCCCGCACACGAGCGACGCCACCGCGAATCCGCTGGTGGTCGGGCGGGGCGGCGGGTAAGGGTAGACCGGCGGCGGGTACGGGCCCGGCGGGTACGGCTGGGGATAAGCGCCCGACGGGTACGGCGCGGGGTAAGGACCGACGGGGTACGGGGGCGGATATGCACCCGGGTGCGGGGGCGGCGCGCCGGGGTCCAGCGGATGCGACATGCCTCACTGTAAGGCTCGACCCGACTTCCCGCTCGTGTCGTCCGCGACCGTCGCGCGGCCGAAACCGCTAATCGCCGGTGCGCGTTAGCGTTTCGTCGTAATCCAGGCTCCACTGGCAGTTGGGTCCGCCGGATTCGTCGAGGTGATCGTGCCCGGTGAGCGACTTGATGGGATCCTGCGGCGGCTGCGGCAGCGGATACTGTCCGGTGGCCTTCGCGTAGACCAGGCCGCCGCAGCCGGGGTCGTTGTCGTCGTGCTCGACGTGCAGGTTCCAGGTTCCGCCGGCGAAGACCAGCGGCGTGTCGATCGTCTTGGAGTGCAGATAGCTCATGCACCGGTCGCCGCCCCGCAGGCAGTCGGTGACCACCGCCTGATCCCCCTGCTGCGGCGCGACGGCCTTCTTGAATTTTCGGGTGACGTGGTAGCGGCCGTGCAGGGCTTCGGCCGGCGACGCGACCCGCGGCGGCAGCGTGTTCGGGTCGGGCAGGGTGTTGACGTCGACGTCTCCGGTGCGGGTGAAGGTCACCGTCCGCTTTTCGTTGCAGGCGTTTTCGGAGGCCCCGCGGTATTCGCCGGTGAAAGTCCCGTCGGGCTGTGGCTGCAGCGTCAAGACCTGCCAGACTTCGGCCGGGGCGTCCCGGCATTTGTCCGAGCCGAGGCTGACGGCCACCCAGCGCCCGTCCACCTCGTCGAACACCGAGCTCGAGGCGAGCCTCAGCTCCCCGCTGAGGCGCGACGCGGTCGCCCGGCAGCCGGTCGACCCGCACGCCGAGCGCACCGCGTAAGTGTCGGTCGTCGGCTTGGCGGCCGCCGCCGGGACATCGTCGAGGGTGCCGCCCGGCCCGAAATGCGCCTGGTAGACACCGGTGAACGGGCCGGTGTTGGGCGGCGGTTGCTGCCTTGGCGGGGCGCCGGTGGGCGCCGCCGCGTGTCCGGGATCGTGGTGGTGCAGGAGTTTCACTCCGGCGAACACACCACCCGCCACGACGAGCAGTCCGACGCCGGCCAGGGCGCCGATCAGCGCGCGGGGTCGCCCCCCGGGCCGCTTGCTCGCGGGTCGCATGGCGGGGATGGTGGCGTCCATCGCGGGTTGGGTGTCGGGGAACGGAACGGCACCGCCCCCGGAGGGGTCCGCCCCCAGCGCGCGGGCTAGCTGGTCGGCGAATCCGCGGCAGCTGGCGAATCGTTCGTCCGGCCTCTTGGCCAGCGCGGTGGCGAACACCGGATCCAGCGCGGCGAGCTCCGGCCGCCGGGCCGCGATCGACGGCGGCGGCGCGCCGATGTGTTGGCTGATCACCACGGCGGGATTGGAATCGACGTAGGGCGCCGCCCCGGTCAGCAGGTGAAAAGCCGTGCACGCCAACGCGTATTGGTCGGCGCGCCCGTCGATCGGCTCGCCCTTGAGCTGCTCGGGCGCCGCGTAGGCCGCCGTGCCCACCGTCATGTTGGTCGCCGTCAGCCCGGTGGCGTCGTCGACGCGCCGTGCGACGCCGAAGTCGGCGAGAAACACCCGCCGCTGCTGCCCGTCGGGATCGGTCAACAAGATGTTGGCCGGTTTGACGTCGCGATGCAGCAGCCCGCGTTGATGGGCGTAGTCCAGCGCCGAGCCGACGGCGGTCGCGATGGCGACCACCAACTCGGGCGGCATTCCACCGGGGTGGCTTTCGCCCAGCAGCCGGCCCGCGTCCGCGCCGGCCACGTAATCCATTGAGATCCATAGCCTGCCGTCTTCCTCGCCCCGGTCATGGATCGCCACGATGTGCGGGTGCGACAGGCCGGCCGCCAGGTCGGCCTCGCGCAGGAACCGGGCCCGAAACTCGGAATCACCGGTCGAGTCGGCGGCGAGGACCTTCAGCGCGTCCTCGCGCGGCAGCCGCGGGTGCGCCGCCAAAAACACCTGGCCCATGCCGCCCGAGCCCAGCACCCGCAGGATCGTGTATCCGGCAAACACCTGGCCGACTTCGAGCGACATGGGCAGATCGTAAATGCTGAAGCGGCAGCGGCACATGCAATTCGCGCAGGACGCCGCGCCGCGCCTGGCGGCAAACCCGCCGGGGCCACGCTAGTCGCCGGTGCGGGTGAACGTCTCGTCGAAGTCGGCGTTGAGTGGGCACGGCGCGCTCTGTTCCTGGTGACCTCGCCCGGTGAGCTTCGCGATGGGGTCCGTGGGCGGTTGCGGCAGTGGATACTCGCCGCTGGATTTCATGTGCGTCGTGTCCCCCGACCGCGGGCACGTGCTGGTGGCGTCGACGTTCCACGTCCACTTGCCGTCAGCGAAGACCAGCGGCAGGTCGTTCGACGGTTCGTGAAAGTAGCTCATGCATCGCTCACCGGTGCGCAGGCAATGGGTGGTCACGGCGGTGTCGAACTGCTGCAGTGGTTCCCCGCTCGTCAGGGTCCACGTCACGTGGTAGTGCCCGCGCAGCGCCTGCGCCGGCGATACGACGCGCGGGGGGACGCCGGCCGGGTCGGGGATGGCCTTGATGTCGACGTCGCCGGTGCGGGTGAAGGTCACGGTGCGCTTGGTCGCGCAGGCATTGGCGGCGGTCGCGGTGAAGTCACCGGAGAGATTTCCGCCGGCATCGGCTCGCAGCGTGAACACCTGCCAGAACTCGGTGGGAGCGTCGCGGCACGTGTCGGACCCGAGCGAGACCGACACCCAGGTCTCACCGATCCGGTCGAACACCAGGGTCGGGACCGTCACGGACGCGCCGCCCAGGCGCTGCGCCGTCATCACACAGCCTTGGCCACGGCACACCGATCGGATGCCGTAGGTGCTCGTCAGCGCCGGGGGCGCAGCCGAATCCGGAGTGTCGTCGAGGGCGATGGTCGGTCCGAAGTCGGTCCGGTAGGTGCCGGTGAAGGGGCCCGACGCCGGGTCGGTGTGGCGCTGCGCGGTGAGCTTCAGGCCCGCGATCACCCCACCGGCGACCAGCAGCAGCACGCCGGCCAGGACGCCGATCACCACCGCCGGGCGCCGGACCCGCCGCCGCTTCGATACGGCCTCTGACGGCAAGGCGAGCGCGGTCGGCTCCAGCGCCGGTCGGGGATGCGAACCGGCCGCGCCGAGGTGCTGGCGCAGCCGCTCGGCGAACTCCCCGCAGCTGCCGTAGCGCCCGGCGGGGTCCTTGGCCATCGCGGTGGCGAACACCGGGTCCAGCCCGGCCAGCTCCGGCCGGTGCGCGCCGATCGAGGGCGGCGGGGCGCTGACCTGCTGGCCGATCACGACCGCGAGGTTGGGGCCCGCATAGGGCGGGACGCCGGCCAGCAGGTGAAAAGCCGTGCACGCCAAGGCGTATTGATCCGCGCGGCCGTCGACCGGCCCGGCCATCAGCTGCTCCGGCGCCGCGTAGGCCGCCGTGCCCACGGCCATCTTGGTCGACGTCAGCCCCGCCGCATCGTCGATGCGCCGCGCGATGCCGAAGTCCGCCAAGTAAATCCGGCGCCCCTGTTGGTCGGAGTCGGTGACCAGAATGTTCGCGGGCTTGACGTCGCGGTGCAGCAGTCCGCGATGGTGCGCGTAGTCCAGCGCCGAGGCGACCGCGGCGATGATCGTCATCGCCTCGTCGGCGGGCATGCCGCCCGGGAACCGCTCGCGCAGCAGCCGGGCCACGTCGGTGCCGGCCACGTATTCCATCGAGATCCAGAACTGGCCCTCGAATTCACCGCGGTCGTGGATGCCCACGATGTGGGGATGCGACAGGCCGGCGGCCAGCTCCGCCTCGCGCTCGAACCGTTCCCGGTACTGCGGATCGGCGGTCACCTCGGGCGGCAACACCTTCAGCGCGTCCTCCCGCGGCAGCCGCGGGTGCGCGGCCAGATAGACCCGGCCCATGCCGCCCGAACCCAGCACCCGCAGGATCGTGTATCCGGCAAACACCTGGCCGGCGTCGAGCGCCATGGGCAAATCGTAGAGTCTCGCGGGTCAGCTGCAGTTGAGCAGCAGCATCAGCCCGTAGTCCATATGGATCTGCTGATGGCAGTGCAGCAGGGACAGCCCCGGTTGATCGGCGACGAAATCGATCTCCATGCTCTGATAGCCGCCCAGCATCGCGACGTCCTTACGCACGCCGGCGGTCGGCGTGCCCGCGATGCGGGTGATTTCAAAAGTGTGCCGGTGCAGGTGCATCGGGTGCAGGTCGTCGCTGGCGTTGCGGAAGCGCAGCCGGTGGCGCTTGCCGCGTTGCACGTCGAGCACGGGCCGGTTGGTGTCCATGGAAAAGGGCGTTCCGTTGAACGTCCAGAGGTTGAAGCCGCCGTCGGCGGCGTTGCGCTTCTCGATCAGCATCTCGATGGTGCGGTCGGGCGCCGGGGGCGGCATGGGACTGGGCTGCGCGAACAGGCGGTAATCCCACTTGAACGGCGGCGGCGGCGCCCATTGCGGATCTCCGCCGCGCCCGGCGTATTCCACCACGATGCCCATGCCGTGGCCGCGGTCGTCGTCGGACAGGTCGCCCAGCACCCACACGCCCGGGTTGTTCATGGTCACCACCGCCGAAATGCGTTCGGCCGCACCGAGCCACAGCACCGGGACGGACGCGGGGTTCGGCACCGGGTTGCCGTCCAGCGCCACCACATTGAACGCATGCCCGGGCAACGCCAGGCTGCGGGACTCGGTGGCGCTGCCGTTGAGGACATGCAGCAACACCCGCTGACCCGTTTGGACGCGGATCGGGTCGCCGTGGCCGAGCATGCGCCCGTTGATGGCGAAAGCCCCGTAGCTGACCTCGTAGCCACGCGGGTCGCCGCGGTCGAGCGAGGCCTTCATCGCCGATTCGCCCCTGTCCCGGAGATCGGGATCCTGCTCGCCGGCGAGGAAGTCGCTGGCCATGTCGCCGCCCCGGCTGAAGGTGGGGTCGAATTCCTTGAGCGTCAAGAAGATCTCTTGGTCGTAGGAGCCGGCGTTCTGCCGGGGCTCGATGTAGACCGGGCCGACCAGGCCGCTGTATTGGCCGCGGGACAGGTCGGAGCGCGGGACGACGTGGGTGTGATAGAACCGGAAGCCCGCCGGACCGGGGACGAAGGAGATGCGGCGCATGCCGTGGGCGGGGATGTCGGGCGTGCCCTCCTCGGCGGAGCCGTCGACGTCGACGCCCACGTGCTGGCCGTGCCAGTGCAGCTGCTCGGGGGAATCGGTGTCGTTGAAGATGTCCACCCACGTCCGCTGGCCCTCCTTGAACCGCAGCAGCGGGCCGGGGAACTGACCGTTATAGGTCAGGGTCGACGCGATGTGATCCGGTGCCAACTCCACGGTCGAAGTGCCGATCCGCAGGGTGTAGTCCGGCTTGCCGTTGGGCGGGGACGGCGGCGCGCCCCGCGAGCACGCGGCCGTTGCGAGGCCGGCGCCGCCGCTCGCGGCGATCAGCGCCAGGCCACCGCCCTTCAGGAACCCACGTCGATCGACCGCCACGCTCACCGCCCCCGGGCCAGAACGGGCAGCAGGAACTCGATGCGGCTGTCCAGTTCGCTTGCCACGCGCCGGAATTCGGGGTAGCTCGCCCGTTCGCCGCCGGCGGCCGACGGGTCGGGCAGGCTCCAGTGCATCGTCGCGGCCACGCCGTGCTCGTCGGCGTATTCGCGGACCTTGTCGCACAACGTGATCACGTGATCGAAGCGACGCCGGGCGACCGTCGTCAACGGTCGCGGCCGGCTGTCGCCGAGGTCGATGCCGTACTGGTCGCGCATGACCCGAACCGCGTTGGGGTGCAGCGCGGGCTTGGGATGGCTGCCCGCGCTCGCGGCACGGACGCGGGTCCCGCCCTTCCTGCGCAGCAGCGCCTCGGCCATCGGTGAGCGTGCGCTGTTGCCGGTGCACAAGAACAACACCGATCCCGCCGGCTCCGCCGCTGGAGCCGCCGCGAGCGACGGATGAAGTGCGGCCGCCGCGTCCGCGAACGCACCCGCGCACCGGGTCAGGTTCAGCCGGTAATACGTGTCGCGGCCGTCGAAGTTGCTTTGCCGCGCGTCGATGAGGCCGGCCGAACGCAAGAGCCGCAGGTGATACGAGACGAGGTTTTGCGGTTCATCGACCGCGGCGGCCAGTTCGCGCACCCGGTGGTCGCCGCCCGCCAGTTCGGTCAGCAGCGCCCAGCGCACCGGATGCGAGGCCATCTGCATCAGCCGGGGAACCACCGCCGGATCCGTCGCCGCCACCCTTCGGACAATACATCAAATCAGTTTGATAGGTTACCGACTGTGAACGCCACCAACCCCCAGCTTCGGCGAAGCCTGGGCGTGTTCGACGCGGTGGTCATCGGGCTCGGCTCGATGATCGGCGCCGGAATTTTCGCCGCGCTGGGCCCGGCCGCGCGCGCCGCCGGCTCGGGGCTGCTGGTGGGCCTGGCGCTGGCGGCTGTGGTGGCCTACTGCAACGCCACCTCGTCGGCCCGGCTGGCCGCCCTGTATCCGGCCTCCGGCGGGACGTATGTGTATGGCCGCCAGCGGCTCGGCGAGTTCTGGGGCTATCTGGCGGGCTGGGGCTTCGTCGTCGGGAAGACCGCCTCGTGCGCGGCGATGGCCCTGACCGTCGGCGCCTACGCGTGGCCCGCACAGGCGCACGCGGTGGCCGTCGCCGCGGTGGTCGCACTGACGGCGGTGAACTACGCCGGCGTGCAGAAGTCGGCCTGGCTGACCCGCGTCATCGTCGCCGTGGTACTGGCCGTGCTGGCCGCGGTGGTGGCGGCCGCGTTCACCTCCCGCAGCGTCGACGCCGACCACCTGCGCCTCGCAGAAGTCACCGTGGGCGGCGTGATTCAGGCCGCGGGGCTGTTGTTCTTCGCGTTCGCCGGGTATGCGCGCATCGCCACTTTGGGGGAGGAGGTCCGCGACCCGGCGCGCACCATCCCGCGGGCGATCCCCCTCGCGCTCGGCATCGCCCTGGCCGTGTATGCGCTGGTGGCCGTCGCCGCACTCGCCGTGTTGGGGCCGCGGCGGCTGGCCGGTTCGGCGGCACCGCTGTCGGATGCGGTGCGGGTGGCGGGGATCGGCTGGCTGGCGCCCGTGGTCCAGGTGGGGGCGACGGTCGCGGCGGTGGGCTCGCTGCTCGCGCTGATCCTCGGGGTCTCGCGCACCACCTTGGCGATGGCGCGCGACCGCCACCTCCCCCACGCGCTGACCGCTGTGCACCCGCGGTTCCAGGTGCCCCACCGCGCCGAGCTGCTGATCGGCGCCGTCGTAGCGGTGTCGGCCGCCCTCGTCGACCTGCGGGGCGCGATCGGCTTTTCCTCCTTCGCCGTGTTGATCTACTACGCCGTCGCCAACGCCTCCGCCTTCACCCTGCGGCCCGACGAGGGCCGCCCGCCCCGCGCGATCCCGGTGATCGGGCTGGTCGGCTGCGTGGTCCTGGCATTCGCGATGCCGCTGTCTTCGGTGCTGGCGGGCGCGATCGTGCTGGGCATCGGCGTCGTCGCGTACGCGCTTCGGCGTGCGGCACGGCCCGCAGATCGGGCCTGATTCGGCGCGGGGGCTTGCCAGCTGATTCGATGACTGTTTATATAGAAGAATGTCGAATCAGACGCAGGCATGTTGTCCGACGCTCGGTGCCGTCGCCATGGACGAGGCGCAGGCCGTCGACCTGGCGACGATGTTCAAGGCGTTGGCCGACCCGGTGCGCCTGCGCCTGCTGAGCCTGGTCGCCAGCCACCCGGGCGGCGAGGCCTGCGTCTGCGAAATATCGGCGACGTTCGACGTCTCGCAGCCGACGATTTCACATCACCTCAAACTGCTGCGCTCGGCCGGCCTGCTGGACTGCGAACGGCGCGGCACCTGGGTGTACTACTGGGTGATTCCCGCTGCGTTACAACAGCTTTCGGCGGTCCTCCGGCTGGACGACCGCTCGTGACCGAAACCGCGGCGCCCGCTCCCGACGCCGTCACCACCCGCCTGTCCACGCTGGATCGGTTCCTGCCGGTGTGGATCGCCGCGGCGATGGCCGCCGGGCTGCTGCTGGGCCGCCTCATACCGGGCCTGGGATCGGCGTTGGGCGCGGTTGCCCTGCAAGGCATTTCACTGCCCATCGCGGTCGGCCTGCTCGTCATGATGTATCCGGTGCTGGCCAAAGTGCGCTACGACCGGCTCGACGAGGTCACCGGCGACCGCCGCCTGCTGGTGACCTCGCTGGCGCTCAATTGGCTGATCGGGCCCGCGGTGATGTTCGCGCTGGCGTGGCTGCTGCTCGCGGACCTACCGGAGTACCGCACGGGGCTGATCATCGTCGGGTTGGCGCGCTGCATCGCGATGGTCATCATCTGGAACGACCTGGCGCGCGGGGACCGTGAAGCCGCGGCCGTGCTGGTCGCGTTGAACTCGTTGTTCCAGGTTGCCATGTTCGCCGCGCTGGGCTGGTTCTACCTCTCGGCGCTACCCGGCTGGCTGGGTTTGCCCCAAACCGGCATCGCCGTCTCCCCGTGGCAGATCGCGCAATCCGTGCTCGTCTTCCTCGGCGTCCCACTGCTTGCCGGATACCTCTCGCGCCGGCTGGGCGAACGGTCCAGGGGGCGCGACTGGTACGAAACCCGGTTCCTGCCCCGCGTCGGGCCGTGGGCGCTGTACGGCTTGCTGTTCACCATCGTCATCCTGTTCGCCTTGCAGGGCCGCCAAATCACCTCGCGGCCATGGGATGTCGCGCGCATCGCGATCCCACTGCTGGCCTACTTCGCGATCATGTGGGCCGGCGGTTATGCCCTGGGATTGCTGCTGCGGCTCGGCTATGCCCGCACCACCGCCCTGGCGTTCACCGCCGCCGGCAACAATTTCGAGTTGGCCATCGCGGTGGCGATCGCGACCTATGGCGCCACGTCCGGGCAGGCGCTGGCCGGGGTGGTCGGGCCGTTGATCGAAGTGCCCGTCCTCGTCGCTCTCGTGTACGTGTCCCTCGCGCTGCGAAACCGGCTGTTCGCGGAGCCATCCCGATGACCGACAAGCCCAGCGTCCTGTTCGTCTGCGTCCACAACGCCGGACGCTCGCAGATGGCGGCCGGCCTGCTGAGGCACCTCGCGGGCGACCGCATCGAGATCCGTTCGGCGGGAACCGAACCCGCCGACGCGGTCAACCCCGTCGCGATCGCAGCGATGGCCGAAATCGGAATCGACATCAGGTCCGCCACCCCGGCGATCCTCACCGCCGACGCGGCGCGCCGCAGCGACGTCGTGATCACCATGGGCTGCGGCGACGCCTGCCCCTATTTCCCCGGGGTGTCCTACCGCGACTGGAAACTGCCCGACCCCGCCGGCCAGCCGCTGGCCACCGTCCGCGCCATCCGCGACGAGATCGCCGAACGTGTCCACGCCTTGGTCACCGAACTCCTGCCCACCCCCTCATGACCACCCGGAGAAAGGAATGAACATGTCCCGCGTGCAGCTCGCCCTCAACGTCGACGACCTCGGCGAGGCGATCGCGTTTTACTCCAAGCTGTTCAACACCGAACCCACCAAGGTCAAGCCCGGCTACGCCAACTTCGCCGTCGCCGAGCCCCCGCTCAAGCTGGTGCTGTTCGAGAACCCGGGCCACGGCGGCACACTCAACCACCTCGGCGTCGAAGTGCCCTCCACCGACGCGGTGCACGCCGAAATCGGCCGGCTGAGCGAAGAAGGACTCTTCACCGAGGAAGAGATCAACACCACCTGCTGCTTCGCCACCCAGGACAAAGTGTGGGTCACCGGACCCGGCGGCGAACGCTGGGAGGTCTACACCGTGCTGGCCGACTCCGACACCTTCGGACCCGCCGCCGACGACGCCGAAGAGGCCTGCTGCCAGGCGTAAGTGCCCCGCGGCGATTCCGGACCGACCCGAACGGGAAGACTGAGCGGGTGGCCGAGTCCGGAACCGAAGCATTCGAAAAGCTGGTGGCGCTGCTGAACTATCCGATGTTCGTGGTGACCACGCGCGCCGACGGCGTCGACGCCGGCTGCCTGGTCGGTTTCGCCAGCCAAACCAGCATCCACCCGCCGCGTTTCCTGGTCGGCCTTTCCAAGAGGAACCACACATTCCGGGTGGCCGCCGGGGCCAGCCACCTGGCCGTGCACGTGTTCGACCGCCAGCACATCGACGTCGCGGAATTCTTCGGCAGCCAGACCGGCGACACGGTCGACAAGTTCGAGCGGTGCTCGTGGCATCGCGGACCGGCGCAGCTGCCCATCCTCGACGACGCGGCCGCCTGGTTCGCCGGCAAAATCCTGGATCGGTTCTCCCTGGGTGACCACGTCGGGCATCTGCTGGAGCCGGTGGACGGCCGCCCGCCGCAGGAACTGGAGGAGTGGGTGTCATTCGGCGACGTGCGCCACCTGGAACCGGGCCACGAGGCCTGACGTGACCCAATCCGCTCGGGTGGGCGCCGTCGGCGACATCACCGAATTGGCGTCGTTCTACGCCGATCCCCCCGACGGGGTGCGCGCCAACATGATCTTTTCCGCCGACGGCGCCGCCGCCTTCGGTGGCCGCGCGGGCCCGCTGTCGTGTCCCATCGACCAGCACCTGCTCAGAATCCTGCGCGGGTTCGCCGATGTCGTCCTGGTCGGCGCCGGCACCGCGCGCGCCGAAAACTATGGGCCCGTGCGGCTCACGGATGCGCAGCGCCTCCAACGCCACGCCGAAGGGCGGACCATTCCGCCGCCGATCGCCGTGGTGAGCCGCAGCGGGGAGCTGCCGGCCAGGCTGTTGGGCGACCCCGACCAGCCGCCGATCCTGGTGACCTGCGCACGGTCCCCCGCCCGGCACGACGTCGGCGACGGCCCACGGCCGCACGCCATGGTGGCCGGCGACGACGCCGTCGACATCAGCCGCGCCGTCGGGATGCTGCGCGAGCGCGGCATGCACCGCATCCTGTGCGAGGGCGGGCCGACCCTGCTCGACGAGCTGGTGGACGCCGACGCCATCACCGAAATCTGCGTGACCCTGGCGCCCAAGCTCGCCGGGAGCCAGCCGGTCGGCGTGCGGCCGCCCGCGCGGCTGTCGGTGCCGGTGGCGATGCGCCTCGAGCACGCACTGGCCTACGACGACTACCTGTTCCTGAAATACCGCCGCTGACGGCTCAGCCGCGGGGATAACCCCGCCGGACCGTGCGGTCCAGGATGCCCAGGGTCGCCCGCAGCGCACCCTCGGACAGGACCGGGAAGATCCCGGCGTCGCGCCACTTCGCGTCGATGTTCGACCAGTCGTAGAACGACGTCACGACGGTGGACGCGCCGTCGTCGGCGGGTTCGAGCCGGTAGCCGTAGACGTGGCCGATCTGCGGGCGGATCTGGCCGAGCACCGTCCAGGAGATCAAGCGATCCCGCTCGAAGTCTTCGATGCTGACCGTGACGTCGTACTTGCCCAATTGGGGGAAGTCGTTGAGCGCCTCGCGGTCCATGTGCACGACGAAGCTGTCCCCGGCACCCGTCACCGAGTCGCCGTCGGCGCCCTGGAGCATCCCCGAGGAGTCGATCGCGACGTGGCCCTGCGGGTCGCACAGCACCGCGAAGATGTCGCCCGCGGGTGCGGGGATAGTGCGACTGGTCTCGATGCGTTCGGTCATGAGTCCTCGCAGCCAGCGGAGATAGCCAGATACAGCGTTGCGGGTAACTCTACGTCGGCCGGTGCGGTGGAGGGCAGTGCCGACGCGATTGCTGGAGGGCCGCTCGGCATGCAGCGAGCCACGCGGGTTCCTATGATGAAAGCTTGGGATATTTTCATCGATTTGCCTGCGCGACACTACCTTCAGTCCATCGTCGTCCCACCACTCGCGGGCACCGGAGCGGAGGATCACCGGCCACGTGAGCGAATCAAACGGCGAGGACGAATACCGCAACCTGGCGGTGAACCGACTGCGGCCCGGCGAGCTGCACTGGGCGCTCAACCACGACTCGGTGCACGGCATCGCCTACGCGTTCCGCAACCCGGTCGCCGTCGCCGAATCCCTGGACGATCCGCACGACGACCGAAAGACGTACCTGATCCGGGTCCGGCGCGCCGACTTGGCCACCGCCCTGGGGAAGATCAACGACTGGATCGTCAAGAATCCCGGTCCCGCCGGGATGCAGGCCTACGGCTTCGTCCAGGCGCTGTCCCGCGAGGGTCTCAGCGAACGCAAAGCCGGCGACGAGGAATGCCGCTGAGCCGCTGCCCTCGCCGTCCGGCCGGCGGGCGGCCCGCCCAGCAAAGTCGCGATGCGCTGGCTTTCTCGGTATTCACCGTGCCCGGAAGCTGCCGAAACCATTAGCCTTATGCCTGGCAGGCCACGCTGGTAGGTGATTGCGGCCCCGGGTGAGGAGTCGGCGATGAGTGACACGACCGCGGATTCGCGGGAGGGTTCGCAGTTCGGGCCGTATCGGCTGCGGCGGCTGGTGGGTCGCGGCGGCATGGGCGACGTCTACGAGGCCGAGGACACCGTCCGCGAACGCATCGTGGCGCTCAAGCTGATGTCGCAGACGCTTTCCAGCGATCCGGTCTTCCGCTCGCGGATGCAGCGCGAGGCCCGCACCGCGGGGCGGCTGCAGGAACCCCACGTCGTGCCCATTCACGACTTCGGCGAGATCGACGGTCAGCTGTACGTGGACATGCGCCTCATCGACGGCAAGAACCTGGCCACCACGCTGAGCCGGTTCGGGCCGCTGGCCCCGCCCCGCGCGGTGGCGATCGTGCGGCAGATCGGCTCGGCGCTCGACGCCGCGCACGCGGCCGGGGTGATGCATCGCGACGTGAAGCCGGAGAACATCCTCGTCAGCGCCGACGATTTCGCCTACCTCGTCGACTTCGGCATCGCCAGCGCAACCTCCGACGAGAAGCTGACCACATTCGGCACCACGGTGGGCACCGTCAAATACATGGCGCCGGAGCGGTTCAGCGACGGCGAAGTGACCTACCGTGCCGACATCTACGCCCTGGCCTGCGTGCTCTATGAGTGCCTGACGGGCAGCCCGCCGTACACGGGCGACACGATCGGGGTGATGGGGGGGCACCTCAACCAGGCGATCCCGCGGCCCAGTGTCGCGCGCCCGAGCATCCCGGTGGCCTTCGACGGCGTGATCGCCCGGGGTATGGCCAAGGACCCCGCGGCGCGCTACGCGACCTGCGGTGACCTGTCGGCCGCCGCCTACGCGGCGCTGGCCACGCCCGATCAGGACCGCGCCACCGACATCCTGGAGCGCAGCCAGGTAGCCAAGCTGCCCGCGGCCTTCGCCGGCCAGCAGCCCAGCGGCTACGCGCCGGTACCGGCGGCCATGGCCAACCACGCGCCGCCCCAGGGCCCGGTGTGGCCCGCGACCCCGGCTACCGGGTCGCCGGCCATCGGTGGTGGGCCGGTGCCGCAGCCGACGGGATGGCCCGGGACTCCGCCTTGGGGCACCGGCGATATCGGCAGCACCGGTGCACCGCCATGGGCGCAGCCGCCCCGGGGCGGGCGCAAGCCGTGGCTGTGGGTGGGCGCCGCCGTGGCGGTGGTGGTGGCCGTCGTCGGCGTGTTGGCCGTCGTTGCCGCCCATCCTTGGCAATCGTCGTCGTCCCGGCCCACGTCCACCCCGACGCCGGCGCCTCCCCCGCCCGACGCGGTCGAGCTGAAAGTGCTCGACGACGGCGTGTCCATCGGCAGCGCGACCGCACCGACGACGATCGACGTCTTCAACGAACCGATCTGCCCGCCGTGCGGCAGCTTCATCCGGTCGAACGCGAGCGACATCGACAACGCGGTGAACAACAAGAAGCTGGCGGTGCGCTATCACCTGCTCAACTTCCTCGACGACAAGTCGCACAGCAAAACTTACTCGACGCGCGCGGTGGCCGCCACGTATTGCGTTGCGGCGCAGAACGATCCGAAGCTCTACAGCGACTTCTACTCCGGCCTGTTCGCCAGCAACTTCCAGCCAGCGGAGAACGCCCCCGAGGACCGCACCGACGGCGAGCTGGCCCAGCTGGCCAAGACGGTCGGCGTCGACGCCGGCGTGATCGACTGCATCAAGGCCGGTGACGATGTCGCCACCGCCAAGGCCAAGGCCGCGGCCGGGGACGCGACGTTGAGCGGGCTCAATGCCACGGGCACCCCGTTCGTGTGGGACGGCACCAAGTCGGTGAACTACCAGGACCCGACCTGGCTCACGAAGCTGATCGGCTAGCCCCCCGGCGCTAGGGGCGCGGCGTGGGAGGCGTTGGCGCCGAGGGCGTTTGCGGCGGCGGCATCATGCCGCCCGGGCCCATCATCCCGCCCGGGCCCATCATGCCGCCCATCCCGCCGGGCCCCATCATCGGGCAGCCCCCGGAGTGGCCGCCGTAATACCCGCGGTACCAGCCATAGTGGCTGCCCGAGGACCAACCGAACAACAGCCCCCAGAACAGGATCACCGAGACGACGAACAGCGTCCCGGCGACGATGACCACCCACGCCGCGGCCTGGCCTAACCGGCTCGATGCGCCGTATCGGTAGTCGTGCCGGGGCGGCCCGGTCACGGTGGTCGGTTCGATCGTGGGTTCGGGTGTTTCCGTCATGGCTCGAAGGATGGCACAAAATACCCCACGGGGGTAGGGACCATTGGCCCTAGCTTGCCCGGCGCAGCTCGCGGGCCTAGTCGCCGGTGCGCGTGAACTTGACGTCGACGTCGGTGCTCTTGCAGGGCGACGGCGGCCCCGTCACGTCCTCGTGGCCTCGCCCGCTGATCACCGGGATCGGGTCCTGCGGGGGCTGCGGCATCGGGAAGTGCGCGATGATCCTGGTGTGCTCCATGGCGCCGCCCCGCGTGCACGGCATGTCGAACTCGCGGTCGTAAGTCCAAGCGCCGCCGTCGAATACCAGCGCCATCGCCGACAGCGGGGGCTTGTGGAAGAAGCTCATGCACCGGTCGCCGGTGCGGAGGCAGTCCGTGCGGACCACGAAGTCGTTCTGCTCGTGGTAACCGTTCGGCTGGGTGCCCGTCTCCTGGTAGTGGCCGTGCACCCCCTCCGCCGGCGACGGCACCCGCGGCGGCAGGGCGTTCGGGTCGGCCACGCTCTTCAGGTCGACATCCCCGGTGCGGGTGAAGGTCACGCTTCGTTTGTTGGCGCACCCCTTGGCCATCATTTCGGTGGCCTCGCCGGCCAGTGTGCCGTCGGGACGCGGTTGCAGCGTGAACGTCTCCCAAATTTCACCGTCGGCCTTGCCGCACGTGCTCGACCCGGCGCTCACGGCCAGCCAGCTGCCGTTGACCTGGTCCAGCACCATCGTCGGTACCTGCATGGTCTCGCCGGTGAGGCGCGTCGCGGTCGCGACGCACCCGGTGGGGCGGCACACGGAGCTCACGCCCCACGTCTCGGTCGTCGGCGCGGCACCCGGCGGCGGCATGCCCTCGATGCTGGTGATCCGCGCGAAGTCGGCCCGGTAGACGCCCGTGAAGGGACCCGAGTTGGGCGGCGGGGCCTGGGGTGTCGGGG
>NZ_LQPM01000013.1 GCF_002101815.1 Mycobacterium paraense | reverse complement strand
ATCCCCCCACCCCACCTCGACCGCGGCCAACCCCGCACCAACACCTACCACCACCCCGAAAAACTCCTCCACCCCGACAACGACGACGACGAGGAAGAGGCGTCATAGTCACGAGCCCCGGGAAAGCCACGCCTTGCGTCCCGGTTGCGAGTAGCCTCACAGCCACCGTGTTCGCTCCGCAAAGAGGCGCCAGTGTCGTATGTCCTCGCAACGCCTGAGTTGTTGACGAGCGCTGCTGAGGATTTGGCCCGGATCGGCTCCGTGGTCGACGCGGCGAACGCGGCGGCTGCGAACTCCACCACGTCGCTGTTAGCCGCAGGCGCCGACGAGGTGTCGACCGGCATCGCGTCGTTGTTCGGCGCGCACGCCGTCGCATTCCAGGCGCTCACCGCGCAAGCGGCGGACCTGCAGGAGCGATTCGCGCTCACCTTGGCGGCGAACGCGAACACGTATCTGACCTCCGAGATGACGACGGCCCAGACGCTATTGGCGCGCCAGTCGATCCCGGGGGCGGCGGCGGGCACGCGGATCACGGTCCCGGGCGCGGGACCGCTCTACTACCCGAACTTCATCACCGAGCTGCCCTATCTGGGTCAGTTGCTTTATGCCGGCAGCATCCCGGGCCCGATTTCCGTATCGATCCTGCAGGGCTACGACCTGCTGAACCATGCCATCGGGCAGAACTGGTTCCCCGGCACCACCCCACAAGTGGTCAACTACCCGGCCAGCATCGGCATCATCAGCGGGAGTCTGGCCGCTCCCGGCGTCAACGACGCGATCGCCATGGGACAGCGAGCGCTCAACGACCAGATCATGAACGCGTTCACCAACGGCAACGGCTTACCGGTGCGCATCGCCGCGCTGTCGGAGGGAACCCTCGTCGTCAACCGCGAACTGGCCGCCCTGGCGGCCGACCCGACCGCCCCACCGCACAGCGCCCTGCAGTTCGCCATGTTCAACGGACCCGAGACCGGCTTGTTCCACATCTACCTGCCGAACGGGTTCACCGTGCCTTTCGTCGACTACACGGCGCAGGGGGTGCCGAACACCCAGTACGACGTAAGCGTGGTGTTCGGCCAGTACGACTTCTTCGGCAACCCGCCCGACCGGCCGTGGGATATTCCGGCGTGGGTGAACTCACTGGCCGCAGGGATCTACAACCACAACACCACATCACTGGTCTCGATGTCGGACGCCGTGCAGGTCTCGAGTTCGACCAGCTCCTTGGGTGGCACTGTCACGACGTACATGGTCCCGTCGCCGACTCTGCCGATGTTGTTCCCGCTCGAGCAGCTCGGCGTCCCGCAGCCAATCGTCAACGGCCTCAACGCCTTCCTGCAGCCGATCGTCAACGACGGCTATTCGTCCCTGACGCCGAACGCCGGGCCCTACTTCTTGCAGGGTTCACTGCAAGGCTTGCCCCCGTTGCCGAACCTCTTCTGGTGACGTGAACGATGGAACTTTCCGGCGCGGTCGCGGTCATTACCGGTGGTGCTTCCGGCATTGGCCGGGCCACGGCGCTCGCGCTGGCGCGGGCCGGCGCCGACGTGGTGGTCGGTGACATTCACCAGCAGCGGATGGACGAGACCGTCGCGGCCATCGGCGAACTCGGGCAACGGGCGCTGGCGGTTCGCTGCGACGTCACCTCCGACGCCGACGTCGACGCCTTGGCGCAAAGGGTGCTCTCCGAATTCGGCAAGGTGGACATCGTGATGAACAACGCCGGCGTGGCGCTTCTCGGCCCGCCGGAGCGAGTCCCGATGCAGGACTGGCAGCGGCTGTTCGACATCAACGTGTTCGGCGTCGTGCGGGGCATCCGCGCGTTCGTGCCCATCCTGCTCGAACAGGGCCACGGCTGGATCGTCAACACGGCCTCGATCGCGGGCCTGTACGCCCACGGCTACGACAACATCCCCTACATCGGCGCCAAACACGCCGTGGTCGGGATCACCGAGGGCCTGTATCTCTACCTGCGGCCCAAAGGCATTGGGGTTTCGGTCCTCTGCCCGGAGTTGGTGGCCACCAACATCGGCGAGAGCGCACGCATGATCGGCATCGACGACCCGCGATGGATCAACTTCCCGCCCCACTTGCTGCGCCCGATCCAGCCCGACGATGCCGCCGAGCGGGTCGTCGCCGCGATCCAGCAGGAACGATTCCTCATCCTCACGCACCCGGAGAACGAGGACTGGGTGGTCAACCACGGTCGGGACATCGAGGGCTTCCTCGCGTCCTACCTGCCGATGCTCTACGAAGGCCGGGACCCCACGGGCCTGCCCGCGACCGAGTCCTAGCCCAGCGCCGCCCGGATGCACACGGTGACGTACGGCAGCGCCAGACCGTTCGAGTTCGCCAGCGCCGGGTGGGTGGCCAGCAACTCGCGCACCTGGTCCAGCGTCTGGGTGCGGACCTCGGTCGGCGACGTGATGCAGTAGCTGCGGGACGCGACCAGGTCGATCAGGGCTTGCGGCGTAACGTAATTCGTCCACTCGACCTGATGGCGCTCCGGCGCGGTGAACGCCTCCGACAGCGTCACGTCGAAGCGCCCGCGGTCGCCGTCGGAGCCGATGATCTCGCCCAGCTCCCGCACCCAGCCCAGCCGTTCGTCGCGGGTGTTCCACACCAGGCCCAGCCGCCCGCCCGGCCGCAGCACGCGGGCCACCTCCGGAATCGCCCGCTCGGGATCCACCCAGTGCCACGCCTGTGCGACCAGCACCGCGTCAACGCTGTTGTCCTCCAACGGAATCTCTTCCGCCGTCCCCAGCAGCGCGCGGGTCTCCGGCAGCGAGCTGCGCAGCACTTCGAGCATGTCGGGGATCGGGTCGACGGCCACCACGTCCAGGCCGCGTTCCACCAGCCGGGTGGTCAGCTTGCCGGTGCCCGCGCCGAGGTCGAGCACCTGGCGGGCGCCGCGCGGTATCAGCCAGTCGATCGCCTCCGGCGGATAGGAGGGCCGGCCACGCTCGTAGGCAGCGGCCGCCGAGCCGAACGAAAGGGAGCGGTCCTGTCGGGAGCGGATCACCGCCGACCCCCATCGGCCGAGTCCGCCAAATCCAGTGTCTTGCGGATCAATTCGCCGACGGCCTCGGATTCCACCAGGAAGCCGTCGTGCCCGCAGACGGAGTCGACGACGTGCAGCTCGTCGCAGCCGGGCAGCAGCTCGGCCAGCTCCTCCTGCAGGCGCAGCGGATAGAGCCGGTCGGAGGTGATGCCGCCGACCACCACGGGCACCGGGCACGAACGCAGGGCACGGTCTACCCCGCCGCGCCCGCGGCCCACGTCGTGGCTGCTGAGCGCCTCGGTCAGGATGACGTAGCTCCCGGCGTCGAAGCGGGACAACAGCTTGTCGCCCTGGTGCTCCAGGTAGCTCTGCACGGCGTAGCGGCCGCCGCCCAATGGGGGAGCCGGGTCCTCGTCGCCCTGGGCGTCGTTGGCGAACCGGGTGTCGAGCTCCAGCTCGCCCCGGTAGGTCAGGTGCGCGAAGCGGCGGGCGATCGTCAGCCCGGCGTCGGGTTTGCGTCCGGTGCCGTGGTAGTCGCCGCCCTGCCAGTTCGGGTCGGCCTTGATCGCCGCGATCTGGGTGGCCTGGGTGCCGATCTGGTCGGCGGTGGCGCGGGCGCCGACGGCGAGCAGCAGGCCGGCCCGCACCCGGTCGGGATGGCCGACGATCCACTCCAAAGCCCTTGCGCCGCCCATGGATCCGCCGACCACCGCGGCCACCCGGTCGATGCCCAGCGCGGCCAGCGCGGCGACGTCGGCCTGCACCTGGTCGCGCACCGAGATCAGCGGAAACCGTGAGCCCCAAGGCTTTCCGTCCCGGGCGAGCGAGCTGGGGCCGGTCGATCCCCGGCAACCGCCGAGTACGTTGGTGGCCAACGCGCACCAGCGGTTGGTGTCGATCGGCGCGCCCGGGCCGGCCACGCCGTCCCACCAGCCGGGCGTGGGATGCCCGGCGCCGGCGGGCCCGGTGATGTGCGAGTCGCCGGTCAGCGCGTGCAGCACCACCACCACGTTGTCGCGCGTGGGCGACAGCTCGCCCCAGCGCTGGACGGCGATGCAGACGTCGTCGATCACCGCGCCGCTTTCCGTGGTCAGCGAGCCGATGTGGACATACCCGACCTCGCCCTCGGCGGGCAGCGTCTGCGTCGGAACGTCGGAGATCGTCATGTCGGGGCCCCTCAGAACGCCGCCACGGCCTGCGGGTCGGCCGCCTCGGCGCCGAACTTGCGGGCCGCGGCGAAGCCGAGCTCCAGGTCGGCCAGGATGTCGTCGATGCCCTCGATCCCCACGGCCAGCCGAACCAGGCCGGGGGTGACGCCGGTGGCGAGTTGCTCCTCGGCCGAAAGCTGCGCGTGCGTCGTCGACGCCGGGTGGATCACCAGGGAGCGCACGTCGCCGATGTTGGCGACGTGGCTGTGCAGCTGCAGCGCGTTGACGAACGCCTTCCCGGCCTCGACGCCGCCGGCCAGCTCGAACGCCAGCACGGCCCCGGTTCCCTTGGGCGCCAGCTGCTTTCCGCGTTCGTACCACGGCGAGCTGGGCAGCCCGGCGTAGTTCACGGACAGCACGCCCTCGTGCCCGGCCAGGAACTCGGCGACCCGCTGCGCGTTGGCGACGTGCCGCTCGACGCGCAGGCTGAGCGTCTCGAGGCCCTGGGCCACCAGGAACGCGTTGAACGGCGCGGCGGCCGACCCCAGGTCGCGCAGCAATTGCACGCGGGCCTTCAGCGCGTAGGCCGGCGGCCCCAGCTCGGCGAACACCACGCCGTGGTAGCTGGGATCGGGCGTGGTGAAGCCGGGGAACCGGCCCTGCGTCCAGTCGAAGGTGCCGCCGTCGACGATGACGCCGGCGATCGCGGAGCCGTGCCCACCCAGGTACTTGGTGGCCGAGTGCACCACGATGTCGGCGCCGTGGGAGAACGGCTGGATCAGGTAGGGGGTGGCGATGGTGTTGTCGACGATCAGCGGGACGCCGTTGGCGTGGGCAACCCCGGCGACCCCCGGGATGTCCAGGATGTCGATCTGCGGGTTGGAGATGGTCTCGCCGAAAAACGCCTTGGTGTTCGGCCGCACCGCCGCCTGCCACGAGTCCAGATCGTCGGGGTCCTCGACGAAGCTGACCTCGATGCCGAGCTTCGGCAGCGAGTAGTGGAGCAGGTTGTAGGTCCCGCCGTAGAGCCGCGGGCTGGAGACGATGTGATCTCCGGCACTTGCGAGGTTCAATATGGCGAATGTCTCAGCGGCCTGCCCGGAGGACAGGAACAGCGCGGCCACCCCGCCCTCGAGCGCGGCGATGCGTTGCTCGACGACGTCGGTGGTCGGGTTGCCGATCCGGGTGTAGATGTTGCCCGGAACCTCGAGCCCGAACAGGGCGGCGGCGTGGGTGGTGTCGTCGAAGACGTACGAGGTGGTCTGGTAGATCGGCAGGGCGCGGGCGTGGGTCGCGGCGTCGGGGCTCTGACCCGCGTGGACCTGCTTCGTCTCGAACGACCACGTTTCGGGCGACGGATGCGCGGTCGGATCGGCCTCGGGACTGGTTTCGTTGTTTTGGGAGCTCACGTGCGGTGTGCTTTCTTCTCAGAAGGGCATGAAATCGGGTATCGGGAGGTACTCGGCCGACCTAACGACGGCAGACAAAGCGGCGCGAGTGAGCTTGATGGATGCACATCACGTTTCCCCTCTAGTCAGGGGTCCGGTATGGCGGACCCGCGCTTGCCGCGCAGCCTGTGGCTACTAGACCTGGTCTTTCACCCGGGGCACCCCACCGCGGTTGGAGGGTTGCCGGCCAGCAAGCCGGGGCTTAGCGCTGGCGCTCATGACCGATGTGAAGCCTATCTCATAGCGGCGAGTCAGTGCCAACGGACGATCCGTCCGCGGTCGATGCCGCAGTTCAGCGCGCTGGCCTGCAGGTCGACAGGTGTCCAAACACCCTTGATAACGTGGCAAGCAGAACGCTCTAGCCCCATCAATATCTGACAACGACGCCGGGAGATGGACCGTGTGCGCCGAACAGCCGACCGTCATCTACACGCTGACCGACGAAGCGCCGCTGCTGGCGACTTACGCGTTCCTGCCGATCGTGCGAGCCTTCGCCGAGCCGGCGGGCATCAAGATCGAGGCGAGTGACATCTCGCTGGCGGCCCGGATCCTCGCCGAGTTCCCCGATCAGCTGACCGAGGAGCAGCGGGTGCCGGACAACCTGGCCGAACTGGGCCGGCTGACCGAGCTGCCCGACACCAACATCATCAAGCTGCCCAACATCAGCGCCTCGGTTCCCCAGCTGATCGCCGCCGTCAAGGAGCTACAGGGCAAGGGCTACCAAATCCCGGACTTTCCGCAGACTCCAAAGACGGACGAGGACAAGAAAATTCGTGCGCGCTACGCCAAATGCCTCGGCAGCGCCGTCAACCCGGTACTGCGGCAGGGCAATTCGGACCGGCGCGCACCGAAGGCCGTCAAGGAGTACGCCCGCAAGCACCCGCACAGCATGGCGGACTGGTCGCCGGCGTCGCGCACGCACGTCGCGACCATGAAGCACGGCGACTTCTATCACGGCGAGAAGTCGATGACGCTGGACCGCGCGCGCAACGTCAAGATGGTGCTGGAAACCGAGGGCGGGCAGACCCTCGAGCTCAAGCCCAAGGTCGAGCTGCGCGACGGCGACGTCATCGATTCCATGTTCATGAGCAAGAAGGCCCTCGTCGAGTTCTACGAGGAGCAGATGCAGGACGCCTACGAGACCGGCGTGATGTTCTCACTGCACGTCAAGGCGACCATGATGAAGGTGTCGCACCCGATCGTCTTCGGTCACGCGGTGAAGGTCTTCTACAAGGACGCCTTCGCCAAGCACCAGGAGCTGTTCGACGAGCTCGGCGTCGACGTCAACAACGGGCTGGTCGACCTCTACGACAAGATCGAGTCGCTGCCCGCGTCGCTGCACGAGGAGATCATCCGCGACCTGCACGCCTGCCACGAGCACCGGCCGGAACTGGCGATGGTCGATTCGGCCAAGGGCATCACCAACTTCCATTCGCCCAGCGACGTGATCGTGGATGCGTCGATGCCGGCGATGATCCGCGCGGGCGGCAAGATGTGGGGCGCCGACGGGCGGCAGAAGGACACCAAGGCCGTCAACCCCGAATCGACCTTCTCCCGCATCTACCAGGAGATCATCAACTTCTGCAAAACCCACGGGCAGTTCGACCCGACGACGATGGGCACCGTCCCCAACGTCGGCCTGATGGCGCAGCAGGCCGAGGAGTACGGCTCGCACGACAAGACGTTCGAGATCCCCGAAGGCGGCGTGGCCAACATCGTCGACCTCGACACCGGTGAGGTCCTGCTGACCCAGAACGTCGAAGAAGGCGACATCTGGCGCATGCCCATCGTCACCGACGAAGCGATCCGCGACTGGGTCAAGCTGGCCGTCACCCGGGCCCGCAACTCGGGCATGACCGTGGTTTTCTGGCTGGACACCGAGCGGCCGCACGAGGTCGAGCTGCGCAAGAAGGTCAAGGCGTACCTCAAGGAGCACGACACCGAGGGCCTCGAAATCCAGATCATGCCGCAGGTGTGGGCCATGCGGTACACGCTGGAGCGCGCGATGCGCGGGCAGGACACCATCGCCGCGACCGGAAACATCCTGCGCGACTACCTCACCGACCTGTTCCCGATCCTGGAGCTCGGCACCAGCGCCAAGATGCTGTCCATCGTGCCGCTGATGTCCGGCGGCGGTATGTATGAGACCGGGGCGGGCGGTTCGGCGCCGAAGCACGTCCACCAACTCGTCGAGGAGAATCACCTGCGCTGGGATTCGCTCGGCGAATTCCTGGCTCTGGGAGCGTGTTTCGAGGACATCGGCATCAAGACCGGCAACGAGCGCGCCAAGATCCTGGGCAAGACGCTGGATGCGGCGATCGGCAAACTGTTGGAGAACAACAAGAGTCCGTCGCGCCGAACCGGTGAACTCGACAACCGGGGCAGCCAGTTCTACCTGGCGCTGTACTGGGCCGAGCAGTTGGCCGCGCAATCCGACGACGAAGAGTTGCGCGAGCATTTCGCCGCGCTGGCCGAGGAATTGAGCCGCAACGAGGACGCGATCGTGGCCGAACTGGCGGAGGCGCAGGGCGAGGCGGTCGACATCGGCGGCTACTATCGCCCGGACACCGAGAAGACGACTGCAGTGATGCGGCCGAGCAAAACGTTCAACGAAGCGCTAGCAGCTTCGCAAGGCTGAGCGCCGCGAGAGGAAAGTCGAGCTCGAAATGTCAGGCGAATCCAAGATCAAGGTCCAGGGACCGGTAGTAGAGCTCGACGGCGACGAGATGACCCGCGTCATCTGGAAGATGATCAAGGACATGCTGATCCTTCCGCACCTCGACATCCACCTGGAGTACTACGACCTGGGGATCGAGCACCGCGATCGGACCGACGACCAGGTGACGATCGACGCGGCCTATGCGATCAAGAAGCACGGCGTGGGCGTCAAGTGCGCGACCATCACCCCCGACGAGGCGCGCGTCCACGAATTCAACCTCAAGAAGATGTGGCTGTCGCCCAACGGGACCATCCGGAACATTTTGGGCGGCACCATTTTCCGCGAGCCGATCGTGATTTCCAATGTGCCGCGCCTGGTTCCGGGCTGGACCAAGCCGATCGTCATCGGCCGGCACGCCTTTGGTGACCAATACCGGGCGACGAACTTCAAGGTCGACAAGCCGGGTACGGTCACGCTGACCTTCAAGCCCGCCGACGGCAGCGAGCCGATGGTGCACGAGGTGGTGTCCATCCCGGAGGACGGCGGCGTCGTGATGGGGATGTACAACTTCAAGGACTCGATCCGCGATTTCGCGCGCGCCTCGTTCGCGTACGGCCTGAACGCCAAGTGGCCGGTGTACCTGTCGACCAAGAACACCATCCTCAAGGCCTACGACGGCATGTTCAAAGACGAGTTCCAGCGGATCTACGACGAGGAATTCAAGGAGCAGTTCGAGGCCGAGGGGCTGACCTACGAGCACCGGCTGATCGACGACATGGTCGCGGCCTGCCTGAAGTGGGAGGGCGGCTACGTCTGGGCCTGCAAGAACTACGACGGCGACGTGCAGTCCGACACCGTCGCGCAGGGCTACGGCTCGCTCGGGCTGATGACGTCGGTGCTGATGACGGCCGACGGCAAGACGGTCGAGGCCGAGGCCGCGCACGGCACCGTCACGCGCCACTTCCGGCAGTACCAGGCGGGCAAGCCGACGTCGACGAACCCGATCGCGTCGATCTTCGCCTGGACCCGCGGGCTGCAGCACCGCGGCAAGCTGGACGACACCCCCGAGGTGATCGAGTTCGCCCAGCAGCTGGAGGACGTCGTCATCTCCACCGTCGAGGGCGGCAAGATGACCAAGGACCTCGCCATCCTCATCGGGCCCGAGCAGGAATACCAGAACAGCGAGGAGTTCCTGAACTCCATCGCCGAGAACCTGGAGAAGGCCCTAGCCGGTTGATTCCTCCCGGCCCGGGGACGCGCAGCGATCCTCGATGAACTCGGTGATCACCCGGGTGATGCGTTCGGGCGCCTCGAACATCGGAACGTGCCCGACGCCGTCGAGCCTGGTGACCTGGTGACTGTCCTTGGGCAGGTGGTTGGTGAAGTGCCGGCTGAACCGGGGCGCGGGCAGGATGCGGTCCTTTTCGCAGATCACCAGGTGCGCGGGGACGGCGTTCTGGGCGACCTCCCGCAGGCCGTGCAGCAGCGTGGCTTTGACCAGCAGCTGGAAGTAGGCGGGGCAGTGCCTGACGTCGTCGATGATGGCGGACAGCTGGCGGTCGCTGACGGCGTCCGGTGTGGCGCTGATCGCGTAGGTGGCCAACTGCCGGCTGAACGGCAGGCGCAGGACGCGCGGGCCGAAGGCCCAGGCGGCCACCAACAGCGGAATCCCCAGGATGAACTTGGCGATCACCTCGAACTTCGCCGGGGTCCAGCGCGTCCAGCCGCCCGCCGGGGCGATGCCGGTGACGCTGCGCGCCCGGCCGCGGCGCTCCAGCTCGAAGGCCACCCAGCCGCCCAGCGAGTTGCCGACGATGTGGGCGGTCTTCCAGCCCAGTTCGTCCATCTGGCGCTCCACGTGATCGGCGAGCACCTCGGACGACAAGAACCAGGTGCCGGCCTTGGGCCCGCCGTTGTGGCCGGCCATCGTCGGTGCGAAGACCTCGTAGCGCCCGGTGTCGGCGAGCCGCTGCGCGACGTCCTCCCACACCGCCTGGGACAGCAGGAACGGGTGCAGCAGCAGGACCGGCTCCCCGGAGCCGAGGTGTATCGGCGGACGATTCCCCATAACCCGACATTAAAGGCGGTACCGGCGGTACCGCAACCGGCCCGGATTCCTGCGTGAAAAGATCGGGGCATCATGAGCACCGCTACCGGATCCCGTCGGATCTTCTCCGGCGTGCAGCCCACCTCCGACTCGCTCCACCTGGGTAACGCGCTGGGCGCCGTCACCCAGTGGGTCGCGCTGCAGGACGACTACAACTCCTTCTTCTGCGTCGTCGACCTGCACGCCATCACCATCCCGCAGGACCCCGAGGCGCTGCGGCGCCGGACCCTGATCACCGCCGCGCAGTACCTGGCGCTGGGTATCGACCCCGCCCGCAGCACGGTGTTCGTGCAGAGCCACGTGCCCGCCCACACCCAGCTGGCGTGGGTGCTCGGTTGCTTCACCGGCTTCGGGCAGGCGTCGCGGATGACGCAGTTCAAGGACAAGTCGGCGCGCCAGGGCAGCGACGCGACCACCGTCGGCCTGTTCACGTACCCGGTGCTGCAGGCCGCCGACGTGCTGGCCTACGACTCCGATCTGGTGCCGGTGGGCGAGGACCAGCGCCAGCACCTCGAGCTGGCCCGCGACATCGCGCAGCGATTCAACGGCCGCTTCCCGGACACCTTCGTGGTTCCCGACGTGCTGATCCCCAAGGCCACCGCCAAGATCTATGACCTGCAACTGCCGACGGCGAAGATGAGCAAATCGGCTTCCACCGACGCCGGGTTGATCAACCTGCTCGACGATCCGGCGTTGTCCGCCAAGAAGATTCGCTCGGCCGTGACCGACAGCGAGCGCGAGATCCGGTACGACACCGAGGCCAAGCCGGGGGTGTCGAACCTGCTCACCATCCAGTCGGCGGTTTCCGGCGTCGGCATCGACCAGCTGGTGGACGGCTACGCCGGGCGCGGCTACGGCGACCTGAAGAAGGACACCGCGGAGGCCGTGGTGGAGTTCGTCAGCCCGATCAAGGCGCGCGTCGACGAATTGATGGCCGACCGCGCCGAATTGGAGTCGGTGCTGGCGACCGGGGCGCAGCGCGCCGAGGACGTGGCCGGGAAAACCGTTCGGCGGGTTTACGATCGGCTAGGGTTCCTTCCGCAACAGGGATGACTTGCTTCTAGTAGGAGCTTCACCATGAGCGAGCCGGCCACATCCGGGGTCCTGGATCGGTTGCGGGCCCGGTTCGGCTGGTTCGACCACGTCATGCGCGCCTACGGGCGCTTCGACGAGCGCAACGGCGGCTTTTATGCGGCCGGCCTCTCGTACTACACGATCTTCGCGCTATTCCCGTTGCTCATGGTCGGTTTCGCGGCGTTCGGGTTCGTGCTCTCGCGTCGGCCTCAGCTGCTGGCCACGATCGACGACCACATCCGGTCCACGGTGTCCGGCGCCCTCTCACAGCAGCTGGTGGACCTGATGAACTCGGCGATCGACGCGCGGACCTCGGTCGGCGTCATCGGCCTGGCCACCGCCGCCTGGGCGGGGTTGGGGTGGATATCGCATCTGCGGGCGGCGGTGACCGAGATGTGGTGGGAGCGGCGCATCGATTCGCCGGGCTTTGTGCGCAACAAGCTTTCGGACCTGCTGGCGATGGCGGGCACGTTCGCGGTGGCGTTGGCCACCGTCGCGCTGACCACGCTCGGCCACGACGCGCCGATGGCCGCGGTGCTGAAATGGCTTGGCATACCGGAGTTTACGGTGCTCGACTGGTTGTTCCAGCTGATTTCCATCGTGATCGCCGTCCTGGTGTCGTGGCTGCTGTTCATCTGGCTGATCGCCCGGCTGCCGCGCGAGAAGGTGAACCTGCGCGACTCGGTGCGGGCCGGGCTGCTGGCGGCGATCGGCTTCGAGCTGTTCAAGCAGGTGGCGTCGATCTATCTGAAGGCGGTGCTGCGCAGCCCGGCGGGCGCCACCTTCGGGCCGGTGCTGGGGCTGATGGTGTTCTCCTACATCACCGCCTATTTGGTTCTGTTCGCGGCCGCCTGGGCGGCCACCGCGTCGACGGATCCGCGCGCCAAGCCCGTCGATCCGCCGCCGCCCGCGATCATCGCGCCGCGGGTGCACGTGGATGACGGGCTCAGCACGCGTCAGACGCTCACCGCGATGGGCCTGGGAGCCGTTGGGGCGCTGGCTTTTTCCCGCCTGGCCCGCCGGCTCCGATAGCCCAGCGCTCACAGGCCGTGCGCCCTGCCGACGGCCACGGTGACCGCCGCGATGAAGATCAACGTCGTCAGCGCGACGTTGCGCGGTTCGCGCAGGTAGGCGTGCGAGGCGATGGCGCCCACCATGACGATCGCGAAGCCGACGGCCGCGAGCGGGGTGAGATACGGCGCGACGCCCACCAGGCGGGGCAGCACGATGCCGACGGCGCCCAGCAATTCGCACAGGGCGGTGAGGCGGATCACCGGCACCGGGAACGGCGCGACGCCGGTTTGGCCGCTCGCGATGAGCCGGTCCTTGGGCTGGCTGATCTTCGCCAGGCCGGACGCGGCGAAGACCGCGGCGAGCGCCGCCTGCAGGATCCAGAGCAATGCGTTCATCATGACCTCCTGAGTTGATGCGGACTCAGAGGTATGACGTGACGGTGGGGCTAGGTGTGACGCCACTCGCCGCGGACCGTGACGGCGGTCACTTCCAAAGCGCCGTCCAGCACAACAAGATTGGCCTCGAAGCCCGCCCGCAGGGTCCCCACGCGCTGCAGCCCCAGGGCCCGCGCGGGCGTCGCCGCGGTCATCCGCGCCGCGGCCTGAAGCCCCGCGTCTCCCGCGTCCGCGGCCACGCGGCGGAAGATCGCGTCCATCGTCGCGGTGCTGCCCGCGATCGTCGACGTGCCCCGCACCCGCGCCACCCCGGCGGCGACGTCGATCGCGACCGCGCCGAGCCGAAACGCCCCGTCGGCGCGGCCGGCCGCGGCGATCGCGTCGGTCACCAGGGCGACCCGGTCGGCCCCCGCGGCGGCGATCACCGCGCGCACCACCTCGGGGTGCACGTGCACGCCGTCGGCGATGAGTTCGACCGTCACGCCCGCGTCTTGCAGCAGGGCCAGCGCGGGCCCCGGCTCGCGGTGGTGCAGGGGGGGCATCGCGTTGAACAGGTGAGTGCCGACCGTGGCGCCGGCGTCGATGGCCCTTTTCGTCTGCTCGTACGTCGCGTCCGTATGCCCTACGGCGACAACGACACCCGCGTCCAGGAAGCGCCGGATCGCGTCCTGGGCGCCCGGCAGTTCGGGCGCCAGCGTCACCATCCGGATCGCGCCGGCGCCCGCGCTCAGCACGGCGTCGATCTCTTCCGCGTCCGGGTCGCGCATCCGGGCGGGGTCGTGGGCGCCGCAGCGGGACCGGCTCAGCCACGGCCCCTCCAGGTGGATGCCCGCGATGGTTCCCCGTCGGGTCGCCGCGGCGAGCGCGCGCACGCCGGCGATCAGCTCGGCCGGCGCCGAGGTGACCAGGCTGGCCAGCGTCGTGGTGGTGCCGTGCCGCAGGTGGAAGCCGGCGGCGGTGTCGACGCCGTCGGGATCGGTGTAGGACGCCCCGCCCCCGCCGTGCACGTGCATGTCGATAAAGCCCGGTACCACAACGCAATCCGGGAAGTCCTCGTCGGCCGGGCGCGGCGGCGGGCCGCCGCCGCAGTCGACGATCCGCCCGTCGGAGACCTCCAGCCACCCTGGCCGGCGGACCGCGCCGTCGAGGACCATGGCGCCCGCGGCGATCACTCGCACGGTTTGTCCCAGTGGCCGCCGTTCTCCCAGAAGTGGCTGATCTCCTCGAGCTGGCGCCCCTTGGTCTCGGGGGCCCACCGGTGGACGAACCCGAATGCGACCACCGCGAGACCCGCGAACACCGCGTAAGTTCCCGCGCCGCCAAGGGAATGCAGCATGGTCAGGAACACGGCGGCGACGATGGCGTTGCCGACGAGGTTGGAGGTCAGCATCGCGCTCGACCCGAGGGAGCGCAGCCGGGACGGGAAACTCTCGCTGGCATACACCCAGCCCAGCGAGCCGAAACCCATCGTGTAGCCGATGATGAACAGCAGGATGCCGGCGAAGCCGAAAGCCAGCCCGGCGCCGCCGAGATGGTCGTGGGTGAACACGGCCAGCAGCACGACGTCGGCGACGATCATCATGGCGATGCCGCACAACAGGATCGGGCGCCGGCCCAGCCGGTCGACGAGAAGCAACGCGGTGAACACGGCGGCCAGACCGGCGACCTGAACCAGCGCCGGCAAGCCGAGCAGCGCGAAGTTGCCGGTGAAGCCCATGGCTTCGAATATCCGCGGGCTGTAGTAGATGATCGCGTTGATGCCGGTGATCTGGATCAGGAAACCGAGCGTGACCACGAAGGCGGTCGCCCGCAGGTACGGCCTGCGCAGCATCTCGGAGACGCCGCCGCTCCCTTCGCCCAGGGCGCGGCCGATCTCGGCGAGCTCCTCGTCGACCCGCGCGTCCGGCTCGATGCGCACCAGGGCCCGCCGGGCGTCGTCGACCCGGCCCTTCAGCAGGTACCACCGGGCCGTGTCGGGCATTCGAATCAGCAAGGGCAGCAACAGGGTTGCGGGCACCGCGGCCAGCCCCAGCATCCAGCGCCAGCTGTGGGTGCCCGCCAAGGCGTACCCGGTCAGGTACCCGAGGATCAGGGCGCTGACGATCGCCAGCTGATACGCCGTCAGCAGCGAGCCGCGCACCGCCGCGGGGGACGACTCCGCCACGTACACCGGGACGACCACCACGGTCACGCCGATGGTCAGGCCGAGCAGGAACCGCGCCGCCAGCAGCATCGGCAGCGACACCGAGAACGCCGCCAGCAGCGCGAACACCGCGTAGCTGACGGCGATCAGCACCATCGACTTCTTGCGCCCGATGGCATTGGCGAGCACGCCCGCGCCGAGCGCCCCGGCGATCTGACCCAGCACCACCATCGTCGTCAGCAGCTCTTGCTGGCGGGTGGTGAGCCCGAAGTCCTCGGTGACGAACAGCTGCGCGGCGGCGATGATGGAGAGGTCGTAGCCGTAGATGACGCCGACGCTGGCGGCGGTGAGCCCAACCCGCAGGCCCCGCCGCGAGACGGCGGGCCGCGACGTCATCGGTGTTGCGGTCGGCGGTTCATCGAGCGAGCGACCATGATCAAACTAAACACGATGACCGTTCCGATCACCGCGACGCCCACCCGCACCGGCAGCGCGTCCGCCGACGGCATGAACCCGGCGGCCTGGGCGGCGGCGCCCGGCCGGTCGGCGGCCGCGTCGTGGTGGGCCGGCAGCAGCGAGGGATCCGGCTCGATCAGCGTGCCCACCTGGGTGCCGCGCGGCGTGGAAAACCCGTAGTCCAGCAGGTGCGCCGCCTGTTCCCATGGCGCGATCGGCTGCCGCGTCCCGTGCAGCAGCACCGCCATCAGCCGCCGCCCGTCGTGGTTGGCCGCGCCCACGAAGGTCTGGCCGGCGTCGTCGGTGTAGCCGGTCTTGCCGCCCATCGCGCCGGGATACTTGTAGAGCAGCTGGTTGTCGTTTTCCAGCTCGTAGCCGGGGTGGTCGCCGTGGCCGGGGAAGTCGAAGGTCTTCGTCGCGACGATGTCGGCGAAGGTCGGGTTCTGCCAGGCGTAGCGGTAGAACAGGCCGATGTCGTAGGCCGACGTGCTCATGCCGGGCCCGTCCAGGCCCGACGGCGTCGCCACCCGGGTGTCCCGGCCGCCGAGCTTGGCGGCCAGCACGTTGATCTTGTCCAGCGCCTGCTGCATGCCGCCAAGCTGCATGGCCAGCGCGTGGGCGGCGTCGTTGCCCGAGTGCATGAGCAGCCCGTGCAGCAGTTGGTTGACGGTGAAAACGCCGCCGTCGGTCACGCCGACCTTGGTGCCCTCGGCCGCCGCGTCGTCGGCCGTGCCCGGGACGGACTTGTTGAGCGGCAACGCGTTGAGGGAGGCCATCGCGACCAGCACCTTGATGATGCTGGCCGGGCGGTGCCTGCCGTGCGGATCCTTGGCGGCGATGACGGCGCCGCTGTCCAGGTCCGCCACCAGCCACGCGTCGGCGGAGACGTCGCCGGGCAGCGGGGCGGTGTCGGGCGCCGCGACGACGCCGCAACTGCTCAGCGCCTCGCCGCCGACCGGCTTCGGCGGCACCGCCAGCGGCATCGGCGGGTCGCCGGCGGCCGGGACCTCCGAGGAATCCACCGCGGGCGGGGTGTTCACCTGGAACGGGCAGTTCCCGGGGCCGGCGTTGGGCTGCGGGGGCGGTTCGGCGAACGCGGGTGCCACCGGCGCGGCGATCACGACGGCGCTCATCACAAAACAGGCCGCTGCCAGGCAAGACGCGGGGCGTAGGAAGTTCATTGTGTGTGCAGATTAGGCGATCGACCGCCCGATTCCCGGGAGCCGCGCTGTGACTGGTGGGGCAGATGTTACAAATCCCTGTTTCAGCCCCCGAACGTCGAGGCATTACGCTGTCATGCGGTCGGCTTGACTACCTCCACCGAAGGGTCTGCCCATTGGAGAACAATCGATTTTTCTCGAGGTGGCGGCGCGACGGTGACGGTCCGCGATCGCTGGAACAACTGCTCAAGCAGGTCGAGAAGGGCACCCAGGTGCGGCACTCCCGGCTGGACGGCGTGTTGACCGAGCTGAAGCAGCATCGCGATGCCGCGCCCGAGGGAGACCTGCGGTCGGCGCTGACCTGGCTGTGCAACGCGCAGACGCGGATGGCGAGCAATCCGAGCACCGCGCATTCGCGCGAGGTGTTGCTGGCCGCTTACGAGGTCAACCGGGTCCTCGCTACAGGCGCCGACACTCCTCGCTGAGCACGCCGCGCAGGGCGGCCTCGATGGTGTCGAACTCGGCCTGCCCGCTGATCAGGGGCGGCGCCAGCTGGACGACGGAGTCGCCGCGGTCGTCGGTGCGGCAGTACAAGCCGGCCTCGAACAGCGCCGAGGCGACGCGGCCGAGCAGCGGCCCTCGTTCGTCGTCGGTGAACCTCTGCTTGCTCGCCCGGTCCTTGACCAGCTCGACGCTGTAGAAATAGCCCTCGCCGCGCACGTCGCCGACGATGGGCAGGTCGTAGAGCTTCTCCAGGGTGGCGCGGAAACGCGGCGCGTTGTTCTTCACCCGTTCGTTGAGGCCCTCCCGCTCGAAGATGTCGAGGTTGGCCAGCGCCACCGCGGCCGACACGGGGTGACCGCCGAACGTATAGCCGTGCGGGAACATGGTTTTGCCGTCGTTGAACGGCTCGAACAACCGCTCGCTGGCGATCATCGCGCCCAGCGGCGAGTAGCCGGACGTCATCCCCTTGGCGCAGGTGATCATGTCGGGCACGTAGCCGAAGTCGGCACAGGCGAACATCGACCCGATCCGGCCGAAGGCGCAGATCACCTCGTCGGAGACCAGTAGCACGTCGTAGGAGTCGCAGATCTGGCGCACCCGCTCGAAATAGCCTGGGGGAGGCGGGATCGAGCCGCCCGCGTTCTGCACCGGTTCGAGAAAGACCGCGGCGACGGTGTCGGGGCCCTCGAACTCGATCGCCTCGGCGATCCGGTCGGCGGCCCAGCGCCCGAAGGCCTTGGGGTCCTCGGCGAACGGGTCCGGCGCGCGGTAGAAGTTGGTGTTGGGCACCCGGAAGCCGCCCGGGGTCACCGGCTCGAACGGCGCCTTGTACCGCGGCAACCCGGTGATCGCCAGCGCGCCCTGCGTGGTGCCGTGGTAGGCCACCGATCGCGAAATCACCTTGTGCTTACCGGGTTTGCCGGTGAGCTTGAAGTATTGCTTGGCGACCTTCCACGCGGTCTCGACGGCCTCGGTGCCGCCGGTGGTGAAGAAGACCCGGTTCAACTCGCCCGGCGCGTAGCGCGCGAGGCGCTCGGACAGCTCGATCGCGGCCGGGGTGGCGTATCCCCACAACGGGAAGTACGCCAGCGTGGCGGCCTGCCGGGCGGCGACCTCGGCGAGTTCGGCGCGGCCGTGGCCGACCTGCACCGTGAACAACCCCGACAACCCGTCGAGGTAGCTGCGGCCGCGGTCGTCGAAGATCCTGACCCCCTCGCCGCGCGTGATGATCGGCGGGACGGTGTCGGGTCCGTGCCGGGCGAAGTGCAGCCACAGGTTGTCGGTCATCTTGTCCGCGAGCGTAGCCTCGCGGTATGACCGCAGCGCAGCAGGTCAGCGAGTTCGAGTCCCTGCGACCGCATCTCATGTCCGTCGCCTACCGGCTGACCGGCACCGTGGCCGACGCCGAGGACATCGTCCAGGAGGCCTGGCTGCGCTGGCACGGGCAGAACGCCCGAAACGAAACCGCCATCTCCGACCTGCGGGCCTGGCTGACCACCGTGGTGAGCAGGCTGGGCCTGGACCGGTTGCGCTCGGCCGCGCATCGCCGTGAGACCTACACCGGCAACTGGCTGCCCGAGCCGGTGGTCACGGGCTTCGACCAGGACGACCCGCTGTCCGCGGTGGTGGCCAGCGAGGACGCCCGGTTCGCGGCGATGGTGGTGCTGGAGCGCCTGTCGCCCGACCAGCGGGTCGCGTTCGTGCTGCACGACGGCTTCGCCGTGCCGTTCGCCGACGTGGCCCAGGTGCTGGGCATCAGCGAGGCAGCCGCGCGGCAGCTGGCGTCGCGGGCCCGCAAGGCGGTCACCGCGGAGCCGGCCTCACTATCCGGGCAACCCGATCCGTCGCACAACGAGGTGGTCGGCCGGCTGATGGCCGCCATGGCCACCGGCGACCTGGAGGCCGTGGTGGCGCTGCTGCATCCCGACGTGATCTTCACCGGTGATTCAAATGGCAAGGCGCCCACCGCGGTTCACGTCATCCACGGGGCGGACAAGGTGGCCAGCTTCATGTTCGGCCTGGCCCGCCGCTACGGGCCGGCGTTCTTCACGGCCAACCAGCTGGCGCTGGTCAACGGCGAACTGGGCGCCTACACGGCGGGCAGCCCCGGCGACGACGGCCACTGGGAGATGCGGCCGCGGATACTCGCGATGACCGTGCGCGACGGAAAGGTCTGCGCCCTATGGGATGTCGCCAACCCGGACAAGTTCACCGGCTCGCCCCTGGGTCGTTGGTGACGCCAGCGCGAGGCCGAGCCGCAAGGCGCCGGCGGCCTCGGCGGCGGCCTCGGCGAACCGGCCGCCCAGCCCGACGAAGTTGAGGTACGCGTGTGGCAGGTCGGATTGGCGGCTCAGCGCCACCGAAACCCCAGCGGCGCAGAGCTTTTCCGCGTATGCGATCCCGTCGTCGCGGATCGGATCGAAGCCGGCGCTGCCGACGTACGCGGGCGGCAGGCCGGTGACGTCGCCGCGCAGCGGTGACAGCCGCGGATCGCCCGGGTCGGTCCCGTCCGGGACGTAGTTGGCCAGCGCCCAGCGAAGATTCGCGTCGGTGAACGTCGACGCCCGGTTGAACAGGTCGTGCGAAGGTCGCCGCGCGCCGAGGTCCGTCGGGGGATACATCAGCAGCTGGAAAGCGGGAACGGCGCCGCCCCGCCGCACCGCCTGTTGGGCCGTCACGGCGGCCAGGTTCCCGCCGGCGCTGTCGCCGCCGACCGCGACGCGGTCGGGATCCGCGCCCAGCCCGGCGGCGTGGCGATGCGCGTAGTCGAACGCGGCGATCGCGTCGTGCACGGCGGCGGGGAACGGGTGCTCCGGCGCGCGCCGGTACTCGACCGACAGCACGCGCACGCCCGCGCGCCCCGCCAGGTAACGCGCGACCGGGTCGTGGCTGATTCGGGAGCCGACGGAGAAGCCGCCGCCGTGGAAATAGACCAGCAGCCCCGACGGCGCGGGCAGGCCGGCCGGCGTGTACAGGGTGGCCGGGATGTCGCCGTGCTCGGCGGGGATCGAGACTTCCCGCGTCGCGACGGGGACCGGTGACTCGTACCGGATGAGGCGGGGCAGCCCGTCGTACCGCGCCCGCGCCGCGTCGACGGGATCGGTGAAAACGTCGGAGCCCGAACGGTTTTTGAGGCGGATGAACAGCTGCGCGTCGAGGTCCAGCTCCTGGCCGTCGATCCGAACCGGCGGGCCCGCCAGGAGTCGGCGGACCGGCCGGGGCAACCCGAACACGCTGTGGACCACTGCCGCCTTGATGCCTAGTGCTGCCATGTCCCAAGCGTGGACCCATCGTGCCGGGGGCGCTTGGACGGATCCGTCAGGATTGGCGAACCGCGCGCGCCAGGTCGCGCGGGGCCGACCCGGTCATCTCCCAGCACACCCGGGTGGCGTGCGAGCCGTCGGCAAACCCGGCCAGGTGGGCGGCATCGGTGACCGAGCGGCCCTCGATCACGTGGCCCATGGCGGCCACCAACCGCGCCCAGCGGATCGTGGCGGACAACGACGCCCCCGTCTGCTGCTTGCACAGTCGCCCGAGGTAATCCGGGGACAGCGCAACGGCATTCGCGACCGCGGCCACGTCGACGCGGCTCGGCACCCGGCTCGACACGACTTCGATCGCCCGGCGCAGCTGCGGGTGCACGGACCGCGGTACGTCCCGCCGTCCGCACAGCCGGCCGACCAGGAGGTCCGCCGCGGCGCGCGGGCCGTCCCCGTCCAGCGCCGCGGCCGCCGCCTCGGCCAGCGGTTGGGAGTCCTCGACGACCCAGACGCCTTGGTGCGCCGCGGCGTTCAGCGCGACGCCCTGCGGCGTCTGCAGCCCGAAATACAGCGTCACGGCGCCGGATCTCGCCTCCGAGCGCACCGCATGCCGGACGCCGCTGCCGACCACGACCAGCCGGCACACGTCGCGCCGGCCGCCCGCCCGGGTCACGGTCAGCGGGCCCTGGGTGCCGACCGTGACCTGGACGGCGGGGTGGTGGTGCAGCGCGAGATCGGAGAATGCGCCGGCCACCATGAGCCGACCCGGGCCCAGGTCCCAGACGCGCATGCCGCCACTCTAGCGCTGCGCCGGCGTCTCCCACGGGATGCGGCAGGCGTCCCCGGAATTGAAGCCCTGCTCGGTGATGCCCAGCGCGGAGTTCATCCGCGCCCGCATGTTCTCCAGCCCGATCTGGTAGGTCAGCTCCAACACGCCGGCGTCGCCGAAGCGGGCGCGCAGGTCGGCCACCTGCTCGTCGGTGACGGTGTGCGGGTCGGCGGTCATCGCGTCGGCGTAGGCGATGGCGGCGCGCTCGTCGCCGCTGAAAAGTGGCGACGTCGCGTAGTTGTCGATGTCCTTGAGCCGCTCGATGTCCAGACCGTCCAGCCGCTGCAGCATCGACCCGAAGTCGACGCACCACGAGCAGCCGATCGCGCGCGCGGTCCACAGCACCGCGAGTTCGCGCACGCCGACCGGGAGCGTCTTGGACGCCCGCTCGACCATGGTTTCGTGCACGGCGCCGGCGACCATCAGTTTGCGGTGGTGCGCCGAGACGGCGAACGGCTCGGGAACCTGGCCGTAGCGGCGCTTGGCGACCCGGTACATGGTCCGGGTCAGCAGCCCGGCGCGCTTGGGGGATAGGGGCTCGATGCGGGTTTTCTGTGTCATACCCCTTAGACGGGGCGGCCCGCGTAACTGTGACACATACCAGCGGTATGCGGCTAGTCTCTCGACCTGTGGTGGCGATTGCGAGTTGACGATGACCGCGCTGTTTAGCCGGGGCGCCGATCAGTACGACTGGCTCTCCGGCTACCTCGCGTCGCGGGGCATCAGCGGCGCCACCCGGGCCGTGATGGCCCTGATCTCCGCGTCGATGGTGTTGTGCCTCGTCGCGCTGCTGTCCGGCTCGGACGGTCCCCGCGAACCGGTGCCGGTGGCGATGACGTGGGTCGCCCTCGCCGGCGGGGTGGCGGGAATGTTGCTGTGGATTTGGCGCTGGCCGACGCGCACGCAATCGCTGGTGTACGCCATGACGTGCAACACCGCCGTCGCTTTGGCGTGCCTGGCCCACCCCAACCCGCTGGCCGCACTGATCGGGTGCGTCGCCTTCGCGACGTTCGGCGCCTACCTGGCGTTCTTTCACACCACGGGATTCGTGCTGTACAACTTCGCGCTGGCCGCCGCCGTCGGCTCCTGGGAGGCCTTGTCGCTGGCGAGATCGGGCCACCCCAGCCTCGCGGGGGTGGATCTGTGGCTGGTGATCGAGGTCAACATCGCCCTGCCGCTGGCCATCCGAATCCTGGTGCGCGCCTTGTCGGGCGACCTGCTGCGCGCCGACCGCGACCCGTTGACGGGCCTGCTCAACAGGCGCACGTTCCAGCACGAGGCGCTGGGCATGATCCTGGCCCGGCGCGGCATCGATTCCCACCTGATGGTGATGCTGATCGACCTGGACAACTTCAAGGCCCTCAACGACCGGTGCGGCCACGCCGCCGGCGACCAAGCGCTGGTCCAGGTCGCCCAGGCGCTGCTGGCCGCCGCCGACAACCAGGCCGTCGTGTCGCGAAGCGGCGGTGAGGAATTCCTGTTGGCCGGCACCTCCTCGGGCTGCAACGCCGAGTCGCTGGCCGCGCGAATATGTGCGGCCATCGCGGACTCCGCCGCGGGCGTCACCGCCAGCATCGGCACCGCCTGCGCGCGTCTCGACGACGCCGCGCCCGAACCGCAAGCTCTGCTAGGGGAGTTGATCAGCGCGTCCGATGCCGCGATGTACCAGGCCAAGCGGTTGGGCGGCAACCGAAGTCATCATCACGAACTCTGCTGACGGGCGCCACGGGCGGCTCAGCGGGAGAACATGATCGCGCGCTTGACCTCCTGGATCGCCTTGGTCACCTCGATGCCGCGCGGGCAGGATTCGGTGCAGTTGAACGTGGTCCGGCATCGCCACACCCCGTCGACCTCGTTGAGGATGTCGAGGCGCTCGGCGGCCGCCTCGTCGCGGCTGTCGAAGATGAAGCGGTGCGCGTTGACGATCGCCGCCGGCCCGTAGTAGCTGCCCTCGTGCCAGAAGATGGGGCAACTGGTGGTGCAGCACGCGCACAGGATGCACTTGGTGGTGTCGTCGTAGCGGGCGCGGTCGGTGGGGCTCTGGATGCGTTCCCGCGTCGGCGGATTGCCGGTGGTGATCAGGTAGGGCTTCACCGCCCGGTAGGCGTCGAAGAACGGCTCCATGTCGACGACGAGGTCCTTCTCCACCGGCAGCCCGCGGATCGGCTCGACCGTGATCGTCAGCGGCTTGCCCGGCTTCTTAGGCAACAGATCGCGCATCAGCACCTTGCAGGCGAGCCGGTTGACGCCGTTGATGCGCATGGCGTCCGAGCCGCACACCCCGTGGGCGCAGGATCGCCGGAACGTCAGCGTCCCGTCCAGGTAGCTCTTGATGTAGATCAGCAGGTTGAGCATCCGGTCGCTGGGCAGGCACGGCACCCGAAAGCTTTGCCAGCCACCGGTTTTCGCGAACGCCTCGGGCTGACCGGGGTTGAACCGGGCGATCTTCACCGTCACCATCACCGCGCCCTCGGGGACCGGCGGCAGCGGGGGTTCCAGAGTTTCGGCGTCCGTCATCAGTACTTCCGTTCCTTGGGTTCGTAGCGGGTCTGCACGACGGGCTTGAAATCCAGCGCGATGTCGCTCAGCAGGTCGGTGCCCTGCTTGTAGGCCATGGTGTGGCGCATGTAGTTGACGTCGTCGCGGTTGGGGTAGTCCTCGCGGGCATGGCCGCCGCGGGACTCCTTACGGTTCAGCGCGCCGACCACGGTGACCTCGGCCAGCTCCAGCAAGAAGCCCAGCTCGATCGCCTCCAGCAGATCGCTGTTGAACCGCTTTCCCTTGTCGTGCACGGTGATTCGGGAATAGCGCTCCTTGAGCGCGTGGATGTCGGTGAGCGCCTGCTTCAGCGTCTCCTCGGTGCGGAACACCGCGGCGTTGTTGTCCATCGACTGCTGCAGCGCGTTGCGGATGTCGGCGACGCGCTCGTTGCCGTGCTCGGAGAGGATGTCGCCCACCCAGCCGACGACCATCGCGGCCGGGTCCGGCGGCATGTCGACGAAGTCGTGACCCCGGGCGTAGCTCGCCGCGGCGATCCCGGCCCGGCGGCCGAACACGTTGATGTCCAGCAGCGAATTGGTGCCCAGCCGGTTGGCGCCGTGCACCGACACGCACGCGCATTCACCGGCGGCGTACAGGCCCGGGACGGTGGAAGTGTTGTCCCGCAACACCTGTCCGGTGACGGTGGTCGGGATGCCGCCCATCACGTAGTGACACGTCGGGTAGACGGGCACCAGCTCGTGCACCGGGTCCACACCGAGGTAGGTGCGGGCGAACTCGGTGATGTCGGGCAGCTTGGCCTCGAGCACGTCCTCGCCGAGGTGGCGGACGTCGATGTAGACGTAATCCTTGTTGGGGCCCGCGCCGCGGCCCCCCAGCACCTCGAGCACCATCGAGCGGGCGACGATGTCGCGCGGCGCCAGATCGACGATCGTCGGGGCGTAGCGCTCCATGAACCGCTCGCCGTCGGCATTGAGCAGCCGGCCGCCCTCGCCGCGCACCGCCTCGGAGATCAGGATGCCCAGGCCGGCCAGGCCCGTCGGGTGGAACTGGTGAAACTCCATGTCCTCCAACGGAAGTCCCTTGCGGAAGACGATGCCGATGCCGTCGCCGGTCAGGGTGTGCGCGTTGGAGGTCGTCTTGTACATCCGGCCCGAGCCGCCGGTGGCGATCACGACGGCCTTGGCGTGGAACACGTGGATCTCGCCCGTCGCCAGCTCGTAGGCGACCACGCCGGTGGCCACCGGGCCGCTCGGGGTCTGCGTGAGCACCAGATCCAGCGCGTAGAACTCGTTGAAGAACTGCACGTCGTGCCTGACGCAGTTCTGGTACAGGGTCTGCAGGATCATGTGGCCGGTGCGGTCCGCGGCGTAGCAGGCGCGGCGCACCGGCGCCTTGCCGTGGTCGCGGGTGTGCCCGCCGAAGCGGCGCTGGTCGATGCGGCCCTCGGGGGTGCGGTTGAACGGCATCCCCATCTTCTCCAGGTCGAGCACCGCGTCGATGGCTTCCTTGCACATGATCTCGACGGCGTCCTGGTCGGCGAGGTAGTCGCCGCCCTTGACGGTGTCGAACGTGTGCCATTCCCAGTTGTCGTCCTCGACGTTGGCCAGCGCCGCGCACATGCCGCCCTGCGCGGCCCCGGTGTGGCTGCGGGTGGGGTAGAGCTTGGTCAGCACCGCGGTGCGCACCCGGGGGCCGGCCTCGACCGCGGCGCGCATCCCGGCTCCGCCCGCGCCGACGATCACCACGTCGTATCGGTGTTGCTGGATCACGGCGCGCCTTTCACGAGATGTTCGGGTCGAAGGTCACCAGCACGTAGGTGCCCAGCACCAACGTGAACCCGATCGACAGCAGCAGCAGGCTGTTGAGCCAGAACCGGGTGGAGTTCTTGCGGCTGTAGTCGTCGATGATGGTGCGCAGCCCGTTGCCGCCGTGCAGCTCGGCCAGCCACAGCAGTGCCATGTCCCAGATCTGCCAGAACGGCGAATGCCAGCGCGCCGCCACGTAGTTGAAGTCGATGCGGTACACCCCGTCGTCCCACATCAGCATGATGAACAGGTGCCCGATCGCCAGGAACACCAGCGCGATCCCGGAGAACCGCATGAACAGCCACGCGAACTTCTCGAAGTTGGGGATGCCCGCCCGCCGGCGCGGCGAGCGCGGATTGTCCAGGCTGGCGGGGCGGTCGTAGAAGCGCTGCCGGACCGGCGCCGTCTCGCCGCGGCCGAGTTGCAGGTCGGGGCTGCTCATCGGAAGTGCTCCAGGATGTGGATGCCGGTCACCACGCCGGCGGGAACCATCAGCAGCAGGAAGACGATGCCGACGATCCAGAACATCAGCCGCTGGTAGCGGGGCCCCTGCGACCAGAAGTCGATCAGGATGACCCGGATCCCGTTCAGGCCGTGGAACAGCACCGCGGCGATCAGGCCGTACTCCATCAGGCCGACGATCGGGGTCTGGTAGTCGTGGATCACCGCGTTGTAGGTCTGCGGGCTGACCCGCAGCATGGCGGCGTCCAGGACGTGGACGAACAGGAAGAAGAAGACCGTGGCGCCGCTGATGCGATGCAGCACCCACGACCACATGCCGGGGTCGCCCCGATACAGGGTCCGGGGTGGTCGCCGCTTGCGCGCGGTGGCAGTACTCACCAAGTCCTCACCGCCCTTAACGTTGAAACGACAGTCAAGCCGGGCAATTCAGCCTAACCCTGCCAGCTCGAGGGTCGTGCCGAACAGTCCGCGAGGCGAACTGTCGTGTCAGAGTTAGGGTGACTGTCTCGAGCCGGCCATCGACAGCGGGATTCCAGGGAGGCGAGGGTGCCCGATATCGATTGGAAGGCGCTGCGCGACAAGGCAACCCAGGCCGCGGCGGGGGCCTACGCGCCCTACTCGCGGTTCGCGGTCGGGGCGGCCGCGCTGGTCGACGACGGCCGGGTGGTCACCGGCTGCAATGTGGAGAACGTCTCATATGGCCTTGGTCTCTGTGCCGAGTGCGGGGTGGTGTGCGCCCTGCACGCCACCGGTGGGGGCCGGCTGGTCGCGCTGGCGTGCGTCGACGCCGGCGGCGGCCCGCTGATGCCGTGCGGGCGCTGCCGTCAGGTGCTGCTGGAGCACGGCGGCCCCGAGCTGCTGATCGACCATCCGGCCGGGCCCCGCCGCCTCGGCGAGCTGCTGCCCGACGCCTTCACCGCCGACCTGCCCCGGGAACGCCCTTGACGGGGCCGGAATACGACCCGGCGTTCGACGCGCCGACGGTGATCCGCACCAAGCGCGACGGCGGGCGGCTGTCCGATGCGGCCATCGACTGGGTCGTCGACGCGTACACCCACGGCCGGGTCGCCGACGAACAGATGTCGGCGCTGCTGATGGCGATCTTCTGGCGGGGCATGGACCCCGGCGAGCTCGCGCGGTGGACGGCGGCGATGCTGGCGTCCGGCGACCGCCTGGACTTCCGCGACCTGCCCGTGCCGACCGTGGACAAGCACTCCACCGGCGGCGTCGGGGACAAGATCACCCTGCCGTTGGTCCCCCTCGTCGCCGCCTGCGGCGCGGCCGTGCCCCAGGCGTCGGGCCGCGGGCTCGGGCACACCGGCGGCACCCTGGACAAGCTGGAAGCCATCGCCGGGTTTTCCGCCGCGCTGTCCGGCCGGCGGGTGCGCGAGCAGCTCCGCGACGTCGGCGCGGCCATCTTCGCCGCCGGCGAGCTGGCGCCGGCCGACGCCAAGCTGTACGCGCTGCGCGACGTCACCGCCACGGTCGAGTCGCTGCCGCTGATCGCGAGCTCGGTGATGAGCAAGAAGCTGGCCGAGGGGGCGGGCGCGCTGGTGCTCGACGTGAAGGTCGGCTCCGGGGCGCTGATGACCTCGGAGGCGGCCAGCCGCGAGCTGGCGCACACCATGGTGCGGCTCGGCGCGGCGCACGGCGTGCCCACCCGGGCGCTGTTGACCGACATGAACCGCCCGCTGGGGGCCACCGTGGGCAACGCGCTCGAGGTCGCCGAGGCGCTCGAGGTGCTGGCCGGCGGCGGGCCGCCCGACGTGGTGGAGCTGACGTTGCGGCTGGCCACCGAGATGCTCGAGCTCGCCGGGATCGCCGACCGCGATCCCGCCGAGGCGCTGCGCGACGGCACCGCGATGGACCGGTTCCGCCGGCTCATCGCGGCCCAGGGCGGCGACCTGTCGGTCCCGTTGCCGACCGGATCGTGTTCGGAGACCGTGTCCGCCGGCCGGGGCGGCACAATGGGCGATATCGACGCGATGGCAGTGGGTCAGGCGGCATGGCGGCTCGGCGCGGGGCGATCCCGCCCGGGCGAAGCGGTGCAGGCGGGCGCGGGCATCCGGATTCACCGCCGGCCCGGGGAGCTTGTCGCCGCCGGCGAGCCGCTGTTTACCCTCTACACCGACGCGCCCGAGCGCTTCGGCGCCGCGCTGGCCGAGCTGGACGGCGGTTTCAGCGTCGGCGACACAGAACCGGCTGGCCGGCCGCTGATCATCGATCGGATCGCCACGTGAAACTGGACCTAGAGCAGATCAAGAAGGCGCCCAAGGCCCTGCTGCACGACCACCTCGACGGCGGGCTGCGGCCGTCGACCGTGATCGACATCGCCGCCGAGACCGGCTACGACGGCCTGCCCGCCACCGACGTGGACGAGCTGGCGAAGTGGTTCCGCACCCGCTCGCACAGCGGCTCGCTGGAGCGCTACCTGGAACCCTTCTCGCACACCGTGGCGGTGATGCAGACGCCCGACGCGCTGTACCGCGTCGCCTACGAGTGCGTGGAGGACCTGGCCGCCGACGCCGTGGTCTATGCCGAGGTGCGCTTCGCCCCGGAGCTGCACATCGACCGCGGGCTGTCCTTCGACGAGATCGTCGACGCCGTGCTGCAGGGTTTCACCGCCGGCGAGAAGGCTTGCGCCGCGGCCGGGCGTCCGATCAAGGTGCGGCTGCTGGTCACCGCCATGCGGCACGCCGCGGTGTCCCGCGAAATCGCCGAGCTGGCAATCCGGTTCCGGGACAAGGGAGTCGTCGGATTCGACATCGCCGGGGCGGAGGCCGGCAACCCGCCGACGCGCCACCTGGATGCCTTCGAGTACATGCGAGACCACAACGCGCGCTTCACCATTCACGCCGGCGAGGCGTTCGGCCTGCCGTCCATCCACGAGGCGATCGCGTTCTGCGGCGCCGACCGGCTGGGCCACGGGGTGCGCATCGTCGACGACATCGAGGTCCTCGAGGGCGGTGGCGTGCGGCTGGGCCAGCAGGCATCGATCTTGCGGGACAAGCGAATTCCGCTGGAGCTGTGCCCCAGCTCGAACGTGCAGACCGGGGCGGTCAAGAGCATCGCCGAGCATCCGTTCGATCTGCTGGCCCGCACCCGCTTCCGGGTGACCGTCAACACCGACAACCGCCTGATGAGCGACACCACGATGAGCCTCGAAATGTACCGGCTGGTCGAGGCTTTCGGCTACGGGTGGAGCGATCTGGAGCGGTTCACCATCAACGCGATGAAGTCGGCCTTCATCCCGTTCGACGAACGGCTGGCGATCATCGACGAGGTGATCAAGCCGCGCTACGCGGTGCTGATCGGTTAGTCGTCGATCGCCAGCCGTCCGGAAAACGGGTCGAAGCGACCTACCGGGGCATGCCGGTGTGGTGGCGGCGGCCCGTCACGGCCTCGTAGATCGCGATGAGCACGACGGCCGCGGCGACCCCGATGAAGAAGGGAATCCAGGCGATTCCGCCGTTGGCGTTGTGGTAGCCGAACTGGGCGGCCACCGCCGAACCGATCAGGCCACCGACGGCGCCGAGCACGACCGTCATGATCATGCCGACGCTTTGCTTGCCCGGCATCACGAGGCGGGCCACCACACCGATGATGGCGCCCACGATGATCGCCAGGATGATTGATCCGATCATTGCAGCTCCTGTCGTAGCGGCTCCCCGAGTGGGCGCCGTCTGATTGCGGGTTCCCCGAACCGCCGGGCTTGTAACCCCTTGTGCCCCCAAACAATGTCTGTCGCCGTCGGTTCCGCGGTGAGACCATGTGGGGATGGAACACGCCCGTCTCACCGCCGAGCAGGTCCACAACGTGGCCTTCGGCAAGCCGCCCCTCGGCATGCGCGGCTACAACGAGGACGAGGTCGACGCATTTCTTGACGTCGTGGAGGCGGCGTTGCGGGATCCGTCCGGCCGCGCCCTCACCGCGGAGCAGGTTCGCAACGTGGCCTTCTCCAAACCGCCCATCGGGATGCGCGGCTACAACAAGGACGAGGTCGACGCGTTCCTTGAAGCCGTTGCGGCCCAGCTGCAACCGGGATCAGGCGCGGCGATCACCGCCCCTTCGCACGCGCGCGACCGCGCCCCCGAGTCCACGGGCCGCCGGATCCTCAACACGTTCGCCACCATGGTCCGCTGGATCGCCGATTGAGGCGTCAGCCGCTGCAGCCGTTGAGGTCGATCGTCGAGCCGGGGCCCGCGGCGTCCAGGGCCGCCGCGTCGGCCGCGTCCTGGAACAACGCCTGCCGTCCGGCCAGCGTTTTGCCGTCGCTGCTCTCCGCGACCGAAAGACAGCCCAGTCCCGAGACGACCACCTGGCAGTCGTTCGTCTTGCCCGTGACGTCGCACCACAACACCGCGGCGTCCTCCGCCTGGTTTCTGGTCCGGTAGTTCTGCCGGATCGCCACCTGTCCGGCCGAGGTCGACGCCGCGATCGCGCCCCAGCATCCGGGCCTGCAGTAGAAGTCGATGTCGGCCCGGGCCGCCGGCGGGGACAGCACCGGCGCGGCGGCGGCGACGAGGCCGATCACGGCGGGCAGCACAACGTTTTTCATGGTCACGACCTCTGCGACGGCCCCCGCGAGATCACCATCGCAGCCGTAGCTTTCGCCGCGATGAGAACCGGCCCTGAGGCGCGTTAGAACGCCGCGTGCAGCAGCGCGTCGACGTTGCCGTGAAAAAGGCCGGGCATGTCGGGCTCGGCGCAGCCCATCCGCCGGTAGTCGTCCAGCGGGGTGGCGGTCCCCTCGGAGTGGGGATAGTCGCTGCAGAACATGAACACGTCACCGCTCAGGGTGGCCAGCTGCTTGGGGTTCTCGTAGGAGAAGGAGGACACCCGCACGTGGTCGAGGAAGTACTCGCTCGGTCGCCGGGCCAGCGGGGCCACCGGCTTGCCGTTGAGCTGGGCGGTGAACGCGGCGGCGCCGTCCAGCATCAGCAGAAACTGCGGCACCCAGGCGGAGCTGAGCTCGACCACGCCGAAGCGCAGCCGCGGATGCCGGTCGAAGACGCCGTGCAGGATCAGGTCCGACAGGGCCAGCGCCGGCGGCACCCACAGGAACACCGCCTCGGTGGCGGGCACCAGGTCCTCGGCCGGATCGTCGGAATACCAGCAATCGTCGAAGACGCGGACCTGGTCGGCGACGTGGAACACCGGCGTGACGGCGTGGTCGGCGAAGGCCGCCCAGATCCGGTCGTGCGCGGGGTGCGACAGCGCCCGGCCGTCCACCGGTCCGGCGCCGATCATGGCCAGCGTGACCCCGGCGCCCGCCAGCGCGTCGAGCTCGGCCTCGAGCCAGGCCGGGTCGCGCAGCGTCAAGTGCGCGACGGGGTGCAGCCGCCCGCCGCCCTCGGCCCGCACCACCGCGCACCACCGGTTCCACGCCGTCATGTTGGCGGTCATCGCCGGGAGCGACGACGAGAGGCGGCGCTCCCACAGCAGGCCGAAGTTGGGGAACAGCACCGCCTCGTCGAGCCCCGCGCCGTCGAGCCAGCCCAAGCGCGCCGTCGGCTCCCAGTACGCGGCCGGCAGCGCCTCGTCGTAGCGGTAGGCGGCGGGCTCACCGGCGCGCTGCCGCTTGCGGTGCTCCCCACAGGACGCCGTGTCGCCGGGCAGGTGGACGTCGGCCAGGGCGAGGCGGCCGCCGCGCCAGCTCAGCCAGGTGTAGCCGAGCCCGTCGTCGACCAGGCTCAGCGCGTCGTCGCGCGCCGCCGAGTCGATGTGGTCGGACCACAGCGCACGGCCCTCGTAGAGGTGCTGGTCCGAGTCGACGATGCGGGTCACACCGCCAGTTGTCCCACCGGCGCCCCGCCGCGTCAAGGCGCGATGCCGATGGCCCGTCCGGTGCTGGCCAGGTGCGCGCGCACCGCCTCCTGGGCGCGCGGCAGGTCGCCGTCGCGCAGCGCCTCGGCGATGCCGCGGTGCTCGTCCATGATCGTCGCCATCCGGTGGGGATCGCCCAGCGCCGATTCGCCGATCATCCGCATCTGACGGTCCCGCAGCGACGAGTAGAAGCCGGACACGATGGCGTTCCCGGACTCCTCCAGGGTGACGGTGTGGAAGGCGCGGTCGGCGTCCAGGAACTCGCGCCAATCGTCCGCGGCGGCGGCATCGCGCTGCCGCTTCAGCTCGCCCGCCAGGCGTTCGTAGATCGCCGCGCGGGCGCCGGGGCCGCGCCCGGCCACCTTGGCCGTCGCGAACTGCTCCAGCACCAGCCGGGCCTCGATGACCGCGCGCGCCTCGTCGGGCGACACCGGGACGACGAGCGCGCCGCGCTGCGGGTACAACCGCAGCAGCCCTTCGGCCTCGAGGCGCAGGAACGCCTCGCGCACCGGCGTCCGCGACATGCCCAGCGCGGTGGCGACGTCGCCCTCGCTGATCAGCTCCCCGCCCGGAAATTGGCCGGTGAGCACCCGTGTCTTGACGTACTGAAGCGCCCGGTCCTTGGCCGTGCCCGCCCGTGGTTCCGTCGGCCCGCCCCTTCCTTGCGGCTACGTCTTGCAGCTAAGTCGTATCCCAGTTGCGTCCCTGAAGGTACACCAAACGAACACCCGGCCGACCGCGGTTGACAGCTGAGATACAAGATAGATACATTGAGGATACAAGACGCACCTCAACCGAAGGGTACTCGTCATGTCCCTCGTGGAAACGAATCAATCGGTCGTCCCCAACCTGGACCCGACCGTCCCCGCGCCGATGACCAACGTCGCCGAATACGGCTTCGAGGGCCGGTTCGAAGACTGGGCCGACGACGCGTGCTACTTCGAGTACTCGAAGGCCGCCAACCCGATCGGATCGGGACACGCGCCGCAGGTCCCGATTACCCGCTTCGATCCGGAGATCTACGTCGATCGGCCCACCGGTGTGTACCCGTTGGACCTGTCGGCAGAGCTGGGCATCCGGACCGGCCCGGCCACCAGCCCCGCGCTGCTGGCCAACTTCGTCCGCATCCGCCCCGGCGAGCAGGTCGACGCCAGCCCCAACGCCACCTCGCAGCTGTACTACGTGCTGTACGGGCGCGGCTTCGCGGCCATCAACGGCCACCTCGTCAAGTGGGAGAAGGGCGACTTCTTGACCCTGCCCGCGGGCACGCACTCGGTGTTCTACGCCGACGCCGAGACGGCCATGTACTGGGTCCACGACGAGCCGCTGCTGCGCTACCTCGGCGCGCAGGCCACCGAGCCGCGGTTCCGCGCGACGAAGTTCTGCCGGGCCGACGCGGTGGCCAAGCTGGAGGAGATCGCCGCCCGCCCCGGCGCCAATGAGAAGAGCCGGGTCAGCGTGCTGCTGGCCAACGCCAACCAGGAGCAGACGATGACCATCACCCACGTGCTGTGGGCGATGTTCGGGGTGCTGCCGCCGCAGCAGGAGCAGCGCCCACACCGGCACCAGTCGGTGGCGCTGGACCTGATCCTCGACGCGCCGCCCAGCGGCTGCTACACGCTGCTGGGCACCCGCCTCGACGAGCGCGGCGACATCGTCGACCCGATCCGGGTCGACTGGCGTGCCGGGGGCGCCTTCACCACCCCGCCCGGCATGTGGCACGCCCACTACAACGAGACGGACACCCCGGCCCACCTGATCCCCATCCAGGACGCCGGGCTGCAGACCCACCTGCGCAGCCTGGACATCAAGTTCACCCAGCGCCGCGACCTCGTCGCGGGCTGACCCGGCCCGGCCCCGTGCAGGGTCGCCGTTCGCCGCATAGTGTGGCTGGACATGAAGCTGCCGCTGCTGGGTCCGGTGTCGCTGACGGGCTTCCAGAACGCCTGGTTCTTCCTGGTTCTGCTGGTCGTCCTGCTGGTGATCGGGATCTACGTCGCGGTGCAGTTCGCCCGGCGGCGCCGGGTGCTGCGGTTCGCCAACATGGAGGTGCTGGAGCGCGTCGCGCCGGTGCGCTCCGGCCGGTGGCGGCACGTGCCGACGATCCTGCTGGCCGCGTCGCTGGCGCTGCTGACCACCGCGATGGCCGGGCCGACGTCCGACATCCGGATTCCGCTGAACCGCGCCGTCGTCGTGCTGGTCATCGACGTCTCGGAGTCGATGGCGTCCACCGACGTCCCCCCGAACCGGCTGGCCGCCGCGCAGGAGGCCGGCAAGAAATTCGCCGACGAGCTGACGCCGGCCATCAACCTGGGGCTGGTGGAGTTCGCGGCGAACGCGTCGCTGCTGGTGTCCCCGACGACGAACCGCCAGGCGGTCAAGGCGGCGATCGACAGCCTCAAGCCGGCTCCGAAAACCGCGACGGGGGAGGGCATCTTCACCGCGCTGCAGGCGATCGCGACCGTCGGCTCGGTGATGGGCGGCGGGGAGGGGCCGCCCCCGGCGCGCATCGTGCTGGAGTCCGACGGCGCCGAGAACGTGCCGCTGGACCCCAACGCCCCGCAGGGCGCGTTCACCGCGGCGCGCGCGGCCAAGGCCGAGGAGGTGCAGATCTCCACGATCTCCTTCGGCACGCCGTATGGCACCGTCGACTACGAGGGCGCCACCATCCCGGTCCCCGTCGACGACCAGACGCTGCAGGAGATCACCAAGATCACCGACGGTCAGGCGTTCCACGCCGACAGCCTGGAATCGCTCGAGCAGGTCTATTCGACGCTGCAGCGCCAGATCGGCTACGAGACGGTGAAGGGCGACGCCAGCCTCGCCTGGATGCTGCTCGGGGCGGTGATCCTGGCCGGCGCCATCCTGGCCGGCCTCGCCCTCAACAGCCGATTGCCCGCCTAGCGAGTCAGATCGGCAATCGCCGGTTGATCAACAGCGCCAGCGCCGTGGCGATCAGGGCGGCGATGACGCCCAGGCGCAGCCACCCGGCGCTGCCGGGGCCGGGCACCATGCGAAAGCCGATGTCGTTCTCGATCGCGTTGTAGCTCTTGTTGAGCTCGGCGATGTTGGTGGCGGTGTAGGACTGCCCGCCCGACAGCCGCGCGATGGTGCGCATCTGGTCGGTCGACACGGGCACGGCGACCCGCTGGCCGTTCATCTCGATCTCGCCGCCTTTGGTGCCGAACGAGATCGTCGAGATGGGCACGCCCTGGTCCTTGGCCAGCCGCGCGGCGGTGTAGGCGCCGTCGTGCGGGTCGCTGGGATCGGTCGGCTTGTTCTCGCCACCGTCGGACAGCAGCACGATGCGGGCCGGCGGCGGGGTGTCGCCGCCGGCGATGGCCGCCGCCCCGACCGCGTGCAGCGCGGTGAAGATCGCCTCACCCGTGGCCGTCCCGTCGCCGAACTCGAGCTTCTTCAGCGCGTCCAGGGTCGCCTGGTGCTGCGGGGTCGGCGGCACCAGCAGGTAGGGCGTCCCGGCGAACCCGACCAGCCCGAGGTTGATCCCCGGCGTCAGCTGGCCGGCGAACTGGCTGGCCGCCTGCTCGGCCGCCTTGAGCCGGGTGGGCTCGACGTCGGTGGCGCGCATGGAATTCGACATGTCGATGACGAGCACGACGCAGGCGCGGTTGCGCGGGATGCGCATGTCGTGCGTGGGCGTGGCCAGGGCGACGGTCAACAGCAGCAGCGAAAGCAGCGAGACCGCGATCGGCAGGTGCCGCCACCACGATTGCGGAACCTCGGACTCGGTGAACCGGCGCAGCCGCCGCCGGCGCCGGGCCTGCACCACGACGTAGAAGGCGAGCAGCGCCAGCGGGACCAAGGCGAACAGCAGCATGGCCGGGCGCTGGAACCCGTACAGGGGCAGCGGGCCGATGCCGGGAAGTGACACCTGCGCCAGTAAAGAGCAGTCTCGGGGACCCGTCAAACGCGAGGGCTATTCGCGCCCTATTCCCGTCGGAGCCGCCCCTCGACGAATTGCTCCAACTTCTCCCACTCCCGCACCGCCGCGGAGTACGGCGGTCCGGGCCTGCTGACCGACCCCGGCTCCAGCACCGAGGCCACCAGCTTGCCCAGCGGCCGGGCGGGGTCGAGCGCCTTGTCCACCGCGGAATCCTCGGAGTAGTCGCCGATGTCGCGGAGCAACTCGACGGCCAGGTCCAGCTGATCGCGATCCAGTGCGTCCGGCCCGTCGGCGAAGTCGTCGGCCAGCCCGCTCAGCACGTAGATGTTGTCGTCGGTGATGTCGACCGACAGCGAGCCGTCGGTCGCGGCGGTGCGGATGTCGTCGTAGGTGCTCAGGTCGGACAGGTCGTGGTCGTGCTCGTCGGCGAGGTAGCGGGCCAGGGCCCGCTCGGAGGTGAACACGCTGATGCGGCCGTTGCGGCCCAGGAAGATCGGGCGGTCGTCCAGGTAGCAGCGCAGCGTGTAGAACGTGTCGGAACTCGTGATGATGCGAATGGGGTCGATGCCCACCTGGACCCAGAAGTCCTCGGTGCCGCCCAGCACGACGGTGTCGCCGGCGGCGCGGTCCTCTTCGTCGGCCTCGTCTTCGGCGGGCTCCTCGTCGGCGTCCGGCTCGTCCTCCGCGGACTCGGCAACCGCGTCTTCGGTCGCCTCTTCGTCGCCCTCTTCGTCGCGCTCCTCGGCCAGTTCCTCGGCGGCCTTGGCCGCATCGTCGGCGTCGACCTCCGGGGTGCTGACGATCTTGTCGATCGCGCCGAGCACGTCGTCCCAGCTGCGCGCGATGACCTCGGCGATCGCATTCCAGCGCTTCTGGCCCGCCTTCCCGGTGAAGGTGTCGATCCCGCCGGCCACCGTGCCCAGGGACGGGTTTCCGTTGAAGAACTTCGCCACCGCGGGCAGCTCGCACACCGAGCCGATCGACGACACGATCGCCAGCGTGCCCGCCAGCGCGGCGACCGACTCCTCGGTGGGCTTCTCCGACACCAGCTCCTCGACGGCGACCAGATCGAACTGGCGGTCCTCGGCGGGTTCGAAGCTGTGCGCGTGCGCCGCGGTCAGGTCCTGCCACGCCGGGTGGTCGGCCAGGTCGTTGTCGGTGTTGGTGCGCACGAACGCGACCAGGTCGGCAACGTTGTCGAACGCGTACAGGTCCTCGTCCTTGCCGAGAAACGCCTCCCACTCGTCGCCGGCGTCGCGCCAGCGGGGCGCCCACACGGTGTAGCGGTCGCCTTCGGACAGGCTCAGGCGGATGGGCACGAGGTCAGCAGCCATGCGGCACACAATAGCGACGGGCCGGTGAGCAGCGGGCCAGCGGGCCAGCCCGTTACGCGGCCCAGATGGTCGCGATCGGCGCGGCTGTCGCGGCGTAGCCGATCTTGGGCAGCCCGTACATCTGCTCGAGCGTGGCGAGCACGCTGTAGTGGTTGATCTGCTCGTTGTAGGTGCCGGGCTGCACGTGCCCGCCGTAGATGATGGTCGGGATCTGGTTTCGCGGCCCGCCGTCGTCCTCGTCCCACGTCACGATGAGCAGGCTGTTGTTGGCGACCGCCCAGTTGGCGTAGCCCGACAGCTCACGGCTCAGCCAGGCATCGCCCTGCGCGATCGAGCCGTCGTGCATGTTGTCGTCGTTGTTGGGGATGACGAACGACACCGTCGGCAGCGCGGCGTAATTGCCCATCGGGAAGGCCGAGAACGGCAGCGAGTCGGCGGCCGGCACGTTGGTGAAGTTGGCCCACGGCACGTGCTTGCGCGCGTACTTGCCGGCGCTGCAGGCGGTCGAGCCGACCGCGGGCAGGCCCTCCGCGTAACCGGCGAATGTGTAACCGGCGGAAAGCAATTCGGTGGCCAGGTTGGGCGTCGCGCCGCCGTTGACCGGGCAGGTGTCGCTGGTCACCCCCAGCGTGCTGCCGGCGAACAGCGCCAGGTAGTTCGGCTCGCTGGGGTGCGTTTCGGCGAACGACTGGGCCATGTTGGCCCCGCCCGCGGCCAGCGCGTTGATGAACGGCGCCGCCTTGTTGCCGATGATGTGGGCCGCGGCGCGGTTCTCTTCGATCACGATCACCACGTGCGACGGCTGCGGCAGCGCGGCGACGGTGAGGTCCACCCGGTTCACCGACGGGATCACCACCAGGGCCGCCAGCACGGCCGCGCCGACCAGGCTCTTGATTGTGCTCAGCACGTCGGGAGTATATGAGCGGATTCGCCGCGCGGACGGCGTCGCGCGAGCGTGTCAGCGTTGCCGGTCGCAATCGTTATATAGGGTCACATCCCGTGGAGGTGCGCGTCGTCGATCACCCACTGGCGCTGTCGCGGCTGACGGCGTTGCGCGACGAACGCACCGACAACGCCCACTTCCGGGCGGCCCTGCGCGAGCTGACCGCGATGCTCGTCTACGAGGCCACCCGCGACGCCGGCCGCGAGACGTTCCCGATCCGCACGCCGCTCGCCGAGACCCTCGGGGTGCGGCTGGCCGACCCGCCGCTGCTGGTGCCCGTGCTGCGCGCCGGCCTCGGCATGGTCGAACAGGCGCTTGCGCTGCTGCCCGAGGCCCGGGTGGGGTTCGTCGGCGTGGCCCGCGACGAACAAACCCACCTGCCGAGCGGGTACATGGAGTCGCTGCCCGACGACCTGAGTGAAACGCCGGTGCTGGTGCTCGACCCGATGCTGGCCACCGGCGGGTCCCTGACGCACACGATCGGCCTGCTGCACCGCCGCGGCGCCTCGGACATCGCCGTGCTGTGCGTGGTGGCCGCGCCCGAAGGCATTGCGGCGCTGGAGAAAGCGGCGCCGGGCGCGCGGCTCTTCACGGTCGCGGTCGACGAGGGGCTCAACGAGATCGCCTATATCGTGCCCGGCCTCGGCGACGCGGGTGACCGCCAATTCGGGCCGCGCTGAGCGCCTACCAGCCGCGCACTTCCGCGGACAGCTCGTCCCGCAACGCCCGCGCCCGCTGGCGGGCGGCCCGCAGGTCGTCGGCCGGCGCGCAGCGAATCTCGATGTAGCACTTCAACTTCGGCTCGGTACCCGACGGCCGCACCACCACCCGGGCCGACGTCGCGTCGTCGCCGCCGGCGAAGATCAGGGCGTCGGTGACGTCGGCGAGGTCGGTGAGCGCGGCGGCGAAGCCGGCCAGCCGGCGTGGCGGGCCCGCGCGCAGCCGCCGCATCACCCCGGCGGCCTCGTCGGCGTCGGCGAGGCGGCGCGACACCGCCGCGACGTCGTGCACGCCGTGGCGGCGGGCCAGGTCGTCGAGCAGGTCGGGCACCGAACGGCCCTGCGCCCGCAGCGCCGCCACCAGGTCGCACACCAGCACCGCGGCGCTGATGCCGTCCTTGTCGCGCACGGCATCCGGGTCGACACAGTGGCCGATCGCCTCCTCGTAGGCGTACACCAGCTTTTTGCCCGGCGCCCTCGCGTCGGCGCGCGCCAGCCACTTGAAGCCGGTGAGGGTCTCGACGTGCGTCGCGCCGTAGTGCGCGGCGATCGCCGCCAGCATCCGCGACGACACCACGGTGCTGGCCACCACCGCGGCGCCGGCGTCGGGTTCGCGGGACAGCAGGTAATCGCCCAGCAGCCACCCGGTTTCGTCGCCGGACAGCATCCGCCAGCCCGAGGTCGCGGGGATGCCGACCGCGCACCGGTCGGCGTCGGGGTCCAGCGCGATCGCGACGTCGGCCGTCGTTTCGGCGGCCAGGGTGAGCAGCGCGTCGCTGGCGCCGGGCTCCTCGGGGTTGGGGAACGCGACGGTCGGGAAGTCGGGGTCGGGCGCGAACTGCGCCCCGACGGTGTGTACTTCGTGAAATCCCGCGCGCCGCAAGGCTTCCACCGCCACCGCGCCGCCGACCCCGTGCAACGGCGTCAGCGCCACCCGCACCGAGCCGGTGCCGCGCCGCACCCCGGCCGCGCGCTCGAGGTAGCGCTCGATGAGCTCGGTGCCCGCGGGTTCCACTGGGCGCCTAACGATCTCGTCGGGTGGGGGAGCGGCCGCCATCGCGGCCTCGATCCGGCGATCGGTGGGCGAGACGATCTGCATGCCGCCGGAGAAGTACACCTTGTAGCCGTTGTCGCTCGGCGGGTTGTGCGACGCCGTGATCTGCACCCCGGCCGCGGCGCCGGTGTGCCGCACCGCGAACGCGACCACCGGGGTGGGCACCGGGCCCGGCAGTTGGAGAACCGGAAAGCCCTGCGCGGCAAGCACTTCGGCCGTCACCGCGGCAAACGGCGCCGAGCCGTGCCGGGCGTCGCGGCCGACGATCACCGGCGCACCCGCCAGGCCGTCCTCGGCGAGCACCCGCGCCACCGCCCACGTCGCGCGCGCGACCACCGCCGCGTTCATGGCGTCGGGCCCGTCGCGCACCGGGCCGCGCAGCCCCGCGGTGCCGAATCGAAGTGGGCGCGCCGCTGCCACGCCGCTACAACCGCGCCACGACGTCGGCCAGCAGGGCGCCCATCCGGCCGGCCGCCGCGGCGCCGGCCGCCAGCACCTCGGCGTGGCTGAGCGGGGCGCCGCTGATGCCCGCCGCCAGGTTGGTCACCAGCGAAACGCCCAGCACCTCGGCGCCGGCCTCCCGCGCCGCGATCGTCTCGTGCACCGTCGACATGCCGACCAGGTCGGCGCCCAGCGTTTGCAGCATCCGGACCTCCGCGGGGGTCTCGTAGTGCGGCCCGGGCAGCCCGGCGTAGACGCCCTCGGTCAGCGCCGGGTCGCCCTGGCGCGCCAGCTCGCGCAGCCGCGGCGCGTAGGCGTCGGTCAGGTCGACGAAGCGCGGCCCGACCAGCGGCGAGCGGCCGGTGAGGTTGAGGTGGTCACTGATCAGCACGGGCTGACCCGGCGCCATGTCGGGGCGCAGCCCGCCCGCGGCGTTGGTCAGCACGACGACGCGCACGCCCGCCGCGCAGGCCGCCCGCACCGGGTGCACGACGTGGCACAGGTCGTGCCCCTCGTAGGCGTGCACGCGGCCGACCAGCACCAGCACCCGCTGCGCGCCGATGCGCATCGACAACAGCTCGCCGGTGTGCCCGATGGCGGTCGGTGGCGCGAAACCCGGCAGTTCGGCCTGGGGCAGCGTGGCGGTCGGCGAACCCAGCGCCGCCGCCGCGGGCCGCCAGCCCGAGCCCAGGACGATGGCGACGTCGTGCTGCCCGACCCCGGTGCGCTCGGCGATGGCCCGCGCCGCCAGCCGCGCCAGCTCGTCGGGATCGCCCAGGGGTTCGGCCACAGTCGGCGAGCTTAGCCCGGCGTATGTGAGGATCTGGCGTATGCGTCGTCCTCGGTGGTGGATTTTTGGTCGGGTCTGTGCCGTCGTCGGTGCCGTCGCGGTGTCGGTGGCCGCTCTCGCGAGCGGACCGGCGCCGGCGGCGGGAGCCGACGCGTGTCCCGATGTCCAGCTCATCTTCGCCCGCGGCACCGCCGAGCCACCCGGCTTGGGGGCGGTGGGCGACGCGCTGTTCGCCGCGCTGCAGCCCGCCCTCGGCGCGCGCAGCGTCGACGCCTACCCGGTGAATTACCCTGCCAGCTATAACTTTTTGACCACCGCCGACGGCGCCAACGACGCGCGCGACCACATCGCCCAGATGGTCGCGCAGTGCCCGGCGACGCAGCTGGTGCTCGGCGGTTTCTCGCAGGGCGCCTCCGCGGTGTCGATGCTGGCGGGGGTGCCGCCCATCGGGCAGCGGATCGGCAACTTCGGCTCGGCTCCCGCGCTGGATCCCGGGCTGGCCGACAAGGTGCGGGCGGTCGCGGTGTTCGGCAACCCCGGCAACCGCTTCAACACGCCACTGTCGACGACGGGTGCGTTCGCCGGTCGCGCCATCGACCTGTGCAGCGACGGCGATCCGGTCTGCGTCGTCGGCGGTCGCGACCGCGACGCGCACCACGTCTACGAAGCGCCGCCGTACCCCGGCCAGGCGGCCGGGTTCATCGCCGGGCTGGTCTAACCCGCCAGGACGTTGCGCAGGTTGTAGATGCCCGAGGTGAAGCCCGTCGGCGCGTTGTTCAGGATGCCGCTGATCTCGGCGATGCCGGAGTTGAACAGGCCCGAGACGTAGTCGCCGGCGTTGCCGATCCCGGAGGCGTTGTCGCCGGAGTTGTTGAAGCCCGAGCTGCCGTCGCCGAGGTTCCCGAAACCCGAGCTGACGCCGGACCCGGTGAACAGGTTGCCCACCCCGGTGTTGAGGTCGCCGGAGTTGAAGACCCCGGTGTTGATGCTGCCCGAGTTGAAGAAGCCCGTGTTGTAGTTGCCCGCGTTGAAGCCGCCGGTGTTGTAGTCGCCGGAGTTGAAGATCCCGGTGTCGGTGGATCCGGAGTTGAACAGCCCGGTGGTCCAGTTGCCCGAGTTGCCGATGCCCGAGTTGAACTGACCCGAGTTGCCGAAGCCGATGTTGCCGTTGCCGGAGTTGAAGAAGCCGATGTTGTTGGTGCCCGAGTTGCCGAAGCCGATGTTGCCGGTGCCGGAGTTCAGGCCGCCGAAGCCGATCTGATGGTTGCCGGTGAGGCCGATGCCGATGTTTCCGGTGCCGCTGTTGCCGAAGCCGAAGTTCCCGGAGCCGAAGTTGCCGAAGCCGAAGTTGTTGCTGCCGGTGTTGCCGAAGCCGAGGTTGAAGCCGCCGATGTTGCCGCTGCCCAGGTTCCAGTTGCCGTTGTTGCCGCTGCCGAAGTTGAGGCTGCCGATGTTGCCGCTGCCCAGGTTCCAGAAGCCGAAGTTGCCGCTGCCGAAGTTGACGTCGCCGAGGTTGCCGCTGCCCAGCAGGTTGATCTGGCCGTTGTTGCCGCTGCCCAGGTTCCACGCCTGGGTGTTCCCGATGCCCAGGGTCAGCAGCTTCGAGTTGCCGATGCCGAGGAAGTTGAATCCCGGGATGTTGTCGAGGAACCCGAAGATGCTGTCCAGGGGTTGCAGCGCCAGCGGCAGCTGGGCGGCGGCCGCCGACGCGCCGGCGTGATAGTCCACCATTGCCGCGACGTCCTGGGCCCACATCTGTTCGTACTCGGCCTCGGTGGCCGCGATCGCCGGCGCGTTCTGCCCGAACAGGTTCGAGACCACCAGCGACACCAGGTCGGTGCGATTGGCCGCCACCACCGCCGGGTGCACGGTCGCCGCCAGCGTGGACTCGAACACCGCGGCGACGGACTGGGCCTGCGCGGACGCGTTCTGGGCCTGGGCGGCGGCCGCGCTCAGGAAACCCGCGTAGGGCGTCGCCGCCGCCATCATCGCCGCCGACGCCGGGCCCTGCCAGGCCTGCTGCGTGAGCCCGGAGGTCACCGACGCGAACGACGACGCCGCCGAGGCGAGCTCGGAGGCCAGGCCGTCCCAGGCCGCCGCGGCCTCTAACATCGGTGCCGACCCCGCACCGACGAACATGCGCAGCGAGTTGATCTCCGGGGGCAGCACCAAAAAGCTCATCGCGGATCCTTCGGCTGGGACTGATTTAAACGGATGTCATATAGATAGCAGAGTTTCATACTTTTAGTCCAATCAGTGGCGAACATCATAGTAAACGGTTTGGTTCGTGCGCGCGGGATGCCGGAACGACTTCGGATGACGGGGCCGGATCGCGGCGGTGGGATACTGCGAGGGTGCCAACCGCCCCGTTAGACAGCGTTGAGGATGTCGTGCGGCGACGCGGCCCCGACCTCGTCGAGTTGTCCCACGCCATCCATGCCGAGCCCGAGCTCGCGTTCGCCGAGCACCGCAGCTGCGCCAAGGCGCAGGCGCTGGTCGCCGAGCGCGGTTTCGAGATCACCCCGCGCGCGGGCGGTCTGGACACCGCGTTCCGCGCCGACTTCGGCAGCGGGCCGCTGGTCGTCGGGGTGTGTGCGGAGTACGACGCGCTGCCCGAGATCGGGCACGCCTGCGGCCACAACATCATCGCCGCGTCGGCGGTGGGGGCCGCGCTGGCGCTGGCCGAGGTGGCCGACGACCTGGGGCTGCGGGTCGCTCTGCTGGGCACTCCGGCCGAGGAGGCCGGCGGCGGCAAGGCGCTGCTGCTCGAGGCCGGGACGTTCGACGACGTCGCGGTGGCGGTGATGGTGCATCCCGGGCCGACGGACATCGCCGCGGCCCGCTCGCTGGCGTTGTCGGAAGTGACGGTGGACTACCGGGGCAAGGAATCGCACGCGGCCGTCGCGCCGTTCCTCGGGCTCAACGCCGCCGACGCCCTGACCGTCGCGCAGGTGGCCGTCGGGCTGCTGCGCCAGCAGTTGGCGCCGGGACAAATGGTGCACGGGATCGTCACCAACGGCGGGCAGGCGGTCAACGTCATCCCCGGGCACACCACGCTGCAGTACGCGATGCGGGCGTTCGATTCCGACTCGCTGCGGCAGCTGGAGGGCCGGATGTACGCGTGCTTCGCCGCGGGCGCGCTGGCCGCGGGCTGCGAGTACGAGATCGACTGCCCCGCCCCGCCGTACGCCGAGCTCAACCCGGACCCTTGGCTGGCCGACATCTTCCGGGACGAGATGCGCCGGCTCGGCCGCGAGCCGGTGGCGGCCGAATTCGAGACGGCGCTGCCGATGGGCAGCACCGACATGGGCAACGTGACGAAGGTGCTGCCCGGCATCCATCCGGTGATCGGCGTCGACGCCGGCGGCGCGACGGTGCATCAGCGCGCCTTCGCCGCCGCCGCCGCGGGTCCCAGCGCCGACCGCGCCGTCGTCGACGGCGCGATCATGTTGGCGCGCACCGTCGTTCACCTCGCCCAGACCCCCGGCGAACGCGACCGGGTGCTGGAGGCCCAACAGCGGCGAGGGGTGCGCGCATGAGCCTGGTCGACAGCGCCGAGTCGTGGTTGGCCGCACACCACGACGACCTGGTCTCGTGGCGCCGGCACATCCACCGCTACCCGGAGCTGGGACGCCAGGAGTACGCGACGACGCAGTTCGTCGCCGAGCGGCTGGCGGACGCGGGGCTGAACCCGAAGGTGCTGCCCGGCGGGACCGGGCTGGTCTGCGACCTGGGCCCCGAGCACGAACCGAGGATCGCGCTGCGGGCCGACATGGACGCCCTGCCCATGGCCGAGCGGACCGACGCGCCCTACACCTCGACGATGCCCAACGTCGCGCACGCCTGCGGGCACGACGCGCACACCGCCATCCTGCTGGGCACCGCGCTCGCGCTGGCGTCGGTGCCGGAGCTGCCGATCGGGGTGCGGCTGATCTTCCAGGCCGCCGAGGAGCTGATGCCGGGCGGGGCGATCGACGCGATCGCCGCCGGGGCGCTGTCCGGGGTGTCGCGGATCTTCGCGCTGCACTGTGATCCGCGGCTCGAGGTCGGCAAGGTCGCGGTGCGGCAAGGCCCGATCACCTCGGCGGCCGACCAGCTGGAGATCACGCTGTATTCGCCGGGCGGGCACACCTCGCGGCCGCACCTGACCGCCGACCTGGTCTACGGCCTCGGCACGCTGATCACCGGGCTGCCGGGGGTGCTGTCGCGGCGCATCGACCCGCGCAATGGCACGGTGCTGGTGTGGGGCGCCGTGAACGCCGGGGTGGCCCCCAACGCGATCCCGCAGACCGGCGTGCTGGCCGGCACCGTGCGCACCGCGAGCCGCCAGACCTGGGTCGCGATGCAGGACATCATCCGCGAGACGGTGACGGCGCTGCTGTCGCCGCTGGCGATCGAGCACACGCTTGCCTACCGGCGCGGGGTGCCGCCGGTGGTCAACGAGGACGTCTCGACGCGCATCCTCACCCACGCCATCGAGGCCGTCGCCCCCGACGCGCTGGCCGACACCCGGCAGTCCGGCGGTGGCGAGGACTTCTCCTGGTATCTCGAGGAGATCCCCGGCGCGATGGCCCGCCTGGGCGTGTGGCCGGGCGAGGGCCCGCAGCTGGATCTGCACCAGCCCAACTTCGACCTCGACGAGCGGGCCCTGGCCATCGGGCTGCGCGTGATGGTCAACATCGTCGAGCAGGCGGCGCTCTTCTAGCCGGCGCGCGTCGAGGTGGCGCGCGCGACGTGGCCGGCGATGTGCGCGTAGCTTCGCCGCGTGACGTCGAGGGCGTCGCTCATGATGTTGTAGCCGTGGTCCACCCCGGCCACCTCGTAGTACTCCGCCAGCGCCCCGACGGCGTCGAGCTTGTCCGCGTAGGCGCGGGCCTCGTCGCGGAGCCGATCGTGTTCGGCCGTCACGACCAAAGCCGGTGCTATGCCGGCGATTTCGGCGGCGTTGTCGCCCCACGCCGGGGAGGCGAGGCGGTGGCGGCGCTGAGCCGGGTCGGGTATGTAGGCGGTGTCGAAGACCTCGCCCATCCACGGTTTCAGCACCGCCCGGCGGCCCACCGGGGAGGCCTTGTCACGGGCGGGCGTCACCAGGTCAAGCGGCGCGTAATGCAGCACCTGCAGAGCGATTCGCGGGCCGTGGTTCTCCAGCGCCAGCCGCGCGGCCGCGGCGCTGAGGTTGCCGCCCGCGCTTTGCCCACCGACGCACAGTCGCCCCCCGTCCCACTCGCGTGCGCGGTCGGCCGCCCAGCAGACGATCTCGTAGACCTGATGCGGCGCCGCCGGGAAGCGGTGTCGCGGCGCCACGACATAGTCCGGGTTGACCACGACCACACCGGCGTTGGCGGCCAGGTATCGGCACCACGGGTCGTCCTGTTCGGGGTGCCCGATCACGAATCCGCCGCCGTGCACGTTGACGTAGACGGGCGGCCTGGTCTCGGACATGGCCGGGTGGTAGACGGTGGCGCGGACCGGGCCCAGCCCGGTCGGGATGCTGACTTCGCAGGTCCGGCCCCCGATCTCGGGGAGGCGCACGGCGGCCTTGGGGCCGGGCCGGATCGTCGCCGCGAGCGTTCGCGCGACGGCGTCGGCGACCATGGGCACGGACAGGATTGACACGGGCGAGTTCCCTTCCTCGGTCGCCGCATCGAGCGACGGGCCGTTCAACGAGTTCCGGCCTGCCTGTCTACCCTGCGCTTCGCCGGCAGGCGAATGAATTTCCCCGCCCGCGGGGTCTTAGCCGCTGGTCCCCGGGCCGATGTTGCTGGCGGGCCGGTTCCGCAGGTCGTGCACGTAATCCTCTGGCGCACCGGCGATTTCGGCGGCGTCGGCCATCACGCCGAGGTAGCGCGCCGACGGCAGCCCGCCCTCCCAGGCGTCCAGCACGTACAGCCACGCCAGCGCGGGATCGGTGGTGGTGTCCGACGAGATCCGCTCGACCCGGCACCGGATCTTCTTGTGCACCCCGAACTCGGAGCCCTCCCAGCGGTCGAGGTTGACCTCGTCGGCCGGCGTCATGTCGTAGAGCACGACGAACACCTTCGAACCGGGGTCCTCGACGATGGTCGCCAGGGCCCCCTCCCAGCCGATGTCCTCCCCGCCGAACGTCAACCGCCACCCGTGCAGCCAGCCGGTTCCGGCCATCGGCGAGTGCGGTGCGCGCTTGAGCATCTGCTCGGGATCCATGTTCGACCCGTACGCGGCGTAGAGCGGCACGGAGAAAGCTTAAACGTCGCACGCTCGCGCGGTATTCACCCGAGCGTTTAGCGGGCTTCCCGGCGCGCGGTTAGGTTAGGCCTTGTGGTGACGCGCATCGTGATCCTCGGTGGGGGGCCGGCCGGTTACGAAGCCGCCCTGGTCGCCGCCACCTCACACCCCGACACCACCCACGTCACCGTGATCGACTCCGACGGGGTCGGCGGGGCGGCCGTCCTGGACGACTGCGTGCCGTCGAAGACGTTCATCGCCTCCACCGGGCTGCGCACCGAACTGCGCCGCGCCCCGCGGCTGGGCTTCGACATCGACATCGAGGACGCCAAGATCTCGTTGCCGCAGATCCACGCCCGGGTGCGGACGCTGGCCGCCGACCAGTCGGCCGACATCACCGCCCAGCTGCTCGCCGTGGGCGTGCACGTGGTCGCGGGCCGCGGCGAGCTGATCGACCCGACGCCCGGGCTGGCCAAGCACCGCATCAGGGCCACCCATCCTGGTCTGGGGCCCGACGGCCCCGTTACCAGCGAGCACGAGGCCGACGTCGTGCTGATCGCCACCGGCGCCAGCCCGCGGATCCTGCCGTCGGCCCAGCCCGACGGCGAACGCATCCTGACCTGGCGGCAGCTCTACGACCTGGAGGCGCTGCCCGAGCACCTGATCGTGGTCGGCTCGGGGGTCACCGGCGCCGAGTTCGTCAGCGCCTACACCGAGCTGGGCGTCCCGGTGACCGTGGCGGCCAGCCGCGACCGGGTGCTGCCGTACGAGGACGCCGACGCGGCGCTCGTGCTGGAGGAGTCGTTCTCCGAGCGGGGCGTCCAGCTGGTCAAGAACGCCCGCGCCGAGTCGGTCACCCGCACCGATGCCGGGGTGCTGGTCACCATGACCGACGGGCGCACCGTCGAGGGCAGCCACGCCCTGATGACCATCGGCTCGGTGCCCAACACCGGCGGCCTCGGGCTGGAACGGGTCGGCATCGAGCTGGGCCGCGGCGACTACCTGCGGGTCGACCGGGTGTCGCGCACGTCGGTGCCCGGCATCTATGCCGCGGGCGACTGCACGGGGCTGCTGCTGTTGGCGTCCGTCGCGGCCATGCAGGGCCGGATCGCGATGTATCACGCGCTGGGCGAGGGCGTCAGCCCGATCCGGCTGCGCACGGTGGCCGCGACGGTGTTCACCAGGCCCGAGATCGCCGCCGTCGGGGTGCCGCAGTCGATGATCGACGACGGTTCGGTGCCGGCGCGGACGATCATGCTGCCGCTGCGCACCAACGCGCGCGCGAAGATGTCGGGCCTGCGGCAAGGGTTCGTCAAGATGTTCTGCCGCAAGTCCACCGGCGTGGTGATCGGCGGCGTGGTGGTGGCGCCGATCGCCTCCGAGCTGATCCTGCCGATCGCGGTAGCCGTGCAAAACCGCATCACGGTCAACGAACTGGCGCAGACGCTGGCCGTTTACCCGTCGTTGTCCGGTTCGATCACCGAGGCCGCGCGCCGGCTGATGGCCCACGACGATCTGGATTAGCCACTAGCCTGGGTAGCGCTACCGACGAGTAACCGGACAGGAGCCCCCGCAGTGAGCGACCAGATCGACGCCCTGGGACCGCAGCAACGCACGCTGGCCTGGGAGCGGCTGGGCGCCGAGCAGTTCGACGTGGTCGTCATCGGCGGCGGGGTGGTCGGCTCCGGCTGCGCGCTGGACGCCGCCACCCGCGGGCTCAAGGTGGCGCTGGTGGAGGCGCGCGATTTCGCGTCGGGCACCTCGAGCCGGTCGTCGAAGATGTTCCACGGCGGGCTGCGCTACCTCGAGCAGCTGGAGTTCGGCCTGGTGCGCGAGGCGCTGTACGAGCGCGAGCTGTCGCTGACCAAGCTGGCGCCGCATCTGGTCAAGCCGATGCCCTTCCTGTTCCCGCTGACGCACCGGGTGTGGGAACGCCCCTACACCGCCGCCGGCATCTTCCTCTACGACCGCCTGGGCGGCGCGAAATCCGTTCCCGCGCAAAAGCATTTGACCCGGGCGGGTGCGCTGCGGCTGAGCCCGGGCCTCAAGCGCACCTCGCTGATCGGCGGGATCCGCTACTACGACACCGTCGTCGACGACGCGCGCCACACGATGACGGTCGCGCGCACCGCGGCGCACTACGGCGCGGTGGTGCGGTCCTCCACCCAGGTGGTCGCGCTGCTGCGCGAGGGCGACCGGGTGACCGGCGTGCGGGTCCGCGACTCCGAGGACGGGTCGATCACCGAGGTCCGCGGCCACGTCGTGGTCAACGCGACCGGGGTGTGGACCGACGAGATCCAGGCGCTGTCCAAGCAGCGCGGCCGGTTTCAGGTCCGCGCGTCCAAGGGCGTGCACGTCGTGGTGCCGCGGGACCGCATCGTCAGCGACGTCGCGATCATCCTGCGCACCGAGAAGTCGGTGATGTTCGTCATACCGTGGGGCAGCCACTGGATCATCGGCACCACCGACACCGACTGGAACCTCGACCTCGCGCACCCGGCGGCCACCAAGGCCGACATCGACTACATCCTGGGGACAGTCAACACCGTGCTGGCCACCCCGCTGACCCACGCCGACATCGACGGCGTGTACGCCGGGCTGCGCCCGCTGCTGGCGGGGGAGAGCGAGGAAACCTCCAAGCTGTCCCGCGAGCACGCCGTCGCGGTGCCCGCGCCCGGGCTCGTCGCGATCGCCGGCGGGAAGTACACCACCTACCGGGTGATGGCCGCCGACGCGATCGACGCCGCCGCGCAGTTCGTGCCGGCCCGGGTGGCGCCGTCGATCACCGAGAAGGTCAGCCTGCTGGGCGCCGACGGGTACTTCGCGCTGGTCAACCAGGTCGAACACGTCGGGACGCTGAAGGGTCTGCACCCGTACCGGGTGCGCCACCTGCTGGACCGCTACGGTTCGCTGATCGGCGAGGTGCTGGAGCTGGCGGCCGAAACCCCCGACCTGCTCAGCCCGATCAAGGAGGCGCCGGGCTACCTGCGGGTGGAGGCCCTCTACGCCGTCACCACCGAGGGGGCCCTGCACCTCGAGGACATCCTGGCGCGCCGGATGCGCATTTCCATCGAGTACTCGCACCGCGGCGTCGACTGCGCCCGCGAGGTTGCCGAGGTGGTGGCGCCGGTGCTGGGGTGGACCGCCGAGGACATCGACCGCGAGGTGGCCAACTACACCGCGCGGGTGGAGGCCGAGGTGCTGTCGCAGGCCCAGCCCGACGACGTGTCGGCCGACGAGCTGCGGGCCAGCGCGCCCGAGGCGCGCGCCGAGATCCTCGAGCCGGTGCCGCTCAGTTGAGGCCCGCGCCGCTGCCGGTGCGCGACGGCCTCGGCCCGGCGCGGGTGCGGCTGCGCGGCGGCCCGGTGCTGGCCGAGCTGACCGAGCGCTTCGGCGCGCCCGCCCGCGCGAAGGTGCTGGCCGGGGAGGTGGTGGACGCCGACGGCGCGGTGGTCGACGACGCGACGGTGCTGCGCGCCGGGTCGTTCGTCTACCTCTACCGCGAGCTGCCCGACGAGGTCCCGGTGCCCTTCGAGGTCCCCGTGCTGCATCGCGACGACGACATCGTCGTCGTCGACAAGCCGCACTTTCTGGCCACCATGCCGCGGGGCCGGCACGTCGCGCAGACCGCGCTGGTGCGGCTGCGCCGCGAGCTGGGGCTGCCCGAGCTGAGCCCCGCGCACCGGCTCGACCGGCTGACGGCCGGGGTGCTGCTGTTCACGGTGCGCCGCGAGGTGCGCGGCGCCTACCAGACGCTGTTTTCGGCGGGTGCGGTGCGCAAGACCTATCTGGCGCGCGCGGCCGTCGACCCCGCCCTGGTGTTTCCGCGGGTGGTGCGCAGCCGGATCGTGAAGCGCCGGGGCGTTTTGCAGGCGTTCTGCGAGCCGGGCGCGGTGAACGCGGAGACGCTGGTGGAGCTGGTCTCACCGGACGGGCTGTACCGGCTGACCCCGCGCACCGGGCGCACGCACCAGCTGCGGGTGCAGATGGCCTCGCTCGGGCTGCCGATCGAGGGGGATCCGTTGTACCCCAACGTGTTTGACGTGCCACCCGACGATTTCAGCACACCGCTGCGGTTGCTGGCGCAGCGCATCGAGTTCGACGATCCGCTGACGGGTGTGCGCCGCGAGTTCGTCAGCCGCCGCCCGGGCCCGTAGCCGGGCCGAGATCCGCGCCACGGATGAGGTACACGATTACTCGATGCCTCCCCCCGGGAGCATGGCCACGTGGCAGGGGCCTGCCGGGCGGAGGACCGCTGGGCGGCGACGATCAGGGGTAGCTACGAGGTCGCGGGTCTTGGTTTCGGCGGATTAGACGCGTCCGTCATTCTGGCCGCGTGAACCCCGCGGGACCGGGTAGCCCGCGGTGATGGACATCACCGTCACCTTCGTGGGCAACGCCACGACGTTGATCAGCGCCGGCGGGCTCACGCTGCTGACCGACCCGAACTTCCTGCACCGGGGGCAACACGCCTACCTGGGCTACGGGCTGGTGTCCAGGCGGCTGCGGGAACCGGCGCTGAGCATCGACGAACTGCCGCCTATCGACGCCGTGGTGCTGTCGCACATGCACGGCGATCACTGGGACCGGGTCTCACAGAAGGGCCTCGACAAGGGGCTGCCGATCGTCACCACGCCCCACGCCGCCAAGCGGCTGCACCGCCGTGGCTTCGGCCACGCGCTCGGCCTCTCGACGTGGCAGCGGCACACGATCACCAAGGGCGGCAACATGATTCACCTCACCTCGCTGCCGGGAAGGCACGCGCCGCTGGGGGCCCATCGGCTGCTGCCGCCGGTGATGGGCACCATGCTGGAATTCGTCGGCGCCGACCGCTCGGTGCGCCGGCTCTACGTGTCCGGCGACACCCTGCTGGTGGAGGAGCTCGACGAGATTCCCGTGCGCTTCGACTCGATCGACGCCGGCATCCTGCACCTCGGCGGGACGCGGCTGCCGGCCGGCGGGCGGCTTCCGTTCGGGCTGACGGTAACCATGGACGGCCGCCAGGGCGCGGAGCTGGTGGCAAAGCTCGCGCTGCCCACAATGATCCCCGTCCACTTCGACGACTACGGCGTGTTCGCCTCGCCGCTGGCCGACTTCGTCGCGGAGATGAAGCGGCGCGGCATGGGCGATCGGATCGTCGAATTGGACCGCGGCGCCACGGCGACCCTGTGACGGGCGCGGGGCCGCCTAGCTGCTGATTTACTTCGCTGGCTAACCTCGTCGGATATCGTTCGACTCATCCGGTACTCGAACGAACAGAGATCTGGGGGCCAGCGGTGAGCGTCGACGCGCAGTGTTTCAGCGCCGGTCGCGGCGCGGTCAACGCGACTTTGCCGGGTCGTTGCCCGCATACGGAATGTGAGATGTCATGGATCTTCTAGCGCTGCCCCCCGAGGTGACCTCGGCGCTCATCCACTCCGGACCGGGAGCGGGCTCGCTGATCGAAGCGTCCGCCGCCTGGCAGGCCCTGACCACCGAATTGGAGAACTCCGCCAGCACCTACACCGCGGCGTTGGCCGCGCTGAGTGAGTCGTGGAAGGGCCCGTCCTCGGCGGCGATGGTCGACGCCGTCCAGCCCTACGTCACCTGGCTGCGCAACACCGCGCAGCAATCCCAGCAGCTGGCCGAATCGACCCAGGCCGCCGCGGCGGCCTTCAACTCCGCGCAAGCGAACGTGGTGCAGCCCGCGGCGGTCACCGCCAACAGGACGCGGCTGTCGCAACTGGTCGCCACCAACGCGTTCGGCCGCAACCTGCCGGCCATCGCGGCGACCGAAGACCAGTACCAGGCCATGTGGGCCACCAACTCCGCGGCGCTGAGCCGCTATCAGGCGGCGACGACGCAGGCGCTAGACCTGCAGCAGTTCTTGTCGCCGCCGGCGATCACCGACCCGGCGGGGACGGCCGCCCAGGCCACCGCCACGTCCACCGCCGCGGCCGCCCCGGCGCAGTCGATCGGCCAGTTCCTGGAGTCGATCGTCGGCACCCCGTTCGGATTCGACCCCAACGTCGGGTGGTTCGGGCTGGCCAACACCTACGCGAACCAGTTCATCTCGTCCGGATTCCCGATCAACCTGCTGAGCTACGTCGCGCAGAGCAACTCGGCGCAGGCGCTGCAAAGCGTGGGCGGCGACATCGGCCAGGGCCTCTCGGAGGGCGAGTCGGCGCTGGGAGCGGCGGGGGCGAGCCTGTCCAGCGCAGTCGGCGCGGCCGGATCGGCGCCCACCGGGGCGATGGGCGTGGGGGTGTCGATCGGCAAGCTGACCGCGCCGCCCGCCGTGGTGGGGCTGCTGCCCGCCACGCAGACTCCGGTCCAACTCGCCTCGGCGGCAGCGCCTTTGGACGGCGCGGACGCCGGGTTCCCCATGCTGCCGCCGTTGATGCCGCCGCCCGTCTCGGCGGGCAGCGGCTGGCGCAAGAGGAAACAACCGACCCCCGAGGAGTTGCAGGTCGGCGCGGAGGTCAAGGGGAAAGTGATGCGCCCACCGCCATCGGCGGGCTGAGGGACAACCACAATGTCCTGCCGCGTAAGGCAGTTGGGAACTGCCACCGAGTTGGCGGGTTGAGACGTCATGGACTTCGGGACGTTGCCGCCAGAGATCAGCTCGGCGCTGATCCATTCCGGACCGGGTGCCGGCTCGCTGATCGAGGCCGCCGCCGCATGGGAGCGGCTGGGCATCGAGCTGGAGGAATCCCTGCCCAACTACTCCTCGGTGCTGTCGTCGATGACCGAAACCTGGCAAGGCCCGTCCGCCGCGGCGACGATGCAGGCCGTCGAGCCCTACCTGGCGTGGTTGAGCACCACCGCACAGCAGTGCGAGCGGGTCGGCTCCTCGATGCAGGCCGTGGCGGCGGCATTCGAATTGGCGTGCCGGACAGTGGTTTTCCCGGTCCAGGTCGCCACCAACCGGACCCGGCTCGCCCAGCTGATCGCCACCAACTGGCTCGGCACCAACTCGGTGGCGATCGCCGAGACCGACGCCCAGTACGAGGCCATGTGGGTGAACAACTCGGCGGCGATGTATCGCTACGCGGCGACGTCGGCCCAGGCCACCCGGCTGCCCCAGTTCGCCTCGCCCCCGGCGATCGCCAATCCTGCCGCCGCGGCCGCGCAGGCCGGCGCCGCGCCCGCCGCCGCGGCCCCGGCGCAGTCGATCGGCCAGATCCTGGAGTCGATCGTCGGCACCCCCTTCGGCTTCAACCCGCAGACCGGGTGGTTCGGGTTGGCCAACACCTACGCGGACCAGTTCATCGCGGGCGGGATCCCCATCAACCTGCTGAGCTACCTGGCGCAGCTGAACACCGCGCAGGCGCTGCAGGGCGTCGGTGGCGACATCGGCCAGGGGCTGGCGGAGGGCGAGTCGGCCCTGTCGGCGGCCGGGGCGGACCTGGCCGGCGCGGTCAGGGCCGCCGGATCGGCGGCGGCGCCCACGGGGGCGATCGGCGTCGGGGTTTCGATGGGCCGGCTGACCTTCCCGCCCGCCACCGTCGGCATGCTGGCCGCCGCGAAGACACCGGTGCAGCTCGCGGCGGCAGTGTCCCCGCTTCCGGCCGGGGAATCCGGGTTCCCGTTCATGCCGCCGCCGATGATGCCGCCGGTCACGCCGCGCAAGAAGGGCAAGCGCGAGGGCGGCAAGTACGACGACATCGAGATCGGGCTGGAGATCAAGGGCACCTTCATGACCCGGCCGCCCTCAGCGGGTTGACCCCTGGGCGGGTTCGTCGGTGGTGAGGGTGAAGTAGTTCTCCTCCTCCTGCACAAAGTGCAGGCGCAGCAACGCGTACAGGCCGTACAGGCAGGCGAGCAGGTCGTCGACCTGGTCCGCGGCGATGCGGCCGCCGCCTTCGGTCAGGGCCAGGTGCGCGCCGATCCGGTCCGACAGCCGCTGTATCTCGGCGTGAGTCCGGCTCATCGTGGCGGTGGCCTCGCCGGTGCCCAGCGGATGGGCCAGCGCCGGGTACAGCTGGGTTTCCTCGGCGCGTTCATGCGGAAGAATGCGGTCGACGAGCAGTCCGTGGGCACGCGTAATCGCCTGCAGCGCAGCCTGATCCGGCGCCTCGGCCAGCCGGTCGGCGGCCTCCCGCAGCAGGCCGACGGTGTCGCGCAGCTCGTCGTGTTCGGCGTCGAAGCGGTGCAGCATCCGTTCGGTTTGCGCGGGCAGGTCGACATCGAGGGCCGGGTTCCCGCGCAGGGCCCGCAGCGCGTTTGCGATCACCGCCACGTCGATGCCCTCCTGCAGCAGCGCGCCGGCGGCCGGCGGCAGCCACCCGAGGGCGGCGACGGCCATCGCGGCCAGCGACAGGCCCATGCCGACGACCGCGCTCTGCACGGCGATGCGCCGCGACCACCGCGCGATGTCCATGGCATCCGCGAGTCGCTCCAGCCGGTCGGTGGTCAGCACGATGTCGGCGGCCTCCGAGGAGGCGGTGGCCCCGCGCGCGCCCATCGCGACGCCGACGCCGGCCGCGGCCAGCGCGGGGGCGTCGTTCACCCCGTCGCCGACCATCACGGTGACCGCGCGGCCCTGTTCGGCGCGCACCGCGGCGACCTTGTCGGCCGGGCTCTGCTCGGCGTAGACGTCGTCGAGCCCCAGGACGACGGCGACCTCGCGGGCCGGCTCGGCGCGGTCACCGGTGAGCATCACCAGCCGCTTCAGCCCGGCGCCGCGCAACCGGCGCACGGTCCTCGGTGCGTGGCGGCGCAGCGGGTCGCGCAGCAGCACCGCCCCGACCGGTCGCCCGTCGACGCAGACCCAGGCGATCGCGGCGGTGTCCAGCAGGGCGCGGTTCACCGCCGCGCGGGCCCACTCCGCGGACGTGTCGCCGCCGAGTTTGCCGACGTAGACGCGCTGGTCGCCGACGGTGGCGGTGACGCCGCGCCCCGGTTCCTCGACCACCTGGGTGGGCAGCGACAGCCGCAGGCCGCGGGCGAGCGCCTCGGTGACGATCGCCTCGGCGAGCACGTGCGGGGACAGCTGATCCACCGAGGCCGCCAGCCGCAGGATGTCGATGGCATCGCGGCCCGGCGCGGCCGCGACATCGATCACGACCGGGCGTCCCATGGTCAGCGTGCCCGTCTTGTCCATCACCAAAGTCGTTGCGTGCCCGAGGTTCTCGAGCGCCGCGCCGCCGCGGACCACCACGCCCCGCCGCGACGCCCGCGACAGCCCGGACACGATCGCCACCGGGGCGGCGAGCAGCAGCGGGCACGGCGTCGCCACCACCAGCACGGCGACGGCCCGCACCGGCGACCCGCTGGCCAGCCACGCCCCGCCGGCGACCAGCAGGGCCAGCGGCAAGAACCACGCCGCATACCGGTCGGCCAGCCGCACCACCGGCGCGTTCTCGGCCCCGGCCTGCGCGGCCAGCCGCACGATCTGGGCGTACGTGCTGTCGTCCGCGGTGGCGGTGGCGCGCATGTCGAGCGCGCCGCCGGCGTTGACCGCCCCGCTGCGCACCGGTTCGCCGATACCGCGCTCCACCTGCAGCGGCTCGCCGGTCAGCACCGACTCGTCGAGCACCGCCGCGGCGCTGGCGACGCGCCCGTCCACGGGAACCACCTCGCCGGGGCCGACGACCAGCAGGTCGTCGACCGCCACGTCGGCCAGGTCGATCGTGCTCACGGTCGAACCGACGCGGCGGCGGGCGAACCGCGGGGCGTGTTCGAGCAGGGCCCGCAGGTCGTGCGACGCGCGGCGCTCGGCCGCGGCCTCCAGCGCCCGGCCACCGGCCAGCATCACGGCGATCAACGCCCCGGCGAGGTACTCGCCGACCAGCAGCGTGCCGACCAGCGACAGCACCGCGATGAGGTCGACCCCGAACCGGCCGCGGCGCAGCGCCGCCAGCACCCACATCGTCGCCGGCACCAGGGCCGCGACCGTCCCCGCCATCCAGCACGCGTCGGCGAGGTTGCGCGCGCCCGCCAGCCACGCGATCCCGCCCGATGCCAACGCACCGACGCTCAGCGCCACCAAAACCGCAAATCCCTTGCCGCCCACACCGTTCCCTTCGGGCATACCCGCCTTGTCGCCAGCGTGGACCGCATTTGCCGGGCTGACTAGGGCCGGGTGTCACATCACTGGCACGTCTTGAGGCCAGCAATTGCGAGTACCACCGCCACCTGAATTGGGGACTGAGGTCACTAGAAAGGCCGGACAAGTTCCGGTGAACATTGCTGCCGTGACCGAATTGCCTGCCCCGACCTCCGCGGGTGCCATCCCGATATCCACCCTCATCGGCGAGCCGGTGGCGCGCGTCGCCGCCGACGCCACGGTTGCCGACGTCGCGAAGGCCCTGGTGGCCCTCGACGCCGGGGCGGTCGTCGTTGGCGACGACACCCGGCCGGCGGCGCTGGTCAGCGAGCGCGACGTCGTTCGGGTGGTCGCCCGCGGGCAGAATCCGGCCAGGGTCGCGGCCGCCGACGTCGCCAGCACCAAGCTGGTGTGGTGTGACGCCGCCGCGACGGTCGATCAGGTGTCGGGCCGGATGATGGATCACTACATCCGCCACGTCCTGGTGGAACAGGACGGGGCGCTGGCCGGCATCGTCTCGGCCCGCGACCTGCTCGGCGCCTACGGCGCCTACGGCGCCGACATTTAGCCGGCGGCGGCCTCAGCCGGTGGCCGCGGCCGCCGCGCGCGACTCGATCATGCGGTTGCGAACGATGTGCTCGACGAGGATCGGAACGAACGTCTGCACGGGCGCGTCGACGAACTGCCGGGCGGCCTGCTCGCACCAGCCCTTGATCTGGGCGGCTCGCGCCTCGTCGGCCAGCCCCTCGTGGCGGGCCAGCTTGTCCGCGACCTCGGCGACGGACCGCGCGACCGCGGAACGCGCCGCCGGAAGGTCGGGGTCGGCGGGCACCGCGGCCCGTTGCAGCTCCCGCCGGGCGGCGTCTTCGCCGGTGTCGGGCCGGATCACGTGCAACGTGACGTGGCGGCCGTCCTCGCCGAACAGGATGACGCTGGTCGGCTCGTCGCTGGTGAAGCCCAGCAATTCGATCGTGTCGCCGGCGATCTCGATCAATGCCGGGGTCTCGTGCCAGCCGTTGCGGCGGTAGCCCACCATGACGACCCGTCCGAGCCGGTCGGACAGCGACGCCACCAGGGCCGGTAGTTCGTCCGCGAGGTTCGTCGACCGCGGCCACCAGGCCCCGTCGAGGTGTTCAGACGCGGACCGATAGGGCTTGAGCCCCAACCGATTTTCGTGCTCCATCGCGCTCAGGCTACGGGCAAAGCGACCCGCCCGCGACTCGAAGCTCGCGGGTGGCCGCGGTGTGTCCCGAGTGTGAACGGCAGGTTGCGCCAGGGACTTTCGGTAGGTTCGCGGCCCGCGGAAGACGACTTAAGCCCCTGTCGCGCGGGCACCGTCGCCGCCATGATTGGCGTGCTGCCACGCGGGCTTAGGAGGTTTCGTGACCACTGTGCTGGATTCGGCGGCGCTGACGGCCAAGCAGGTCGCCGGCGCTCCGGTGGAGCAGGTCCTGGGCTGGCTGGACAGTTCGGCCGGCGGCCTGTCGAGCGCCGAGGCCGCCGCCCGGCTGGCGCGGCACGGCCCGAACGCGGTGCGGACCCACCACGTCAACGCGCTCGCGGTGCTGGGACGGCAGCTGCGCAGCGCGGTGCTCATCCTGCTGGCCGGCACCGCCATCGTGTCGTACTTCCTCGGCGACAGCATGCAGGCGGTCATCATCGGCATAATCCTCGCCGCCAGCATCGGTTTGGGCTTCGTCAACGAATACCGCGCCGAGCACGCCGCCGCCGAGCTGCACGGCCGGGTGCACCACAACGCGCTGGTGCGGCGCGACTCGACGTTCGTCTCGGTCAGCGTCACCGACCTGGTTCCCGGCGACGTGATCCGGCTGTCGCTGGGGGAGGCCGTGCCCGCCGACGTCCGCCTGATCGACGTCAGCGGCCTGGAATGCAACGAGAGCATCCTGACCGGGGAGTCGATGGGCTCGGAGAAATCGCCCGAGGCGGTGCCCCCCGGCGCCGAGTTGGCCGAATCGACGGACCTGGCGTTCATGGGCACCATCGTCAGCGCCGGGGAGGGCACCGGCGTGGTGTACGCCACCGGTAAAAGCGCCGAATTCGGCCGCATCGCAGCGGGTTTGGACAAGCGGCAACCCGAGACCGACTTCCAGGTGGGCCTGCGCCGGTTTTCCTATCTGCTGCTGCAGGTCGCGATCGCGCTGATGGTCGTCATCCTGGCCAGCAACCTGCTGCTGGCCAAGCCGATCATCGATTCGGTGCTGTTCTCGCTGGCGATCGCGGTCGGCATCACGCCGCAGCTGCTGCCCGCCGTGGTCAGCACCAGCCTGGCGACCGGGTCGCGGCAGCTGGCCAAGGCGAAGGTCCTCGTCAAGCGCCTGGTGTGCATCGAAGACCTGGGTGACATCGACATCCTCATCACCGACAAGACCGGCACGCTGACCGAGGGCCGGATCCGCCTGGTCGACGCGATCGACCCCGCGGGCGAGCCCGCCGAACCGGTCCGGCGGCTCGGGTTGCTGGCCACCGACGTCGACCCGGAATCCGGTGGGGTGAGCGCCAATCCGCTCGACGCCGCGCTGTGGGAATCGCCCCGGCCGCAACAGTTGGTGGGCGAGGCGGTGCGCAGGGTGGCGATGCTGCCGTTCGACCACGAGCGTCGCGCGTCGTCGGTGTTGGTCGACGACAACGGAACGCGACTGCTCGTGGTCAAGGGCGCCCCCGAACAGGTGCTGGACCGTTGTCCGGCGGCGGCCGCGGTCGCGCGGGAGACCCTCGCCGGGTTGTTCGCCGCGGGGCGCCGGGTGGTCGCCGTCGCCACCCGGCCCGCCCCCGAGCTGACGGGGATCACCGGCGACGACGAACGCGACCTGACGCTGGCCGGCTTCCTGGTCTTCGCCGACGAACCGAAAGCCGCTGCGCGCCAATCCCTGTCGCAGCTGGCGGCGCTGGGCATCGAACTCAAGATCGCCACCGGTGACAACGCACGCGTCGCCGAAAAGGTCTGCGCCGACCTCGGTTTGGTGTCCAAGGGCACGGTCACCGGCGCCGAGCTGGAGCCCCTCGACGACGAGGGGTTCGTCGAGGCCGCGCAAAACCACACCATCTTCGCCCGCATCTCGCCCGAGCAGAAGGCGCGGCTGATCGTCTCGCTGCGCCGCAACGGCCGGTCGGTCGGCTTCCTCGGCGACGGCGTCAACGACGCGCTGGCCCTGCACGCCGCCGACGTCGGGATCTCGGTCGACAGCGCCACCGACGTCGCCAAGGACGCGGCCGACGTGGTGCTGCTGGAAAAGGATCTGGGCGTGCTGGCCACCGGCGTCGCCGAGGGCCGGCGGATCTTCGCCAACACCATCAAGTACGTGCTGATGGGCACCTCGAGCAACTTCGGCAACATGTTCAGCGCCGCCGCCGCCTCGGCGCTGCTGCCGTTCCTGCCGATGCTGCCCAGCCAGATCCTGCTGAACAACCTGCTCTACGACAGCTCGCAATTGGCGATCCCGACCGACCGGGTCGACGAGGAACAGCTGCACGCCCCGTCGCACTGGAACGTCGCGTTCATCCGCCGGTTCATGCTGATCTTCGGGCCCATCAGCTCGTTGTTCGATTTCCTGACGTTCGGGTTGATGCTGGGCGTGCTGCACGCCGGCGCCATCGAGTTCCGCACCGGTTGGTTCGTCGAATCGCTTGCGACGCAGACGCTGATCATCTTCGCGATCCGCACGCGGATGGTGCCGTTCTTCCGCAGCCGGCCCAGCGTCCAGCTGGCGGTCACCAGCCTCACGGTGGTCGCGGTGGGCGTGGCGCTGACGATCTCACCGCTGGCCCACACGCTGGGCTTCACGCCGCTGCCGTGGCAGTTCTTCGCCGTGCTGGGCGGATTCGTCGCGATCTACCTGGTGCTGGTGGAGCTCGCCAAGCTGATGTTCTACGCCGAGCCGATGAATCACAACGGGCAACCGCGGCGCACCCGGGGCGACGCCCATCGCATCCGGCGCCGCGCCGCGCGCTTCCACTACGCTCCGGGTTCATGAGCGAAGAGCACGCGCTGGTCATCGTCGCCGGCTACCAGGATCTCGACTCGGCTCGCCGGGATTTCCAAGCCCTCACCGAGGCGACCAAAGCCAAGGACGTCCCGCTGCGCGGCGCGGTGCTGGTCGGCAAGGACGCCGACGGCAGTCCGGTCCTGGTGGACACGGGGAACCGGCTCGGCCGCCGGGGCGCGGCGTGGGGCGCCGGGGCGGGCCTGGCGGTCGGCCTGTTCTCGCCGGCCCTGCTGGCTTCCGCCGCGGTCGGCGCGGCGGCCGGGGCGCTGGCGGGCACGTTCGCCAACCACCGGATCAAGAGCGGGCTGGCCGACAAGATCGGCGCGGCGCTGGCCGCCGGCAGCGGCCTCGTCATCGCCGTGACGCCCGCGGGCGGCCGGCTGGCCGTCGAGCAGGCGCTGGCCGGCTCGCCGATGAAATCCGTTGCCGAGCTGAGCCATTCCACGCTGCGGAGCCTGGGCGCGGCGCTGGAGGAGGCGATGGGGAAGTTCAATCCCGACCGCACCAAACTGCCACTGCCGCAACGCGGCTTCGGCGGCACCATCGGTCGCACCATGGCCGACTCCGTCGGCGACTGGACGATCGTTCCCGGGGCGAAGGCGCCCGACGGCGCGCCGAACGTGCTGATCGTGCTCATCGACGACGCCGGGTTCGGCGGCCCGGACACCTTCGGCGGCGCGATCCGCACCCCGACGCTGACCCGGGTGGCGCAAAGCGGGTTGACCTACAACCGCTTTCATGTCACCGCGGTGTGTTCGCCGACCCGGGCGGCGCTGCTGACCGGGCGCAACCACCACCGGGTGGGCTTCGGCTCGGTCTGCGAGTTCCCCGGACCCTTCCCGGGCTACTCGTCGGTCAAGCCGCGCAGCTGCGCCGCCCTGCCGCGCATCCTGCGCGACAACGGTTACGTCACAGGCGGTTTCGGCAAGTGGCACCTGACCCCCGACAACGTCCAGGGCGCAGCGGGACCGTTCGACAACTGGCCGCTGGGCTGGGGTTTCGACCACTTCTGGGGCTTTCTGACCGGCGCCGCGGGTCAGTACGACCCCATCATCACCCAGGACAACACGGTGATCGGGGTGCCGCAGGGCTCGGCCCTTCAAGACGGCCGACCTTATTACTTCCCCGACGACCTCACCGACAAGGCGGTCGAGTGGCTGCACACCGTGCGGGCCCAGGACGCCGAAAAGCCGTGGCTGATGTACTACTCGACCGGCGCGACCCACGCACCGCACCACGTGTTCAAAGAATGGGCCGACCGCTACCGCGGAAAGTTCGACGAGGGCTGGGACGTCTACCGGCGCAAGACGTTCGAACGGCAAAAGGAGCTCGGGGTCATCCCGCCCGACACTGAGCTGACCGAGCGGCCCGACCTGTTCCCCGCGTGGGACAGCCTGTCCGACAACGAGAAACGGCTCTATGCCCGCCAGATGGAGGTGTTCGCCGGGTTCTCGGAGAACGCCGACTGGAACGTCGGCCGGCTGCTCGACGCCATCGAGGACCTCGGCGAGTCCGACAACACGCTGGTCTTCTACATCTGGGGCGACAACGGCGCCAGCATGGAAGGCACCGTCACCGGCTCCTTCAACGAGATGACGTTCCTGAACGGGCTGCTTCTCGACGCCGACCATCAGCTCGAGCTCATCGAGCAGTACGGCGGCATCGAGGCGCTGGGCGACGAGCACACGGCGCCGCATTTCGCCAGCGCCTGGGCGCACGCCAACAACACCCCGTTTCAGTGGGGCAAGCAGATGGCCAGCCACCTCGGCGGCGCCCGCGACCCCATGGTGGTCGCGTGGCCGGCCCGGATCCGGCCCGACGCCGCGATGCGGTCTCAGTTCACCCACTGCATCGACGTGGTGCCCACCGTGTTGGAGGCCATCGGCCTGCCCGAGCCGACCCACGTCGACGGCTTCGAGCAGGAAGACATGGACGGCGTCAGTTTCGCCCACACCTTCGAGCCAGCGGGGGCGACGGCCGAGGAGCGGCACACGGTGCAGTACTTCGAAATGTTCGGCAGCCGCGCCATTTACCAGGACGGCTGGTGGGCGTGCACCCGACTGGACAAGGCGCCGTGGGATTTGTCGCCGGAGACTCTGCAGCGGTTCGCGCCCGGCCGTTACGACCCGGACGACGACGTGTGGGAGCTGTACTACCTGCCCGACGACTTCTCGCAGGCGAAAAACGTTGCGGCCGAGCATCCCGACAAACTCGCCGAGCTGACGCGGCTGTGGTGGGCCGAGGCCGAACGCAACCGGGTGCTGCCGCTGTTGGGTGGCCTCGCGGTGATGTTCGGCAGCCTGCCGCCGCTGCCCACCACCACCCGGTTCACGTTCAAGGGCGGCGTGCAGAACATCCAGCGCGGCACCGTGCCGCGCATCTTCGGCCGGTCCTACGCCATCGAGGCGCGGCTGGTGGTCCCCGACGACGGCGCGCAGGGCGTGATTGTCGCCAACGGCGACTTCATCGGCGGGTTCGCCCTGTGGGTCGACGAGGATCGGCGGTTGCGCCACACCTATTCGCTGCTCGGCGTGGACACCTACCGTCAGGTGTCCACGGAGCCGATCCCGATCGGCGAGGTGACGGTGCGGATGCTGTTCGAATCGGAGCAGCCGGTGCCGGGCTCCGGCGGCAAGGTGACGCTGTGGGCCGGCGACCGACTCATCGGCGAGGGCGAGATGCCCAGGACGGTGCCGCTGGCCTTTACGTCCTACGCCGGGATGGACATCAGCCGCGACAACGGCCTGGTGGTCGACCGCCAGTACGAGGACAAGGCGCCCTACGCCTTCACCGGAACGGTGAAGGACGTCGTCTTCGACCTGAAACCCGTTGCGCCCGAAGCCGAGCGGGCGCTGCACGAGCACGCCGCCGTCCAGTCCGTCGGGCGGGGCGCCGCGGGCTGACCCCGCGGATCAACTACTGCTGGGCCCGAACGACATTCGCGCCGGCAAGGCCGGATTGAATGCCCCGATCGATCTGATCCGCCACGGAGGCCCCGCCGTTGGAGACGGTCTGCGGGCAGCTGCAGCTGAGGTCGTTGAAAACGCTGGGATCGGCGCCGGCCGGCGCCGCGATCGCCACCGCAGCCCCGAAAGTGAGGGCGGCGCAGGCAAGGATTTTCGATACCACTCGTTGGTCTCCGCGCTAGTTGGTACCGGAAACTTTAGGGGTCCCAAAGTCGCGGATCCGCTAGCGCGGCGTTTCGATTTCGTTAAGAAGAATGCACGGGGCAGTAAGCCCGGATGGCCGCGCCGACGAAGTAGCCGGCGTGATAGCCGTCGAGGCCGCTGTTGGACTGCACGGTGGAGGCGACCTGGGCGGGAGTCTTGCCGTTGTCGAGCTCGTCACAGACCTCGTGGCCGGCGATGATGGCCTTTTCCGGGGCCCCGAAGTGGATGCCCTTGGCGGTCAGGGCGCCCAGAAAGGCGTCGTCGACGGCGTCGGCACGGGCGACCGGGGCCGCCTCGAACGCCGCGAGCGCGGCCAGCGCGACCACGAGGGCGGCCCCCACGCGTGACATGTCCCGTCCTCCCTTTGCCCCGTTGCGCGAATGTTGCACGTTACAGCTTCGCACAGGAGCAACGACCGCAAATTGCGATCAGGGCGAGAGAAACCCGACGACGTTGCGCGGTACGGCGCGTTATGCCGTGGGGACGTCCGCGTACTGCGGGCAGTACGCGCGTTCGGCCAGGGCGACGAAGAACCCGGCGTTGTCGCCGTCCAGGGTGCTGCTGTTCATGACGTCCGTCGCGATCTGCTCCTGCGTCTTGCCCATGTCGAGCTGGTGGCAGACCAGATGGCCGGCCGCGATGGCCGACTTGGGCGAGTCGTGGGCGATGCCGTGGGCGTGCAACGCCGCGATGAACGCGTCGTCGTTGCCGTCGGCGTGCGCGGCGGGGGCCGTGGCCAGCGGGCCGAGCAGCCCGACGGCGGGTAGGAACCCGGCCGCCAGCAGCGGGAGCAGCAGGCGGGCCTTGCGGCTGCGGGCGCTCGTCATTTTTGATACCCCCAAGGGTTCTAAGATCCGGTGTTCGACGACTGAAGGTTCGACCTAGAACGTTGCAAGTAGGTTACAGCTTGGCATCGTCCAATCATCGTAGATCTTGCGAACATCGCAACATTGGTTATGTCGTCCGAGCGCGCTCGGTAACTTGACGGCATGCCGTACGCCCGCTGGCTGACGCTCGCCGTCCTGACGGCACTCGCGGTTTCGGTGGCCGGCTGCGGTGAGCGGCACGTGGCGGCCGCCGCCGCCCAAGACCTGTCCGCGACCCTGCGTTCCGGCGGCATGGACCGCACGTACACGTTGCACGTGCCGCCGGGCGATCCGGTCGGCCTGGTGCTCAGCCTGCACGGCGGCGGCGGCACCGGGACCGGGCAGCGGGGCCTGACCGACTTCGACACGGTCGCCGACGCCAACCACCTGCTGGTGGCCTACCCCGACGGTTACGACAAGAGCTGGGCCGACGGGCGTGGGGCCTCCCCGGCGGATCGCCACCACGTCGACGACGTCGGGTTCCTCGTCGCGCTGGCGGGAAAGCTGCGAAGCGACTACAACATCGCGCCCGGGCACGTCTTCGCCACCGGAATGTCCAACGGCGGCTTCATGACCAACAGGCTGGCGTGCGACCGTGCCGACGTCTTCGCCGCGATCGCGCCGGTGGCGGGCACGCTGGGCACCGGCGTGGCCTGCCATCCGTCGCGGCCGGTGTCGGTGCTGGCGGCACACGGAACCGCCGACCCGCTGGTGCCTTTCAACGGCGGGGACGTGCGGGGCCGCGGCGGGGTCAGCCACTCGGTGGCGGCGAACAGCATGGTGAACGCGTGGCGCTCGGTCGATGGCTGCCAAGGCGATCCGTCGCAGCAGGTCCTGCCGAACGTCGGCGACGGCACCGTCGTGCACCGCTACGACGCCGCGCCGTGCGCGGCGTCGACCGAGGTGGTCTTCTACCAGATCGACAACGGCGGACACACGTGGCCCGGAGGCAAACAGTATCTGCCCCAGGCGATCATCGGGCGCACCTCGCGTGCGCTGGACGCCTCCGAGGTCATCGCCCAGTTTTTCCTCGCCCACGCGCGCGATTAGCCCGGAGGCGGCGGCGGGCCGATCTTGTTACTATGCCTCATGGCGGCGATCGTCTCATCCGGTCTATTCGCAGGAATTCGCTTGAAGTTCAATCGATTTGGCGTCTTCGCCGGCGTTCTGGTCACCGCCGCGGCGCTGTTGTCGGCCTGCGGTGGCGACCATCACAGCGCCGGGGGAGGCGCGACGAGCGCGTCGCCGGCGAAGGTCGCCTGCGGCGGCAAGCCGACGCTGCGGGCCAGCGGCTCCACCGCCCAGCAGAACGCGATGACCCGATTCGTCAGGGCCTTCGAACAGGCCTGCGCCGGGCAGTCCCTGAATTACACGCCCAACGGTTCCGGCGCCGGCATCAGCGAATTCCTGGGCAACCAGACCGATTTCGCCGGCTCGGACTCGCCGCTGAGCGCCGACGAGTACGCGCGGGCGCAGCAACGATGCGGCTCGCCCGCGTGGAACCTGCCGGTGGTGTTCGGCCCCATCGCGATCGCCTTCAACGTCAACGGTGTGACCGGGTTGAGCCTCGACGGCCCCACCGCGGCCAGGATTTTCAACGGCGGCATCACGAGCTGGAACGACCCCGCGATCCAGGCGCTGAACCCCGGTGTGAGCCTGCCGGCCGAGCCGATCCGCGTGGTGTTCCGCAGCGACGAGTCCGGGACCACGGACAACTTCCAGCGCTACCTCGACACCGCGTCCAACGGCGCGTGGGGCAAGGGCGCCGGCAAGGCATTCAAGGGCGGCGTCGGCGAGGGCGCCAAGGGCAACGACGGGGCCGCCGCCGCCGTCAAGAGCACCGAGGGGGCGATCACCTACAACGAATGGTCGTTCGCCCAGGCGCAGCATCTCAACATGGCCAAGGTCATCACGTCGGCCGGTCCGGACGCCGTGGCGATCGGCGCGGACTCGGTGGGCAAGACGATCTCCGCCGCCTGGTTCATCAAGCAGGGCAACGACCTGGCCCTCGACACCATCTCCTTCTACCGGCCGAATCAGCCCGACGCCTATCCGATCGTGCTGGCGACCTACGAGATCGTCTGCTCGAAGTATCCCGACCCGCAGGTCGGGGCCGCCGTGAAGGCGTTCCTGCGCAGCACGATCGGCGCCGGGCAGGACGGCCTGGCGGACAACGGGTACATCCCCATCCCGCAGGAGTTCAAGCCGCGGTTGTCGACCGCGGTCGACGCCATCTCATGACGCGCGGTACCGCGGGCAGTACGCCGCCACGCTGGCGCCGATGAAGTACCCGGCGCGATAGCCGTCCAGGTTGCTGTTGGTCATCACCTCGTTGGCGATGTCCGACTTCTGCTTGCCGAGATCGAGTTCGTCGCAGACCTCGTGGCCGGCGACGATCGCGGCTTGCGGCGACGCGAACTGGATGCCCTTGTTCTTCACCGCCGTGACGAACGCGTTGTCGACCGCGTCGGCGCACGCGCCCGGGCAGGGCAGCGCCGCCACGCCGAGCAGCGTGACAACCGCGCCCAGCCCGCGCACTATCCAGGTGGTCGATGACACCGGAAGATCATTGCATGCCGCGATGGGAAGTTCAGCGCTGGCAGGAAGGGCACCAGTACGCGACCCGCTCGCCGCCGTCGTCGAAGTGGATGCCGGTGCCGCAGCGGCGGCAGGGCTGCCCGGCGCGCCCGTAGACCCACAGCTGCCGGCCGGCCCGGGTGTCGCCGGTGGTGCAGCGGTTCCAGCGGAAGCGGTTGGTCCACAGCATGTCCCGGGCGCGGCTCACCAGCCGGCGCGGGTCGGTCAGGGCGCTGACCGGCGCGGTGGGCAGGTGTCCGCTGACGAAACACAGTTCGTTGCAATAGACGTTGCCGATCCCGGCCAGCACCCGCTGGTCCAGCAGCGCCTCGCCGATCGGCCGGTCGGGGCGTGCCACCAGGTTGGCGGCGGCGCGCACCGGATCCCAATCAGGGCCCAGCAGGTCGGGTCCCAGGTGCGCGACCGCGTCGCCGTCGCGGTCGCGGTCCAGGATCTCCAGCACCCCTAGGTCGACGCCCACGGCGCGAATGCCGTTGGCCTCCAGAATGATTCGCGCCCGGTGGTCCACCCGCACCGGCCGGTTACCCACGCGCCAGCTGCCGTCCATCTTCAGATGCGAGTGGATGCTGGACTCCCCGACCCGGATGAACAGGTGCTTGCCGCGGCTGAGCACCTCGTCGACGACCTGCCCGGTCAGGTCGACGGTGGCGAACCGCGGCACCCGGACGTCGCAGCGCGTCAGCGTGCGACCGACCAGGTGCTCGCGCAGCATCGCGGCGGTATGCCACACGGTGTCGCCCTCGGGCATGGTTCAGCGCAGCCGCATTCCGCGCGGGGTGCGGGCGAATCCCGCCTCGCGCAAGGCGTCCGCGACCCGGGCGGGTCCCTCGTGCGGCTGCAGCGCCGGCGCCCCGTCGATGCGTTCGACCAGGATCGACGCCACGCGACGGGCGGCGACCAGGTCGGCCAGCGCCACGGCGGCGGCATGGTCGGCCGCGGGGTCGTCGGTGAACGTCAGCAGCGACCGCCCGCCGCGCTCCAAGAACCAGGTCAGTTCGCCGTCGACCAGCACGACCAGCGCCCCCGCCTTGCGGCCGGGCCGCGCGCCGTCGGCGCCCGGGGCGGGCCACGGCAGCGCGGCGCCGTAGGGGTTGGCCGGGTCGGCGGCGGCCAGCGCGACGGCCCGGTATTCGGGCCGTTCGGGGTCGATGCCGTCGGTGTAGCTGCGCAGCCGGTCGACGGTGGAGGCGACGGCGAACTGGGCGCCGCCCAGCGACTCGACGAAGTAGCCGCGCTGGCACCTGCCCGCCTCCTCGAACGTGCTCAGCACCTTGTAGAGCGTCGCGAAGCCGCCCGGCACCCCCTCGGCCGCGACCGCGCCCCGGGTGAGCACGCCGTGGCGGGTCAGCAACAGCTCGGCCTGATAGTGGGCGCGCACCGTGGAATCCGGCTCCGGGGCCGCCGCGAGCGACCACCGCCCGGCCACGGTCGGGTCCGTGCTGCGCTGCTGCGCGTGCGCGACGCTGTAGCGGCTCAGCCGCGGCGGCCGCTGGGTGCGGTGCGCGGGCGCGGAGCGCTTGCGGGCTCCGGCGCCGCCCAGGACGGCGCGGACGGGCGCGAACGTGTCCCCGGTGACCCAGCCGGCCCAGATCAGTTCCCACAGCGCCGCTTTGAGCGCGGGGTCGGGGACACCGGCCTCGGTCAGCTGCCGGAAGAAGTACGCGCCGCCGCCGGCCAGCGTGTCCAGGATCGCGCGGTGGGCGTCGGTGAGCTCGAGCGGGGCGGGCGGCGACAGCGTGAGCGGCGCGGAATCGCTCGCGTGCAGCGCGATCCAGCCGTCGCTGCCCGAAATCGACCCGGCGCCCGACCAGGTGACCTCGCCGGTGGCGAGCAGTTCGTCGAGCAGCGCGGGGGAGTAGTCCCGGATCCGGGGCGCCAGGATCAACGGCTCCAGCGCCGAGGCCGGCACCCGGACGCCGGCCAGCTGGTCGATCACCGCGACCAGCCCGTCGATGCCCGACTGCGGCGACGACACGTGCTGCCAGGCGGGCAGGAATCGCCCATAGGCGGCGGTGCTCACCGGCTCCACCTGGGCGCGCAGCGCCGCCAGCGAGCGCCGCCGCAGGATGCGCAGGACGTCGGCGTCGCACCACTGCTCGCCGCCCCCTGCGGCGCCGGGCGCCGCGGACGGGTCCGGCGCGGCGACGAAGTCGCCGCGCACCAGCTTGCCGTCGGCGGCCAGGCGGCCCAGCACGTCGGCCGTGACCCGCAGCCCCAGGCCGAACCGGGCGGCGGCCTCGGCCGTGGTGAACGGGGTGTGCGTGCGCGCGTAGCGGCCCAGCAGCTCGCCCAGCGGGTCGGCCACCGCCTCGGTGAAGGCCGCCGGGACGCCCAGCGGGACCGCGGCCCCGACCCCGTCGCGCAACCGCCCGATGTCCTCGATGGCCACCCACCAGCTGCGCCCGGCGAAGGACACCGTCAGCGCGCGCCGGGCGCCCCGCAGCCCCTCCAGCCAGCCCCCGACGTCGGCGCCCCCGGCCCGCGCCGACAGCTCGTCGGCGCTCAACGGGCCCAGCAGCCGCAGCAGGTCGGCGACGCCCTCGGCGTCGCGGGCGGCCCGGTCGGCCGACAGGTGCTGTAGCTGCCGGCCGGTCGCGGCGATGACGTCGGGGTCGAGCAGTTCGCGCAGTTCCACGCGGCCGAGCAGCTCGGCCAGCAGCGTGCTGTCCAGCGACAGCGCCGCGGCCCGGCGCTCGGCCAGCGGGGTGTCCCCCTCGTACATGAACGCGCCGACGTAGCCGAACAACAGGGAGGCCGCGAACGGGGAGGGCTTCACCGTTTCGGCCTCGAGCACCCGCACCCGGCGCTGGGCGATGCCCGTCATCAACGCGACGAGGGCGGGCACGTCGTAGACGTCCTGCAGGCATTCGCGGATGGTCTCCAGCACCACCGGGAAGTCGGGGTACTTTCGCGCGACGTCCAGCAGCTGGGCCGCGCGCTGGCGTTGGTGCCACAGCGGCGAACGGCGGCCCGGGTGCCGGCGCGGCAGCAGCAGCGCGCGGGCCGCGCATTCGCGGAACCGCGAGGCGAACAGCGCCGAGCCGCCCACCTCGGCCGTGACGATCGGGTCGATCTCGTCGGCGTCGAAGACGAACAGCTCGGCGCCGGGTGGGGCGTCAGTGCCCGCGTCGGACGCGAAATCGGAAAAGGTGTCGGGCAGGCGCACCACGATGCCGTCGTCGGAGGCGGTCGGCTTCTCGTCGAGGCCGTAGCGTTCGCGCAGCCGCCGCCCCACCGCCAGCGCGAGCGGCCCGTGCACCCGCAGCCCGTACGGCGAGTGCAGGATCACCCGCCAATCGCCCAGCTCGTCGCGGAACCGCTCGACCAGCAGGGTGGTGTCGGTGGGCACCACCCCGGCCGCGCTCCGCTGCTCGTCCAGCAGCCCCCACAGGTTGTCGGTGGCGTAGGCGTCGAAACCCAAAGCGCCGCAACGCTTGTCGAACGCCGCACGCTTCAGTCCGGCCAGCTCGCCGGTGAACGCGCCCAGCGCGGCGCCGAGCTCGGCCGGGCGCCCGGCGTCGTCGCCGCGCCAGAACGGCAACCGGGCCGGCTGCCCGGGCGCGGGGATCACCAGCACCCGGTCGTGGGTGATCTCCGTGATCCGCCAGCTGGTGGCGCCCAGCGAGATGACGTCACCGGGCCGCGACTCGTAGACCATCTCCTCGTCGAGTTCGCCGACCCGCGACGGCTTCTCGGCCTCCGAGGCCAGGTAGACGGTGAACAACCCGCGGTCCGGGATGGCGCCGCCGGAGGTGACCGCCAGCCGCTGGGCACCGGGCCGGGCGGTCAGGGTTCCGGCGTCGCGGTCGTAGACCAGGCGCGGCCGCAGCTCGGCGAAGTCGGTGGACGGGTACTTGCCGCTCAACAGGTCCAGGGTGGCCTCGTACACGCTGCGCGGCAGCGTCGCGAAGGGGGCGGCCCGCCGCACGGTGTCGAACCACCGGTCGGCGTCCAGCGGCTCCAGCGCGGCGGCCGCGACGGTCTGTTGCGCCAGGATGTCCAGCGGGTTGGCCGGCACCCGCATGGTCTCGATCTGGCCGGCGAGCATCCGCTGCACCGTCACCGCGCAGCCGATCAGGTCCGTGCGGTGCTTGGGGAACAGCACCCCCTGGGACACCTCGCCGACCTGGTGGCCGGCCCGCCCGATGCGCTGCAGGCCGCTGGCCACCGACGGCGGCGCCTCCACCTGGATCACCAGGTCGACCGCGCCCATGTCGATGCCCAGCTCGAGGCTCGACGTCGCGACCACCGCCTTGAGCAGCCCGCGCTTGAGGTCCTCTTCGACCAGGGCGCGCTGCTCCTTGCTGACCGAACCGTGGTGGGCGCGCGCCAGCACCGGCTCGGCGCCGTAGGTCTGGCCGCTGCCCAGCAGGTGCGCCGGCGCCCCACCCGGGACCCCCGGGTTGGCCTGTCCGGCCAGCTCGATGCCGCACCGCTCGGCGTGAATCTCGTTGAGCCGCGCGGTAAGCCGCTCGGCCAGGCGCCGGGAGTTGGCGAACACGATGGTCGAGGAGTGCGCTTCGATCAGGTCGACCAGGCGCGCCTCGACGTCGGGCCAGATGCTGCTGTTCGCCAGGTTCGCCATGTCGGGCACCGGCACCTGCACGGTGAGCTCGATGGTCTTGGCCGACGGCGGGGCGACGATGGTGGTGGGCGACTGCCCGGACAGGAACCGCGCCAGCTCCTCGGGCGGCCGCACCGTCGCCGACAGCCCGATTCGCTGAGCGGGCGGCCCGTCCCGCAGCTCGTCGAGCCGCTCCAGCGAGACGGCCAGGTGCGCGCCGCGCTTGCCGCCCGCGATGGCGTGGATCTCGTCCACGATCACCGTCTGCACGCCCGCCAGGGTTTCGCGCGCGGCCGAGGTCAGCATCAAGAACAGCGACTCCGGGGTGGTGATCAGCACGTCGGGCGGGCGCGCGATGAGCTGACGGCGCGCGGCGGGCGGGGTGTCGCCGGAGCGGACGCCGACGCTGATGTCCGGGGCCGCGACCCCATGGCGCTCGGCGATGCGGGTGAGCCCCGCCAGCGGGGTGCGCAGGTTGCGCTCGACGTCGACCGCGAGCGCCTTGAGCGGGGACACGTACAGCACCCGGGTGCCGGCCGGCCGTTCGGCCGACCCGGCGAGGCTGTCGAGGGCCCACAGGAACGCCGCGAGCGTCTTGCCGGACCCGGTCGGGGCGATCACCAGGGTGTTGTCGCCCCGCGCGATCGCGTCCCACGCCTGCGCCTGCGCGGTGGTCGGCGCGGCGAAGGTGGACTGGAACCACTCGCGCGTGATCGCGCTGAACCGGCCCAGCGGGTCGGGGCGGGGCTCGGCGGGGGTGCTCACCTCACCATGGTGCCAATGCGCACCGACAAAGTGCGGGCCCCGTCAGAGGCGCGCGGTGGCCATGGCCTCCGACAGCTCCTTGGGAATCTCCGGCACCCGCGCGATGGCATCCAGCAGCGCGTGCGCGCAGGCATCGGCCAGCCGGTCGGCGTCGGTCGTGGGGTCCATGATGCGCTGACGGCAGATCTCGAACGTGAACGCCAGCCAGCCCTGCAGGATCACCCGCAGGTCCCGCTCGACATCGGCTTCCAGCGCGTTGGTGTCCGGCATCCCGCTGACGACCTCGCCGATGCGGGACATGATGTGTTCCATCTGGCGGTTCTTGGCCTCGTCGTCGATGCCGAGCAGAACCGGGTCGGACCGGCCGAGGCCCACGTAGGCGGCCCACGCGGCCTCCGGATTCTGCTGGTGATAGGCCATGTAGGCCAGCACACCCATCCGGATCTCCTCGAACATGGTCAGGCCGGCGGGTGGCGGGTTGTTGGTCGCCTCGTACAGCCGGTCGGCCTCGTCCTTGACGACCGCGGCGAAGAACGCCCGCTTGTCGGGGAAGTAGTGGTACATCAGCGCGCGGGACACCCCCGCGCGCTCGGCTATCTCGTCGATGCGGACCTCGTCGTAGGGTCGCTTCCCAAAGACTTCTGCCCCCAAAGCGAGCAGCTCGGCGCGTCGATCCTCGGGGGATAACCGCCTCCTGGCTGTCGGCATGTGTCAGATAGTACCCATAGGAAATGAGACGGCCGCCACACCAGCGCCTTGCCGGCCGATCGGCACCGAACGCCCTGGTCAGGCGGGGCCATCCGGGCGCGACATCCGTTTACCGTGGTTTCGCGCCGGGTATCTGTAGCCATGCGATCTTTCGCCTTTTGGTGAGCGCCGCGACGGGGGTCGGTAACTAATTCGGCGCGCCGAACGATGGACCAAAAGCAGCTGGCAGTGGGATACGAGGGGCAGCTATGCACAAAGCGGATGAGCGGTCATTCGGCGACCGCTTGGGGCAGGAGGACGGCGAGGTGCACGCCGCCATCCGGTTTGCCGTGCTGGCCGCGGCCGCCGGTGTCGGCTTCGTGGTCCTGGCGGCGTTGTGGGTCAGCACCTGCCCGGGGACGGGCGTGGATACGGTGGCCTGCGGCGCTCCGCAGCGCACGATGCTGGCCTTCGGTGGGCCGCTGATCCTGTTTGCCGGCGGGCTGTGGGCCTTCCTGCGCACGTACCGGGTGTGGAAGGCGCACGGCACCTGGTGGGGTTGGCATGGCGCCGGCTGGTTCTTGTTCACGCTGATGGTGGCGGCGCTCGGCCTGGGTGTTTCGCCCATCGCCGGGCCGGTGCTGGCTTTGTAGTTCGGGCAGCTCAGGACCCGGCCGGCCCCTGGCTGGCGGCGCGAGGGCGCGGTGCGGCGCCGGCATCCGCGACGCGGTGCCATTGCTCGTCGATGCGGGCCACCCGCCGATGCTCCACGACGAACCACAGCGCCGCCGCGATCACGCCGAGCACGGCGACCAGGCTCGTCGTGGCGAGCCATTCGTAGTGGCCGTAGGCGGCGGCGGCCGTCGTGCTGATCATCCCGCCCAACGCGACGATCAGCAGGATGAACCCGGGCCAGTAGAGGTTGTCCTTCATCGAGAAACCGGCGTGCGGTTGCGTGGTCCGATAATGGTCCGTCGGGTCGTGATGCCTGTCGCCCATAACGCCTCCCTTCGTCGTCCCCTCAGGCCGGGACGGCCGGATCGCGGGCGAGCACCTCCGGCAGCGAGATCGCCCCGATCGTGGTGATCAGCCACACCAGCACGATTGCGGCGGCCCAGGAGGCGACGCCGTGAATGGTGAGCCCGTGCGTGAAGACCACGGCCAGCGCCAGCGCGACGAGCGTCAACACCAGGCCGGAGGCCCCGAGGAGCAGCGATGCGTACGCGCGCGGCAACCTGACGATCGCCAGGGACAGCGTGGCCTGCGCGGCCGTGAACACCACCACGGCGACGACGAAGCCCGACACAGACACCGAAACATGAGGAACGACCCGGGCCGCCACCAGCAGTCCGATCGACCACGACGCGAGAAGCACAACTGCGCGAAGCAGAGCCTGCTTCATGCAGATAAGTGTAGGTCTTTCGCGCCGCGACTGTTAAGCAGCTAACGCGCCTTGCTTGGGTTATACGCCGTCGCAAGTGGGTATCAGCTCTAAACCATGAATGCCGGAACCGTTGCTGCCTACCGCCCCAGTGATCATCATGACCAGCGCGATCCCGGTCGTGCCGCATGACCAACCGCTTGGAACCGACGGTCGACGGCGGGCTGCGCGGCAGTAGTAGTGTCGAGCCGACATTGCCGGGAGACCATATGACCGATGCGGGTTCGCGCGCCAACAGGCGTCAACGCGGCCATCGCGCCGTCGAATTGCATGTCGCGGCACGCCTGGAGAACCTGGCGATGCTGCGCACGCTCGTCGGTGCCATCGGCACCTTCGAGGACTTGGACTTCGACGCGGTCGCCGACCTGCGGCTCGCGGTCGACGAAGTGTGCACCCGCCTGATCCGCTCGGCGACACCGGATGCCACGTTGGTCGTCGTGGTCGACCCGCACGACGACGAATTGGTGGTGGAGGCCTCCGCGGCGTGCGACACCCACGACGTGGTGGCGCCCGGCAGCTTCAGCTGGCATGTCCTGACCTCCCTGGCCGACGAAGTCCAGACCTTCCACGACGGTCGCGAGCCCAACGAAACGGGCAGCGTTTTCGGTATCACGCTGACCGCGCGACGGGCGGCCTCTAGCAGGTGACAGCGCGAGCTGCAGGCGGTTCGGTCTCGCGGCCGAACGAGTACGCCGACGTCCCGGACATGTTCCGTGAGCTCGCCGGCGTCCCCGCCGAGTCCATGGAATTCCAGCGCCAGCGCGACAAGATCGTGGAGCGCTGCCTGCCGCTGGCCGATCACATCGCGCGGCGGTTCGAGGGCCGCGGCGAACCGCGCGACGACCTGGTCCAGGTGGCGAGGGTCGGCCTGGTCAACGCCGTCGTCCGCTTCGACGTCGAGACCGGATCGGACTTCGTCTCCTTCGCGGTCCCCACGATCATGGGGGAGGTCCGCCGGCACTTCCGTGACAACAGCTGGTCGGTCAAGGTGCCGCGGCGGCTGAAGGAACTGCACCTGCGGCTGGGCACCGCCACCGCCGACCTCTCGCAGCGGCTGGGCCGGGCGCCGACCGCGACCGAGCTCGCCTCGGAGCTCGGGATGGAGCGCGACGAGGTCGTCGAGGGCCTGGTGGCGGGCAGCTCCTACAACACGTTGTCCATCGACACCGGTGGCGGCAGCGACGACGACGACGCCCGCGCCATCGCCGACACCCTGGGCGACGTGGACGCCGGCCTGGACCGCATCGAGGATCGGGAGGCGTTGCGCCCCTTGCTCGAGGCGCTGCCCGAGCGGGAACGAATGGTGTTGGTGCTCAGGTTCTTCGAGTCGATGACGCAGACTCAGATCGCCGAACGGGTGGGCATCTCCCAGATGCACGTGTCCCGGCTGCTGGCCAAGTCGCTAACGCGGCTGCGGGACCAGCTGCAGTAGCGGGCGCGACCCCGAGCCGTCGGCCCGGGCCGGCTTCAGCAGCTGCTCGGACTGCGGCGTCGTCACCGGGAGCGTGCCGTCGGGGTCGCAGATGCGCAACAACCGCTCCACCACGGGGCTGGGCACCATCGCCCAGTGCACCTGGGCCGCCGAGCACGTCACGTTGATCCGGTGTATCGCCGAAAAACCGGCCGTGCCAATGAATTCCAGGCCGCGTAGGTCCAGGATTATGCGCCGGGAGCGACTGACGCTGCGTTGCACGTACGCCGCGAGCTGATCCGCATTGGCGGCGTCGAGCTCGCCTTCCGCCGTGATCACGGTGCCCAACGCGCTCCAGCGAGCGGTGAATTGGGCCGTGCGGCTTTGCTGCCATGATTGGGCCACAGACATGCTTGTCTCCGTCATTTGGAGGATCCTGCTGTGGATGACGTCAGGTGGTCGGTTCTGGTTCAGGACCGGGAGTTCGCACGCCCTGCGGCCCCCGACGTTATCCGGGCGGCTGTGAACTCAACCTGACCCGACCCTACCCGTGGTCGGGCGAGTCGACAACGGTCGGTAACCGAACGGTTACTTGATCTCCGCGAGGACCGTGCCCTGCGTGATGGCCGCGCCCGCCTCGACCGCGAGCCCGGTGATGGTGCCGTCCTTGTGGGCGGTGACCGGGTTTTCCATCTTCATCGCCTCGAGGACCACCACCAGGTCGCCCGCGGCGACCTCCTGACCTTCCTCGACGGCGACCTTGACGACGGTGCCCTGCATGGGCGCCGTCACCGCGTCGCCGGAGGCCGCCGCGCCCGCGTGCGACCCGCGCTTGCGCGGCTTGGGCTTCTTGCGGATGACGCCGGCCGGGTCGGCGGCGCCGTTGGACAGGGCCAGGTCAGCAGGCAGCGACACCTCGAGGCGGCGGCCGCCGACCTCGACGACCACCTTCTGGCGGGGCCGGGTGTCCTCCTCGTCCAGGGGCTCGCCGCCGGTGAACGGTTCGACGGTGTTGTTCCACTCGGTCTCGATCCAGCGGGTGTGCACCGAGAAGCCGTTGTCGTCGCCGATGAACGCCGGGTCGCTCACCACGGCCCGGTGGAACGGGATCACCGTGGCCAGGCCCTCGACCTCGAACTCGTCCAGCGCCCGCCGGGCCCGCGCCAGCGCCTCGTGCCGGTCGGCGCCGTACACGATCAGCTTGGCCAGCATCGAGTCGAACTGGCCGCCGATCACCGAGCCGGTCTCCACGCCGGAGTCCAGCCGCACGCCGGGGCCGGTGGGCGGGTGGAACTTGCTGACCGGCCCGGGCGCCGGCAGGAAGCCCCGACCGGCGTCCTCGCCGTTGATCCGGAACTCGATCGCGTGCCCGCGCGGCGTCGGATCCTCCGTGATGTCCAGCTTCTCGCCGTTGGCGATCTTGAACTGCTGCAGCACCAGGTCGATGCCGGCGGTCTCCTCGGTGACCGGGTGCTCGACCTGCAGCCGGGTGTTGACCTCCAGGAAGGAGATCAGGCCGTCCTGGCCGACCAGGTACTCGACGGTGCCGGCGCCGTAGTAGTGGGCCTCCTTGCAGATCCGCTTGGCCGACTCGTGGATCTCCTTGCGCTGCGCGTCCGTCAGGAACGGCGCGGGCGCCTCCTCCACCAGCTTCTGGAAGCGGCGCTGCAGCGAGCAATCGCGGGTGCCGGCGACGACGACGTTGCCGTGCTGGTCGGCGATCACCTGCGCCTCGACGTGGCGCGGCTTGTCGAGGTAGCGCTCCACGAAGCACTCGCCGCGGCCGAACGCCGACACGGCCTCGCGGACGGCCGACTCGTACAGCTCGGGGATCTCCTCGATGGTGCGGGCCACCTTCATGCCCTTGCCGCCGCCGCCGAACGCCGCCTTGATCGCGATCGGCACGCCGTACTCCTCGGCGAAGGCCACCACCTCGTCGGCGTCCTTGACCGGGTCGGGGGTGCCGGGCACCAGCGGGGCCTGGGCGCGGGCGGCGATGTGGCGCGCGGTGACCTTGTCACCCAGGTCGCGGATCGACTGCGGGCTCGGCCCGATCCAGATCAGGCCGGCGTCGATGACCGCCTGGGCGAAGTCGGCGTTCTCCGACAGGAAGCCGTAGCCGGGGTGGACGGCGTTGGCGCCCGACTTCTCCGCCGCGTCGAGCAGCTTGCCGAAGTCCAGGTAGGACTCCGCCGAGGTCTGGCCGCCGAGGGCGAACGCCTCGTCCGCCAGGCGCACGTGCGGCGCGTCGGCGTCGGGCTCGGCATACACCGCCACGCTGGGCAGGCCCGCATCGCGGGCCGCGCGAATCACCCGGGCGGCGATCTCACCGCGATTGGCGACGAGCACCTTGGCGATCCTCGAGCTGGCGTGACTGGCCACTGCGCCTCCTGTGGGAACTGGACGTCTTCGTCTCTAAGAGATTTTCTTACAAGTCTTGTCCGGGGAAGTTTATGCGGCGCGCCGAGCGCGCTGAAACCCGGTCTCCAATCCCATGATCAGGCCGCCTCGCGCAGGCGGCGCTTGATCCGGGCCAGCATCGCCGACATGCCGCGCAGCCGCAGCGGGCTGATCAGAGCGGCCAGACCCAGATCGGTGTAGAAATCCTCGGGCACCGCCAGGATGTCCGCGGCGGGTTGCTCGTCGAGACCGGCGGCCAGGATCGACGCGAATCCGCGCGTCGTGGGCGCCTCGGCGGGCGCGCTGAAGTGCAGCCGCACCCGGGCCGGGTCGCTGGCGTCGACGTGCAGGAACAGCGGCGACTGGCATTCGGGCACCGGCTCCATCGCCGCCTCCTGAAGCTCGGGGGGCAGCGGCGGCAGCTCGTTGGCGAATTCCAGCAGCAGCGCCAGCTTGTCCTGGCCCTGCACCTCGGCGAAGTCGGACACCACCTCGGCCAGGGGCGCGGGCATGCTCATGGGACCGGCACGGCTCCCGGTTCGGGTCCCCCGACGATCGGGACACGCACGGTGTTGCCCCACTCGGTCCACGACCCGTCGTAGTTGCGGACCCCGGGCTTGCCGAGCAGATGCGTCAGCACGAACCAGGTGTGGCTGGACCGCTCGCCGATGCGGCAATAGACGACGGTCTTGTCGTCCGGCCGCAGGAAGCCGTAGAGCTCTTCGAGCTCCGCGCGGCTGCGGAACCGGCCGCTCTCGTCGACGGCCTTGGCCCACGGGATCGACCGGGCGGTGGGGATGTGCCCGCCGCGCAGCACGCCCTCCTCGGGGTATTCGGGCATGTGGGTGCGCTTGCCGGTGTACTCGTCGGGCGAGCGCACGTCGATCAGCGGCTGGGTCCCGAGGATGCCCAGCACGTCGTCCTTGTACGCGCGGATGGGCGCGTCGTTGCGCTGCACGACGGGGTAGCCCGTCGACGTCTTGGTCGGGACGTCCAGGGTGGTCTCGCGGCGCTCGGCCAGCCACAGGTCCCGCCCGCCGTTGAGCAGGCGCACGTCGGGGTGGCCGAACAGCGTGAAGACCCACAGCGCGTAGGCCGCCCACCAGTTGCTCTTGTCCCCGTAGATCACCACGGTGTCGTCGCGGGCGATGCCCTTGCGGTCCATCAGCTCGGCGAACTGCTCGCCGTTGATGTAGTCGCGGACCCTCGGGTCGTTGAGGTCGGTGTGCCAGTCGATCTTGACCGCGCCGGGGATGTGGCCGACGTCGTAGAGCAACACGTCCTCGTCGGACTCGACGATCGCCAGGCCGTTGGCGCCCATGTTGGCCGACAGCCAGTCGGCGGTGACGAGCCGTTCGGGGTGGGCGTATTCCGTCAGTGAGGGGTGTGGATCCGGGGGTAAAGGCACGCCTCCGAGCCTACTCAACCGCCTGGTGCCCGCCCAACGTCGACTTGTTGTCAGGAATCCGGGTTTTCGCCGCAACAACTCGACGCTCGGCGTCAGTGGGCCGCCCACAGCGCGGCCACGGACAGGCCCGTCCGCGCCAGCAGCGAGCGCAGCAGCGGCAGGCTCACGCCGATGACGTTCGAGGGATCGCCGTCGATCCCGTCGACGAACCAGCCGCCGAGCCCGTCCAGGGTGAATCCCCCCGCCACGCCCAGCGGCTCGCCGGCCGCGACGTAGGCCCGCAGATCCTCCTCGGCCGGCTGGGCGAAATGCACCGTGGTGCAAGCGGATTCGACCTCGCGGTGGGTGATCGCGCCGTCGCTCAGCCGCAGCAGGCAGTGCCCGGTGTGCAGCCGGCCGGACCGGCCGCCCATCAGGCGCCACTGGCCCACGGCGGCGTCGGCCGAGCCGGGCTTACCGCACAGCCGCCCGTCGACCGAGAGCATCGAATCACAGCCCAGCACAACGCAATCCGCGGCGGCGTCGGCATCCAGGTCGGCGGCCACCCGTTCGGCCTTGGCGGCCGCCAGCGCGCCCACCACCTCGGCGGGCGAGGCGCCCGGTCCCAGGCTCGCGGCGATCGCGTCCTCGTCGACGCCGGAGACCACGACCAGCGGATCGACGCCGGCCTGGCGCAGCACCTTCAGGCGACCCGAAGACGCCGACCCCAGCACCAGCCGGGTCACTGCTTCATGTGTGTCATCTGCTGCAGGGTGAGGCGCTGGTAGTTCGACATCGCGTAGCGCAACCGGTCGACGGGCAGCCCCCAGCGGGTGCGCTCCGGCTCGGCGGGCTCGGGGACGCCGCCGCCGACGCCGCCCAGCACGGCGATGAGCGCGGCCAGTTCCTCGTCGGTCGGTTTGCCCTTGAGCACCTGAATGTGCGGCTCGTGCTCGTGGGGAGTGGCGGTCTCGTCTGTCATAGCGGAATGTTCCCGTGCTTCTTGGGCGGCAGGTGCGAGATCTTGCGTTCCAGCAGCCGCAGCGCGGTGCCGATGTAGCCGCGGGTGTACGACGGCGGGATCACCGCGTCGACGTATCCCCGCTCGGCCGCGACGTAGGGGTTGACCAGGGTGTCCTCGTACTCCTGTTGCAACTGCAGCCGCAGCGCGTCCACGTCCTCGCCGTTTTTGGCCGCCTCGCTCAGCTGCTTGCGGTAGACGAAGCCCACGGCACCGGAGGCGCCCATGACGGCGATCTGGGCGGTCGGCCAGGCCAGGTTGACGTCGCAGCCCATGTCCTTGGAGCCCATGACGCAGTACGCGCCGCCGTAGGCCTTGCGGGTGATGACGGTGATCTTGGGCACGGTGGCCTCGCCGTAGGCGAACAGCAGCTTGGCGCCGCGGCGGATGATGCCGTTGTATTCCTGGCCGGTGCCCGGCAGGAAGCCCGGCACGTCCACCAGCATGATGATCGGGATGTTGAAGCAGTCGCACGTCCGCACGAAGCGGGCCGCCTTCTCCGACGCGTTGATGTCCAGGCAGCCGGCGAACTGGGTCGGCTGGTTGGCCACGATCCCGACCGGGCGGCCCTCGATGCGGCCGAACCCGACGACGATGTTCTGCGCGTAACCGGCCTGGATCTCGAGGAACTCGTCGTCGTCGAGGATGCGGGTGATCACCTCGTGCATGTCGTAGGGCTGGTTGGGCGAGTCGGGGATCAGCGTGTCCAGCTCGAGGTCCTCCTCGGTGAGGTTTTCCTCGATCGCGCCCTCGGGGACGGGCTCGGCGTAGCGCGGCGCGTCGGTGGCGTTGTTGGGCGGCAGGTAGCTCAGCAGGTCGCGCACCCAGTCGAAGGCGTCCTGCTCGCCGGACGCGACGTAGTGCAGGGTGCCCGACTTGGCCATGTGGGTGTGGGCGCCGCCGAGCTCCTCCATGGTGACGTCCTCACCGGTGACGGTCTTGATGACGTCGGGTCCGGTGATGAACATCTGGCTGGTCTGGTCGACCATGACCACGAAGTCGGTCAGGGCGGGGGAGTACACGTGCCCGCCGGCGGCGGCGCCCATGATCAGCGAGATCTGCGGGATGACGCCGGAGGCCAGGATGTTGTTGCGGAAGATCTTGCTGTACAGGCCCAGCGAGACGACGCCCTCCTGGATCCGCGCGCCGGCGCCGTCGTTGATGCCGATCAGCGGCCGGCCGGTCTTGATGGCCAGCTCCTGGACCTTGACGATCTTCTCCCCGTACACCTCACCGAGGCTGCCGCCGAACACGGTGGCGTCCTGGCTGAAGATGCAGACGTCGCGGCCGTCGATCGTGCCGTAGCCGGTGATCACGCCGTCACCCAGCGGGCGGTTGTTCTCCATGCCGAAGTTCTTGCTGCGATGCCGCGCCAGCGCGTCCAGCTCGACGAACGAGTCCTCGTCGAGCAGGGCGAGGATGCGCTCCCGGGCGGTCAGCTTGCCCTTGGCGTGCACCTTCTCGACGGCCTCTTCGCCCACCGGGTGCAGCGACTCCTCGCGCCGCTTGTGCAGCTCGGCCAGCTTGCCCGCGGTGGTGTGGATGTCGATGGTGTGTTCGGCTGCGGGCTCGGCGGTGTGGTCGGTAACGCTTGTCATGGGACTCGATGGTATCGGCAGGCCCCGCGCGCGAGTTTTAGGCTGGGTGGAGTGACGGATCGCGATTCGCTTCGGCAGCCGCTGGATCAGGCCGCGCTGCGCGCCGAGCTGATCGGCGCCGGGCTGGGCTGGCGCCGGCTCGACGTCGTCGAGCAGACCGGCTCCACCAACGCCGACCTGCTGGCCCGCGCCGCCGCCGGGACCGACGTCGCCGGGGCGGTGCTGATCGCCGAGCACCAGACGGCGGGCCGCGGGCGCCACGGCCGCGGCTGGTCGGCCACGCCGCGGGCCCAGATCACGATGTCGGTGGGCGTCAGCGTCGTCGACGTGCCGACCGAGGGTTGGGGCTGGCTGTCGCTGGCCACCGGGGTGGCGATCGTCGACGCGGTTCAGCAGGTGACCGGGGTGCGGGCCGGCCTCAAGTGGCCCAACGACGTGTTGGCGGGCCCACCGGACTCCCTGGGGAAGCTGGCGGGCATCCTCGCCGAGGTGTCCCGCCCGGTGGTGGTAATTGGCTTGGGGCTCAACGTGACTCAGGCCCCCGAGGAGATCGACGGCCCCGGGGCGACGTCGCTGTACGACCTCGGCGTGGCCGCGCCCGACCGGCACCGGCTGGTCTGCGCGGTGTTGACCGAACTCGGCAGGCGGATCGTGGGCTGGCGCGCCGCGCGCGGCGCCGACTGGGCGCTGGCGGCCGACTACCGCGCCCGCAGCCTGACCATCGGCCAGGCCGTGCGCGCCCAGCTGCCCGGCGGCAAGGAGGTGGTCGGCACCGCGACCGCCGTCGACGACCAGGGCAGGCTCTGTCTCGAGGCCGGCGGCCAAACCGTCGTCGTTTCCGCCGGTGACGTGGTGCATCTACGCCAGCAGCGGTAGCTTTCCCACGTGAGCTATCCGGACAATGCCCTGGCCGCCGGCGAACAGGTCGTCCTGCACCGTCACCCGCACTGGAAGCGCCTGATCTGGCCCGTCGTGGTCCTGGTGTTGGCGACCGCGCTGGCCGCCTTCGCATCCGGCTACCTCAACTCGACGCACTGGGAGCAGCTCGCCAAGAACATCATCTACGGCGTCATCTGGGGGATCTGGCTGGTGATCGTCGGCTGGCTGACGCTGTGGCCGTTCCTGGGTTGGCTGACAACGCATTTCGTCGTCACCAGCCGGCGGGTGATGTTCCGGCACGGGGTGCTGACCCGCAGCGGCATCGACATCCCGCTGGCGCGGATCAACAGCGTGGAATTCCGGGACAAGCTGACCGAGCGGATGTTTCGCACCGGGACGCTGATCATCGAGTCGGCGTCACAGGATCCGTTGGAGTTCTACGACATTCCGCGGCTGCGCGAGGTGCACTCGCTGCTATATCACGAGGTTTTCGACACCCTGGGTTCCGCCGGGCCCGACGCGTCGCCGAGCTGACCGAACCGGCTCGCCTTCTTCCGCCAGGACCGCAACAGGGTGACGTTGCCGCCCTCGAGCTCGTCCTCCAGCACCTCCGCGAAACCGCCCGCTGTCAGCGCCGATTCCAGCGCCTTGTCGGGGTTGCGGGCGAATTCGTCGGGGAACACCCAGCGCCGGAACGAATAGAAGCGGAACGCCATCTGCAGCAGGTTGCCGATGATGTAGGCCGAGATGAAGTCCGCGATGTTCTCCACGGTCAGCGACACCGTCGGCACCCGCAGCTGCAGGACGTAGCTCGAGATCCACAGCGGCGCCATGGAAAGCAGCACGCCCACCCCGCTGAAGGCGAAGAACAGCAGCGCCTCGTGGTGGCGCTCGCGGCCCCCGCGGTCGCGGAAGCTCCACTCCCGGTTCAAGACGTAGGACGCGATCACCGCGACGATGCCCGCGATGACCTTCGCGGTGACCGGCTTGGGCTCGAGAACCGTCAGCTTCAGCGTGTAGAAAATCGCCGAGTCGATGACGAATGTGGTGCCGCCGACGATCGCGAATTTGATCAGCTCGTGATGGCGCAGCAAATACGGCTGAAAGGCCTCGGGCAGGCGCGAGATTGCGGCATCGGCGAAGGACACAACACGTCAGTGTACGGACGGACTCGAAAACGACGCAAAATGTTACATAACCGTTGGGCTTCTCGGCCGGTCACCACGCCGCCCGGCGCCGTGACACCATGATGGCCGTGCCGGACAGACGCCTATCCTCAACAACCCCGTCAGTGGCGATGGTCGGCGGCGGTCAGCTCGCGCGCATGACCCACCAGGCCGCGATCGCGCTGGGGCAGACGCTGCGGGTGCTGGCCACCGACCCCGGGGAATCGGCCGCCCAGGTCGCCCCCGACGTGGTGATCGGCTCGCACACCGAACTCGAGGACCTGCGCCGGGTCGCGGCCGGCGCCGAGGTGCTGACGTTCGACCACGAGCACGTCCCCACCGAGCTGCTGGAGAAGCTGGTCGCCGAGGGCGTCTACGTCGCGCCGCCGCCGCAGGCCCTGGTGCACGCCCAGGACAAGCTGGTGATGCGCCGGCGCCTCGAGGCCCTGGGCGCACCCGTGCCGCGTTATGCCGAGATCCGCAGCGTCGACGAGCTCGACGCCTTCGCGCAGCGGATGGGCGGGCCCGTGGTCGTCAAAGCGGTCCGCGGCGGCTACGACGGGCGCGGGGTGCGGATGGCCCGCGACCCCGAGCACGCCCGGGAAATCGCCGAAAGCTTCCTGGCCGACGGCGTGCCGGTGATGGCCGAGGAGCAGGTGAACATGCGCCGCGAGCTGTCGGCCCTGGTGGCGCGCTCGCCGTTCGGGCAGGGCGCCGCGTGGCCGGTCGTGGAGACGGTGCAGCGGGACGGGATCTGCGTGCAGGTGATCGCGCCGGCGCCGGACCTCAGCGACGACGCGGCCGCCACGGCCCAGCGGCTGGCGCTGCGGCTGGCCGCCGAGCTGGGTGTCGTCGGCGTGCTGGCGGTCGAGCTGTTCGAGACCTCGGACGGCGACCTGCTGGTCAACGAGCTCGCGATGCGGCCCCACAACTCCGGGCACTGGACCATGGACGGGGCGCGCACCAGCCAGTTCGAACAGCACCTGCGCGCGGTGCTGGACTACCCGCTCGGCGACACCGACGCCATCGCGCCGGTGACAGTGATGGCCAACGTCCTCGGCGCCCCGCAGCAGCCCGCGATGTCCACCGACGAGCGGCTGCACCACCTGTTCGCCCGGATGCCCGACGCCCGCGTCCACCTCTACGGCAAGGCCGAACGGCCGGGGCGCAAGATCGGGCACATCAACTTCCTGGGCGCCGACCCGGCGGAGCTCCCCAGGCTGCGTGAGCGCGCCGAGCTGGCGGCACACTGGTTGTCACACGGGCAGTGGACGGACGGATGGGATCCACATGGCTAAGGCACGCGTCGGCGTGATCATGGGCAGCGACAGCGACTGGTCGGTGATGTCCGACGCCGCCGACGCGCTGGCCGAGTTCGACGTCCCCGCCGAGGTCCGGGTGGTGTCGGCCCATCGCACGCCCGAGGTGATGTTCGACTACGCCCGCACCGCCGCCGCGCGCGGCCTGGAGGTGATCATCGCCGGCGCCGGCGGCGCCGCCCACCTGCCCGGCATGGTCGCCTCCGCGACCCCGCTGCCGGTGATCGGGGTGCCGGTGCCGCTGGCCCGCCTCGACGGCCTCGACTCGCTGCTGTCGATCGTGCAGATGCCGGCCGGTGTTCCGGTCGCCACGGTGTCCATCGGCGGCGCCCGCAACGCGGGGCTGCTTGCCGTGCGCATCCTGGCGTCCTCCGACCCCGCGCTGCTGGCGCGGGTGGAGGCGTTCCAGGCCGCGCTGGCCGAGACCGTGCGCGCCAAGGATGCGGCGCTGCAGGAGCGCCAGGGTAAAGTTACCGGCGAGTAGCTAGGAGGCTCGAGATGGCTGGATGGGCCGGAAACCCGTCGTTTGATCTGTTCCAACTGCCCGAGGAACACCAGGAGCTGCGGGCGGCGATCCGCGCGCTGGCGGAGAAGGAGATCGCCCCGCACGCGGCCGACGTCGACGAGAACGCGCGGTTCCCGCGGGAGGCGCTGGAGGCGCTGAACGCCTCCGGGTTCAACGCCGTGCACGTGCCCGAGGAGTACGGCGGGCAGGGCGCGGACTCGGTAGCGGCCTGCATTGTGATCGAGGAGGTCGCCCGGGTGGACGCCTCGGCGTCGCTGATCCCGGCGGTGAACAAGCTGGGCACCATGGGCCTGATCCTGCGGGGTTCCGACGAGCTGAAAAAGCAGGTCCTGCCGGCCATCGCCGACGGGACGATGGCGTCCTACGCCCTGAGCGAGCGCGAGGCGGGCAGCGACGCGGGATCGATGCGGACCCGGGCCAAGGCCGACGGCGACGACTGGATCCTCAACGGCGCCAAGTGCTGGATCACCAACGGCGGCGAGTCGAGCTGGTACACCGTGATGGCGGTGACCGACCCGGACAAGGGCGCAAACGGCATCTCGGCGTTCATGGTGCACATCGACGACGAGGGCTTCGCCGTCGGTCCCAAGGAGAAGAAGCTCGGCATCAAGGGCTCGCCGACCACCGAGCTGTACTTCGAGAACTGCCGCATCCCCGGCGACCGGATCATCGGCGAGCCGGGCACCGGCTTCAAGACGGCCCTGGCGACGCTGGACCACACCCGCCCCACGATCGGCGCCCAGGCGGTGGGCATCGCCCAGGGCGCGGTGGACGCCGCGATCGCCTATACCAAGGACCGCAAGCAGTTCGGGGAGTCCATCAGCAGCTTCCAGGCCGTGCAGTTCATGCTGGCCGACATGGCGATGAAGGTGGAGGCCGCGCGGATGATGGTGTACCAGGCGGCCGCGCGCGCCGAGCGCGGCGAACCCAACCTCGGCTTCATCTCCGCGGCCTCCAAGTGCTTCGCCTCCGACGTGGCGATGGAGGTGACCACCGACGCGGTGCAGCTGTTCGGCGGCGCGGGCTACACCACCGACTTCCCGGTCGAGCGGATGATGCGCGACGCCAAGATCACCCAGATCTACGAGGGCACCAATCAGATTCAGCGCGTGGTGATGTCGCGGGCGCTGTTGCGCTGACCACCGCGCCGCCGCCGTGATCCGCGCTCGTGGCGGGACGAAGCGAGGCCCTCTTCGGATCTCACAGGCGCACCGCATAGGATCACCGTCGGCAACCATTTTCAGTGGTAAGACCGAACCCAGAGTCGGTGAGCAGGCACCGACCATCCACGCCGACCTTCGTTACACAGCAAAGCGTCCCACCGCGGCCAGGGGGTCTCAGTGAAAATCGCGGCTACCCAGGCGCATCGTCGGATGACCGGGAATTGATGCCTGTGCGCGCTCCAGTCACCCCGGCCGCGCATTGGCAGTCGATGTCGCTGTTGTTGGTCGAGGACGACCGCGCCGACGCGGTGCTCGTCGAGGACCTGATCGCGGACGCGGTCGCCGACATCCGGGTCGTCTGGGCGCAGTCGATGGCGCACGCGGAGCGCGAGCTCGCGACGGCCCGGCCCGACTGCGTGCTGCTGGACCTGCACCTGCCCGACGCCAGCGGGATGGACGCGCTCGACCGCATCGCCAAGCGCGACGCCACCGTGCCGATCGTCGTGCTGACCGGGTTGAACGACGAATACTTCGGGGCGTCCGCCGTCGCGGCCGGCGCGCAGGACTACCTGGTCAAGGGGCGCGTCGAGCCCGAAATGCTGCGCCGCGCCCTGCTTTACGCGATCGAGCGCAAACGGGCCGAGCTCATTTCCGCCGACCTACACGCCAGCCAGCTGCGCGCCCGCGAGAACGCGCTGCTGGAACGCGGCCTGCTGCCCTCGCCGCTGCTGCTGGAGGCACCCGGCGTCGACATCGTCACCCGGTACCGGCCCAGCCGCGAGGACGCGTTGTTGTGCGGCGACTTCTACGACGTGGTGCAGACGCCCGACCGGGTGGTGCACGTGCTGATCGGCGACGTGGCCGGCCACGGGCCGCACGAGGCGGCCCTGGGCGCGGCGCTGCGCATCGCGTTTCGCGCGCTCACCTTCGCCGGTGTGCACGGCGTGGAACTGATGCGGCAGCTCGAACGGGTGCTGCGCTCGGAACGGACCGGGACCGGCATCTTCGCGACGGTGCTCAGCCTGGCGATCCACCCGGACAGCCCGCGCGTCACGGTGGTGCGCGCCGGGCATCCGGGGATGTTGCTGCAGGACGGCGCCGGCGTGGGATGGGTGGAGCCCCCGGCCGGGCCGGCGCTGGGCCTGCGTGGCGACGACTGGCCGCAGCACGATCTGGAGCTCCCGGCGGGCCCGGGGCTGCTCCTGCTGACGGACGGGCTGTTCGAGGGGTACTCGGGCGAGGGCAACACGCGGCTGGGCGAGGACGGCCTGCTGGAGCTGGCCCGCCGGCACGCGCACCTGCCCGGCCCGGCGTTCGTCGACGCGCTGATCGACGGCGCCCAGCGCCTGGCCGAGCCGCGCGGCGGGCTCACCGACGACATCGCCGTGGTGCGCGTCGAGCGGACGACGGCGTGAGCCCCGACCGCCGCCCGCCGCGGCTGGCCCACCTCACCGTGCGCGGCTGGCAGTTCCTCCTGCTGCTCACGATGGGCGTGATGGTGCTCGCCGGCGCGATCGTCGGCTGGGCGTTGCTGCACCGCACCGACCAGATGTCACACGCGGTGATCGACGGCATTGCGCCGGCGCGGGTGGCCGCCGGCCAGCTGCAGGCTGCGCTGCGGGACCAGGAGACGGGCATTCGCGGTTACGTGATCACCGACGATCGCCAGTTCCTCACCCCCTACTACGACGGGCAGCACGAGGAACAGGCGGCCGCCGCCGAAATGCGGCGCCGGCTGAGCGAGCGCCCCGACCTGCTCGCGGACCTCGACGCGATCGAGAAGGCGGCCGCCAAATGGCGGGCGACCTATGCCGAGCCGTCGATCGAGAGCGTGGCCCCGAACGGCCGCAACGTCACGAACCGCCCGGCGGCCGAACGCGGCAAGGCCGAATTCGACCATCTGCGAACCCTTTTCGATACACAAAACGCCAACCTGACCGCGGCGCGCAACAGCGCGGTCGCCGACCTGCAACACACCGACGCCTGGCGGGACAGGGTGCTGGGAGCGATGGTCCTGCTGTTCTTCGGGACGGCCGCCGCCCTCGGCATCTTGATGCGCAACGCCGTCACCCGCCCGATCGCCGCTCTGGCCGCCGCGTGCCGGCGGATCACCCAGGGCAGCTTCGGCGAGACCATTTCGCCCCCGCGGCGGCCCCGGGACATTCGCAACATGGCGATCGACGTGGAGAACATGCGCGAACGGCTCCTCGAAGAGCTCGAGGTATCCCGTTCGGCCCGAACGCTTCTGGACGAGCAGGCGGCCGAGTTGCGGCGCTCCAACGCCGAACTCGAGCAGTTCGCCTACGTCGCGTCGCACGATCTGCAGGAACCGCTGCGCAAGGTCGCCTCGTTCTGCCAGTTGCTCGAGAAGCGCTACGGCGACCAACTCGACGGCCGTGGAATCGAATACATCGGTTTCGCCGTCGACGGGGCCAAGCGGATGCAGGTCTTGATCAATGACCTGCTCACCTTCTCGCGCGTCGGGCGGCTGGGCACCTCGGAAACCGACGTCGCACTCGACGCGGCGCTGGAGGCCGGCGTGACCAACCTCGCCACCGCGATCGAGGAAGCCGACGCCGAGATCGTGCGGCCGCCGCAGCCCCTGCCGCACGTCATCGGCGATCCCACACTGCTGACCATGCTGTGGCAGAACCTGATCGGCAACGCGATCAAGTTCCGGCACAAGGACCGCCGGCCCCGCGTCGTCATCGACTGCGAACGCCGCGCCGGCGAGCACGGCGACGAGTGGCTACTGTCCGTGTCGGACAACGGCATTGGCATCGCCGAGGAGTTCACCGAGAAGGTCTTCGTGATCTTCCAGCGCCTGCATGGCCGCGAGGTGTACTCCGGGACGGGCGTCGGCCTTGCGCTGTGCAAGAAGATCGTCGAGCACCACGGCGGCGCCATCTGGGTCGACACGTCCTACACGGACGGGACCCGATTCCAGTTCACCCTGCCGATTCCCGCGCCGGTGGGTGCGGGCGCGGCCAGTCCAGTCACCTCGGAAGGAACCCACCTTGACGTCAGCCGTTAGGGCAATCGAAATCCTGCTCGTCGAAGACGACCCGGGCGATGAGCTCATCACGCGAGAAGCGTTCGAGCACAACAAGCTCAAGAACAATCTGCACGTCGCGCACGACGGCGAGGAGGGCCTGGACTTCCTCTACCGGCGCGGCCAATACGAGGGTGCGCCGCGACCCGACCTCATCCTGCTCGACCTGAACCTGCCCAAATACGACGGCCGCCAGCTGCTGGAGAAGATCAAGTCCGACCCGGACCTCGCCCGGATCCCGGTCGTCGTGCTGACGACCTCCTCGGCCGAGGAGGACATCCTGCGCAGCTACGAGCTGCACGCCAACGCCTACGTCACCAAGCCGGTCGACCTCGACCAGTTCATGAGCGCCGTCCGCCAGATCGACGAGTTCTTCGTTCAGGTGGTGCGGCTGCCGGGCATGTAAAGCCGGGCTAGGACGCCGTTTCCGGTGCGGTGAGGAATTCCTCGTTGTGCTGCCCCGGGGCGGGCGGCGGATCGGTGACCCAGCCGGACGATGAGGCGTCGAAGCTCGAGTAGCGCGCCGGCATCCGGACCACGGAGATCGCCTGATCGTCGCCGCCGAGCCGCAGGGCCAGCTCGTTCTCGGCGAACAGGGGGGTGTCGACCACCTGCTTCCAGGTGTAGGCCAAACACGCCATCAGGCCGCCCTCCTGCAGCAGCTCGACCCATTCGGCGGCGGTCCTGGCGGCCAGCGCCGACTCGAGTTCCTCGGTCAGCTCCGGGTAATTCATTGCGCGCGAACGCTGGTCGATGAACCGCTCGTCCTCGATCAGATCCGGGCGGCCGATGATCTGGCACAGCTTCGCCCAGTGCTTGGGCACGTAGGCGCTGATCACCAGGTAGCCGTCCGCGGCCCTGAAGGCGTCCGACGGCTGGGTGGCGAAACCAACCCCCTTGCGCTTCTTCGGTTTTGGCTCCGAATCCCCCTTGGGCTGGGGCGCCTCGCTCGGCTTGTTGAGGTGAATGGTGAGCTGGCTGGCCTGCAGCGCGACCGCGACGTCGTACATCGCGACCCGGACGACGTCGGCCACCCCGTGGCGCTCCCGGTTGAGCAGCGCGGCCAGCACCGCCTGGGCCAGCACGTGGCCGCTGGCGGCGTCAACGAGCTGGAACGGGATGATCTGCGGTTTGCCTGTCGGCGTGGGCATCCCGGTGGTCATGCCCGACTCGGCGGCGACCATCAGGTCGACGCCCGGCCTGCTGCCGTGCGGGCCGTTGCCGCCGTAGGCCGACAGGCGGGCGTAGATCAGGCGCGGATTGCGGGCCCGCAAGTCGTCGGGACCCAGCCCCAGGCGCTCCATCACGCCGGGGCGAAAGCCCTCCAGGACGACGTCGGCGGTGTCGGCCAGCCGCAGTATCTGCTCCCGGTTGTCCCCGGAGGTCAAGTCGACCGCCAGCGATTTCTTGCCCCGGTTGTGGGGCCAGAACAGCGTGGGCAGCGGCGGGCGTCCGGGCAGCACCACGGTGATCTGCCGGGCCGCCTCGCCGCCCGGCGCCTCGACCTTGATCACCTCGGCGCCGAGGTCCGCCAGCACCTGCCCGGCCAGCGGCCCGGCGATGTTCTGGGTGAAGTCGAGCACCCGGTAGCCGTCAAGTGGCTTGGGGGGCTGGGTGTTTGGCATATCGGCCTTCCTTTAACCCGCCTTGTGCAGCACCGCGGCGCAGTAGTAGTTCCTGGCGAACGGCGCGTCGGGGCCCTCGGGCTGCAACGGTAGTCCGGTGTCGGCCAGCAGCTGATTGAGCGGGGTGCGGGCCGGCCGCCACCCGCGGTCGGCCAGGTAGGTCGCCACGTCGTTGCGCTCGCCGGGGAAGCCCAGGTCGCCCAGCGCGATGTCGAGGCCGTTCTCCCGCCACTTTCCGCTCGCGGCGTTCAGCGCGTCCCCGCTGACCCCCGTGTTCCAGAACACCTCGGCCACCAGCCGGCTGCCGTCGGCGCTGAGCTCGGTGACCTGATCGAGCAGCCGGTCCTGCGCCTCGGCCGGCAGGAACCCGAGCAGCCCCTCGGCGGCCCACGCGGCCGGGCGGCCGGTGTCGAACCCGGCCTGCCGCAGCGCCGCGGGCCAGTCGTGGCGCAGGTCGATCGGCACGGCCCGCAGGTCGGCCGTCGGCGTGGCGCCGAGTTCGGCGATGGTGGCTTGCTTGAACGCGATGACCTCGGGTTGGTCGACCTCGAACACCGTGGTGCCGGCCGGCCAGGGCAGCCGGTAGGCGCGGGCGTCCAGACCCGACGCCAGGATGACGACCTGGCGGATGCCCGCTTCCCCCGCCGCGGCGAAGAACGCGTCGATGTAGCGCGTGCGCGCGGCCATCATGTCGGTCATGCGCTGCATGCCCCACGGGGCGCCGGGAACGTCGACGTCCGCGGAGCTCAATTCGCCCGCGGCCCACCGGGTCATGAAATCGACCCCCACGGCCCGGACCAGCGGTTCGGCGAACGGGTCGTCGATCAGCGCGTCCCGGGTCGCGCGCGCCCTGCCCGCGGCGACCATGGTCGCGGTGGCTCCCACGCTGGTCGCCAGGTCCCAGGTGTCGTTGTCGGTGCGCGCCATGTCATCCCTTCCCCGGTCTACTCGTTAGCCACAATAACTACGGGTCGCCCGGCGCGTTGCCGGGGACCACGGCCCGTGGCGGCGGGGCACGGTTGTGTCACGGCGGCGTGTGCGCGCCGGCGATGCCGCCCGCTCGTCGCTAGCCTCGCGCAATGACCACTTTTCCCCTCATCGCCGACGAATGCCGTGTCGCCGCGGCGCGCGACGCCGGGTGGCGGCGCAGCGCCGAGTGGGCGCGGCGGCTCGCCTGGATCGGCCTTGCGGTGGTGCTCGTCGAGGGCGCCGTCGGGCTGTGGCAGGGGCTGGCCGTCGGCTCGGTCGCGCTGACCGGATGGGCGCTGGGCGGGGCGTCGGAAGCGCTGGCCAGCGCGATGGTGGTGTGGCGGTTCAGCGGCGCCCGCGCGTTCTCGCCGGGCGCCGAGCGGCGCGCGCAACGCGGTGTCGCGGTGTCGTTTTGGCTGACCGCGCCGTACATCGCCGCCGAATCCCTGCAGGACCTGACCGCCCGGCACCACGCCGAGATGTCGGTGATCGGCATCGGGTTGACGGCGTTCGGGTTGTTCCTCATGCCGATTCTGGGCCGGGCCAACCGCTCGCTCGGGGCGCGGTTGGACTCCGGGGCCACCGAGGCCGAAGGGATGCAGAACTACCTCTGCGGCGCGCAGGCCGCCGGGGTCCTGATCACGCTTGCACTGACGGGGTTTTGGCCGGGCGGTTGGTGGGTCGATCCCGCCGTGGGGCTCGGCATCGCCGGCGTGGCGGCCTGGCAGGGTGTCCGGGCCTGGCGCGGCCGGGACTGCGGCTGCTGAGTCAGGCCCGCGTCATGCGGTAGTAGGCGCCCCGCCGAGCCAGCAGTTCGGTGTGGGTGCCCTGCTCGACGACCTCGCCCGCCTCCACGACCAGGATGCGGTCGGCATCGCGGATGGTCGAAAGGCGGTGCGTGACGACAAAACTCGTGCGGTTCTGGCGAAGCGCGGCGACGGCCCGCCGAATGAGCAGCTCGGTGCGGCTGTCGACCGAACTGGTCGCCTCGTCGAGGACCAACAGCTGCGGGCGGGACAGCACCGCCCGCGCGATGGTGATGAGCTGCCGCTCGCCGGCGCTGATGTTGCCGCCGTTGTTGTGCAGTTGGGTGGAGTAGCCCTCCGGGAGGGTCCGCACGAACTGGTCCAGGTGGGCGGTCCTGGCGGCGGCGACCACCTCGTCGGGGCCCGCCCCGGGGCGGCCGTAGGCGACGTTCTCCGCGATCGTCCCGTCGAACAACCAGGCGTCCTGCAGCACCATGCCGATGCGTGACCGCAGCGAGCGCCGGCTCACCGATGCGATGTCGACACCGTCGATGAGGATTGCGCCCGAATCGACCTCGTAGAAGCGCATGAGCAGGTTCACCAGGGTGGTCTTGCCCGCCCCCGTCGGCCCGACGATCGCGACCGTGCTGCCCGGTTCGGCGACGAGGGACAGGTCGTTGATCACCGGGGTGCCCGGGCGGTAGGAGAAACTCACCCGCCGGAACTCGACCCGCCCCCGGCCATCGGGCGGCGCCAGCGCCGGCCCGCCGTCCGGCGCTTCCTCGGGCTCGTCGAGCAGCTCGAAAACCCTTTCTGCGCTGGCCATCCCGGACTGCACCGTGTTGTACATGGCTGCGACCGCGGCGAGCGGCTGGTTGAACTGCCGTACGTACTGCACGAAGGCTTGGATGCTGCCCAGCGTGATCCGGCCGGTCGCCACCTGCACGCCGCCGACGACCGCCACCGCGACGTAGCCGAGGTTGCCGACGAACGTCGTTGCCGGGCCCACCACGCCGGAGAAGAACTGGGCGCCGAAACTGCTCCGGTACAGCTCGTCGTTGAGGTCGTGGAAGCGTCGTAGCGCCTCGGGACGGTGCCCGAACGTCTTGACCACGGTGAAACCGCTGTACGTCTCCTCGAGGTGTGCGCCGAGGCGCCCGGTGTTCACCCACTGGGCGACGAACAGCCGCCGCGACCGCCGCACGATCGCCCGGGTCGCCGCGAGCGACAGCGGCACCGTCAGCAGCGCGATGCCGGCCAGCAGCGGCGAGATGGAGGCCATCATCGCCAGGGCGGCCCCCGCCGTCAGTACCGCGGAGACCACCTGGCCGACGATCGTCGAGAGCGAGGTCTGCACGTTGTCGATGTCGTTGGTGACCCGGCTCAACAATTCGCCGCGCTGCCGGCCGTCGAAGTAGGACAGCGGCAACCGGTGCACCTTCTCTTCGGCGTCGGCGCGCAGGCCCTTCATGCTGCGCTGCACGATCGCGTTCAGCAGCCGGGCCTGCGACCAAACCAGCAGCGCTGTAGACAGATACAGCGCCATCGCGAGCGCCAGCGTCCGGCCGACCGCGCCGAAGTCCACGCCCCTGCCGGGCACGATGTTCATGGCGGACAGCAAGTCGGCATAGGTGCTCTCGCCGCGGGCGCGGGCGGCCGCGACGGCCTGCTCCTTGGTGATTCCGGCGGGCAGCCGCCGGCCGATGGCCCCGTCGAAGATCAGGTCGGTGGCATGGCCCAGGACCCGCGGGCCGGCCGCCGCGATCGCTACGGCGATTACCGACAGCACGATGACCGCGGCGACGCGCCCGCGCTGCGGGGCAAGGCGTTTCAGCAGCCTGATCGCGGAGCCGGTGAAATCGAGGGATTGCAGCGGGGCCGTCACTGCGCGCGGCGGTTAAGAGTCCGGGTAGTTGGTGTGGCCCGTGATGAAGTGGTTGTTGCCCGAGTCCAACGTGCACTGATTGAGGCAGTACCGGTGCACCGCGGGGCCGGACGCACCCGGATTGGGCCGCCATTGCCAGGTCGTCTCGACGGCGTTGGCGGTGGCGCCCCGTGCGCCGACGCTGCAGTGCAGGGTGCGGTGCGCGATGTCGCAGGTTTCCAGGAGCACTTCGTCGTCGGACAGGCCGAGCGGATCGCGAATGAGGCGCACGCCGAATCGCTCCGTTTTGCCGCGGGCCCCCAGGCGTTCGGCGATCCCGGCCAGGACGGGCTCGTCGTCGGCGGTCATCGTCGCGGTGGAGCCGAAGTCGGCCACATCGGCGAATTCCATGCCGACGACGCCGAGGCCATCCCGGACCTCCGGGTCGAACCGCAGGGATGTTGCGCTCAGGTCCGTGGCGGTGCGCCGGGCGACGGGCGCGGTTTGTGTTCCGCGCGGCGCGCTGACGACCGTTTCCGCAAATACCTCCCCGGCGCCCGGTTCGAAATGCTTGTGCAGCAGCCAGATCGATAATCGCCGCCAGGAATCGCTGGCGACGAGATATTCGCCCAATTCGTCGAGACAGGCGCGATCGCCCTCGTTCAGCACCCCGACATCGGTGCTGTCCATGTCGCGTAACGCCGCATAATCATCGATATCGTGGTCCCGCAAGGTGAGCATTGTTTTCTCCGTTTCTTTCCGGTCAAAGCGCAATTACGGAAGGCATTCCGCTGCAGGGAATTCCGTAGTTGCCACCGGACATTACCGACGGATTTCGCGCCGAACAATTATGGGGCGCTGTGAAAACCTATGGGTTTGTTATTGAGTTTCTCCGGTCTCGACGGCCCCGCCGGCCGGGTGCCACGTCGCGGGGATCATCGGCAAGCGCGGCACCGTCGTCAGCCCGGCCGCGGCGCCGGCCGCCGCCTTGGCCGCGGTTCCGGCGAACCCCCCGAGGTCGGAGGCCGCGGGGGCGGGCTCGAGGTCCATGTACTCGTAGCCGCGTCCCGGCTGGGTGACCTTGTCCCGCCGCCGGCGCCGCGGCGATCCGGCGTCCCCGGGCGTCGCCGCGACCGCCGGGGCGTCGGTGCGGTCCGGCTCCGGCGCCTTGGGCCGCGCGGCGGCACCCGCCGCCGCCCGGGCATTGGCGCTCAGGCCACCGACAAGATAGGAGAAGCCGTCCATGCCCGCGCCGGTCGCCGCCGGCGGTGCGCCGGCGGGCGGCGGCGGCCCGGGTGCGGGTGTGGCCGCGGCGACGACGGACGGAGCGGGCGCCGGGGCCGGGGCGGGCGGGGGCGGCGTCGGGGCCGGCAGGGCCGGCGCCAGCGCGACCACCGGGGGCATGGTGGCGGGCAAAGCGGGCGGCACCACGACGATCAGGCCCTTGATGCCGGCCAGGCCGGACAGACCGCCCAGCGTCGCGGGGACGGCGGCCAGCGGCGCCAGGGACGCGGTGATCAGCGGCAGAAAAACCGCGAGCAGCGCGATGTTCTGCTCCAGCAGGGTCTTGAGCAGCGCGATCGTGTCGGTGATGACGGTGCCGATCGCTTCGACGGTGACGAAGACCAGGGTCCACCCGATGGTCGTGGGATTACCCGAGGCGAACGCCACGGTGACATCCGCCGCGATGAAGGCGAAGGTTTCCGCCAGGAAGGCGGAGTACGAACCGAAATCCATCGGGTAGCCGAGGGCGAACGCGATGTTGAACGGGCTGAGGAAGCTCAGCGGATTACCCAGCACGGGCAGCCACGGATCGAAGCCGGAGAACATCGACCCGAAGAACGGGTCGACCATCAGCGAGTCGATCAACGGCTGGAGGTAGGTGTAGTAGAAGTCGGTAAACCCGTTCTGCTGCAACCACTGCAGGATGTCGTCCTGCCGGTCGGGGGGCAACGACTCGGCGGCGGTCAGGGAAGCCGCAGACATCCCGCCGGCCTGCACGATCTGCGGCGCCACGGCGGGCTGGGGGGCCGCCGCCAGCGCCGCCGACGTCGCGCCTTGATAGGCGCTCATCACGGCGGCGGCCTGGATCCACATCCGCGCGTAGTCGGCCTCGTTCAGCGCGATCGGAATCGTGTTGACGCCAAAGAAATTCGTGGCCACCAACCCCGCATGGGTCGCGTGGTTGGCGGCCAGCTCGGCCAGGGTCGGCATCGCGGCCAGGGCGGTGGTGTAGGCGGCGGCGGCGATTTCGTGTTGGTCGGCCGTCGCGGCGCTGTTCGCGCCGGCCTGCGCCAGCCACACCAGATAGGGCGCGTGGGCGGCCGCATGGGATTCGGCGGCCGCGCCGCCCCACGACCCCGCGTGGGCCGCCGCCAGTAGCGCCTCGAGTTCCTGTGCGGCGGCGGCGTATTCGGCGCTGAGCGAACCCCACGCCGCGGCGGCGGCCAGCAATGCCCCCGGCCCCGGGCCGGTGCTCAGCAGCGCCGAATGCACCTCGGGAGGCGAGGCCATCCATATCGGAGCGGTCATCGCGCACCGCCGGGTGCCGGTGCCGAATCAGACGGATTTTGGGGGGCGCGATGCCATGACGGTTGTGGCATGGGGGTGGCCAGCTCTCTCGGGGTACACCGCCCCGGGTCGCAGGATGCGACGACGCGAGTGTCCTGGCTCTCGGATCGCTGCTCGCCTCGCCTTCCAGCTCCTAGGGTCGTGAGCCGTGGCTGATGAGGGTCGCTCCCCGATGACAGTGGCGGGACCGCGCCGGATTCGCACCGGCTTCCTGCATCGTCATCGCCTTACGGACCGTATTGTTGCACGGCCGTCAGTCCAGGCGGTAGCGGATCAGCCGGGAGCTGTTGGCCACCACCGCCACCGACGACGCGTTGTGCAGGATCGCGGCCAGCACCGGGGACAGCGCGCCGCCCGCCCCGATGATCAGCCCGGCGGCGTTGACGGCGATCGACATGCCGTAGTTCTCGCGGATGACGTCGACGGCGCGCGCACCCAGGTCCCGCACGTCGAGCAGCCGATGCAGGTCGTCGTTGGCCAGCGCCACGTCGGCGGTCTCGACGGCCACGTCGGTGCCGGCCAGGCCCATGGCGATCCCGATGTCGGCGGCGGCGAGCGCGGGGGCGTCGTTGATGCCGTCGCCGACCATGCCGACGACGAAGCCCTCCTCCTGCAGCTCGCGCACCGTGGTGAGCTTGTCCTCGGGCATCACCTCGGCGCGCCACTCGTCGATGCCGAGCTCGGCGGCCACCACCTCGGCGATGTCGGGATGGTCACCGGTGAGCATGACGATGCGGCGAATCCCGTTGGCCCGCAACTCCTTCAGCACGTTGGCCGCCTCCGGGCGCACCTCGTCGCGCAGGCTGATCAGCCCCACCAGCGTGCCGTCGACCGCGAGCAGCAGCGGCGTCTCGGCCCGGCGCCGCAGCTTGTCCACCCATTCCGAGGCCTTCTTCGACACCTTCACCTTTTCGCCGCGCAACAGCGACGGGCTGCCCAGCAGCAGGGTCCGGCCGTCGGCCCACGTCCGCATGCCCAGCCCCACCAGCACCTCGCACTCCTCGTGCGGCGGGATGCTGATGTGGCGCTCCTCGGTCGAGCGGATCACCGCCTCGGCCAGCGGGTGGCGGGAGTGGATCTCCGAGCTGGCCGCGTAGGCCAGCACCTGGTCGGGCTGCCAGTCCTTGTGCAGCGCAACGATGTTGGTGACCACCGGGCGCCCGACGGTCAGCGTTCCGGTCTTGTCGAACACGATCGCGTCGACCTGGCCCGCCTGCTCGAGGTGGGACCCGCCCTTGATCAGGATGCCGCGGCGCGCGCCGTTGCCGATCGCGGCGCTGATCGCGGTCGGGGTGGCCAGCCCCACCGCGCACGGGCACGCGATCAGCAGCATGGTCATCGCCCGGCGGACGTCGCCGGTGACGGCCAGGGTGATCGCGGAAACGATGAACGACGTGGGAACGAAACGGCGGGAGAAGTTTTCGCCGACGGTCTGGATCGGCGCCCGATCGTGCTGGGCCTCCTCGACCCGGGCGATGATGCGGCCGATGGTGGTCTGGTTGCCGACCGCGCGGGCGCGCACCACCAGCCGCCCGCGCACCAGCACCGAGCCGGCGTGCACCCGCGAGTCGACGCTGACGCTGACGGGCAGGTTCTCGCCGGTGATCGCGGACTGGTCGACGATCGCCTCGCCGTCGACCACGTCGCCGTCCACGGGTATCGCGACGTGGTCGTGGACCACCACCTCGTCGCCGATCTGCAGGCTGTCGATGGGGACCTGGATCTCCTGGCCGTCGGTCAGGCGGATCCACGCGGTGTCCTGGGTGCCGCGCAGCAACTCCGAGATCGCCCGCCGGGTGCGCCGCAGGGTCAGGTCCTGCAGGTACTCGCCGATGTTGAGCAGCCACAGCACGGTCAGGGCGACGACATTCTCCCGCAACACCAGGCTCGCCACGGTGGCCGCCGAGACCAGCGCGTCGGTGCCGGCCCGCCCGGAGCGCAGCGAACGCAGCGCGCCGCGCAGGAACGGGTACCCGGTGAAAACGGTGACGCCGGTGGCGAACAGCCGGCCGCTCGGGCCGAGCAGCGGCGGCCGGGCGAACACGTAGCGGCGCACGCCGAGCAATGCCAGCGCCGCGCCGCCGATCACCATGCGCAGCACGTCGGTGTTGCGAATCTCCGACGAGTGCGGCGCGCGCGCCGGGATCAGCTCGGCCGCGACGTGCGCGGCGCCGCCGATCGCGTCCAGCACCGCGGGTCGATCGCAGCGCCGGGGCGAATACCAGACCACCACCGAGCCGGTGCGCGGGTAGGCGTGCACCACCCGCACCCCCGCCTGCTTGGCGACGGCCTCCTCGACCGCCACGGCACGACGGGAGTCGCCGCGCACCCAGTCGACGGACACCCGCATGCGCCCGGCCGCGTCCGAAACCACTTGCAAGGCAGAGCCTTACGTCAGTGCTCGTGGTCGTGGGCGTCGGCGACCGCGGGCGTCGGCGCCTCCTCGCCGATGCGCTCGCGCGCCTCGGCCATGACGTCGGCGAGCTTGAGGCGCGCCGACTCGGCGGCCTCCTCCGCTTTGCGGGTGCCGCGCAGCCCCAGCTCCGCGGCCGACACGGCAGTCTCGTGCAACGGCGCCTTGGCCACGGCCTTGCGCACCACCTCGTAGGCCGTCACGCCGACCAGGCCGGTGACCACCGTGCCCGCCGCCTTCGCCAAGAGCCCGTACACCGCCATCGCCTCAACCCTCCTGTCGCCGCCGCGTCAGCCCATGCTTGCACGACGTTAACATTGAAATATTGCTATATCAATATGATTCGTCGGCGGGCGGTTCCGGGTCCCACGTGGCGGGCAGCATCGGTTCTCGTGGCCCGCCACCGAACGGGTCGCCGGACAGCGTGGCCATACCCGCCGCGTGGGCGCCCTCGTTCGCCACCGTTCCGGCAAACCCCAGCGTCCCGGCGGCCTCGTCCGAGGCCAGGGTGGGCGTGGGCGGCTGAGGCGGCGGCGCGGCCCAGTCCGGGTCGAGCTCGATGTCCATGTTCGCGAACTCGTCGCCGAGTTCGCGCCGCTTCGCGCGGGTTCGCCGGCGCGCCCGCGCCTGCTCCCGCGCCGTCGCCGCGGCGGCATCCGGCTGCGGGGCCGCACGTTTGGCGCTCGAGGCGGCGGCGGCGCCGGTGCGTCGCCGTGTACCGACGTCGATGCCGGGAGGCGCTACCCCGTAGGGCGCCGCAAAAGCCGTCCCGCCCGCGGTCGCCGCCGTCGGCGCCGTGCCGGCGACGGTGCTCGCGGCGGACGCGGCGGACGCGGCCGGGGCCGCGGCGGGGGCGACGGTCGACGCGGCAGCGGTCGGCGCCGGCACGGCAGCCGGCAGGGCCGCGGGCGCCGCCGTGCCGGGTGCCAGCGCCGGCGGTGCGGCCGCTAGCGGCGGCCCGGCCAACCCGGCCGCGCCGGCCAGCCCGGCGAAGCCGCCCGCCGCGCCGGCGGGAGCCACCGCGGGAATCAACGGCGAGAACAGGCTGTAGCCGATCGAAGCGAAATCGTCGGGGCTCAGGACCAGCAAGAACGGATTGGACAGCGCCGCAACCGGATCCGCGAGGAACTTGTTGACGATGTTCTCCACGAACCCAACCGGGTTCTCCAGGAATTCGAAGACGTGGTCGCCGCCGAACCCGAAATACAGGTCCGACAGCAGGGGGACCTTCCCGACAAAGGTCTCGATGACCTGCTGGCTATAGACCAGCGGATCCTGCAGCAAGGCCGCGATGCTGAAGTTCTGGATCAGCTCCAGCAACGCCGCCTGCAGGTCCGACAGGCTCAGCGCCGACGCGTCCCGGGCGAGCTGTTCTGCGGTGCCGATGGAGGTCGTCACGGAGTCGAGCCACGTCGACACGGGGTTGACCACCGTTGGGGCCGGCGTGGTCGGTGGCGTCGACGCCACCGCGGCGGCCGAAACCTGTTGGTAGGTGCTCATCGTGGTGGCGGCCTGAATCCACATCCGGACGTAGTCGGCTTCGTTGAGCGCGATCGGGATGGTGTTGAGCCCGAAGAAATTGGTCGCCACCAACACGGCGTGGACGATGTGGTTGGTGGCCAGCTCGGCCAGGGTCGGCATGGCCGCGAGCGCGGCGGCGTAGGCCGCCGCCGCGGTCTCGTGCCGGTCGGCCGCTGCCGCGCTCTTGGCGCTGGACTGCATCAGCCACGCCAGGTATGGCGCATGTGCGGCCAGATACGCCTCCGCGCTCGGCCCCTGCCATGTCCCGCCCGGCACGGCGGCCAGCACCGCCGTGAGTTCCTGGGCCACCGACGCATATTCGGCGCTCAGCGTGTTCCACGCGCCCGCCGCCGCAAGCAACGATGCCGGCCCGGGCCCGCTGCTGAGCAGTGCGGAGTGCACCTCGGGCGGAGCGGCGATCCAGACGGGCGCCGTCATCAGCCGCGCGCCTCGCCGGCCCCGCCCCGAGCCGCACGCATACCGATGTCCCCGTCAGCCAAGCCTTCGCCCCCACCTGAGCTGAGTTAACCCCGCAAAGTTAGCATTGCTTTACCTAACCTGTCGAGGTTGGGCGGCCGCGGCGCTACAGGACCCGGGTGACCTTTTCCGTCTCGATCCTGCGCTGCAGCGCGCCCGGGTCGGGATTGGCGACCTGCACGAGCGACGCGCCGACGGCCAGGATCGCCAGCAGCCCGTCCACCAGATCGGCGGGCCGCGTCCAGGATGCGGTGGACAGCACCCGGTCGCCCGCGGTCAATCCCCTTGCGGCGGCGGAACTTTCGCAGTCGGCCAGGACCTCATCGACGGATCGCCCGGCCAGCGCCGGACCGGGCCGGGATTCGCCGACGATCTGGTCGCCGTGCACCCGCACGGCGGTGGCGTAGTCGGTGACGCCAATCGGCAGGTCCGGTGCCGGGCGGCCGAACGGGTCCAGCGACAGCACGGCCACCTCGCCGGCGCCGGTGGCTGTCATTTCAAAGGCCTCGTCCAGCCGTTCCGCGGTGCACAGCGCCACGTCCGCGTCCTGGCGGGCCGAGCCCGCAACGAGCACCGCCTCGGCGCCGATCCACCACACCCCGAACAGCGCCGCCGCCGTCTGCCAGTGCGCCGGCAGCAGGATCGCGACCCTGCTCGCCGGCCCGGCGCCCAGCTCGTCGCGCAGCAGGTTGCCGGTCTTGGCGGCCCAGTTGGCCAGGGTGGCGGCGGACAATTCGATGCGCTCGCCGCTGGCGTCGTCGTAGTAGGTGATGCGCGGGCCGACCGGGTCGGCCCGCAACATCGGATCCAGGATGGCCCCGGCCAGCGTGCTCAGTTGATGCACTCGGGCTTGTCGGACCCGGCGGTCAGGATCGGCGACGGCGGCGGCACGTTCGGATCCGCCGAGGCGGCGGCGTTCGACACCCGCGCGGACACGACGGGCCCGCCGCCGGACAGCCCCGAGCCGGGCCCGGTGTAGTCGTTGGCCAGCACCACCCGCACGGTACCGGCCGCGACGGCCGGGTCGGCGACCACCGGCAACCCGCCCAGCTCCTTGGCGACCTGCTGGGCGCCCAGGTCGTCGGTCTTGGCGGCGCGCACCTGGCTGCTCTTCACGTGGCCGCCGTCGTTGTTGCCGACCGTGCCGGCGGTAAAACCCTTGGAGCTCAACACCTCTGACACCGCGGCCGCCAGGCCGTTGATGTCGGTGTCGTTGGCCACGCTGGCGGTGGTCTTCGCCGGGGTGTAGGCCAGCTCCTCGGTCTTGCCCTGGGCCTGGTCGTGCAGCAGGCCGGCCACCCAGTCCTGCACCTGATGCGGGTCAACCCGCACCACGCTCTGCATGCCGTCGTCGCTCCAGCCGGCGCCGTCGAGCACCGGAATGGTGGCGAAGGCGACGTTGCCGCCGGCCAGCTTCTGCATCTGCTGGACGAAATCCATGACGTCCCAACCCGAGGAGATCACCACCGAGCGCTGCACCGCCGCCTCGAGGCGCCGCAGGGTGGTCGGGCTGGACAGCGTCTTGCCGGAGATGACCCGGTGCGCCAGCGACGCCATCACCACCTGCTGGCGCACCACCCGGTCCAGGTCGCCGCGCGGCAGGTCGTGGCGCTGCCGCACGAAGCTGAGCGCCTCGGGTCCGTCGAGCTTTTGCTGTCCGGCCGGGAAGTCCGCGCCCGAAAGCGGTTCGAACACGGGCTGTTTGAGGCAGACGTCGACGCCGCCGAGCGCGTCGGTGATCAACGCGAACCCGAGCAGGCCGATCTCGGCGTAGTGGTCGACGGTGACACCGGTCAGGTCGGCGACGGTCTTGATCAGGGCCTCGCGGCCGGCCTCGGTGCCCTGGGCGGCCGCTTCGGCCGCGGAGGCGCCGGCCTTGACGAGGGTGGCGCGCTTGGCCTCCCTGGTCTGGCCGTAGACGCCGTTGATCTTGGTCTTGCCCAGGCCGGGGGCCGCGACGTAGGAATCCCGCGGGATCGAGATCGCCGTCGCCGACTTCCCGTTGTTCGGTATCCGGATCAGGATGATCGTGTCGGTGTTCGTCGCTTCCTCGTCGCCGGCCCGCAGGGTGGCCAGCTCCTCCTGGGAGAGGGGATTGCCGTGCGCGTCGGTGCGGCTGTCCAGGCCGACCAGCAGGATGTCGATGGCGCCGTCGTCGCCGCCCTTGCCGAGCGAGGGCGCGGACATGTGGAAGATGCCGTCCTCGAACGAGCGCACGTTGCCCCAGGCCATTCCGGTGCCGACAACGACCGCGACGGTCAGCACAGTGGCAACCACACGAACCACACGTTGCACAGGCATCACAATAGGTTACTTGCGACACAGCGTCTTTGCGGGTAGCCGGGGGCGGCGTGCCTGTGCCGTGCCACACTCGACGGCATGTCGGGCAGGTCAGAGCGAATCGTGATCACTGGAGCCGGGGGGCAACTGGGCAGCTGTTTGGCCGCGCTGGCGACCGAGCGGGGGCGCGAAGTCCTCGCGCTCACGTCGTCGCAGTGGGACATCACCGACCCGGCCGCGGCGGAACGCAACATCCGCCCGGGCGACGTGGTCATCAACTGCGCGGCTTACACCGACGTCGACGGCGCCGAGAGCGACGAGGCGCGCGCCTACGCCGTCAACGCCACCGGGCCGGAAATCCTGGCGCGCGCCTGCGCGCAAGCGGGCGCCCGGCTGATCCACGTCTCCACCGACTACATGTTCACCGGCGAACCGGGCCCCGGCGAGCCGCGTCCGTACGAGCCCAGCGACAAGACCGACGCGCGCGGCGTGTACGCGCTGTCCAAGCTCGCCGGCGAGGAGGCCGTCCTGGCCGCGCTGCCGTCGGCCGTCGTCGTGCGGACCGCCTGGCTCTACACCGGCGGAACGGGCAAGGACTTCGTCGCCGTCATGCGCCGGCTGGCGGCGGGGGACGGGCCGGTGAACGTCGTCGACGACCAGGCGGGTTCGCCGACCTACGTCGCCGACCTGGCCGTCGCGCTGCTACAGGTCGCCGACGAGCGCGTTCCGGGTCCGATCCTGCACGCCGCCAACGAGGGCGCGGTGTCGCGGTTCGAGCAGGCCCGCGCGGTGTTCTCCGAGTGCGGCGCCGATCCCGACCGGGTGCGGCCCGTCAAAACCGACGAGTTTCCGCGCCCCGCGCCGCGGCCGAGCTACTCCGCGCTCGGCGGCAAGGAGTCCGCGGCGGCGGGCCTGACACCGCTAAGGCCCTGGCGCGCTGCGCTTGTCGCGGCGCTAACCGCATCCGGCAGCGACCGACCGTTACCCTCTACGCGTGACTGACATCCTGCCGGTCGTGACGGTGACCTACTCGCCGGGCCCGCACCTGGAGCGATTCCTGGCCTCCCTGTCGCTGGCCACCGAGCGCCCGGTCAGCGTGCTGCTCGCCGACAACGGCTCGACCGACGGGACCCCGCAGGCCGCGGTCGAGCGCTACCCGAACGTGCGGCTCTTCGACACCGGCGCGAACCTCGGGTACGGGACCGCGGTGAATCGCGCGGTCGCGCAGCTGGACGACAGCCCGGACGAGAACGGGGACTGGGTGATCGTGGCCAACCCCGACGTGCAGTGGGGCCCCGGCAGCATCGACGCCTTGCTCGACGCGGCGACCCGCTGGCCGCACGCCGGCGCCCTCGGTCCGCTCATCCGGGACCCCGACGGGTCGGTGTATCCGTCCGCGCGCCACCTGCCCAGCCTGATCCGCGGCGGCATGCACGCGGTGATCGGCCCGTTCTGGAAGCGCAACCCGTGGACGGCGGCCTACCGCCAGGAGCGGGTCGAGCCCAGCGAACGCGCGGTGGGCTGGCTGTCGGGGTCGTGCCTGCTGGTGCGGCGGTCCGCCTTCAGCCAGGTGGGCGGCTTCGACGAGCGCTACTTCATGTACATGGAAGACGTCGACCTCGGCGACCGGCTGGGCAAGGCCGGCTGGCTGAGCGTCTACGTGCCGTCCGCCGAAGTCCTGCACCACAAGGGCCACTCCACCGGCCACGACCCCGCGATCCACCTGGCGGCCCACCACAAGAGCACCTATCAATTCCTGGCCGACCGCAATGCCGGTTGGTCGCGTGCGCCGCTGCGCTGGACGCTGCGCGCCTCGCTGGCGGCGCGGTCGCGGCTGATGGTGCGCAGCTCGCTGCGCAGGTCGCGGAGGCGCTGACATGGCAACCTCTCAAGTCGACGCCGTAATCCTGGTGGGGGGCAAGGGCACCCGGCTGCGGCCGCTGACGCTCTCGGCGCCCAAGCCGATGCTGCCCACGGCCGGGCTGCCGTTTTTGACCCACCTGCTGTCGAGGATCGCCGCGGCGGGCATCGATCACGTCATCCTGAGCACGTCGTATCGGGCGCAGGTGTTCGAGGCCGAGTTCGGCGACGGCTCCAAGCTGGGGTTGCAGATCCAGTACGTCACCGAGGAATCGCCGCTGGGAACCGGCGGCGGCATCGCCAACGTCGCCGGGCACCTGCGCCACGACACCGCGATGGTGTTCAACGGCGACGTGCTGTCCGGCGCCGACCTGGGTCAGATGCTCGAGTTCCACCGCGGGCGGCAGGCCGACGTCACCCTGCACCTGGTGCGGGTGGGCGACCCGCGGGCGTTCGGCTGCGTCACCACCGACGAAAACGGCAGGGTCACCGCGTTTCTCGAGAAGACGCAGGACCCGCCGACCGACCAGATCAACGCCGGCACCTACGTGTTCGCCCGCGAGATCATCGACCGGATCCCGCGGGGCCGCGAAGTCTCGGTCGAACGCGAGGTGTTTCCCGCGCTGCTGTCGGACCCCGGCGTCAAGGTCTGCGGCTACGTCGACGCCACCTACTGGCGCGACATGGGCACGCCCGAGGACTTCGTGCGCGGCTCGGCGGACCTGGTCCGCGGGATCGCCCCGTCGCCGGCGCTGCACGGGCATCGCGGCGAGCAGCTGGTGCACGACGGCGCTGCCGTATCGCCGGGGGCGGTGCTGATCGGCGGCACGGTCGTCGGGCGCGGCGCCGAGATCGGCCCGGGCGTGCGACTGGACGGCGCGGTGATCTTCGACGGCGTCAAGGTCGAGGCCGGCAGCGTGATCGAGCGCTCGATCATCGGCTTCGGCGCGCGCATCGGCCCGCGGGCGCTGATCCGCGACGGGGTGATCGGCGACGGCGCCGACATCGGCGCGCGCTGCGAGTTGCTGCGCGGCGCCCGCGTGTGGCCCGGCGTCGCCATTCCCGACGGCGGGATCCGCTACTCGTCCGACGTCTGAGGCGCTCGCCCCCTTGCGTCGAGATCGACGTAACCGTGACTTCCACTCGAACTTCTTCGCGCTGGCGTCGATCTGGGTGAGCATGTCGGTGGCCTCGTCCACCATCGCTGCATGGCGGAGGTGTTTTCAGGCAGCGAAGCGGTCGCGGCGGGCGCTTTCACCGAGTATCAGCTGCGCCGGTGGTATCGGCCGATCTTTCGTGACACCTACATCCCGAAGCGCCACGAGCCGTCGCTGGATGACCGCATCCTCGGCGCCTGGCTCTGGTCGCGACGGCGAGCAGTGATCGCGGGCGCCGCAGCCTCCGCGTTACATGGTGCGCGGTGGGTTGACGCTGACACGCCCGTCGAGCTCGTCTCGAAGAGCGCCCGGCCGCAGCGCGGGCTGACCGTCCGCAACGAGACGCTGGCCGACGACGAAGTGACCATCGTCAAGCGGCTGCCGGTGACATCCGTTGCGCGCACCGCCTTCGACCTTGGCCGCCATTTGCCGCGCCGTCAGGCGCTGGCGCGCCTCGACGCGCTGATGCGAGCAAAGCCGTACTCGTTTGAAGACGTCTCCGTCCTGACGAAGCGGTACAAAGGCGCCCGTGGTCTGCGACGGCTGGCGCAGGTGCTGCCCCTGGTGGACGGCGGTGCGGCCTCCCCGAGGGAAAGCTGGCTGCGGCTGCTTCTCATCGACGCCGGACTGCCGAAACCGGCTACGCAGATACCGGTCAGCGAGGGCTGGCGATTAGTCGGCTTGCTGGACATGGGCTGGGAGGACTACATGGTCGCGCTGGAGTACGACGGCGACCAACACCGCACGGATCGAATCCAATTCGTCAAGGACATCGACCGGCTCAGGAAGCTTGCCGAGCTGGGCTGGACCGTGATCCGGGTCGTCGCCGAGCATCGATCGGACGAGATCGTCCGACGGGCGCATGAGGCTCTCGTCCACCGTGGCTATCGCCGAGATCGACGCTAGCGCGCGAGTTACTCGCACTTCTTCGCGCTGGCGTCGATTTCGAGGGCCCGGCCCACCAAATACGCCAGGGCGTAATCGGTCCCGTCGGGCAGGGCGTCGGCCGGCCACCACCGCAGGTCGTCGGACTCGTCGCTGATGGCGATCTGCGCGCCGGCCGGCGCGTGCGCCACGAATTGCAGGTCCAGGTGCCGCGTCGGCACGCCCAGCGAGCAGGTGACCGGGTGGACGTGCACGGCCGCCAGCCCCGGATCGATGCGCAGGCCGGCGACGCCGGACTCCTCGCTGGCCTCCCGCAACGCCGCCGCGACGACGTCGGCGTCGTCCTCGTCGCAATGCCCGCCCAGCTGCACCCAGCGGCCCAGCCGCGGGTGCAGGGTCAGCAACACCCGCGAGCCGGTGTGGTCGAGCACCAGGGCCGACGCGGTGACGTGGCCCGCCGCGCACTCGCGGCGGCAGGCGTCGGGTCGGGCGTGCACGAAGGCCAGCACGGCGTGCCGCAGGGAATCCTGCGCCGGATCCGTCGGCCGCCAGTCGCTCAGGAGCGAGATCGCGGAATCCCGGAGGCTCAACGGGATCCGCGCCTTGCGCGGCGGTCCCGAAGCGCAACCCAGGCCGCGCGGCACCCGGCGACCACCTCGCCGGACAACCCGAGCCCGTCGATCAGCACGTGCCGGTCGACGAGGTCGAGCGCCTTGTCGACCTCGCCCGCCTTCAGCAACAGGTCGACGTCGCAGGCGAGTTCGGCGCCGGCGTGCGTCGGGTCGGGGATCGGAAGCTGCTCGGCTTCGGCGGGTTCGAGCTCCAAGATGCCCCCACCGTAGCTGCGGCCGAGGATCTCGGCGAACGCGAACGTCGCGCTGTTGTGGAACACCGCGGCCAGCGCCGCCGGATCCACGCCGGGCGCGACCCGGACCCGGTGCACGGTGTCGGTGCTCGTCGCCGCGGCGGCGTTGACGGTCAGCCGCGGCGCCCGGTGGATCTGGCGCAGCAGAAAGAGATCCGGAACCCACAGCGACGGGGTGGTCCACCACGGCGTGCGGATCGAGCACTTGTAGCCCCGGTGCACGCCGGCGGCCTCACCGGCGCGCACGTGCGCGACCACGGCGGCGTCGGTGGGTTCGGGCGGCGCGTTGAGCAGCCAGGTCCGCCGGCCCGCCGCGACATCGGTTGCGCGGCAGTCGGTGTCGTAGACCAGCCCGCACAGCTGCGCGCTGCGCGACACGAGCGGCACACAGTGCGGCCGCAGCCCCAGCTCGTCGGCCTGCGCGTCGGTGAAGGTGAAGAAGCTGTTGCGGCCCGTCACGATGCCGACGTCCACGCCGGCGAGCGACCCGAGCCGCGTCATGGCCGGCGATCCCTTGAGCGTGCGCAGCAGCCGGATCGCGTCGGGCTCCAGGAAGTACTTGGTCCACTTCTCGTTTTCGTGCAGCAGCGCGGGCCCAAAAGGAAGATGCTCCACGTCAAGGTCGGCGCCCGCCAGCGCGTCGGCGTCGGTGAGGTGGACGGTGCGCATGCGCGCGGGGCCCGGCCCGACGACACCGCAGAACAGCACGACCTCCTGCAGGACGCCGTCGAACACCAACCGCTCGAACGTCACCAGCGTGATCTCGCGGAACCGGCCGAGCAGATACTCGCGCAGCTGGGCGGCGTAGCCCACCTGGAGCAGCTCGGCCGGCAGCACCAGGCCGACCCGTCCGCCGTCGCGCGCCAGGACCGCGCTCGCGACGACGAACGGGACCCAGGCGTTGGTCAGCCGGCTGGGGCGCAGCCCCTCGCGGCGCATCAGTTCCAGGGCGGGGTCGCGCTGCTCGGGCGCCCAGTTGCCGAACCGGATGTAGGGCGGGTTGCCCGCGACGCCGTCGAAGCCGCCGGGCTGGGACCGCGCCAGCCACGCGAAGAGGTTCTCGGCGTCGACGGGCGCGAATCGCCGGGCCTTGGCCGCCTCGTCGGGGATCAGCTCGACGCCGCATGCGCGGCCGCCGAGGCTGGCCAGCTCGCGCAGGATCGCCCCGTCGCCGCAGGACGGCTCGACGATCCGCGGCCCGGCCGCGCGTACCCAGCGGGCCAGGAAGCGGGCCACCGGGGCGGGCGTGTAGTAGCCGCCGCGGACCTTGTCGGCCGACGCCGCCGCCTTGCCCGCGAAATGCATGGGCTCAGTATTACTTGCGCAGCAGCAAATCCCCGGGGTCCGGCGCGTCGCGCGGCCCGGGCGGGACTCCGGCGGCCTCAGAGGCGTAGCCGATCGCGATGGCGCCCAACGGCTCCCAGTCGGCGGGCAGCTCGAGCTCGGCGCGGACCAACTCGGCGGCGAAGATCGTGGAGCCGATCCAGCAGCTGCCCACCCCCCGCACCGCCAGCGCGACCAGCAGCGCCTGCACGGCCGCGCCGACCGCGACGGTGAACATGGTGTGCTCGGCGTCGGTGCGGGCCGCGTCGGGGTAGGCGTGCGCGCCCTCGGGAACGAGGAACGGGATCACCACTTCGGGTGCGTCGTAGAGGATCTGGCCGCGCGCCACCCGCCGCTCGATCGCGTCGGCGGGCCGTCCGTCCCCGGCGAGGTCGGAGCGCCACCTGTCCTTCATCCGGTCCAGCAGCCGGGCCCGCGTGTCCGGGGTCCGCAGCCACACGAACCGGACCGGCCGGGTGTGGTGGGGGGCCGGCGCGGTGAGGGCCTCGGCGACGGCGTCCTCGATGAGCTCCGGCGGCACCGGCTGGTCGGCGAACCGGCGCACCGACCGCCGCAGCAGCTGGGCCTGCCGGCGGCCCATCTCGATCGCCTCGGCGGTGCCCAGCCAGAACAGGTCCTCCTCGCCGGGTCGCAGCAGTTGCCGCGCCGTCGAGCCGTCGTCGGTCACGGCGAGCCCGCGCACGACGGCCACCGGCAGCGCGGTGAGTTTGCCCTTGACCAGATCGGCGGCGGCCGCGACCTCGTCGGCGATCGCGATCTCGGTGACGAGCAGCTCGTTGCCGTGCCGGTCGACGGCCCCGGCGTAGCCGTGCAGCACCCGCAGCCCGGCGGCGCCGACGGCCGCGTCGGTCTGGCCGTTGCGCCAGGCGCGGCCCATGGTGTCGGTGATGACGACGGCGACCTCGACGCCCAGCCGCTCGCGCAGCGCGTCCCGCAGCGCCGCGGCGCTGGCGTCGGGATCGACGGGCAGCAGCGCCAGCTCGTCGCGGCCGACGTTGGACCCGTCCACGCCGGCGGCGGCCTGGACCAGGCCGAGCCGGTTCTCGGTGATCAGCGTCTGGCCCTTGCGTGCCAGCACGCGCACCGCCTCGTCGTCGACGAGCTTGCGGCGCAGCCGATCGCGCTCCTCGGCGTCCCGGGGGGCCGGCACCAGGCGCCCTTCGCACTTGGACACCACCTTGCTGGTGACCACGACGACGTCCCCGTCTCGGAGCCAGGGTGCGGCCGCGGCGACGGCGGCGCCCAGGTCGTCCCCGGGCCGGAATTCGGGCAGCCCGGTGACGGGCAGGATCTCGACGGTGGCCGCGGTGCCGTGCTCGCTCACTGGCCCACGCCCGCCAGCTCCAGCCCCGCGCGGACCATCTCGGCCGTCGCCTTGGGGTCGCTCATCAACAGCGGTACCGCGCGCACGTCGACCCCGTCGACGACGGCCTCGTCGCCCTCGTGGATCAGCCAGCAGTCCAGGATCCCGGTGGCGCGCCGCGAGCCGAAATGCCGGCCGACCGCCTCCGCGGTGGAGTCGACCCCGATCACGGACAGGCAGGCATCGGCCATGCCGCGCAACGGCTTTCCGCCGATGATCGGGGAGTAGCCGACGACCGGGGCCTTGGCGGCGCGCAGCGCGCCGCGGATGCCCGGGACCGCCAGGATGGCCCCGACGCTGACCACCGGGTTGGACGGCGCCAGCAGGATGACGTCGGCGTCGGCGATGGCCGCCACCGCTTCGGCTGCGGCGCTGGCCTTTTCGGCGCCGACGAACGCGAAGCTGTGCGTGGGCACCTGCGCCCGGTAGCGCACCCACCATTCCTGGAAGTGGATCGCCCGCCGGCTGTCGTCGGCCGGATCGGTGATCACCACGTGCGTCTCGCAGCGGTCGTCGGTCGCGGGCAGCAGCCGGGCGCCCGGCTGCCAGCGATCGCACAGCGCCGTGGTGATCTGCGACAGCGGGTAGCCCGCGTTGAGCATCTGGGTGCGCACCAGGTGGGTGCCCAGGTCTCGGTCGCCGAGCTGGAACCAGTCGGGCTGCACGCCGTAGCGCGCCAATTCCTCCTTGGCGTGCCATGTTTCGTCGCGGTGCCCCCACCCGCGCTCCGGGTCGACGCCTCCACCTAAGGTGTACATGCAGGTGTCCAAATCCGGACAGACGCGCAATCCGTGGATCCAGGCGTCATCGCCGACGTTGACGACCGCGGTCAGCTCGTGGCTGTCGGTGCGTGGACCCTGTTGCGTTTCAAATTGACCCAGCCCGAACAGCTGTTGAACCCCCAGCAGGAACCGGGCGCCGCCAACCCCACCGGCCAGAACCGTGACCTTCACTTGACCTTCACAGGGCTCGACAGTACTGCCCGTGATGCGACTGTGATGGACACGCCGAAGGCCCAAAACAACGGAAACGCCGGAATTTGGTCACGAGATGATATGGAAATGCGCCGAAACGCTTGACCAGGCAGATCAACCCGTGTCTAATCACATCAGTGTCATTTCCCGGTTGGCCGGCCGATTCCGGTGTCGCAGACCGAGATTCGATCACATGTTCGAATTGTCTGTACATCAGAACAGTGGGAACACACTCACTCTCTCAAATCAAAGCTGAGGAGGCGGACGAAGCATGTCTTATGAGCACCTTCGGGGCGTTATGACAGGCACACCGCACACCATGATCGGCTCGGCGCCGGCGGCACCGGTCCGTCCGCACCTGACTGTGGTTCCCGACGCCCCAGTCGCTTTCGAGCCCGAGCCGCTGCCGCCGGCGACCCCGGATCAGTGGCAGGACCGCGCGCTGTGCGCGCAGACCGATCCCGAGGCCTTCTTCCCGGAGAAGGGCGGCTCCACCCGCGAGGCCAAGAAGATCTGCCTGGGTTGCGAGGTTCGCCACGAGTGCCTGGAGTACGCCCTGGCGCACGACGAGCGCTTCGGCATCTGGGGCGGTCTGTCCGAGCGGGAGCGCCGCCGCCTCAAGCGCGGCATCATCTGACGCCCGGCGCTATTCGTCGTCGATCGTGGGGTCGATGACGGAGGGCTCGACGTCCAGGTAGATGGCCACCTGGGCCACCAGGATTTCGTGCAACAACTCGCCGAGTTCGTCGGTGTCCTTGGCCCGTCGCTCAATCGGCTTGCGGAACAACACAATTCGTGCCCGCGTGGAATTGCCCCGGACGTCGACGCCGGCCGGGATCAACCGGGCCAGCGCGATCGGCCCGTCGGCGATGACCTCCGGCGGCCACTGCACACTGTCGGGGTCCTTGGCGGCGATCCGCGGGATCTCGTCAACGGCCACGTCGAGTTCGGACACCCGGTCCTGCCAGCGCCGCTCGATCGGCTCGTAGGCCTCCAGCACCGCCATGTCGAACCGCTCGGCACGGCTGCGCCAGCCGGGCACGGTCGGGGGCAGCAGCGGACCGCGCATGTCGCGGCCGCGGCGCGACCCTCGGTAGGAAGCCGACCGGCGCCCCGTCCGATCGCTGTGCGGGGAGCCGCGGGAATCGCCCACGCGCCGATGGTAACGGTTCGACATCGCGGGTCGAGCGGATGCGCGTGTCCGTCGCTTCCGTGGCGTTTGCGCACGATAGCCTTTCGGCGTGAACGTTCCCCGTCGCTGTTGCCGGCCCGGGTGTCCGCACTACGCCGTGGCGACCTTGACGTTCGTCTACTCGGACTCGACGGCAGTGGTGGGCCCGCTCGCCACCGCCCGCGAGCCGCACTCCTGGGACCTGTGCGTCGGTCACGCCGGCCGGATCACCGCCCCCCGCGGCTGGGACCTGGTGCGCCACGCCGGCCCGCTGCTTGCCGAGCCCACCCACCCCGACGAGGACGACCTGGTCGCCCTGGCCGACGCGGTGCGCGAGGGGCGCCCGGGCGACGGGGCCCTGGGCCACCCGGTTGCGGGCACGCCACTCAACGGCTTTTCCGATCCCCACATTCACGCCGGAGCCCAGGCCACCGCGCCGAGCAGCGGGCTGCTCGCGCCGCCTGAGCGCCGCTCCGGTCGCCGTCGCGGACATCTGCGGGTGTTGCCCGACCCCTCGGACTAGCCGGATCCAGCCGGATCTAGCTCTGACTGGCCGGGTCTAACGGGCCGCACGCTTTTCCCGGGCCGATAGGCTGACGCCAAGAGCCCCACCGTCAGGAGCGTCAGGAGTTTCGCATGTCAGGGTCCGCCGCGACCGTTCGCCGCGTCGTCAAGGCATACGACGTGCGCGGGCTGGTCGGCGAGGAACTCGACGAGTCGCTGGTCGCCGAACTGGGCGCCGCGTTCGCCGCGTTGATGCGCGCCGAGGGCGCCGGGCAGGTGGTGCTCGGCCACGACATGCGGGACAGCTCGCCGGGGCTGGCCGCGGCGTTTGCGCGCGGGGTGATGGGCCAGGGCCTGGACGTGGTGCGGATCGGTTTGGCCTCCACCGATCAGCTTTATTTCGCCTCGGGACAGCTGGATTGCCCGGGCGCGATGTTCACCGCGAGCCACAACCCGGCGGCCTACAACGGCATCAAGTTGTGCCGGGCCGGCGCGAAGCCGGTCGGCGCGGACACCGGGCTGAGCACCATCAGCGACGACGTAATCGCCGGGGTTGCGGCGTATGACGGCCCGCCGGGGACCGCGACCGATCGCGACGTGCTGGCCGACTACGGGGCGTTCCTGCGTTCGCTGGTCGACACCTCCGGGCTGCGGCCGCTGCGGGTGGCCGTGGACGCCGGCAACGGCATGGCCGGCCACACCGCCCCGGCCGTGCTGGGCGCGATCGACTCGATCACCTTGCTGCCGTTGTACTTCGAACTCGACGGGTCGTTCCCCAATCACGAGGCCAACCCGCTCGACCCGGCCAACCTGGTGGACCTGCAGAAGTTCGTGCGCGACAGCGGCGCCGACATCGGTCTGGCCTTCGACGGGGACGCCGACCGGTGCTTCGTCGTCGACGAGCGGGGGCGGCTGGTGTCGCCGTCGACGGTGACCAGCCTGGTGGCGGCCCGGGAGCTGGGCCGGGAGATCGGCGCCACGATCATCCACAACGTGATCACCTCCCGCGCGGTGCCCGAACTGGTCACCGAGCGCGGCGGCACCCCGCTGCGCTCGCGGGTCGGCCACTCCTATATCAAGGCGCTGATGGCCGACACCGGTGCGATCTTCGGCGGCGAGCATTCCGCGCACTATTACTTCCGGGATTTCTGGGGCGCCGACTCCGGGATGCTGGCGGCGCTGTACGTGCTGGCCGCCCTCGGCGAGCACGACCGGCCGCTGTCGGAACTGACGGCCGACTACCAGCGCTACGAGTCGTCCGGCGAGATCAACTTCACCGTGGCCGACGCGTCGTATTGTGTGGACACGGTGCTGAAATCGTTCGGCACCCGGATTCAGTCCATCGATCACCTGGACGGGGTGACGGTCGATTTGGGCGACGGCAGCTGGTTCAACCTGCGCAGCTCGAACACCGAGCCGCTGCTGCGGCTCAACGTGGAGGGCCGCACCACCGAGGACGTCGACGCCGTCGTCGCCCAGGTCCGCGCCGAGATCGCCGGGGCCGCACCGTGAACGCCACCGCGGCGATCGACCTCGAAGACGCCGACGGCCTGCTCGCTGCCGACACCGAGGGCCTGTTGCGGGCGGCGTCGTCGGCGGGCGCGCAGGTGCGCGCGATCGCCGCGGCCACCGACGAGGGCGCGCTGGACTCGCTGCGGACCGACGACCGCGCGCGCAGCGTGATCTGGGTGGCCGGCCGCGGGACGGCCGGAACCGCCGGCGCGATCCTGGCCGCCACGCTGGGCGGGGTGGCCTCCCAGCCGATCGTGGTCACCGGCGAGGCGCCGCCCTGGGTCGGTCCGCTGGACGTGCTGGTGGTCGCCGGCGACGACCCCGGCGATCCCGCGCTGGTCACCGCCGCGGCGACCGCGGTGCGCCGGGGCGCGCGGGTGGTCGTCGCCGCCCCGTACGAGGGCCCGCTGCGCGATTCCACGGCCGGGCGCGCCGCCGTGCTGGAGCCGCGGGTCTGGGTGCCCGACGAGTTGGGGCTGTGCCGCTACCTCGCCGCGGGCCTGGCCGTCCTGGGCACCGTCGACCCGCGGCCCGGGGGGCAGGACCTGGGCGTGCTCGCCGACGAGCTCGATGCCGAGGCGCTGCGCAACAGCGCCGGCCGCGAGCTGTTCACCAACCCCGCCAAGACGATTGCCGCGCGGATCGCCGGCCGCCGGGTGGCGCTGGCGGGCGACTGCGCCGCCACGCTGGCGCTGGCCCGGCACGGCAGCTCGGTGCTGCTGCGGCTCGCCCACGAGGTGGTCGCGGCCGCCGGGCTGGCGGATGCCGTGCTGGCGCTGCGGGCGGCCCCCGGCGCGAGCGGCGGGTCGGTGGACGACCTTTTCCACGACGAGGAGATCGACGGCCCGCGGCCCGAGCGGCTGCGGGTGCTGGCCCTGACCCTGTCGGCCGAACAGACGGTCGTCGCCGCGCGGACGGCGGGGTTCGACGACGTGTACTTGCTTGCCGCCGAGGACGTTCCCGACGGGCCCGGCGGGTCGGCCGGTTCGACGGTTGCGCCGGCGTTGGGGGGCGCCATCAGCGCCGAGCAGCAACTGGCAGTATTGGCCGTCCGGCTCGAGATGGCCGCGGTTTACATGCGACTGGTGCGGGGATAGATAAACAAGTGGAACTGCTTCGCGGGGCCTTGCGGACGTACGCCTGGGGATCGCGCACCGCCATTGCGGAATTCACCGGGCGCACGATTCCGGCCGCCCATCCCGAGGCCGAGCTCTGGTTCGGCGCCCACCCCGGCGACCCGGCCTGGCTGGAAACGGACAAGGGCGAGGTCTCGTTGCTCGAGGCCCTGGTCGCCGACCCGGAGGGGCAGCTCGGGGCGGGGTCGCGCGCCCGGTTCGGGGACGTGCTGCCGTTTTTGGTCAAGGTGCTCGCCGCCGACGAGCCGCTGTCGCTGCAGGCCCACCCCAGCGCCGAGCAGGCGGTCGAGGGCTACCTGCGCGAGGAGCGGCTGGGCATCCCGGTGTCCTCGCCGTTGCGCAACTACCGCGACACCTCCCACAAGCCGGAGTTGTTGGTGGCGCTGCAGTCCTTCGAGGCGCTGGCCGGCTTTCGCCAGGCGTCGGCGACCATCGAGTTGCTGCGCGCGCTGGCCGTCTCCGACCTCGACCCCTACATCGACCTGCTGAACGACCAATCCGACGCCGACGGCCTGCGCGCGCTGTTCACCACCTGGATCACCGCGCCGCAGCCCGACATCGACGTGCTGGTCCCCGCCGTACTGGACGGCGCGATCGCCTACGTCAGCTCCGGGGCAACGGAATTCGCGGCCGAGGCCAAGACCGTGCTGGAGCTCGGCGAACGCTATCCCGGTGACGCCGGCGTGCTGGCCGCGCTGCTGCTCAACCGCATCACGCTGGCCCCGGGCGAAGCCATCTTCGTGTCGGCCGGCAACCTGCACACCTACCTGCGCGGCTTCGCGGTCGAGGTGATGGCCAACTCCGACAACGTGTTACGCGGCGGGCTCACCCCCAAGCACGTCGACGTGCCCGAGCTGCTGCGGGTGCTGGACTTCACCCCCACCACCGAGGCGCAACTGCGCCCGCACGTCCGCTGCGAGGGGTTCGGCCGGATCTACGAGACGCCGACCGCCGAGTTCGCCGTCGCGGTCCTGGCGCTCGACGGCGAGTACCTCGGCCACGAGGTCGACGCGACGTGCAGCCACGAGGGCCCGCAAATCCTGTTGTGCAGCGAGGGCTGCGCCACGGTGCACGCCAAGTCGGGATCGCTCACGCTGGAGCGGGGCATGGCCGCCTGGGTGGCGGCCGACGACGGGCCCATCCGGCTGGTCGCGCGCGAGCCCGCCAAGCTGTTCAGGGTGACCGAGGGGCTGTAAGGGCGCTAGTCCTGTCGTTACGGGCTTCCCGGCGCTCGCGCAGCCACAGCCGCATGTTGTGCGCCATGGCCCGCCCGACGATCCGCGGCGGCGGGACCATGTACAGGCTGTCCAACAGGGAGAACCGGCGCAAAAACCACTCGGCCAGAACGGGATCGGTTTCGGCGGCCCCGAGGAACTGGTCGAACAGCGCGCCGGAGGGCCGCCACCACCAGGGGATCGATCCCTTCGTGGTGGCGTGGTGGAACGTGATGTCGCCGATGGCGTTCATCATCCACACGGGGTAGGTGGTCTTGGCGGTGGCCCGATTCAGCTCGCGGGCGAGGTCGTCGGATTGCAGCGCCCGCCGCAGGTGACCGGCCTGCAGCGACGTCATCGTCATGCCCTGCCCGAAGGTGGGGTTGAAGCTGGCGACGGCGTCGCCGAACGGTACGATGCAGGCGGGGAAGCGGTCCAGTTTGTGGTAGCGGCGCCACCGGCTGGCCGGAAACGCGTGAAACGCCGGCTCGCCGAACGGTTCCGCCTGCGCCAGCGCGGCATTGAGATGCGCGGGCAGCAGCTTGTCGGCCAGCGCGAGCATCTCCGGGAAGGTCCGGGGCGGTTTGGCGTCGGCCACGCCGAACGTGGTCAGCACCCACACGCGGTCCTCGTAATGCAGCATGCCCAGCCCGAGCGACTCGTCGTGGGAGGCGCCGGCGACCACCACCTTCTCGGCGATCACGCCCTCCGGCATCCGGAACTGGTGGGACGCGTAGTGGATGCCGATGTCGATGGTGGCCTCGACCGGGCGCTGAAATCCCCACTGCTCCAACCACACCGGCAGCCGGGTACCCCGGCCCGCGGCGTCGACGACGAGGTCGGTGGGCACGAACTCCGGCTCGCCCTGGCCCTGGGGGTCCAGCAGCACACCGGTGACGCGCTGGCGCCCGCGGTCGTAGCGCGGCTCGAAAACCGACCGCCGCACGATCTCGACGTTGTCGATGTCGCGCACCCGCCGGCGCAGCTGCCACTCCAGGTGCGGCCGGCTGGGCACATAGGCGGTGAACTCGTCGCGCAGCGTGTGCCCGGTCCCGAGGACATGGCCCGCGGCGCCGAGGTGGATGCAGTCCGGCCGGTTCTCCAGCATGGGCACGCCCGCGGCCACCATGTCGGCCAGCAGGCCGGGGAAGAGGCTCTCGAACTCCGCCGCCCCGCGCGCCATCAGCATGTGCAGATGCCGGTCCTGCGGGACGGCCGCGCGGTTCGCCGGCGCCCTCGGCAACTCGTCGCGCTCGTACACCGTCACCCGCGAGTAGCAATCCGAAAGCACCCGCGCCGCACACAAGCCGGCGATGCTTCCCCCGATGACCGCCGCGTGACCCCGTGCGTTCCCCCCGCTTCCCGCCATGCTCGCAGACTACCCAGTACTGTGCGGTCCAACGGGCACATCCGGAAGGGGGCGGCCGAATGGCGAATCGATGGCGCACCAAATCGGTCGAGCAATCGATCGCCGACACCGACGAGCCCGAGACCCGGCTGCGCCGGGAGCTGACGTGGTGGGACCTGACCGTGTTCGGCGTCGCGGTGGTGATCGGCGCCGGGATCTTCACCGTGACCGCGTCCACCACCGGCGACATCACCGGGCCCGCCATCTGGATCTCGTTCATCATCGCGGCCATCACCTGCGCGCTGGCCGCCCTGTGTTACGCCGAATTCGCCTCGACGCTGCCCGTGGCGGGCAGCGCCTACACGTTCTCCTACGCCACCTTCGGGGAGTTCCTCGCCTGGACCATCGGCTGGAACCTGCTGCTGGAGTTGGCGGTCGGCGCCGCCGTCGTGTCCAAGGGCTGGTCGAGCTACCTCGGCAACGTGTTCGGATTCGCCGGCGGCACAATCCAACTCGGGTCGATCCAGCTGGACTGGGGCGCGCTGCTGATCGTCGCGACGGTCGCGACGCTGATCGCCCTGGGAACCAAGCTGTCGTCCCGGTTCTCCGCGGTGATCACCGGCATCAAAGTGTCGGTGGTGCTGCTCGTCGTGATCGTCGGCGCCTTCTACATCAAGGGCTCCAACTACTCGCCGTTCATCCCGAAGCCGGAGGCCGGGCCGGCGGCCTCGGGCATCAACCAGTCGGTGCTGTCGCTGCTGACCGGGGCCCACAGCAGTCACTACGGCCTGTACGGCGTCCTGGCGGGCGCGTCCATCGTGTTCTTCGCGTTCATCGGGTTCGACATCGTCGCCACCATGGCCGAGGAGACCAAGCGGCCCCAGCGCGACGTTCCGCGGGGAATCCTGGTCTCGCTGGGCATCGTCACCCTGCTGTACGTCGCCGTCGCGGTCGTGCTGTCCGGCATGGTGTCCTACACCCAGCTCAAGACAATGCCCGGCCACAAGCCGGCCAACCTGGCCACGGCGTTCGCGGCTAACGGGATTCAGTGGGCCAGCAAAATCATCGCCATCGGCGCGCTGGCGGGGCTGACGACCGTCGTGATGGTGCTGATGCTCGGGCAGTGCCGGGTGCTGTTCGCGATGGCGCGCGACGGGCTGCTGCCGCGGCCGCTGGCCAAGACCGGGTCGCGCGGCACCCCGGTCCGGATCACGGTGCTGGTCGCGGTGGTGGTGGCGGCGACGGCGTCGGTGTTTCCGATCGCCAAGCTCGAGGAGATGGTCAACGTCGGGACGCTGTTCGCGTTCGTCCTGGTGTCTGCCGGCGTCATGGTCCTGCGCCGCACCCGGCCGGACCTGGAGCGGGGGTTCCGAGCCCCATGGGTGCCGGTGCTGCCCATCGCGTCGATCTGCGCCTGCGTGTGGCTGATGCTCAACCTCACCGCGTTGACCTGGGTTCGGTTCGGCGTGTGGCTGGTGGTGGGAACCGCGATCTACGCCGGCTACGGGTACCGGCACTCCGTGCAGGGCCGCCGGGACGCCGGGCGGGAGCCCGCGGAGGCGGTTTCGTTTACAAAATAGCGTTCTGTGTCTAGACAGGAGACGCAAACGGCAGTAATGTCCAACCTCGAGATGCGCTTTGTTTTGCCGAGCCTGTAAATCCGCAGGCCCTTACTCGCACTTTGTCTGCGGATTTACCGGCTCGGCGAAGCTCCACGACCCACACGGAGGTTTGGTCCTATGACGACACTCGAAGCGGCGACCTGGCGGGACCGCAAGCGCCATCTGTGGCTCATGGGACTGATCGCCCCGACCGCGCTCTTCGTGATGCTGCCGATCGTCTGGGCGCTGAACCGGTTCGGCTGGCACGCCGCCGCGCAGGTGCCGCTGTGGATCGGGCCGATCCTGCTCTACATCCTGCTGCCGCTCCTCGACGTGCGGTTCGGCCCCGACGGTCAGAACCCGCCCGACGAGGTGATGGAGCGCCTGGAGAACGACAAGTACTACCGCCGCTGCACCTACGTCTACCTCCCGTTCCAATACCTCAGCGTGCTCCTGGGCGCCTACCTGTTCACCGCGTCCGACCTGAGCTGGCTCGGCTTCCCGGCTGGTTCTGAAGGGGGACTGGGCTGGGCCGGCAAGCTGGGCGTGGCGCTGTCGGTCGGGGTCCTCGGCGGGGTCGGGATCAACACGGCCCACGAGATGGGGCACAAGAAGGAGTCGCTGGAGCGGTGGCTGTCCAAGCTCACCCTGGCGCAGTCCTGCTACGGCCACTTCTACATCGAGCACAACCGCGGTCACCACGTGCGGGTGTCCACTCCCGAAGACCCGGCGTCGGCGCGCTTCGGCGAGACGTTCTGGGAATTCCTGCCGCGCAGCGTCTTCGGGAGCCTGCGTTCGGCGTTGCGGCTGGAGGCCCAGCGGCTGCGCCGGCTGAACAAGAACCCCTGGGATCCCCGGACCTACCCGGGCAACGACGTGCTCAACGCCTGGGCGATGTCGGTGGTGCTGTGGGGCGCGCTGATCGCCTTCTTCGGCCCGGCGCTCATCGGATTCGTGATCATCCAGGCGGTGTTCGGGTTCAGCCTGCTGGAGGCGGTCAACTACCTCGAGCACTACGGCCTGCTGCGGCAGAAGCTCGACTCGCCTTCCGGGAAAGCCCGCTACGAGCGGTGCGCCCCGGTGCACAGCTGGAACTCCGACCACATCGTGACGAACCTGTTCCTCTACCACCTGCAGCGGCACAGCGATCACCATGCCAACCCGACCCGGCGCTACCAGACGCTGCGCAGCATCGAGGGCTCGCCCAACCTGCCCAGCGGGTACGCGTCGATGATCTCGCTGACCTACTTCCCGCCGCTGTGGCGCAAGGTGATGGACCATCGGGTGCTGTCCCATTACGACGGCGACATCACCAAGGTCAACATCCACCCGCGGGTCCGCGACCGGGTGCTGGCGCGCTACGCGGTGAGCGCATGAGCGCCTACCGCTGCCCGGGCTGCGACTACGTGTACGACGAAGCGAAAGGCGCTCCGCGGGAAGGGTTTCCCGCGGGCACGCCCTTCGGCGACATCCCCGACGACTGGTGCTGCCCCGATTGCGCGGTGCGCGAGAAGGTCGACTTCGAGAGACAAGGAGCCAACGCATGAGTGACTACAGGCTGTTCCGCTGCATCCAGTGCGGGTTCGAGTACGACGAGGCGCTGGGCTGGCCGGAGGACGGCATCGCGCCTGGCACCCGCTGGGACGACATCCCCGAGGACTGGAGCTGCCCGGACTGCGGCGCGGCGAAGTCCGACTTCGAGATGGTGGAGGTGGCGCGACCGTGAGCGTTACAGTCGCGCCTGTGAAGCGGATGCCGTACGCGGAGGCGTCGCGCGTCCTGCTGCGCGACTCGGTGCTCGACGCGATGCGGGACCTGCTGCTGGCCCGGGACTGGTCTGCCATCACGCTGGCGGACGTGGCCCGCGCCGCGGGCATCAGCCGGCAGACCATCTACAACGAGTTCGGCTCGCGCCAGGGCCTGGCCCAGGGCTACGCCCTGCGCCTGGCCGACCGCCTGGTCGACGCGGTCGGCGGCGCGATCGACGCCAACGTCGGCCACCTCTACGAGGCGTTCCTGCAGGGCTTCCGGTCGTTCTTCGCCGAGTCCGCGGCCGACCCGCTGGTGATCTCCCTGCTGACCGGCGTCGCCAAGCCCGACCTGCTGCAGCTCATCACCACCGACAGCGCGCCCATCATCACCCGGGCGTCGACCCGCCTGACCACGTCGTTGACCCAGAGCTGGGTGGCCGCCAGCGACGAGGACGCCGGCGTGCTGGCGCGCGCCATCGTGCGGCTCGCGCTGAGCTACGTGTCGATGCCGCCGGAGGCCGATCACGACGTCGCGGCGGACCTCGCCAGGCTCATGACGCCGTTCGCGGAGCGGCACGGGGTCATCGATATCCCCTGAGCGCTCGGCGACTACAGTGGCGCAAGAACATACCTAAGCTAAGTACTGCTGGGAACACTCAAGCCATAAGAAGGAAGCGCAACGCCATGACGACGACCGAAAGTTCGTTAACCGCCGACGTCCGCAACGGCATCGATTTCAAGGTCGCCGACCTGTCGCTGGCGGATTACGGTCGCCGGGACATCGAGCTCTCCGAGCAGGAGATGCCGGGTCTGATGTCGCTGCGCCGCGAGTACGCCGAGGTGCAACCGCTCAAGGGCGCGCGCATCTCGGGCTCGCTGCACATGACCGTGCAGACCGCCGTGCTCATCGAGACGCTCGTCTCGCTCGGCGCGCAGGTGCGGTGGGCGTCCTGCAACATCTTCTCCACCCAGGACCACGCCGCCGCCGCGGTCGTCGTCGGCCCGCACGGCACGCCCGAGGAGCCCAAGGGTGTGCCGGTGTTCGCCTGGAAGGGCGAGACGCTCGAGGAGTACTGGTGGGCCGCCGAGCAGATGCTGACCTGGCCCGACGAGCCGGCCAACATGATCCTCGACGACGGCGGCGACGCGACCATGCTGGTGCTGCGCGGCGCGCAGTACGAGAAGGCCGGCGTGGTGCCCCCGGCGGAAGAAGACGACCCCACCGAGTGGAAGGTCTTCCTCGAGCTGCTGCGCAACCGGTTCGAGACCGACAAGGACAAGTGGACGAAGATCTCCGAGTCGGTCAAGGGCGTCACCGAGGAGACCACCACCGGCGTGCTGCGGCTCTACCAGTTCGCCGCGGCCGGTGATCTGGCGTTCCCGGCGATCAACGTCAACGACTCGGTCACCAAGTCCAAGTTCGACAACAAGTACGGCTGCCGCCACTCGCTGATCGACGGCATCAACCGCGGCACCGACGTGCTGATCGGCGGCAAGAAGGTGCTGATCTGCGGCTACGGCGACGTCGGCAAGGGCTGCGCGGACTCGGTCAAGGGCCAGGGCGCGCGCGTCGTCGTCACCGAGATCGACCCGATCAACGCGCTGCAGGCGCTGATGGAGGGCTACGACGTCAAGACGGTCGAGGACGCGATCGGCGAGGCGGACATCGTCATCACCGCGACCGGCAACAAGGACATCATCACCCTCGAGCACATGAAGGCGATGAAGGACCACGCGGTGCTGGGCAACATCGGGCACTTCGACAACGAGATCCAGGTCGCCCAGCTCGAGAAGTCCGGCGCCACCAAGGTCAACATCCGCCCGCAGGTCGACGTGTGGACGTTCCCCGACAGCGGCAAGTCGATCATCCTGCTCTCCGAGGGCCGGCTGCTGAACCTGGGCAACGCCACCGGCCACCCGTCGTTCGTGATGAGCAACAGCTTCTCCAACCAGGTGATCGCCCAGATCGAGCTGTGGACCAAGAACGACGAGTACGACAACGAGGTGTACCGGCTGCCCAAGCACCTCGACGAGAAGGTGGCCCGCATCCACGTCGAGGCGCTCGGCGGCCAGCTGACCAAGCTGACCAAGGAGCAGGCCGAGTACATCGGCGTCGACGTCGACGGCCCGTACAAGGCCGACCACTACCGCTACTGAGCCTTCGATCGCCGAGCGTGAAGCTGTTGCGAGAATTTGGCAAGAAATTCGCAGCAGTTTCACGCTCGACGCGCGGCCGCTAGGCTCGCGCCGTGCTGATCGCGATCGAGGGCGTCGACGGCGCGGGCAAGCGGACCTTGTCGGCGGGATTGCAGAAGGCCTTCGAGTCCGCCGGGATGTCGGTGGCCACGCTGGCCTTCCCGCGCTACGGCCGATCGGTGACCGCCGACGTCGCGGCCGAGGCGCTGCACGGCGAGCACGGTGACCTCGCGTCGTCGGTGTATGCGATGGCGATGCTCTTCGCGCTCGACCGTGCCGGGGCCATCGGCGAGATCGAGGGCCTGCGCCGCGATTACGACGTGGTGATCATGGATCGCTACGTGGCCTCCAACGCGGCCTACAGCGCGGCGCGGCTGCGCGAGGGCGCGGCGGGGGAGGCGGTCGCCTGGGTCCATCGCCTCGAATACCAGCGGCTGGCGCTGCCCGCGCCCGACTGGCAGGTGCTGCTCGCGGTCCCCGCCGAGCTCGCGGGGCGGCGGGCCCGGCACCGCGCCGAGCACGAGCCGGGCCGGCCGCGCGACAGCTACGAACGCGACGACGAACTGCAGCGGCGCACCGGCGCGGTCTACGCTGAGCTGGCCGCCGCGGGCTGGTGCGGGCGTTGGCTCGTCGTCGACGCCGACGTCGATCCGGGCGCGCTGGCCACGACTTTGACCGCCGAGTAGCACAGATTTGTCACGATTTGGCGGTATCGGGCACGAAACGCCCGTGTGGTGCGCCGAATTTGTCCCGATCTGGTGACACCATGGACTCCATGAGGCAAAGGATTCTGGTCGTCGACGACGACGCTTCGCTGGCCGAGATGCTCACTATCGTGCTGCGTGGGGAGGGCTTCGACACAGCGGTTATCGGCGACGGCACTCAGGCGCTGACCGCGGTGCGCGAGTTGCGCCCCGATCTGGTGCTGCTGGACCTGATGCTGCCGGGCATGAACGGCATCGACGTGTGCCGCGTGCTCCGTGCCGACTCCGGCGTCCCGATCGTCATGCTCACCGCCAAGACCGACACCGTGGACGTGGTGCTCGGCCTGGAGTCGGGCGCCGACGACTACATCATGAAGCCGTTCAAGCCCAAGGAGCTGGTCGCCCGGGTGCGCGCGCGGCTGCGCCGCAACGACGACGAGCCCGCCGAGATGCTGTCGATCGCCGACGTCGACATCGACGTGCCGGCGCACAAGGTCACCCGCAACGGCGAGCAGATCTCCCTCACACCACTGGAGTTCGACCTGTTGGTCGCGCTGGCACGCAAACCGCGCCAGGTGTTTACTCGTGATGTGCTGCTCGAACAGGTGTGGGGCTATCGGCACCCGGCGGACACCCGCCTGGTGAACGTGCACGTCCAGCGTCTGCGGGCCAAGGTCGAGAAAGACCCTGAGAACCCGACTGTGGTGTTGACCGTTCGAGGAGTGGGATACAAGGCCGGACCTCCGTGATCTGGCGCTCGCCGCGACGCACGAGGAGCCGTTGGGGGCGCTCTGGCCCCATGACCCGCGGCATGGGTGCGTTGAGTCGAGCCGTGGGGGTTGCCTGGCGTCGATCGCTACAGCTGCGAGTCGTGGCGCTGACGCTTGGGCTGTCACTGGCCGTGATCCTCGCGCTCGGCTTCGTACTGACCAGCCAGGTCACCAACCGGGTGCTGGACGTCAAGGTCAGGGCCGCCATCGAGCAGATCGAGCGGGCGCGCACCACCGTCGGCGGGATCGTCAACGGCGAGGAGACCCGGTCGCTGGACAGCAGCCTGCAGCTGGCCCGCAACACCTTGACCTCGAAGACCGACACCGCCTCGGGCGCCGGGCTGGCCGGGGCCTTCGACGCGGTGCTGATGGTGCCGGGCGACGGCCCCCGCGCCGCCAGCACGGCGGGGCCCGTCGACCAGGTGCCCAGCTCGTTGCGCGGCTTCATCAAGGCCGGGCAGGCGGCCTACCAGTACGCGACCGTGCATACCGACGGCTTCTCGGGGCCGGCGCTGATCGTCGGGACCCCGACGTCCTCGCAGGTGGCCAACGTTGAGCTGTATCTGATCTTCCCGCTGAAGAACGAGCAGGCCACCATCCAGCTGGTGCGCGGCACGATGATCACCGGCGGCGCCGTGCTGCTGGTGCTGCTCGCCGGGATCGCGCTGCTGGTCTCGCGCCAGGTGGTGGTGCCGGTCCGCTCGGCGTCGCGGATCGCCGAGCGGTTCGCCGAGGGCCACCTGTCCGAGCGGATGCCGGTGCGCGGCGAGGACGACATGGCGCGGCTCGCCGTGTCGTTCAACGACATGGCCGAGAGCCTGTCCCGGCAGATCACCCAGCTGGAGGAGTTCGGCAACCTGCAGCGCCGGTTCACCTCCGACGTCAGCCACGAGCTGCGCACGCCGCTCACCACCGTGCGGATGGCCGCCGACCTGATCTACGACCACAGCGCCGACCTCGACCCGACGCTGGCCCGGTCCACCGAGCTGATGGTCAACGAGCTGGACCGGTTCGAGACGCTGCTCAACGACCTGCTGGAGATCTCCCGGCACGACGCCGGTGTGGCCGAGCTGTCCGTCGAGGCGGTGGACCTGCGCACCACCGTGCAAAGCGCGCTCGGCAACGTGGGCCACCTGGCCGAGGAGGCCGGCATCGAGTTGCGGGTGGACATGCCGTCCGAAGAGGTGATCGCCGAGGTCGACCCGCGCCGGGTGGAGCGCATCCTGCGCAACCTGATCGCCAACGCCATCGACCACGCCGAGCACAAGCCGGTCGACATCCGGATGGGCGCCGACGAGGACACCGTCGCGGTGACCGTTCGCGACTACGGAGTCGGGCTGCGACCGGGCGAGGAGAAGCTGGTGTTCAGCCGGTTCTGGCGCTCGGACCCGTCGCGGGTGCGCCGATCCGGCGGCACCGGGCTCGGCCTCGCGATCAGCGTCGAGGACGCGCGGCTGCACCAAGGCCGGCTGGAGGCGTGGGGCGAGCCCGGCCAGGGGGCCTGCTTCCGACTGACGCTGCCCCTGGTCCGCGGGCACAAGGTCACCACCAGCCCGCTGCCGCTCAAGCCCATCCCGCAGCCCGCCCCGGAGCCGACCGCCCCCGACCGCAAGGCGCGCCAACGCGAACCGGCCGAGAGGGGCGCCTGATGCGGCCGTGGCGCAAAGTCGTTGCGCTCTTGTTCTTCGCGGTGCTGCTCGGCGGGTGCGCCGGGGTGCCCAGCGCGTCGGCCCCGCAGGCCATCGGCACCGTCGAACGGCCCGCCCCGTCGAACCTGCCCAAGCCCACCCCGGGCATGGATCCCGACGTGTTGCTGCGCGAATTCCTCAAGGCCACAGCCGATCCGGCGAACCGGCACCTGGCGGCGCGGCAATTCCTCACCCAGTCGGCGTCCAACGCGTGGGACGACGCCGGTAGCGCCCTGCTGATCGACCACGTGGTGTTCGTGGAAACCCGTGGCGCCGAACGGGTTTCGGCCACCATGCGCGCGGACATCCTTGGCTCGCTGTCCGATGTGGGGGTGTTCGAAACCGCCGAGGGCGTGCTGCCGGACCCGGGTCCGATCGAGTTGGTCAAGACGTCCGGCGGCTGGCGGATCGACCGCCTGCCCAACGGGGTGTTCCTGGACTGGCAGCAGTTCCAGGAGACCTACAAACGCAACACGCTGTACTTCGCCGACCCGACCGGCAAGACCGTGGTTCCCGATCCCCGCTACGTCGCGGTGGCCGACCATGACCAGCTGGCCACCGAGCTGGTGTCCAAGATGCTGGCCGGCCCGCGGCCCGAGATGGCCCACACGGTGCGCAACCTGCTCGCCCCGCCGCTGCGGTTGCGCGGGCCGGTGACCCGGGCCGACGGCGGCAAGAACGGCATCGGGCTCGGCTACGGCGGCGCCCGCGTCGACCTGGAGAAACTGTCCACCACCGATCCGCACAGCCGGCAATTGCTTGCCGCACAGATCATTTGGACGCTGGCCCGGGCGGACATCCGCGGCCCGTACGTGATCAACGCCGACGGCGCGCCGCTGGACGACCGGTTCGCCGAGGGGTGGACCACCTCCGACGTCGCGGCCACCGACCCGGGCGTGGCCGACGGCGCGGGGGCGGGGCTGCACGCGCTGGTCAACGGGTCTCTGGCCGGGCTGGACGGGCAGCACATCAACACCGTGGCGGGGGCCTTCGGGCGGATGGGCGATCAGACCGGCGCCGCGCTGTCGCGCAGCGGGCGGCAGGTGGCGTCGGTGGTGACGCTGCGCCGCGGCGCCCCGGACCAGGCGGCGTCGCTGTGGATCGGGGACCTGGGCGGCGAGGCCGTCCAGTCCGCCGACGGGCACAGCCTGACCCGGCCCAGCTGGTCGCTCGACGACGCCGTCTGGGTGGTGGTGGACAACAACAACGTGCTGCGCGCGATTCAGGAGCCGGCGTCCGGCCAGCCCGCGCGGATCCCGGTGGATTCCGCGCTGGTGGCGGCCAGCTTCCCCGGGCCGATCACCGACCTGCAGCTGTCCCGCGATTCGACGCGCGCCGCGATGGTAATCAACGGCCAGGTGATCCTCGCCGGCGTGGAGCAGACGCAGGCGGGGCAGTACGCGCTGACGTACCCGCGCCGGCTGGGTTTCGGGCTGGGCAACTCGGTGGTCTCGCTGTCCTGGCGCACCGGTGACGACATCGTGGTGACCCGCACCGACGCCAGCCACCCGGTGTCCTACGTCAACCTCGACGGGGTGAACTCCGACGCGCCGTCCCGCGGCCTGCAGATCCCGGTGACGACGGTCGCGGCCAACCCGTCGGCCGTGTACGTCGCCTCCCCGCAGGGGGTGCTGCAGTATTCGGCGTCGGCGCCCGAAAGCCAGCAGAGCTGGTCGGAGGTGTCCGGGTTGAGCGTCCCGGGCGCGGCGCCGGTGCTGCCGGGCTAGCACGGCCCGATGTCGGTCCCGCCCGACACACTGGCAGCGTGCTCGACCTCATCCTGCCGCTGGAATGCGGCGGCTGCGGGGCGCCGTCGACCCGCTGGTGCGACGCCTGCGCGGCCGAGCTCGCCGTCAGGCCCGACGAGCCGCACGTCGTCACCCCGCGGGTCGACCCGGCGGCGCCGGTGTTCGCGCTGGGCCGCTACGCCGGCGCGAGGCGCCGGGCGATCCTCGCGTGCAAGGAGCACGGGCGCGCCGACCTGGTGGTGCCGCTGGCCCGGGCGCTGGCCCTCGGGGTACACCGGCTGCTGGCGTGGGGGATGGTCGAGACGCCGCTGACGCTGGTGCCCGCGCCGACGCGGCGCACGGCGGCGCGCCGTCGCGGCGGGGACCCGGTCGCCCGGCTGGCCCGCGCCGCCGTGACCGGACACCCGGACATCGCCGTCGCGCAGGCCTTGCGGATGCGGGCGCTGGTCCGCGACTCCGTGGGGCTCGGCACGTCGGCGCGCGAACGCAACATCGCGGGCCGGGTGGTGTTGTGCGGTCGCCCGCCCGGCACGGAGGTCGTCGTCGTCGACGACATCGTCACGACGGGGGCGACGGCGCGCGAGTCGGTGCGGACCCTGCGCGCCGCGGGGGTACGCGTGGCGGCGGTGCTGGCGATCGCGGCCGCGTGATGCTGTGCGGCCGCCAAGAGTATGTGAAGAACTCGCAACAGCTGTACGAAAGCAGTGGCATCCCAAGGCGAACACGAGCTAACGTCGAGAACAACCTTCAGGAACATCCTGGGCTTCCTGGTAATGACCCACTCGTCGCGATTCCCCAGGTTGAAACGCCATACGTGGAGGGGGTGAGTATTCGACACCTTGCACCGGCGGGCAGCCTGCGGCCAAAACCGCTCCCACCCCGTCGGCGCGTTTCATAAAAGCCGGCACGCACCGCGTGCGACGTGGAAAAGGAAACGAGTTGACACGTATGTCAAGGCTTACCGTGGATTCCGGTCAAATTCTCGACCAACCGCCGGCAGACACCACCGGGCCGGCCGAACCGACACTTAGCGCCGAAGTCGTGTTCAAGGGCCGCAACGTCGAAATCCCCGATCACTACCGCATTTACGTCTCGCAAAAACTCGCCCGCCTCGAACGATTCGATCGCTCCATCTACCTTTTCGACGTCGAGCTCAAGCACGCGCCCAACCGGCGCCAGCGCAAGTCCTGTCAGCGCGTGGAGATCACCGCTCGCGGGCGCGGGCCGGTCAGCCGCGCGGAGGCCTGCGCCGACAGCTTCTACGCCGCCTTCGAGTCGGCGGTCGACAAGCTGGAGAACCGGCTGCGCCGCGTCAAGGACCGCCGCAAGGTGCACTACGGCGACAAGACGCCGGTGTCGCTGGCCGCGGCCACCGCGGTCGCCCCGCCACCGGCCAAGGCGTTCAACAACGAGCCGGTCCGGCCGCACGAGCACGACGGCGTCGGCGCCGACGGGCACGGCGCCGCCGAACGCGAGCCGGGCCGTGTGGTGCGCACCAAGGAGCACGAGGCCAAGCCGATGACGGTCGACGACGCGCTCTACGAGATGGAGCGCGTGGGGCACGACTTCTTCTTGTTCTTCGACAAGCAGACCGAGCGGCCGTCCGTCGTCTACCGTCGCCACGCCTACGACTACGGGCTGATCAGCCTGTCCTGACGGGCCCCGCAGCGCGCGGCAGCGCCGCGCTTGCGATCGCCGCGGGGTCCACTGGCGGCGACCCGCGGCGCGCGGCAGCGCCGCGCTTGCGATCGCCGCTACGGCGGCCATCGGCGGCGCGTCACCTACGATGGGGGTCGGTTTATCGAAGAAGAAGACTCCTATCAATAGGGGATTACCCCAAAGGGGACAACACCGTGCTGGATAAGTTGCTGCGCCTGGGTGAAGGTCGCATGGTCAAGCGCCTCAAGCGGGTCGCCGACTACGTCAACACGTTGTCCGACGACGTCGAGAAGCTCACCGACGCGGAGCTGAGGGCCAAGACCGACGAGTTCCGCAAGCGCCTCGACGAGGGCGAAACCCTCGACGACCTGCTGCCCGAGGCGTTCGCCGTGGCCCGCGAGGCCGCGTGGCGGGTGCTGGACCAGCGCCCGTTCGACGTCCAGGTGATGGGCGCGGCCGCGTTGCACCTGGGCAACGTCGCCGAGATGAAGACCGGTGAGGGCAAGACCCTGACCTGCGTGCTGCCGGCCTACCTCAACGCGCTGGCCGGCAAGGGCGTGCACATCGTCACCGTCAACGACTACCTGGCCAAGCGCGACAGCGAGTGGATGGGCCGCGTGCACCGCTTCCTGGGCCTGCAGGTCGGGGTCATCCTGGCGCAGATGACGCCCGACGAGCGGCGCGTCGCCTACAACGCCGACATCACCTACGGGACCAACAACGAGTTCGGCTTCGACTACCTGCGCGACAACATGGCCCACTCGCTCGACGACCTGGTGCAGCGCGGGCACACCTACGCCATCGTCGACGAGGTCGACTCGATCCTGATCGACGAGGCCCGCACCCCGCTGATCATCTCCGGCCCCGCCGACGGCGCGTCGAACTGGTACCTGGAGTTCGCCCGGCTGGCGCCGCTGATGCAAAAGGACATCCACTACGAGGTCGACCTGCGCAAGCGCACCGTCGGCGTGCACGAAAAGGGCGTGGAGTTCGTCGAGGACCAGCTCGGCATCGACAACCTCTACGAGGCCGCCAACTCGCCGCTGGTCAGCTACCTCAACAACGCGCTGAAGGCCAAGGAGCTGTTCACCCGCGACAAGGACTACATCGTCCGCGACGGCGAAGTGCTCATCGTCGACGAGTTCACCGGCCGCGTGCTGATCGGCCGCCGCTACAACGAGGGCATGCACCAGGCCATCGAGGCCAAGGAGCACGTCGAGATCAAGGCCGAGAACCAGACGCTGGCCACCATCACGCTGCAGAACTACTTCCGGCTCTACGACAAGCTCGCCGGCATGACCGGCACCGCCCAGACCGAGGCGGCCGAGCTGCACGAGATCTACAAGCTGGGCGTGGTGTCCATCCCCACGAACAAGCCGATGGTCCGCACCGATCAGTCCGACCTCATCTACAAGACCGAGGAAGCCAAGTACATCGCGGTGGTCGACGACGTCTCCGAGCGCTACGAGAAGGGCCAGCCGGTCCTGATCGGCACCACCAGCGTGGAGCGCTCGGAGTACCTGTCGCGGCAGTTCCAGAAGCGCCGCATCCCGCACAACGTGCTCAACGCCAAGTACCACGAGCAGGAGGCGGGCATCATCGCGGTGGCGGGCCGCCGCGGCGGCATCACCGTCGCCACCAACATGGCCGGCCGCGGCACCGACATCGTGCTGGGCGGCAACGTCGACTTCCTCACCGACCAGCGGCTGCGCGAACGCGGCCTGGACCCGGTGGAGACGCCCGAGGAGTACGAGACGGCCTGGCACGAGGAGCTGGCCCTGGTCAAGGAGGAGGCCGGCAAGGAGGCCGCCGAGGTGATCGAGGCCGGCGGCCTGTACGTGCTGGGCACCGAACGCCACGAGTCGCGGCGCATCGACAACCAGCTGCGCGGCCGCTCCGGCCGGCAGGGCGACCCGGGCGAGTCGCGCTTCTACCTGTCGCTGAGCGACGAGCTGATGCGCCGCTTCAACGGCGCCGCGCTGGAGGCGATGCTCAACCGGCTGAACCTGCCCGACGACGTGCCGATCGAGAACAAGATGGTGACCCGCGCCATCAAGAGCGCCCAGACCCAGGTCGAGCAGCAGAACTTCGAGGTCAGAAAGAACGTCCTCAAGTACGACGAGGTGATGAACCAGCAGCGCAAGGTGATCTACGCCGAGCGCCGCCGCATCCTCGAGGGCGAGAACCTCAAGGAGCAGGCCCTCGACATGGTCCGCGACGTGGTCACCGCCTACGTCGACGGCGCGACGGTCGAGGGCTACGCCGAGGACTGGGACTTGGAGGCGCTGTGGGCGGCGCTCAAGACGCTGTACCCGGTGGGGATCAGCCACGAAAGCCTGCTGCATCCGGGGGCGGACTCCGACCGTGACGACCTCACCCGCGAAGAGCTGCTCGACGCGTTGCTCAAGGACGCCGAACGCGCCTATGGCGTGAGGGAAGCCGAGCTCGAGGAGATCGCCGGCGAGGGCGCGATGCGCCAGCTGGAACGCAACGTGCTGCTCAACGTCATCGACCGCAAGTGGCGCGAGCACCTCTACGAGATGGACTACCTCAAGGAGGGCATCGGGCTGCGCGCGATGGCGCAGCGCGACCCGCTGGTCGAGTACCAGCGCGAGGGCTACGACATGTTCATGGCCATGCTCGACGGCATGAAGGAGGAGTCGGTCGGCTTTTTGTTCAACGTCACCGTGGAGGCGGTGCCCGCCCCGCAGGTCGCCCCACAGGCGACGCCGGAGGGGCTCGCGGAGCTGGGAACCGCCGCCGGCGGGCAGCCGGACGGCGAAGCCGAACCGGCCGCCGCGCCGCGCGAGGAAGCCCCAAGCACGTTGCGCGCCAAGGGCATTGACAACGACGCGCCCGCGCTGACGTATTCGGGCCCGGCGGAGGACGGTTCGGCGCAGGTGCAACGCAACGGCGGCGGCGCGCAGAAGACGCCGGCCGGCGTGCCCGGGGGTGCCAGCCGCCGCGAGCGTCGCGAGGCGGCGCGGCGGCAGGGTCGCGGCGCCAAGCCGCCGAAGTCGGTCAAGCGGCGGTAAGGCCTTCCCACCCCGATTTGAGGCAGACGCCCCATGCGCCCGCCCGGCGCGGGCGCGCAGCATTCCGGGATGAGCAAAACTCCCTTGGACGCGGCGACTGCCGTCCTGCGAGATCCCACCCTGCCCGCCGGCGACGACGAACGATTCGTCGGTTTCGGCGTCATGGGCCTCCCGTTCGCCAGCGGGCATTACCTGGCGTTGCGCGACTTTCCGGCCACCTCGTTCTCGCCCGGTTACCGGTCGGTGTGGCACCGCGACCCGGACGGGGCGTGGACCTTCTACGCGACCACGCCGGGCCCGCAGAGCTGCGCCCGCTTCTTCAGCTCGGCGAGCGCCAACGACGCGGTCCAGTGCGACATCGACGTCGCCTGGGTCACCCCGTGGTCGGTGTCGATCGAGATCCCCGGGTTGCTGGCCTGGCGCGTCGACCTCGGCGCCACGCCCGCAACGCGGCTGATGACCGCCGTCGGGACGCGACTGCCGGGGCGCGCATGGCGAAACCCGACCGTGCTGGCCGTCCTGGGCCGGGCCGCCGGTCCGACGCTGCGCGCCGGTCGGGTGCGGCTATCGGGAACGGCGCCCAACGGCCAGCGGTTCATGATCGCCCCCGCGCAGTTGTGGGCGGTGACGCACTCTCGCGCCGTCCTGCGCGACGCGGACCTCGGACCGGTCGTGCCGTTGCCGCGGCAACCCCGGCTGGCGGGCTTCCGGCCGCCGCAACGCGGCTTGTTCGTGGTGGGCGCTGGGCGTTTCGAAACGTTCGACGCCGGCCGGCATCTCGCCGTGGGGCGCACCGTCCCAATCGGGTGACTGCGGGCCGGTGAGCTGGGCACAATGAGGCCCATGTCGGAGCCCGAACCGCCGACCCGGGCGGAGCTGCTCGCGGCGCTGTCGGTGGCGATCGACCTCGGCCTGGGGCAGCCCGCCGAGCACATGCTCCGGTCCGCGATGATCGCGACCCGGCTGGCCGATCGGCTGGGACTGTCCACGGCGCAACGCGATTGCGTCTATTACACGACGTTGATCATGTGGATCGGCTGTCACGCCGACTCGCACGAATACGCGCGGTGGTTCGGCGACGACATCGCCGTGCGCCACGACTCCTACCTCGTCGACTGGTCGGGGCTGCCGTACCTGAGGTTCCTCGCCGGCAACGTCGGGCGCGGTCAGCCCCTCGCCCAGCGACTGACGATGATGGCGACGCTGTTCGTCAACGCGCGCGGCCAGCTGTCCCGGTTGATCCACTCGCATTGCACCTCCGCGGCGCTGCTGGCCGACCGCATCGGCCTCGGCCCCGACGTGCAGGCCTCGCTCGCGTTCGCCTTCGAGCGCTACGACGGCGGCGGGCTGCCGTCCGGCGCGCGGGGGGACGAGATCCCGGTACAGATGCGGGTGGCCCAGCTCGCGGACATGGTCGAGGTCCACCACCGCGCGTACGGCGCCGACGGCGCGGTGGCCATGGCCCACAGCCGCCGCGGCGGCCAGTTCGACCCGCAGGTGGTCGACGCTTTTACCCGGCACGCGGAGGAGATCCTGGCCGGCCCGCCGGCCGGCGACGCCTGGGCGGCGGCGTTGCGCGAGGCGCCCGACCGCGATCAGCGGCTCGATGAGCCGGCGCTGGACGCGCTCCTGGTCGCGTTGGGCGACTTCGTGGACCTCAAGTGCCCCTTCACGCTCGGGCACTCCCGCGCGGTGGCGCGGCTCGCCGGTGACGCCGCCCGGGCCGCCGGTGTCGACGCCGACGACGCGGCACTCGCGCGGCGGGCCGGTCACGTTCACGACTTGGGCCGCATCGGTGTGTCGAACCGAGTCTGGTCCAAGCAGGCAGCGCTGACGGCGGCCGAGTTCGAGCGGGTCCGGCTGCATCCCTACCTCACCGTGCGAATCCTCAACCAGGTCCGTAGCTTGGCGCGGCTGGCGGAAGTCGCCGGCAATCACCACGAATGCCTGGACGGGTCGGGATACCCCCGGGGCCTCGCCGGGCCCGGGTTGGGCCTGCCGGACCGAATTTTGGCCGCCGCCGTCGACTACCAATCCGCTTGCGAGCCAAGGCCATACCGCGACGAGCTCGGGGCCGGGGGCGCGGCGCGGCGGCTGCGCGAGCGGGTGAGCGCCGGCGAGCTCGATCCCGTCGCGGTCGAGGCGGTGCTGCACGCCGCGGGCCAGCCGGCCGAGCGGCCGAAGCTGCGGCCCGGCGGACTGACCCCGCGCGAGATCGAGGTGCTGTGCCTGGTCGCCCGTGGCGCCTCCAACAGGGAGATCGCGGCGTCGCTGGTGATCAGCGAAAAGACCGCCCGCAACCACGTGGAACGCACCTACGCCAAAATCGGCGTGTCCAATCGCATCGGCGCCAGCATGTACGCGCTTCGGCACGGGCTAGTCAAAAATAACTAGGGGCCCCGGGCGAAAGATGAGGCAAACGACTCATGTGCCGGCCCACCCACGCGGTCGACACTTGGGTCATGAAGCGCTACTTGATCATTGGTTACGGCGCGGCCGCGTACCTGCTGTTCGTCGCCGCCTTCTTGTATCTCGTCGGTTTCGTGGGCAACTTGCTGGTCCCACGGACCGTCGATCACGGGCTCCCCGCGCCCATTTGGCAGGCGGTGCTCGTCAACGTGTTGTTGGTCGGGGCGTTCGGCGTCCAGCACAGCGTCATGGCGCGGAAGTCGTTCAAGGCGTGGTGGACACGGGTCGTGCCGCCGTCGATAGAGCGCAGCACCTACGTGGTGCTGTCCAGCGCCGTGCTGGTGCTGCTCTACTGGCAATGGCGAGACATGCCGGCCGTCATCTGGGATGTCCGGCAGCCGGTGGGGCGGGTGGCGATATGGGCCTTGTTCTGGCTGGGGTGGGCGATCGCGTTCGCGGCGACCTTCATGATCAACCACTTCGACCTGTTCGGGTTGCGGCACGTCTTTCTGGCGTGGCGCGGAAAGCCCTACACCGAGCTCGGTTTCCGCACCCACCTGTTCTACCGCCTGGTGCGCCATCCGCTGATGCTGGGATTTCTGATCGCGTTCTGGGCGGCACCCACGATGACGGCCGGGCACCTGCTCTTCTCGATCGCCATCACGGCCTACATCCTGATCGCGCTGCAGATCGAGGAACGCAGTCTGGTCGCGGCGCTCGGCGATCAGTACCGCGATTATCAGCGCAATGTGCCGATGCTGGTGCCGAAAACGCGCCTGCCGCAACGGAAATCGGCTGAGGCGGTGGGCCAGCACTGACCCTCGAGGACGGCCGGTGCTCGGCGGCACCGGCCGGCAGCGCGACGACCTGACACACTCGCGCCGGCCGCCTGGTAAGCATGGACGGTATGGATGTCAAGGAGGTGTTGCTGCCGGGCGTCGGTCTCCGCTATGAATTCACCAGCCACAACGGTGAGCGCATCGGGATCGTCGCACGCCGCGGCGGCGACTTCGACGTCGTCCTGTACGGGCCGGAGGATCCCGACCAGGCCCGGCCGGTCTTCCACCTGACCGACGACGAGGCCGAGGCGGTGGCCCAGATCCTGGGCGCCCCGCGCATCGCCGAGCGGTTCACCGAGCTTTCCCGGGAGGTGACCGGGCTCGAGACGGGCCAGGTTCACATCGTCGCCGGCAGCCCCTTCGTGGGCCACCCGCTCGGCGACACCCGGGCCCGCACCCGCACCGGCGCGTCGATCGTCGCGATCGTGCGCGACGAGGAAGTGCTCGCCTCGCCCGGCCCGGCCGAAATGCTGCACGCGCGAGACGTTCTGATCGTGATCGGCACCGAAGACGGCATCGCCGGTGTCGAGCAGATCATCGATAAGGGCTGAGCCGATGCAGGTTTCGGGGGCGCTGCTGTTCCAACTCGGCGCCCTCCTGGCCACGTTGGCCGTATTGGGCGCCGCCGCAAGGCGTTTCGCGTTGTCCCCGATACCGGTGTACCTGCTGGCGGGCCTCTCGCTGGGCAAGGGCGGGCTGCTGCCGGTCGCCGCGGCGGGCGAGTTCATCGAGACGGCGGCGCCGATCGGCATCGTCCTGCTGCTGCTGACCCTCGGCCTGGAATTCTCGGCGACCGAATTCGCCGCCAGCCTGCGCCACCACCTGCCGTCGGCCGGTGTCGACCTCGTCCTCAACGCGACCCCCGGCGCGGTGGCCGGCTGGCTGTTGGGTCTGGACGGGGTGGCCATCCTGGCCCTGGCCGGGGTCACCTACATCTCCTCGTCGGGCGTCATCGCGCGCCTGGTGCAGGACCTGGGCCGGCTGGGCAACCGGGAAACGCCGGCCGTGCTGTCGGTGCTGGTGCTCGAGGACTTCGCGATGGCGGCCTACCTGCCGCTGTTCGCGGTCCTGGCCTCGGGCGGCGGCTGGCTGCACGCCGTCGCGGGGATGGCGGCCGCCGTCGGCGCGCTGCTGGTCGCGTTCGCCGCGTCCTACCGCTGGGGCCACCACTTCGGGCGGCTGGTCGAGCACCCCGATTCCGAGCAACTGCTGCTGCGGGTCCTGGGGATCACGCTGATGGTGGCGGCGGTGGCGGAGGTCCTGCACGCCTCGGCCGCCGTCGGCGCGTTCCTGGTGGGACTGACGTTGACCGGTGCGACGGCGGACCGGGCGCGTCAGGTGCTGGGCCCGCTGCGCGACCTGTTCGCCGCCATCTTCTTCCTGGCGATCGGCCTCTCGGTCGACCCGCACGAGCTGCTTCCGATGCTGCCGGTGGCGCTGGCGCTGGCCGTCGTCACCGCCGCGACGAAGGTGGCCACCGGGATGCTCGCCGCCCGGCGCGACGGGGTGGCCCGGCGCGGTCAGCTGCGCGCGGGCGCCGCTCTGATCGCCAGGGGCGAGTTTTCGTTGATCATCATCGGGTTGGTCGGCACCTCGATCCCCGGGGTCGCGGCGCTGGCGACGTCGTACGTGTTCGTCATGGCGATCGCGGGCCCGGTGCTGGCCCGCTACGCGGGAGGCCCGCGCCCGGCCTAGCCGATGTGCCTAGCCGATGTGCCTAGCCGATGTGCAGCGCCACCACCAGCCATCGGGCGCTGCCGGCGCCGGTGGGCAGCTGCTCCACCCGGCAGGCGATGGCGTGGATCCTCTGCCCGCGGCTGTAGGTCCCGAACACCTCCGCCGCGGACTCCAAGCTGCGGTGCCCGGCGGGCTGCAGCCGGGTCCGGCGCAGCACCGCCGCGCCGCCGCGCCCGCGGCCGATCGACAGGACGGAGTCCACCAGGCCGGGCGCCAGCATGGGCCGCAGCTGGGCGGCGGGGCGGCGGCGGTCGATGACTTCGAGCACCCGGCGCAGGGCGGCGTCGGCGAAGGCGGCCGCCTGGCGCATCGGCGCGGACGCGACGGGTGCGATCGGCGCCGCCGGTCCGGTGCACGCCCGGCGGGGCGCGGCCGCACGGCGGCGCGGCGGTGCGTGGGATGACGGCCGGCACTGGGGCACGTCCCGGCGCGGCGGCTCGTAGTCCACGACGGGGGTCACGGCGAAAACGGTCAACGGGCACTCTCCAAGCCGAAAGGTCGCACGAGCGCCTGCTGGAGAGTGGCAGACACGTTGGTCAGTGGTCATCATGGCACAGGTCGCGCCGGCGCGTTTTCGCGCCGATCCGGCCAACGAGCACCCGCGCCGAGCTTCCGGCGGGCCGGACGATTACCGTGGGCGGGTACACCCGTTCACCCAGCGAACCGAGGACGAATTGACAAGTAGGACAGGGCCGTAATGGTGGCCCGGTTGTCCCCGGCGGACGCATCCTTTTACCGGCTGGAGAACACGGCCACCCCGATGTACGTGGGATCGCTGTCCATCCTGCAGCGCCCCCGGGCCGGGTTGAGCTACGAGACGCTGTTGGCCACCGTGGAGCAGCGCCTGCCCCAGATACCGCGCTACCGGCAGAAGGTTCGGGAGGTGGGTGTCGCCGGGGCCCGTCCGGTGTGGCTCGACGACAACGACTTCGACATCACCTACCACGTGCGGCGCTCGGCGCTGCCGTCGCCGGGCAGCGACGAGCAGCTGCACGAGCTGGTCGGACGGCTGGCCGCCCGGCCGCTGGACAAGTCGCGGCCGCTGTGGGAGATGTACCTGGTCGAGGGCCTGGCGAAAAACCGGGTCGCGCTCTACACCAAGTCCCACCAGGCCCTGATCAACGGCATGAGCGCGCTGGAAATCGGCCACGTCATCGCCGACCGGACGCGACGGCCCCCGCCCTTTCCCGAAGACATCTGGATACCGGAACGCGACCCCGGCAACACCCGCTTGGTCCTGGGCGCCATCGGCGACTGGCTCGCCGGGCCGAGCACGCAGCTGCAGGCCGTCAGCTCGGCGGTGGCCGGTCTGGTGACGAACTACGGCGAGCTGCTCGACGCCGGCCGCCGCGTCGCCGACATCGCCCGCGCGGTGGCGCGGGGCAACCCACCCAGCAGCCCCCTCAACGCGACCGTCTCGCGGAATCGCCGGTTCACGGTCGCTCGGGGCAGCCTCGAGGACTACCGCGTCGTCCGCGCGCGCTACGACTGCGACATCAACGACGTGGTGCTCGCCGTCATCGCCGGCGCGCTGGGCAACTGGATGCTGTCGCGCGGCATGGCGGTGTCACCCACGGCGACCATCCGCGCGATGGCGCCGCTCTCCGTGTATGCCGACGACCACCTCGACTCGACGGGGCCCGGCCAAACGATCAGTCAGGTCACGCCCTTTCTCGTCGATCTGCCGGTGGGGGAGGCGAATCCCGTGGTGCGGCTGTCGCAGATCGCCCACGCCACCGAATCGAACGCGAACTCGGCCAGCCTGGTGGACGCGCGCACCATCGTCACCCTCTCGGGCTTCGCGCCGCCCACCCTGCACGCCATGGGGATCCGGGTCGCCACCAACTTCCCGAGCTTTTCCAAGCTCACGTTCAACCTGCTGATCACCAATGCGCCGGGCGCCCAGTCGCAGATGTACATCGCCGGCACGAAACTGCTGGAGACCTACGCCGTGCCGCCGCTGCTGCAAAATCAGGCCCTGGCGATCAGTGTGACGTCCTACAACGGCATGCTGTATTTCGGAATCAACGCCGACCGCGATGCGATGAGCGATGTCGATCTGCTGCCCGGCCTGTTGAAGCAATCCCTCGACGAACTTCTGGAAGCTTCCCGCTAGTTAGCAGGGGTGAAAATCGCTGGCCGGATCTATGATTCGTTATTGTGAGCACCGCGACAAATGACGGCGCGTCGGGCAAGGCGAGCGAAGAAAACTCGCCCGCGCCGCACGCGCATAAACTCTCCAATGCCGTCTACGAAGACGAATTGTTCAGACTGCAAACGGAATTCGTGAAGCTGCAAGAATGGCTGCGGTATACCGGCGGGCGTCTGGTGGTCATCTTCGAGGGCCGCGACGGGGCGGGCAAGGGCGGAACGATCAAACGGATCACCGAATACCTCAATCCGCGGGTCGCCCGCATCGTGGCGTTGCCCGCGCCGAGCGATCGCGAACGCGGCCAGTGGTACTACCAGCGCTACATCGCCCACCTTCCCGCCAAGGGCGAGATCGTGCTCTTCGATCGGTCGTGGTACAACCGGGCCGGCGTGGAACGGGTGATGGGGTTCTGCACGGCGCAGGAGTATGTGTTGTTCCTGCGGCAGACGCCGATCTTCGAGCAGATGCTCATCGACGACGGGATCCTGTTGCGCAAGTACTGGTTCTCCGTGTCCGAGGCCGAGCAGCTGCGCCGGTTCCGGGCGCGGCTGAACGACCCTGTCCGCCAATGGAAACTCAGCCCGATGGACATGGAATCGCTGTACCGGTGGGAGGACTATTCGCGCGCCAAGGACGAGATGATGGTTCACACCGACACCCCGGTAAGCCCTTGGTACGTCGTGGAATCCGACATCAAGAAGCATGCGCGGTTGAACATGATGGCCCACCTGCTGTCCACGATCGAGTATCACGACGTGGAGCGGCCCAAGGTGAAACTGCCCAAACATCCGGTGGTGAGCGGGACCTACCAGCGCCCGCCGCGTGAGCTGTCGAGGTACGTCGACGACTACGCGGCCACCCTGATCGGAACGTGATGATCCAGGTCTACATACCGGCCACCCTCGCGATGTTGCAGCAGCTGGTCACCGACGGCTCGCTGTGGCCGGTCAACGGCACCGCGTTCGCGGTCACGCCGACGTTGCGCGAGGCCTACGCGGAGGGCGACGACGACGAGCTCGCCGACGTGGCGCTGCGCGAGGCGGCGCTGGCGTCGCTGCGGCTGCTGGCATCCCACGCGGACCGCGCGTCGGAGGGGTCCGAAGGGCAGGCCGGTCTGCCGCCGCGGCGCGCGGTGCTGGCCGCCGAGGTCGAGGTGGGCGAGTCCGGGGCCAAGTACCGCCCCGACCTCGACGACGCCGTCGTCAGGCTGGGCGCCCCCGTCACGATCGATCAGGTGGTGGCGGCTTACGTCGACAATGCCGAGGCGGAGCCGGACGTGACCAAGGCGATCGAGGTGATCGACGCCGCCGATCTGGGCGACGAGGACGCCGAATTGGTCGTCGGTGACGCCCAGGACCACGACCTCGCCTGGTACGCGAACCAGGAGCTGCCGTTCCTGCTCGAGCTGCTGTGAAGCCGTCGACTGTGACGCAGTCGCCGCCAGCGGCCCTGGATACGCCACCGTAAGTTACGGTACCGTAGGGTTTGTCAGGGGCGTCGTGAGCAGGAGTTTTGTATGAGCAAACGGTACGCACCGGTCAGCGCCAATGTCGTCGACACGAAGCGCCCGGTAGTCGCCGGCGCCGACCGGCATCCCGGCTGGCACGCGCTGCGCAAACTGGCCGCGCGCATCACCACGCCGCTGCTGCCCGACGACTACCTCCACCTGGCCAACCCGCTGTGGTCCGCGCGCGAACTGCGGGGCCGCATCCTCGAGGTGCGCCGGGAGACCGAGGATTCGGCGACCCTGGTGATCAAACCGGGCTGGGGGTTCAGCTTCGATTACCAGCCGGGCCAGTACATCGGCATCGGGCTGCTGGTGGACGGGCGCTGGCGCTGGCGGTCCTACTCGCTGACGTCGAGCCCGGCCGAAACCTCCGGCGCGCCGCGCACCGTGACGATCACCGTGAAGGCGATGCCCGAAGGGTTCCTGTCCAGCCACCTGGTGGCCGGCGTCGAGCCGGGAACCATCGTGCGGCTGGCCGCGCCGCAGGGCAACTTCGTCCTGCCCGATCCGGCGCCCCCGTCGATCCTGTTTCTGACCGCCGGGTCGGGGATCACCCCGGTGATGTCGATGCTGCGAACCTTGGTGCGCCGCAACCAGATTGGTGACATCACGCACCTGCATTCCGCGCCCACCGAGGCCGACGTGATGTTCCGCGCCGAGCTGGCGGCGCTGGCCGCCAACCAGCCGGGCTATCGCCTGGCTGTGCGCGAGACCCGCAGGCAGGGTCGGCTCGACCTCGCTACGCTGGACCACGAGGTGCCGGACTGGCAGGAACGTCAGACGTGGGCGTGCGGGCCGGAGGGCATGCTCGCCCAGGCCCAGAAGGTGTGGTCGGCGGCGGGCGTCGGCGATCGGCTGCACTTGGAACGGTTCGCGGTGTCCAAGGCGGCGCCCGCCGGGGCGGGCGGGGCGGTCACCTTCGCCCGCAGCGGACGCACGGTCGAGGCGGACGCGGCGACCTCGTTGATGGACGCCGGGGAAGGCGCCGGTGTGCAGATGCCTTTCGGGTGCCGGATGGGCATCTGCCAGTCCTGCGTCGTCAGCCTCGTGGACGGCCACGTCCGCGACCTGAGAACCGGCGCCGAGCACGATCCCGGGACGCGGATTCAGACCTGCGTGTCGGCCGCCTCGGGCGATTGCACGCTCGACATCTAAAGGCTACTCACAGGTAACCTACGCATTCGTAGGTTACGATAACGTAGGTAAGTAACCGGACAACGACAGCAGGGAGAAGAAGACGATGGCGATCACCGACGTCGACGTATTCGCCCATCTGACGGACGCCGACATCGAGAGCCTGGCCGTTGAGCTGGACGCCATCCGCCAGGACATCGAGGACTCACGCGGGGCGAAAGACGCCCGCTACATCCGCCGCACCATCGCCGCACAGCGCGCGCTCGAGGTGGCCGGCCGGCTGCTGCTGACCGCCAGTTCGCGCCGCTCGGCCTGGTGGGCGGGGACCGTCACGTTGGCCGTGGCCAAGATCGTCGAGAACATGGAGATCGGCCACAACGTCATGCACGGCCAGTGGGACTGGATGAACGACCCCGAGATTCACTCCTCGACGTGGGAGTGGGACATGAGCGGGTCGTCCAAGCACTGGCGCTACACCCACAACTTCGTGCACCACAAGTACACCAACATCCTGGGGATGGACGACGACGTCGGCTACGGCCTGCTGCGCGTCACCCGTGACCAGCGCTGGAAGCGCTTCAACATCCTCAACCTCTTCTACAACACGATGCTCGCGCTGCTCTTCGAGTGGGGCGTGGGCCTGCAGCATGTGGAACTCGGCAAGATCGCCAAGAAGCGGATGGACAACGAGGAAGCCCGCCAGCGCGTCGACGAGTTCCTGGCCAAGGCGGGCCGTCAGGTGGTCAAGGACTACGTCGCGTTCCCGGCGCTGACGGCCCTGTCGCCCGGCGCGACCTACCGCTCCACGCTGACGGCGAACGCGACCGCCAACGTGATCCGCAACGTGTGGGCCAACGCCGTCATCTTCTGCGGCCATTTCCCCGACGGCGCAGAGAAATTCACCAAGACCGACATGATCGGTGAGACCAAGGGTCAGTGGTATCTGCGCCAGATGCTGGGCAGCGCCAACTTCGAGGCCGGCCCCGCGCTGCGGTTCATGAGCGGCAACCTGTGCCACCAGATCGAGCACCACCTCTACCCCGATCTGCCGAGCAACCGGCTGCACGAGATCTCGGTGCGGGTGCGCGCGCTCTGCGACAAGTACGACTTGCCCTACACCACCGGGTCTTTCCTGCTGCAGTACGCCAAGACGTGGCGCACGCTGGCCAAGCTGTCGTTGCCGAACAAGTACCTGCGCGACGACGCCGACAACGCGCCCGAGACCCGCAGCGAGCGGATGTTCGCCGAGTTGGAGCCCGGTTTCGCGGGCACCGATCCGGCGACCGGCCGCCGGCGCGGCCTCAAGACCGCCATCGCCACCGTGCGGGTGTGGCGGCGCACCAGGCGCGCCAAAAAGCAAGGGGCACAGGGGCGCTCCGGCGACCTGGCCGCCTGACATTTTCCGCACCGAGCGTGCACTCACGGCGAAATTTCGGATGATTTCTCGCCATGAGTGCACGTTCGGCGTTGGGTGACACCGCCGGCGTGCCGGCCACGGTGCCATGATCCCGATTTGCTAGCTGGCAGGATCCAGCTAATCTAACTGCAGTCGCGTGAGCGGCGGGGGGGCTTGGAGATCCGTAGTCCACACCGAGGAGTCAACGATGAAGAAGCCCGCACGACTGACCTGTTCGCTCGCTGCCGTCCTGGGGGGCCTCGCCGTCGCCGCCGCCCCGCTCGCGAACGCCGATTCGGCTGATGACGCCTACCTGCAGACGCTCAAGGACAAGGGCATCACCTGGCCGAGCGGCGGGGACCAGACGATGGTTCAGATCGGGCACGCGGTCTGCACCGACTGGTCCAAGGGGATGACGTTCGAGCAAACGCTCGCCGACGCGAAGTCGGGGATGCCGCAGTTAGCCGACACCTCGCTCGCGAAGATCATGGGTGCGTCGACGGGCGTGTACTGCCCGCAGTACTCCAGCAAGTTTGACTGAGCACCCACTGCCGCCTCGGCTGGGCTAAAGACGGAGGTGGGGAACACGATCGGGCTGCCCCTGACGTTGCTGATCGTGCTGGGCTGGATCGCGTTCTTCGTGTTCCTCTACCTGAGACGTCGCAAGAAATACGGAGGCCCTCCCAGATTCGCGGGGCCGCCGCTCTTTGGAACGGGGCGGATTCTGTTTGTGACTCGCCAGGGGCGCGCCCACCCGCCGCTGGATTCCAAAGTTCCGCCGATTCGCTCGATTCGGCTGAGCGTGACAATCCCCGGCCACAAACCGTATGACGCCACCGCAACCCAGGAGATCCCGGTGCCAGCGTTGTATCGGATCGACCCCCATGGTGGCACCGTCGCGGTTCAGGTTGATTCCACCAACCTGAAATACGTGTGGGTCGATTTCGACCAGCCGATCACGTAGCGGCGCCTACCCGAGGCGTTCGATGATCGTCGCGTTGGCCATGCCGCCGCCCTCGCACATGGTCTGCAGCCCGTACCGGCCGCCGCGCTGCTCCAAAGCGTTGACCAGCGTGGTCATGATGCGAGCGCCGCTGGCGCCCAACGGATGTCCGATAGCGATGGCGCCGCCGTTGACGTTGGTCTTGGCCAGGTCGGCACCGGTGTCGTGCGCCCAGGCCAGCACCACGGGCGCGAACGCCTCGTTGACCTCGAACAGGTCGATGTCGGCCAGCGTCAGCCCGGCGCGCTTGAGCACCTTCTCGGTGGCCGGGATGACACCGGTCAGCATGTAGAGCGGGTCCGAGCCCACCACGGTGGTGGTGTGGATCCGCGCCAGCGGGCGCAGGCCCAGCTTCTTCGCGGTTTCGCTCGTGGTGATCAGCACCGCGGCGCTGCCGTCGGACAGCGGCGATGAGTTGCCGGCCGTGATCTCCCAATTGATCTGCGGGAAACGGGCTTTCATCGCCTCGCTGTAGAAAGCGGGCTGCAGACCGGCCAGCGTTTCGACCGTCGTGCCGGGGCGGATGAATTCGTCGGTGGTCAGCCCGGCGATCGGGATCAGCTCGTTGTCGAACAGGCCGTCCTTGGTGGCGCGGGCGGCCTTGTCGTGGCTGCCGGCGGAGAACTCGTCGAGCTGGGTGCGCGAGAAGCCCCACTTCGCGGCGATCAGTTCGGCGCTGATGCCCTGCGGCACCAGGCCGTCGGGGTAGCGGCGCGTCATGTCCCCGCCGAACGGGTTGCTGCCCGGCAACACCTGGCTGCCCATCGGCACGCGGCCCATCGACTCCACGCCGCCCGCGACGACCAGGTCGTAGGCGCCCGCGAGGACACCCTGCGCGGCGAAGCTGATGGCCTGCTGGCTGCTGCCGCACTGCCGGTCGATGGTGACGCCGGGGACCGACTCGGGGAATCCGGCGCCGAGCAGCGCGTTGCGCGCGATGTTGACGGCCTGGTCGCCGACCTGCGTGACGGCGCCGGCGATCACGTCGTCGAGCTGCGCGGGGTCGACGCCGGTGCGGGCCACCAGTTCGCGCAGGCTGTGGGCCAGCAGGTCGGCGGGCAGCACGTCGTGCAGCGCGCCGGTGGCCTTGCCCTTGCCGATCGGGGTGCGGACGGCACCGACGATGACGGCGTCGCGACCTTGAACCATGGCTCCTCCTTGAGTCCGATGCTAGGTATTACTAGCTGTACCCAGGTAAACATCTAGGTACACTAAAATCAACCCAGACCGGGAGGTGATGTACATGACATTTCTGCAGGGCGCCCTGGCGGACCGGGAGAAGTGGTCGGCGGTCGGTGAGTGCGCGATCGAAAAGACCATGGCGGTGGTCGGCACCAAGTCCGCGATGCTGATCATGCGCGAGGCCTACTACGGCACCACCCGGTTCGACGACTTCGCGCGCCGGGTCGGCATCACCAAGGCGGCCACCTCGGCGCGGCTGGCCGAACTCGTCGAGCTCGGCCTGTTGGAGCGGCGGCCCTACCGCGAGCCCGGGCAGCGCGGCCGCGAGGAGTACGTGCTCACCGAGGCCGGTGTCGATTTCATGCCGGTGGTCTGGTCGATGTTCGAGTGGGGCCGGCGCCATCTGCCCGGCCGCAATCGCCTGCGGCTCACCCACCTGGGCTGTGGCGCCGAGGCCAGCGTCGAAATACGTTGCACCGAGGGGCATCTGGTGCCGCCCGGCGAGCTCGGCATGCGGCTGGCTAAGTCTGGTTGAGCTAAGTCTGATTGAGTACCGCGAGCAGCCGCCGGGCCGCGGCGACGCGGCGGACGGCCGGCCCGGACAGCGTGTCGAGCGCGCATTCCGGATCGGCGGGCGGCCCCATGTGCCCGCAGCCGCGCGGGCAGTCGCTGATCGCCTCGGCCAGGTCCGAGAAGGCCATCAGCACGTCGTCGGGCGCGATGTGGGCCAGTCCGAACGAGCGGATCCCAGGGGTGTCGATCACCCAGCCCGATCCCTCCAGAGGCAGCGCCACCGACTGGGTCGAGGTGTGCCGGCCCCTGCCGATCTCGGTCACCTCACCGACGGCCCGATCCGCCTCGGGCACAAGGCGATTCACCAGCGTCGACTTCCCGACGCCGGAATGGCCCAGCAGCACGGTGATCTTGCCGGCCAGCAGATCGGCCACGGCGAGCAGCGGATCGTCGACGCCGGCGGCGACCACCGTCAGGTCGAGGTCCACGAACTGCTTGGCGAACGGCTCCGGCGGCGCGAGGTCGGTCTTGGTCAGGCACAGAATCGGGGCCAGGCCACCGGCATAGGCGGCGATCAGCGTCCGGTCGACCAGCCCGGTGCGTGGCGGCGGGTCGGCCAGCGCCACCACGATCAACAGCTGGTCGGCGTTGGCGACCACCACCCGTTCGGTCGGGTCGGTGTCATCGGCGGTGCGCCGCAACACCGTTCGCCGCTCGCCGCGGCGCACGATGCGGGCCAGCGTGTCCGTCCGCCCGGACAGGTCGCCGACCAGGTCGACCTCGTCGCCGACGACGATCGGCGTGCGGCCCAGTTCGCGGGCGCGCATGGCCGTGACCCGGCGATCGGGCCGGCCGCCCAGCACGCACCCCCAGCGGCCCCGGTCGACGCTGACGACCATCGCCGCCTCGGCGTCGGCGTGCTCGGGTCGGGTCTTGGTGCGCGGTCGCGAGCCCCGGCCCGAACGGACCTTGACGTCGGACTCGTCGTAGTCGCCCGGCCTCACATGCCGGGCTCCAGCATGCGGGCCCACAGCTGCGGAAACTCCGGCAGCGTCTTGCTGGTCGCGCCGATGTCGTCCACCTCGACCCCGGCGACCCGCAGCCCGACGATCGCGCCGGCCATCGCCATCCGGTGGTCGGCGTAGGCGCGCCAAACGCCGGGCCGCAGCGGCGTCGCGGTGATCACCAGGCCGTCGGGCGTTTCGGCGCAGTCGCCGCCCAGGCGGTTGATCTCGGCACTCAGCGCGGCGAGCCGATCGGTCTCGTGCCCCCGCAGGTGGGCGATGCCGGTCAGCCGCGACACCGAGCCGGGCGTGGCCAGCGCGGCCAGGGCCGCCACCGACGGCGTCAGCTCGCCGACGGCGCGCAGGTCGACATTGAATCCGGGGTAGCCGGGGTAGTCGGCCGAGCCGCGCACCTCCAGGGACGAAGCAGACTGCGTCACAACGGCATTCAACTTGCCCAGGACGCCCAGGATGTTGTCCGCGGGCTGCACGCTGCTGGCCGGCCAGCCGGTGACGCGCACCGACCCGTCCGTCACCACGGCTGCCGCCAGGAACGGGACGGCGTTGGTCAGGTCGGGTTCGACCTCCCAGTGCCGGGCCGCGACCGCGCCGGGGCGCACCCGCCAGCGGTTCGGGACGGAGTCGTCGACGTCGACGCCGGCCTGTCGCAGCATCACCGTCGTCATCGCGATGTGCGGCGCCGACGGCAGCTGCGCTCCGGTGTGCTGGACGGTCAGGCCTTCGGTGAACGAGGCCGCGCACAGCAGCAGGCCCGACACGAATTGCGACGACGCGGAGGCGTCGATGGCGACGGTCCCGCCGGCGACCGATCCGTTGCCGTGGACCCGGAACGGCAGACCGGCGCCGTCGATCTTGACGCCCAGGCCGCGCAGCGCGTCCAGCAGCGGCGCGATGGGCCGGGCCCGGGCTTGCTCGTCGCCGTCGAACTCCACCGCGGCGTCGGCCAGGGCCGCCAGCGGCGGGACGAACCGCAGGACGGTTCCGGCCAGGCCGCAGTCCACCGTGGCGTCGGGCCCGGGGGCGATCCGGCCGCTGACCGTCAGTTCGGAATCCTCCCCGTCGACGCGCAGGCCCAGGGTGCGCAGGGCGCCGATCATCAGGTCGGTGTCGCGGCTGCGCAGCGCTCCGCTGATCGTGGACGCGCCGTGTCCCTGGGCGGCGGCCAGCCCGGCCAGCACCAGCGCCCGGTTGGTCTGCGACTTCGAGCCGGGGACGGTCACGGTCGCGTGCACCGGTGCGGCGGCGTGCGGAGCGGTCCACGTGGTCACGGGTACATCATCGCCTGTCCCGCGTTCTGCAACCATGGGAGCTATGTGTGGGCGGTTTGCAGTCACGACGGATCCGGCGAAGCTGGCGGAGAAGATCAAGGCGATCGATGAGGCCACCGGAGCCGCGCCCAACGCCGCAGCCCCGAACTTCAACGTGGCGCCGACCACGACGATCGCGACCGTGGTGACCCGGCATGCCGAGCCCGAGGACGATCCCACCCGCCGCGTCCGGCTGATGCGCTGGGGCCTGATCCCGCCGTGGGCCAAGGCCGGCCCCGACGGGGGGCCGGAGGGTAAGGGCCCGATGCTGATCAACGCCCGCGCCGACAAAGTCACCAGCTCGCCCGCCTTCCGCGCGAGCGCCAAGTCCAAGCGTTGCCTGATCCCGATGGACGGCTACTACGAATGGCGGGTCAACCCCGACCGCGACGGCAACAAGTCGCGCAAGACGCCGTTCTTCATGTACCGCGAGGATGGCGAGCCGCTGTTCATGGCCGGACTGTGGTCGGTGTGGAAGCCCAAAGACGACAAGGACGCTCAACCGCTGCTGAGTTGCACGATCATCACCACCGACGCCCCGGGGGAGCTCGCCGAGATCCACGACCGGATGCCGTTGGTGGTGCCGGAGCGGGACTGGGACCGCTGGCTCAACCCCGACGCCCCGGTCGACGAGGAGCTGCTGGCCCGCGCGCCCGACGTCAGCGGGATCCGGATGCGCGAGGTGTCGACCCTGGTCAACAGCGTGCGCAACAACGGCCCGGAGCTGCTCGCACCGGTCGAGGAGCAATCGGAGCAGATGAAGCTGCTGTAGCGGGGATAAGGGCTCCTGGATTACTCCGCCTCGCGTGGCATCGCGAGTGCGGTTCCGAGAATCCAGACGAACAGGAAAGCCGGCATTGCCGTAATCGAGAAACCCTCGAGCGAAAGCGGCCCGTCATGGATGACGAACGCGGCGAGAAGCAGGGGGTGGATTGCGGCGCCGGCGCTCGCGAGGTGAGCGGTAAATCGCGGCAGCACCCGGTGGACGTACACGGCACACGCGAACGACCCCAGCGCCACGGTGGTGGGCTTCCCGACATTGCCAGCAATCCGAAGGTGAGGTCGTAGAGCAGTGTTGACGTCTCAGCACTGTGGTGTCGGTAGAGCAAGACGTCGAACGCGGTGAATCCGCTGAGCAATAGGGTCACGAACGCGATGGCGCCGGCTGCGAAGCACGCCGAAAGAGTCGATCTCGGGGGAAGTCGGTCACGCAGGTAGGTCCATACCGCAGCGCCGAATACAAGCCAGAGCGTGACGCCGACGGTATTGAGCAGCATCGTCACCACCAACCGATCGTGGTGAGTCGTGGCCCACAGCGCCACTTCCGTACCCGACGTCTGAGTTGTCGGGAATGACCAAATCGGATAAACCGCAAGCGTGATCGCGGGGACGACGAATCCCAACGTGCCAGCCCACCGCGCCACGCGCGCCGAACCGCCAGGTCTGGCAACCACATTCGCCGCGCTGTTGTCGTTCACGCGTCCTCCCGACGGCTCGTCTTGCCCATGCGACAGTTCCTATGCGTTTGGTCCGCCTGCCGCATTATCCGCGCGGCCAACCGTCCCGCGGGCGACGACATGCCTGGCAGCGGGCAAGCCGCGCCGGGTGAGCCATCCGGGTTACGCCGCACCCGGGCTGTCGTCCTCGTCCTCGTCGTCGTTGTTGTCGGGGTGGAGGAGTTTTTCGGGGTGGTGGTAGGTGTTGGTGCGGGGTTGGCCGCGGTCGAGGTGTGGTGGGGGGATCCATTCGGTTTGGCCTTTGGTGTTGGTGCGGGTGGTCCAGCCTTGTTCGGCGAGGCGGTTGTCGGGGCCGCAGGCCAGGGTGAGGTCGTCGATGTCGGTGCGGTGGGTGGTGGTCCAGCCTTTGATGTGGTGGACCTGGCTGTGGTAGGCGGGGGCGTCGCAGCCGGGTTTGGTGCAGCCGCGGTCGCGGCCGTAGAGCATGATGCGCTGGGCGGGTGAGGCGATCCGTTTGGTGTGGTGCAGCGCCAGGGTTTTGGCGTTGTGGAAGATCGCCAGGTAGTGGTGGGCGTGGCCGGCCCAGTGGATCACATCGGAGATGGGGACCAGGGTGCCGCCGGCGGTGAGCGCTTTGCCGGCGGCCGCCTCTAGATCTTGGAGCGTGGTGGTCACGATGATCGACACCGGTAGCCCGTTGTGCTGGCCGAGTTTCCCGGAGGCGAACAGGCCGCGCAGCCCGGCCAAAAATGCGTCGTGGTTGCGCTGGCCTGGGGAGCGCTGATCGCGCCGCACCGCCTCCTGCTCGGGGGTGGCATCGACGACCGGGATGTCGTCGTCGGGGTTGCAGGCTCCGGGGGCGGCGAGTTTGGCGAGCAGGGCTTCGATGGCGGCCCGCAGCTCCGGGGTGATCAGTCCGCTGAGGCGTGACATGCCGTCGCATTGCTGCGCGCCCAGGGTGATGCCGCGTTGGCGGGCGCGTTCGGCGTCGCTGAAGTCTCCGTCGGGGTGCAGCAGGGCCATGAGGCGTTGGGCGTATTGGGCTAACTCGTCGGGGCGGTAGTCGCGGGCTTTGGCGGCCAGGTCGGCTTCGGCGTGCGCGCGGGTGAACACGTCCACCTCGGGGGGTAGGTGGGTGAAGAAGCTGCGGATGATCTTGATATGTCCGTCGCCGATCAACCCCTGGCGTTGGCCGGCGGCGGTCGCGGCCAGTGTGGGGGCCAGCGGCTCACCGGTCAGTGCGCGGCGCTCACCGAGGTCCTGGGCCTCCTCGATGCGCCGGGCGGCCTCGGTTTTGGTGATGTGTAACCGGTCGGCCAGCGCCGAGCGCAGCGTGCCGCCCAGCTCGGCCTTGCTGGCTTGGGCCTCGAGTTGGTTGATCAACCCGTGCTGGGGTGCGCGCAGGCGGCGCGCCACGTTTTCCAGGCGCTCCAGGGCGCGTAATCGCTCCGGGGTGGTGAACACGTCAAAGGACAACGCGCACAAGCGGTCCACAGCGTGATCGAGCGCGTCGAAGACTTCGACGATCTCCTCACGACTGCTTGCACGCATGCCCCCAACCTACGAACACCCACCGACAAAAACGCCCCCCTTGGGGCCACTGAAACCACAGTGGCGCAAGTGATTTGGACGCGCCGCCATGGTGCAACACTCACGAATCACTGGGGCCAGTGAAACCACAGTGGCCCAAGAGATCGGTGCGCCACGCGGCGACCTTATGATGCGAGGGTGTCTGCCTCCTACACCTACACGTTCGAGGACATCCGCGACCGCCCGGTGGCGGTGATCGGGGCGGGAACGCTGGGCCGCCGCATCGCGGTGATGTTCGCCAGCCGTGGCGGCACCGTGCGAATCCACGCGCGCCGCGCCGAGCAGCTTGCGGCCGCAACGCAGTACGTCGCGGAGACCCTGCCAAGGGTGGTGCAGCACAGGGGCTTTGGCGACGTGGGCGTCGCGACGGCGGCGGCGTCGCTGGAAGAGGCGCTGGACGGCACCTGGCTCGCCGTGGAATCGGTGCCGGAGAAGCTGGAGATCAAGGTTCCCCTGTGGGGCCAGATCGACCGGGCGGCGCCGGCGGGCACCATCTTCGCGACCAACTCGTCGTCGTACCCGTCGCGCCTGATGGCCGAAAACGTCAGGGACAAAGCACGTTTGTGCAACATGCACTTCTACATGCCGCCGGAGGTCAACGCCGTCGACCTGATGTCCGACGGGCAGACCGACCGCGGGCTGCTCGACACCTTGCTGACGGTGCTGCCCGAATTCGGCGTCCATCCCTTCGAGGCGCGCAAGGAATCGACCGGTTTCATCTTCAACCGCATCTGGGCGGCCATCAAACGCGAGTCGCTGGCCGTCGTCGCCGAGGGCGTGGGCCGCCCGGAGGACGTCGACGGCATGTTCAGGGTCAACTGGGGTGTGCCGGCCGGGCCGTTCCAGATGATGGACCTCGTCGGCCTCGACGTCGTGCTGGACATCGAAAACCATTACGCCGCCGAGTTCCCGCACCTACCCGAGAGCGTGCGCGAACTGCTGCAAAGCTACGTCGACGCCGGCAAGCTCGGCGTCAAGACCGGCGAGGGCTTCTACACGTATTGATGCAACGCTCAGTTGCTCAGGACCAAGCGCCACTGGCCGGCGGCCGTACGGTCCCGGACACACCAAAAGTTGTTCCAGTCCCCCGGGGTTGACGACTTCACGCCCGGGCCGGCGTCCTGGCAGGCTTCCCGAGTGGGATAGCTGCCCTCGGTCTGAATGGTGTCCGCGTGGCTGACGCCCACGCCGACGGTCATCAACCCCGCGAATGCCAGTGCGCCGGCGGCGACGAATCGTTTCATCTGACCCAATCCTCCTGTGCTGCTGCGTGTAGCCACGCGATAGCGCGAGTGTAGTCACTTGACTACACTCGCGCAAGACCCGGCGCTATGCCCGCCGGGTCAGGTCGGCCAGCGCGAGCCGCGCGGCGTTGGCGCCGCACATGCCGTGCGCGCCCGGACCGGGCGGGGTGGCCGCCGAGCAGATGTACATGCCGGGCACCCCAAGGGAGTACGGCGACAGTGTGATTCGTGGCCCGAAGGTCAGCTGGCGAATGTCCTTGGCGCCGGTCATGATGTCGCCGCCGACATAGTTGGGGTTGTAGGCGGCCATCTGCGTCGTCGAGCGAACCGCTTGCCCGACAACGCGTTCGGCGAAACCCGGGGCGAATCGCTCGATCTGCGCGATGATCGCCGCGGTGGCATCCCCGGCGTAACCGTTGGGGACGTGCGCGTAGGTCCACACCGGGTGCGTATCGCCCACGGAGCGTTGCGGATCGGCCAGATACTGCTGACCAACCAGCACGAACGGCCGCTCGGGCATGCGCCCGGCATGGATCTCCCGCTCGGTCGCGGCCAGTTCGGCGTACGTCCCGGCCAGGTGCACGGTGCCGGCCCGGCGCGCATCCGGGTTCGTCCACGGCACGCCGCCCTCGACGGCGAAGTCGACCTTGAAGGCGCCGGGGCCCCGGCGAAAACTCGCGAACGGGCGGGAGACGCGGCCCGGCAGGCGATCTCCGAGGATCCCGGCGACCGCGCCCGGCGCCAGATCGAACATCGTGACATCCGCGGGCGGCAGCTGTGCCGCCGCCTTGACCCGGACGCCGGTCTCGATCTTGCCGCCCAGGTCAGTCAGCAGCGCCACCATCGCGTTGGTGATCGCCTGCGATCCGCCTTCGGCCACGGCCCAGCCGTGCCGGTGGCCCGCGGCGATGATGCCCATCCCGATCGCCGACGTCATCGGGTAGTGCAGCGGCCGGAAGGCATGGGCTGCAACTCCTCCGAACAACGCCTGGCCCTCGTCGGTGCAGAACAGCCGCGCGAACGTCGACCCGGGAAGCAGGGTGGGCACGCCAAATCGGGCCAGCATCAGGGGATGACGCGGCACCCGCAGCAGCGGACCCATGATGTCGTCGCTCAGGGCGTCGAACCGGCGGGCCGCGTAGCCGAACGCCAGCCGCCAGCGCGATCCGTCGCGCCCGAGGCCGGTCGCGGTCTCCTCCACCGAGCGGTGCAGCACGCCGGCGCCGCCGCCGTCGAGGGGGTGCACGCAATCGACCTCCGGCCAGCGCCAGGTCAGGCCGTACCGCTGCAAATCGAAGCGGCCCAGGAACGGCGATCCGACGGCCATCGGGTGGATCGCCGAGCAGTGGTCGTGCAGCAGGCCGGGCAGGATCGCCTCGGAGCTGCGCGCGCCGCCGCCGACGTCGTCGGCGGACTCGAGCACCGTGACTTGCACGCCCTCGGCGGCCAGGCAGATGGCGGCGGCAAGCCCATTGGGCCCGCCACCCACCACCACCGCGGTACTCATGGCACCATCCAACAGGAGTTTTCCCTTGGCTTTGTCCGCGGTACCCGCGCGCGATACCGAATCGTGTCGCTAGGGACAGTTTCTTCGCGATTGCGATGGCGAATCATATTTGCATGACGAATCGCGAACAGACCGTGTTTGAAGGTCCACTGCAGCAGCTTGCTCGCAGCGCGTGGCAGCTGCTTCTGCTCATTGGCGTCGCCGCGGTGGCGCTGGGTGTCATTGTCCTGGTCTGGCCAGGCAAGACGCTGTTCGTTGCGGGTGTCCTGTTCGGCATCTACCTGGTGGTTTCCGGGGTCGGATACATGTTTGCCGCGTTCGGCACGCATGCCGGTGTCGCAATGCGGGTGCTGTCGTTCATCACCGGCGTGGTGTCGCTGGTGCTGGGCTTCTTCTGCTTCCGCGAAGAATTCGAGGCGGTCTGGCTGTTGGCCATCTGGATCGGCATCGGCTGGCTGTTCCGTGGGATGACGCTGCTGGCCGCGGCGTTGTCGTTCGACCACATGCCCGGCCGCGGCTGGCAGGCGCTGTCCGGGCTGATCATCGTGATCGGCGGCGCCGTCATGATCATCTCGCCGCTGCGCTCGATCGCGATCCTGGCCCTCGTGGCGGGCTGGTGGCTGATCGTCATCGGCGTCATGGACGTGGTCTCGGCGTTCCAGGTCCGCAGCCGGGGCAAGCGCGTCGCGGAAACCGTCGGGGCCGCCGGTTCGGGCACCGTGGCGTAATTTCTTGGCCGCGAGCGGAACGCCACTGCGAAATTTCCCCCAGATTTTCGTAGTGGCGTTACGCTCGCGAACGTGCTAGGCCTGGACCGCAAGACAGCCCCGGCAACATTCTCCGCCGCGCAAGCGATCGGCCGACCTGCCGGTGGTACGTCATCGGGTAACCGATGAGTTTGTGAACCGCGCCGCCTCCGTATGGGTAAAGCGAGTGCTTACCTCGAGGCGAAACGATCGGCGAGGCGCCGCCCCAGTCGGTGGAGGAGTTCGTTCGCGAGCATGAAATCGCGTTCGGCGCCCGGCGGGAGGCCCGCCGAAATGGGTAGCGAACCTGTTGGGTTCGCCCCGATCACCGTGACCGGCGCGGCCGGCCGGCAAGGCGGCGCCGTCGTCGACACCCTTCTCGAGCAGCGGCATATGGTTCGCGCGGTCGCCCGAAACCCCAACGGCGACAAGGCATGCGCACCCGCGAGCCGGTTGGCCGCGTCGAGGACTTGTCGGCGCGGCTGAAACGGGTGGACTCGTGGCGATGAGTTTCGCCGCGCCGGCTCCTCGGTATTGGGCGACAGGACGGACATCCGGTCGGGTTCACGACGTCGGTCGTTCGCCGGCGCCGGATGTCGTCTACGGCTACCGAAGGGACTACAGCAATGAGCGCAATTCCAGAGACCCAGCGGGATCCGTCTCGAGGGCAGGCGGGATTCCGGATTTTCCTGCGTGCCTATGGCGTCTTGACGCTGGCGATATTTGTGGCGCTGTTCGTGGGCTTCATATCGCAGTCACCGCTGCTCGCGGAGCACGGCGGGGCGTTCAACTGGACGATCTGGAACGACGTGCGTTGCGGCAGTGAGCATCTGCACGTTCCGCCGATGCTGATGGTGATTTACATCGTGTGGGGGGTCTTCCTGCTGCTTGCCGCCCGCGACCCGCGCTGCTACGGGTCGTTTCTGAACTTCACGATGTGGGCCAACCTCGCGCATGGGCTGTTGATGGTCGCGCAGGCGGGGACGGAGCTCGATCATTATTGGAGCAAGTTTCTCACCGACATACCGTTTGTGCTGATCCTTTCGCTGGGCATTTACCTGTGGCGTCGCGCGGACAAGCGGCAATCGTCGCGGGCAACCGACAACATCGGGGCGTGAGGAATTCTGCGCGGGCAGCGCTGTCATGCGCGTCGAGTCGTGTCCGCTAGGCCTGGATGTCGGCGGTCACCGCGCCCGTCAGCCGGATCAGGTCCCGGGGTGACACTGCGACGTCCCAGCCGCGCCGGCCCGCGCTGCAGTACACCCGCTCCCAGGCGAGCGCGCCGGCGTCGACGACCGTGGGCAGCGGCCGGCGCTGCCCGAACGGCGAAATGGCGCCGACGACGTAACCGGTGGCCCGCTGGGCGGCCGCCGGTTCGGCCATGGACGCTTTGGCGACCCCCAGCGCGGCGGCGGCCGCCTTCAGCGACAGTCGGGACCCGGCCGGCAGCACCGCGACAGCCAGGCCGTCGGGCACCGCGATGACGAGCGTCTTGTAGATCTGCGCCGGCGCGATGCCGCCGGCTTCGGTCAGCGCGTGCACCGCCTCGAGGCCGAACGACGATTCGCGCGGATCGTGCGAGAACTTGACGACCTCGTGCGGCACGCCGGCCCTGACCAGCGCCGCGATGCCCGGCGTCGCCAAGCTACGGCCCGGTGTACCCCGGCGGGTTGACGCCGTCCACCCAGAAGTCGACGCCCAGCTTGGAGCCGGGAATGCAGTCGTACACCGACAGGTCGGTGACGCCGGATTCCACCAGCACGTCCTCGCACAGCAGCATGTTGCCGGTGTACTCGCGGGCGGGCTTGTTGAGGATGACGTAGGCCGCGTCGGAGTAGACCTCGGGCTTGCGGGCGCGGCCCATCGCCTCGTCGCCGCCGAGCAGGTTCTGCACCGCGGCCGTCGCCACCAGCGTGCGGGGCCACAACGTGTTCGACGCGATGCCCGCCTCGCGCATTTCCTCGGCAATTCCCAACGCGCACAACGTCATTCCGAACTTGGCCATCATGTAGGCGGTCGGCTTCAGCCACTCCTTGCCGAGCAGCACCGGCGGCGACAGCGTCAGGATGTGCGGGTTCTCCCGGCCCTTCAGGTGGGGGATGCAGGCCTGCGACACCGCGTAGGTGCCGCGCACCTGGATGCCGTTCATCAGGTCGAACCGCTTCATCGGCACCTCGGTGATGGAGCCCAGGTTGATCGCCGACGCGTTGTTGACGCAGATGTCGATGCCGCCGAATTGCTCGACGGTCTTGGCCACCGCGGACTCGACCGAGTCCGGGTCACGGACGTCCCCGACGATCGGCAGGGCCTGTCCGCCCGCCTCTTCGAGCTCCTTCGCGGCCGTGAACACCGTCCCCGGCAGCTTCGGGTGCGGCTCGGCGGTCTTGGCGATCAGCGCGATGTTGGCGCCGTCCTGCGCGGCGCGCTTGGCGATCGCCAGGCCGATACCGCGGCTGGCGCCAGAGATGAACATGGTCTTGCCATTCAGGGACATGGCGTCACATTAACGTCACGGCCGAACGGGTCGGATTCGGCCCGGGAAATAGCGGGCCGCCTGGCGCTGTTAAAGAAGTCGGTTTCTGATGCAGATGCGCAGCCCGGACAGACACTGTCGGGGGCAGCCTTTAGATTGGGAGGAGCAGCCTGGTGCCAACGGCGACGTGCCTGCTTGAGCGTCCGGCGGCGCCTCCGGTGCCGCCCGGCGACACCGCTGCAGAAGGGACCGTGTTAATCGAAATGGCCGATATTGACGGCGCGACCGACGTGGACACACCGGAGCCGGCACCGCCCGAGGAAACCGACGAGGAACTGACCGCGCGCTTCGAGCGCGACGCGATTCCGCTGCTCGACCAGCTCTACGGCGGCGCGCTGCGCATGACGCGCAACCCCGCCGACGCCGAGGACCTGCTGCAGGAGACGATGGTCAAGGCCTACGCGGGATTCCGCTCGTTTCGGGCCGGCACCAACCTCAAGGCGTGGCTGTACCGGATCCTGACCAACACCTACATCAACAGCTACCGCAAGAGGCAGCGGCAACCGGCCGAGTATCCGACCGAGGAGATCACCGACTGGCAGCTGGCGTCCAACGCCGAGCACTCCTCGACCGGGTTGCGTTCGGCGGAGGTCGAGGCGCTGGAGTCGCTGCCCGACAACGAGATCAAAGAGGCGCTGCAGGCCTTGCCGGAGGAGTTCCGGATGGCCGTCTACTACGCCGACGTCGAGGGATTTCCGTACAAGGAAATCGCAGAGATCATGGATACGCCGATCGGGACGGTAATGTCACGGCTGCACCGTGGCAGACGTCAACTGCGTGGCCTGCTCGCCGACGTGGCCAAGGAGCGTGGTTTTGCCCGCGGTCAGCAAGCGCACGAGGAGGTGTCGTCATGAGCGAGTTCGCCGGTCCCACCGAGCCGCGCGCAGACGACAGCCACTCCCACGGCCTTGGCTGCGCCGAGGTGATCGCCGAGGTATGGACCCTGCTCGACGGCGAGTGCACGCCCGAGGCCAAGGAGCGGCTGCGCCAGCACCTCGAGGCGTGCCCCGGCTGCTTCCAGCACTACGGGATCGAGGAGCGGCTCAAGGCCCTCATCGCGACGAAATGCACAGGTGAGAAGGCCCCCGAGGGCCTCAAGGAACGCCTCCGGCTGGAGATCCGCCGGACCACCATCATCCGCGGAGGCGAGTAGCGCCTAGCCGGAACTCGGGCTAGGAATTGGGCCGCTTGCCGTGATTGGCCTTGCTGTACTTGCGGTCGCGCTTCTTCCGGCCACGCTTGGCCATCGTCATCCTCCGTGATTGCTTCGTGACTCGTTGTCCGTCAAAAACGGGCGCCGGGCGCCCGTTAGCTTGCCTCACAGTGTCTCACGGCCGGCCGCCTGCGGTGTAACGCCCCGCGTCCCGCGGTCCGGACCGGTCCTGTGGTTCGATATACATGACCTTGATGCACCAGCAGCCAGCATGCGGACGAGTGGGGTGAAGATGGCGGAGGATGTTCGCGCCGAGATCGTGGCCAGCGTGCTCGAGGTTGTTGTCAGCGAGGGTGACCAGATCGGCAAGGGCGACACCGTGGTGCTGCTGGAGTCCATGAAGATGGAGATCCCCGTTCTCGCCGAGGTCGACGGCACCGTCAGCAAGGTGAGTGTGGCGGTGGGAGATGTCATCCAGGCGGGTGACCTCATCGCCGTGATCAGCTAAGGATTGGATGTCCACTCTCGGTGACCTGCTTGCCGAGCACACGATGCTGCCGGGCAATGCGGTGGACCATCTGCATGCCGTGGTGGGGGAGTGGCAGCTGCTGGCCGACCTGTCCTTCGCCGACTACCTGATGTGGGTTCGCCGCGACGACGGCGTGCTGGTGTGCGTCGCTCAGTGCCGCCCGAACACCGCGCCCACGGTCCTGCAGACCGACGCCGTGGGCACCGTCGTCGCCGCCGATCGGCTGCCGCTCGTCGACGAGACGTTCAACCCGGGCGCCACCCCGCGGGAAAGCAATGGCGCCCAACAACATTCATGGCAACTGCCCGGCCAGCACGTCGAGTCGTCGCCGGTGCGCTACGGCGGCCACGTCGTGGCGGTGGTGACGCGGCATCAGACCGCGGAAGCCGCCGACCGCACGCCCGGCCAGCTGGAGACCGCTTACCGCGACTGCGCCACCGATCTGGTGCACATGCTCGCGGAGGGCACCTTCCCCGACTCCGGCGACGTCGTCATGTCGCGCTCCACGCCGCGGGCCGGCGACGGCTTCATCCGCCTCGACGTCGACGGCGTCGTCGCCTACGCCAGCCCCAACGCGTTGTCGGCCTACCACCGGATGGGCCTGACGTCGGAGCTGGAGGGACACCACCTGGTCGACGTGACCCGCCCGCTGATCTCCGACCCGTTCGAGGCGCAGGAGGTGGCCGAGCACGTCCGTGACCTGCTGGCCGGCGGCCGGAGCATGCGGATGGAGGTCGACGCCGGCGGCGCCACCGTGTTGCTGCGGACGCTGCCGCTGGTGGTGCACGGCGCCAGCGCCGGCGCCGCGGTGCTGATCCGCGACATCACCGAGGTCAAGCGCCGCGACCGGGCCCTGATCTCCAAGGACGCCACCATCCGCGAGATCCACCACCGGGTGAAGAACAACCTGCAAACGGTGGCGGCGCTGCTGCGCCTGCAGGCCCGCCGCACCGCCAACGCCGAAGGGCGGGAAGCGCTGATCGAGTCGGTGCGCCGCGTGTCGTCGATCGCCCTGGTGCACGACGCGCTGTCGATGTCGGTGGACGAGCAGGTGAACCTCGACGAGGTCATCGACCGGATCTTGCCGATCATGAACGACGTCGCCTCGGTCGACCGGCCGATCCGCATCAACCGCGTCGGCGACCTGGGCGTGCTGGACTCCGACCGCGCCACGGCCCTGATCATGGTGATCACCGAACTCGTGCAGAACGCGATCGAGCACGCCTTCGATCCGGCGGCCCAGGAGGGCTCGGTGACGATTCGCGCCGAGCGCTCGGCGCGCTGGCTCGACGTCGTCGTGCACGACGACGGGCGGGGACTGCCGGACGGCTTCAGCCTGGAGAACTCCGACAGCCTGGGCCTGCAGATCGTGCGGACGCTGGTGTCGGCCGAGCTGGACGGCACGCTCGGGATGCGGCACGCCGCCGCCCGGGGCACCGACGTGGTGCTGCGGGTGCCGATCGGCCGCCGGACCCGGTTGCTGTTGTAGCTAAGTGCTGACGCACCCGTGCGGCTCGACGACCGTCGCGGCCGCGCCCGTACGCAACAGTGCGGCCCCGACGATCGTCGGGGCCGCACTGTTAGCGATCTGGGGTCAGACTCCGCTGCGGGCCTTCGTCCGGGCGTTGCGACGCTTGAGAGCGCGCCGCTCGTCTTCGCTCATGCCCCCCCAGACGCCCGAGTCCTGGCCGGTGTTCAGCGCCCAGGAAAGGCATTCCGTGGTCACCGAGCACCGATTGCAAACCAGTTTCGCGTCAGCGATCTGCGCGAGCGCGGGGCCGCTGTTCCCAACCGGGAAGAACAGCTCCGGGTCCTCGTCGCGACAGACCGCCTTGTGGCGCCAATCCATAAGTAGTTACTCCTCACTGAGTGCGCAGCAAGGCGCACGGCCAATTTTCTTCGCTGTTAACGCGTGCACAAGAAAAGGGTCCGCACCCCTACATAAATTTCTGCATGCAACCTTTCGATCGTTTCACAGGCTCAACAGATGTCAATAGTGTGAGTAAGCTCGTGGGCTATCTCACTTCAATGATTTCTTAGTCAGGCCCTTACACCGTTGTACTACACTGACGGGCCGCTTCTCGCGAACGATTTTCCGGGCGGTTTCGTTTGCCCAGGTCAGCGGTATTTTTTGCCGGGGGGCGCGACGACCGGCAACGCGTCGGGAACGGACCTGAACGTCATCGATTCGCGCAGGCCGAGGTAGTCGCCGTCGAACTGGCTGGCGACCGGCTGCCCGGTGGCGCTCACGCGCACGCAGGCGGCGTCGTCGTCGCGGATGAGCTGTTTGGGGCTGCCTTTGGGCCCCTTGCCGAGGAGTTGGCTGACCAGCCGCAGGGTGGGCATCACCTTCATCTCGGTGAGCGCGAACACACCCAGGCCCGATTCGAAGCTGCAGTCCGGGTTGGTCACCAGCGGCCGGCTGTTGCTGTAGGTCCACGGGCTGGTGTTGGAGACCCAGGCGAAGTGCACGCCGGGGACCGGATCGCGGCCGGCCAGTTCGACCGTCAGGGTGGGCTCGCGGCGCCTGAAGGCCACCGTCACCGGGATCGCCACGCGCCAATACCGCAACGCGTTGACCTTGATCCCTTTGTTGCGCTGGGCTTCCACCGCGGCGACCACCTCGGCGTCGACGCCCATCCCGGCGTTGATCACGGCCCACCGCTCGCCGCAGTCGATCAGGCTGATGCGGCGCCAGGTCGGGTGGCGGCGGTAGTCGTCGATCAGCTGGATGAGCTGGTTGGTGGCGGCGACGGGATCCGGCGAAATGCCGAGCGACCGCGCCAGCACGTTCGCCGAGCCGCCGGGGACCACCGCGAGCGCGGGCACTTCGCGCGCCGGCGTTGCCCCGGGGCGGCCCAGCATCCCGTTGACCACGCCGCTGACCGTGCCGTCGCCGCCGTGCACGACGACCAGGTCGATCCCGTCCTCTACCGCCCGCGCGGCGAGTTCGGCCCCGTGCCCGCGGTGGGTGGTGTGCTCCACGTTGAGCTGCAGGCGGCTTTTGAGCGCGTGGGCGAGCAGGTCGCGACCGGCTGGAGTGGTGGAAGTGGCTGTTGGGTTCACGATCAGCACGGCGCGCATGATGCACGAGCTTATGCGGGGCGGTTAAGGCCCCGCTTTGGGGCAAGCGCGCCTGGCTACGCTGACGCTGTGAATCCCGCCCCCGCCCCGTCGGTCGTGCGCGGCGCCGGGCTCCTCGTCGCGCTGCAGGGCGCGGCGGCCCTGGTCGTCGCCGCGGTGCTGGTGGTCCGGGGCATCGCCGGCGCCGACCAGCGCGTGGTCAACGGGCTCGGCACGGCGCTGTGGTTCGTCCTGGTCGGCGGCGTGGTGCTCGCGGCCGGGCGCGCGCTGGTGATCGGCAAGCGGTGGGGCCGTGGGCTGGCGGTGTTCACCCAGCTGCTGCTGGCACCGGTGGCCTGGTATCTCGCGGTCGGGTCGCACCGGCCGGCCTTCGGCATCCCGCTGGGCGTCCTGGCGGCCACGGTGTTGGTCCTGCTGTTCAGCCCGGCGGCGGTGCACTGGGCCGCCGGCCGGGATCAGGGCGGTTCGGCCAGCTCGGCCAGCCGCGGGCCGGACAGCCGATAGGTGGTCCACTCGCGCTGCGGCGCGGCGCCGACGCCGTCGTACAGCGCGATCGCGTCGGCGTTCCAGTTCAGCACCGCCCACGACAACCGCGTGTAGCCGTTGTCGAGGCATTGTTTGGCGAGCGCCGCCAGCAGCGCGCGGGCCAGGCCGCGGCGGCGAAACTCGGGCCGCACGAACAGGTCTTCGAGGTAGATGCCCGCGACACCGTCCCAGGTGGAGAAGTTGGGGAACCACAGCGCCACGGCGGCGATCTCGCCGTCGACTTCGGCGACGTGGCCGTGCACGGTCGGTGAATTACCGAAAAGCGCTGCGGAAATTTGTGTTTCGGTGACCGTGCATTGCTCCGCGGCGCGCTCGAATTCCGCAAGCGCGTGAATCATGCCGGTAATAGCGGCGGCGTCCGCCGGTGTGGCGCGCCGGATGTTTTCCGTCATTGCCCGACTTCCAGCGCGTTCAGGATGGTCGCGAATTTCGTTGTGGTTTCCGCGACTTCGGCGTCGGGATCGGATTCGGCGACGATCCCCCCGCCGGCGCGCGCCAGGGTGGTGCGGCCGTCCGCCGACAGCTGCGCGCACCGGATCGACACCACCCAGTGCCCGTTGCCGCGGGCGTCGCACCAGCCCACCGCGCCGGCGTAGAAACCGCGGTCGCCCTCCAGCTCGGCGATGAGCTCGGTGGCGGCCTTGGTCGGGACGCCGCCGACCGCCGGCGTGGGGTGTAGCGCCAAGGCCAAATCGATTGCGGTGGTTGATGCCTCGCGCAGCCGGCCGCTGATCGGCGTGCACAGGTGCCAGACCGCCGCGGTGCGGCTCAGTTGCGGTTCGGGGGCGATCACCAGCTCGTCGCACAGGGGTTCCAGCGCGGCGCGCATCGCGTCGATCACCAGCCGATGCTCGTGGCGGTCCTTGGCCGACGCTGCCAGTCTGGCGCCGTTGGCGGCATCGGTTTCGGGGTCGGCGGCGCGCGGGGCCGAACCGGCGAACGGTTGGCACACGACGCGATCGCCGGTGCGCGCGACCAGGAGCTCGGGGCTGGCGCCCACCAGTGTCACGCCCGCGTAGCCGTCGCCGGCGGCGGTGAGGTCGACGAGGTAGCCGTAGGCGGCCGGGTCGGCCGCGATGAGCCGGCGCAGGATCACCCGGGCGTCCAGGGGCGCGTCGGCGACCAGCCGCAATGCGCGCGCCAGCACCACCTTGTGCAGCGGGTTGCCCGGCGCGGCGAGTTCGTCTCGCGCGCGGGCGATCCGGTCGCGGTAGTCGGCCGGCGGCGGCAGCGCGGCGGCGACGCGCACCGGCGGCAGCGGACCCGTGGGCCAGTCGGGTGGGCCGGCGAGGGACCGCACGGCGTCCGGCACCATCAAGGCCGTGGGCCCGCCGACGTCGAAAGGCAACGCGCCCAACACTATTGGTGCCGCACCCGAGCGCAGCGCGGCCTGGGCCGCGCCGATGTCGTGATAGCCCGCGCGCACGCCGTCGGCGACCAGGGTCCCGCTCGGCCCGCACAGCGCGAACGGCGGCTGGATGGCGCTCACCCGGGCGCGATCGCCTGCGGGTTGCCCGTCAGTCCGAGCGCGGCGAGCTGGCGCACGCCGTGCTCGAACCCGCACACCGCGATCGAGCCGGCCAGCATCCAGAAGCGGCTGCCCTCGACGAGCGGCAACTCGACCCAGCGGGTGATCACCGAGCGCGAAAAATGGCTGTGGCCGACGAAAACGACGTCGCGCGAGCCCATGTGCCCCAACGCGAATTCGACGGCCGCATCCGCGCGGTCGCTGACCTGTTGCACGCTCTCGCCGCCGGGGCAGCCGTGGGTCCACACCAGCCAGTCGGGGTCCGTTTCGCGGATCTGCGGGGTGGTCAGCCCCTCGTAGGAGCCGTAATCCCACTCGGCGAGCAGGGGGGACACCTCGTCGATGGCCAGCCCGGCCAGCTTGGCGGTGGTCAGGGCCCGGATCCGGGGGCTGCTGATCACCAGCGGGTCGACGAGGTTCAGTTCCCGTAGGACGCGGCCGGCGAGCTCGGCCTGGACCCGGCCGTGATCGGTGAGCTCGAGGTCCGTCCGACCCGTGTGCTGGCCGGACTTGGACCACGGCGTCTCGCCGTGGCGCAGCAGGACCAGCCGGTGGTTGTAGATGCCCATGCCGACCGATTCTGCCGGACGGGCGTGGCCGAAGCGCTCGGCGTTCGAACATGCCAGGATGGGCACTGTGACCGCGGCAACAAGGAGGGGCGGGCGCTTGTGAGTAAGACCCGGGTACTGGCGGTGGCCAATCAGAAGGGCGGCGTAGCCAAGACGACGACGGTTGCCTCGCTGGGGGCGGCGATGGCGGACGAGGGCCTGCGGGTGCTGCTCGTCGACCTGGACCCGCAGGGGTGTTTGACCTTCTCGCTCGGCCAGGACCCCGACAAGCTGCCGGTGTCGGTGCACGAGGTCCTGCTCGGTGAGGTCGAGCCCAACGCCGCGCTGGTCGCCACGATGGAGGGAATGACGCTGCTGCCGGCCAACATTGACCTCGCGGGGGCCGAGGCGATGCTGCTGATGCGCGCCGGCCGCGAATACGCCCTGAAGCGCGCGCTGGCCAAGCTGGCCGACCAGTTCGACGTGGTCGTCATCGACTGCCCGCCGTCGCTGGGCGTGCTCACCCTCAACGGGCTGACCGCCGCCGACGAGGTCATCGTGCCGCTGCAGTGCGAGACGCTGGCGCACCGCGGCGTCGGCCAGTTCCTGCGCACGGTCGCCGACGTCCAGCAGATCACCAACCCGCAGCTGCGGCTGCTGGGTGCGCTGCCGACGCTGTACGACGCCCGCACCACCCACACCCGCGACGTGTTGCTCGACGTCGCCGACCGCTACGAAATGCCGGTGTTGGCCCCGCCGATCCCGCGCACGGTGCGCTTCGCCGAGGCCAGCGCCTCGGGCTCGTCGGTGATGGCCGGGCGCAAGAACAAGGGCGCCGTGGCCTATGGCGAGCTGGCGAAGGCGCTGCTCAAGCACTGGAAGACCGGCAAGCCGTTGCCGACCTTCGCCGTCGAGGTCTAACTCGCGAGTGTGCGCTGACGGCCTTTGCGTGTGCGCTGACGGCGCTGTCCCTCGGCGTGTCGCCGCCCTGAGCGCACACGCAACGCCCTGAGCGCACACGCAACGCCCTGAGCGCACACAACCGGGCGCGTGCGTCAGCCCAGCGCCACCACGGTGTCGCCGCGCTGCTCGAATACCCGCGATCCCGAAACGGTCGGGACCACGGCGGCATCGCCGGGCGCCCGGTCCACCGGGATGTAGCGCTCGTTCGCGCCGGTGAGCGGGTCGTAGACGCCGATGGCGCCGGTGACCGGCACCAGCAGCCGGCCGGCCATCATCGCGCCCGGCCCCAGCGGCGCGGCGGTCTCGCCCTTGGCGATCGTGTAGCGCAGGGTCATGTTGGTCGCGTCGAAGACCATCAGGGAGTCGCCGGTCCACCAGGTCACCAGGTTGCCCGTCTGCGACACCGCCGCCGAGCTTGACGGCGGCCGGGGCAGCAGCGTGCTCGCCACGGTGGTGCCGGTGTCGTCGACCACCTCGACCCGGGGCTGCGGCGACGGCAGGTACACCGCGGTGGTGTTCTCCCACACGGCGAGCACCCGGGCCCCCGAACCGGCCGCGATCCCGGGTTCGGCGACGACGTGTTGCTGCGGTTCGTCGTCTTCCTTGCCGGGGCGCAACAGGACCAGCCGCAGGTCGGCCTGCTGCGCGCAGCTCTCCAGCACCGAAACCGCCGACGAGCTGGCTGCCGCCGAGATCAGCCGGCACCCGGAGTGCAGCCCCCGCGCCGACGGTTTCACCCGGGCGTCGGTCTCGCCGTAGGCCAGCATCCGGACCATGTCGGAGCGCCACAGCTCGAGCCGCGTGTCGCCCGTCGACAACACCGTCGTGCCGTCGGAGGACAGGCGCACGCTGGGATCGGCGTAGCCGCTGCGGGCGGCCCCCCGCCGGCCCGTGGACCCGTCGACGGTGCTGACCTGCCCGCAGCCGCGGTCGTCCTTGAAGACGGCGACGGCGTAGTGGTACACCCACGACACGCCGCACAGCGCGCTGTCGCGCGCGTAACTCCAGCGCGACTGGCCGGTGCCGGGGTCACGCCCGTCGACGCGGCGGCCGTCCCCCGTCACGACGGCCCCGCTGACCACCACGGGCGCGGTGGTGCCGGAGCTTCGTGCGGTCCACAGTTGCTTCAGCGCGGCGGGGACGTCCCGGGCGGGGGTCGGGGCGGGCACCGGAATCAGGGCGGGGCGGCTGACCGTGGCCCGGGCGTCGCTGGTCCACCAGATCAGCGCAGCCGCCAGGGCGATGACGATGGCGATCGCCGCGGCGGCCAGGGCGTCGCCCTTGGTCCGGCGTTCCGGTTTGACCATGCGGCGGCGCGTGGCTCAGTTCGTGGCGGTGGCTGTGGTCGGTTGCGAGGCCGGCTTGCGGCGACGGCGGCGGCGCCGGGGGGTCCCGGCGTTGGCCGTGGGCGCACCGGAGGTCGTCTCGGACGGCGTGTCACCGTTGGTGCTTGCCGGGTGCCCGGTGGCGGGCTGGCCGCCGCGGGTGCGCCGCCGTGGCGGCCGGTTGCGGGCGCGGGCGGGCTTCTCGTCGCCGCGGCGTTCGGCCGGGCCTTCGGTCGAACCCCTGCGGTCGGTGTCCCGGCGCTTGCCCTGCGACTTGCGCGGCTCGCCGATCGTGCCGCCGGCTTCGGCGGGGATGCCCAGCTCGGAGTACAGGTGCGGCGAGCTCGAGTAGGTCTCGGCCGGGTCGGGGCTTTGCAGGCTCAGGGCCTTGTCGATCATCGTCCAGCGGGGCAGCTCGTCCCAGTCCACCAGGGTGACCGCGACGCCGGTCTTGCCGGCCCGGCCGGTGCGGCCGATGCGGTGCACGTAGGCCTGCTCGTCCTCGGGGATCTGGTAGTTGATCACGTGGGTGACGTCGTCGATGTCGATGCCGCGGGCGGCGACGTCGGTCGCGACCAGCACGTCGATGTCGCCGGTGCGGAAGGCCTTCAGCGCCTTCTCGCGAGCGATCTGACCCAGGTCGCCGTGCACGGCTCCCACCTTGAAGCCCCGCTCGGCCAGTTCGTCGGCGACCTTCTGCGCGGTGCGCTTGGTGCGGGTGAAGATCATCGTCGCGCCGCGGCCCTCGGCCTGCAGCACGCGGCTCACCAGCTCGACCTTGTCCAGGGCGTGCGCGCGGTAGACGAACTGCTCCGTGGTGTCGTGCGTGGCGGCCGAGTGCGGCGCCTCCGCACGGATGTGGGTGGGCTGGTTCATGAAGGTGCGGGCCAGCGTGATGATCGGGTCCGGCATGGTCGCCGAGAACAGCATCGACTGCCGCTCTGCGGGGATCTGGCGCAGGATCCGCTCGATGTCGGGCAAAAAGCCCAGGTCGAGCATCTCGTCGGCCTCGTCGAGCACCAGCGCCGACAGCCCGCCCAGCTGCAGGTGGCCCTGCTGGCACAGGTCGAGCAGCCGGCCGGGGGTGCCGACCACGACGTCGGCGCCGGCGCGCAGCGCGTCGATCTGCGGCTCGTAGGCCCGTCCGCCGTAGATGGAGACCACCGACAGGGCCCGGCCGTCCTCGGCGGTCAGGTACTTGGCGGCCGCCGCCAGGTCCTCGGTCACCTGCAGGCACAGCTCGCGGGTGGGCACCACCACCAGCGCCCGCGGGGCGCCGTTGAGCGGCCGGTGCGCGGCGCCGTCGGTGATGCGCTGCAGCAGCGGCACGCCGAAGGCCAGGGTCTTGCCCATGCCGGTGCGGGCCTGGCCGATCACGTCGTCGCCGGCCAGCGCCATGGGCAGGGTCAGTTCTTGGATGGCAAAGGGGCGTTCGATCCCCTTTTCGGCCAGTGCGCGGACGATTTCGTCGCGGACGCCGAGGTTGGCAAAAGTCAGTTCAGTTGTGCTGTTAAGTGCGGTCATACGGGGGGGACAAGCCTTTCGGTGACGGTATCGGTGCTGTCGGTGTTTCTCTGTCGCGGTCACGCGCGCACGAGTTCTGACTCCGAATACGTCGCCGAGTCGCGGCCCTGGAACGGTCTGGGCCAGCTGTGCACGCACATTTCGCCGGTACTGGCGATTGGAGATTGAAGAATTCAGCCAATACCTGTGTCCATGATAGCTGGTCGAAAGCCGGCACCCATTTCGTCCTAATCCCGCCGACTACAGTGTTGCCATGACCCCGCCCCTCTCCGGGCCCTCGCACGCCGATCAGGTGGACGATCCGCCCGCTTCTCGGCTGTCGGCAGATCACCCGGGCGTCAACGAGTTGTTCGCCGTGTTGGCCTACGGCGAGGTCGCCGCCTTCTACCGGCTCACCGACGAGGCGCGGATGGCGCCCGATCTGCGCGGACGGATCTCGATGGCCAGCATGGCCGCCGCCGAGATGCAGCACTACGAGCTGCTGCGCGACGCGCTGGAAAGCCGCGGCGTGGACGTGGTGGCGGCGATGTCGAAGTACGTCTCGGCGCTGGAGAACTACCACCGGCTGACGATGCCGAGCACGTGGCTGGAAGCGCTGGTGAAGACCTACGTGGGTGACGCGCTGGCCGCCGACCTGTACCTCGAGATCGCCGACGGGCTGCCCGACGAGGTCGCCGACGTGGTGCGCGAGGCGCTGTCGGAGACCGGGCACTCGCAGTTCGTGGTCGCCGAGGTGCGCGCCGCGGTGACCGCCAGCGGCAAGCAGCGCAGCCGGCTGGCGCTGTGGTCCCGTCGCCTGTTCGGCGAGGCGATCACCCAGGCGCAGTACGTGCTGGCCGAGCACGACGAGCTGGTCGACCTGGTGGTGTCCGGCCCCGGGGGCCTTGGCCAGCTCACCGCGTTCTTCGACCGCCTGCAGCAGACGCACGACCGGCGGATGCGCGAACTCGGCCTGAGCTGACGCCTAGCGGGCGCAGGTCGCCACGGGGCCGTTGTTGGCCGACAGCGCCACCGGTTGGCCGGCGGCATTGACGACCGAGCAGTTGAGCTGGCCGTAGAAGCTGGTCGCGACCACCGACACCGTCGTCACGCCCGGGTTGAGGACGATCACCTTCGACCAGGGCAGCGACACGTTGAACTCGGAGTGCGGGTAGCCCCGGGCATCGGTGTAGACGACGTTGACCAGGTCCAGCAGCTGTTTGGACCCCGTCACGCTGTAGACGACGGTGCGCGGGTTCAGCGCGACCGGGGGCGGGGTGCCCGGCGGCACGGGCGCCGCGGTGGGCGTCTGCGACGGCACCGGGCTGGGTGACGCGCTGGGCGGCGGCGGCGTCACGGTGGTCACCGTCTCGGGCGGCAGCGGGGTCGGCGACGCGCTGGGCGGCGCGGTGGTTTTGGGTGTGGGGGCCGCGGAGGTCAGCGGCGGCGGGACGGGCGGCCCGACGGTCGCCTTGGTGGACGCGCTGTCCCCGCTGTTGATGATGACGGCGGTGGCGATGGCGCCGACGGCCACCACGGCGCCGAGGATCGCGGCGGCCGGGCGCCAGCGGGTGTCGGTCGGCCAGGCGAGATCGCCGTAGCCGTCCAGCACGTCGGTGTCGGCTCCGTCGTAGTCGTCGTCGGGGTAGTCCTCGATGCGGTCGGAGACCGGGCCGAGACGATCGGTGACCATGTGTCTGATGGTGCCGATGTTACCGATGTGATTTGGCGGGCCGGGGCGGTGCGCGGCGCGGTGACCGAGCTGGGAGGGAATCGTTATCTTCTGGCTGCCGCGTTTCGCTTACCGCGAACCGGGCCCCGGGGGGACATGGCGCGCGGGGGCGTCCATTAGCCTGCTGCTGACGCGTCTGCGAACTTCAACGCCAACGGGAAGGGGCCACCGTGGAGGTCAAGATCGGTATCACGGACAGTCCACGCGAGCTGGTCCTGTCCAGTACGCAGACGCAATCCGAGGTCGAAGAGCTCGTCGCGGCCGCGCTGCGCGACGACTCGGGTCTGCTCAGGCTGAACGACGAGCGGGGCCGCCGCTTCCTGGTTCAGAGCGCGAAGATCGCCTACGTCGAAATCGGGGTCGCCGACGCCCGCCGGGTGGGGTTCGGGATCGGGGCCGAATCGGCCGCCAAGCACGCCAGTAAGACCGCTAAGGGCGAGTAAGGGGCACGTGGGACAGCCCGCCCCAGGCGAACTGGACGGTGCCGTCGACGGCGTCCGCCTTCGAGATGGGGCGGTCCGAGTCCAGCCAGTACCTGGCGCAGTCGACGCTGATGCCCACCAGGCCGACCGCGATCATGCGGGCGCGGTGCGGATCCAGGCCGGAATCGGCGCTGATGAGGTCGAACACGGCGTCGATGCACGATTCGGTGGCCACCCGCACCTGCGCCGCCACCTCGGGCTCGGTGACGTAGTCGTTCTCGAAGATGAGCCGGTAACCCTGGCTGTCGTGCTCGATGAAGTCGAAGAACGCCTGCACCGCCGCGTGCAGCCGCCGCCGGTTGTCGGTGGTGGTGCGCAGGGCCAGTTGCACGCCCGAGACCAGGTTTTCGACGTGCCGCGCGAGCACCGCCAGGTATAGCTCCAGCTTGCTTGAAAAGTGTTGGTACAAAACGGGTTTGCTGACCCCCGCGCGGTCGGCGATCTCGTCCATGCCGGCGGCGTGGTAGCCGCGGTTGACGAAGACGTCGCTGGCCACGATCAGCAATTGCCCACGGCGCTCGTCGCGCGGCAGCCGGTTGCCGCGCCGGTTGGCGGGCAGCGCGCCGTCTCCCGGCCGACGGTCGGCCGGCTGCACGGCGCGCCGTGCCGCCTTGGCGAGATCGCTCATCGAGTCCTCATCTGATCGTTGGCAACTGACCGCCGGCCCGCCGGGGCCAGCCGCACGCGGCTAGTCGCAACGACATTACTACCCGTAACGCCTTTGTGATTGCCATCGCGGCCGTCGCCGCTGGCAGAAGCGGTGTCGTGGGACGGATTCGGGCGCGCCAAGAGGGGTCGCGGTGCAGGCTGTGCAATCCTGGGGAAATGACGTCCCAGCGGCCAGTGCGCGGCACCGGTCGAGCCCCGGTGCTGCGCGACGAGTGGCGCGAACCGCTGCGGGCCCTGCGCGATCCGATCGCCCGGGACGCCGGACGGACCCGGGCCGACCGCGACCGCCCGCGCCAGTGGCGCAAGCAGACGTGGCTGGGGCGCTTCGTCTCCACCTACGGCTGGCGTGCGTACGCGTTGCCCGCGCTGGTGGTGCTCACCGGGTTGGTGATCTATCAGACCGTCACCGGCACCAGCGCGCCGAAACCGACAGCGACGCAATCCATTCAGGGCACCCCGGACATCGGCGCCGTGGGCACGTCGATCATCGACGCACCGCCGCGCGGGCTGGCCGCATTCGACGCGAACCTGCCCGCCGGGACGCTGCCCGACGGCGGCCCGTTCACCGAGGCGGGCGACAAGACCTGGCACGTCGTGCCGGGCGGGACGCCGCAGATCGGCCAGGGCACGGCCAAGGTGTTCCGGTACACCGTCGAGGTCGAAAACGGCATCGACGCCACGATGTTCGGCGGCGACGAGGCCTTCGCGCAGATGGTCGACCAGACGCTGGGCAACCCCAAGGGCTGGACGCACAACCCGCAATTCGCCTTCGTGCGCATCGATAACGGCAAGCCCGACTTCCGCATCTCGCTCGTGTCGCCGGTCACGGTGCGCGGCGGGTGCGGCTACGAATTCCGCCTGGAGACGTCCTGCTACAACCCGGTTTACGGGCCCAACCGGGAGGCGCGGGTGTTCATCAACGAGGCGCGCTGGGTGCGCGGGGCCGTGCCGTTCGAGGGCGACGTCGGCTCGTATCGGCAGTACGTGATCAACCACGAGGTCGGCCACGCCATCGGATACGTCCGGCACGAGCCGTGCGAGCAGCAGGGCGGCCTGGCTCCGGTGATGATGCAGCAGACGTTCTCCACGTCGAACGACGACGCCGCCAAGTTCGACCCCGACGTCGTCAAGGCCGACGGCAAGACCTGCCGATTCAACCCCTGGCCGTACCCGATCGCCTGACTCGGCGCGATTGGATCCGCCGAGACTGCGCCCAGCGCGTCGGGCAGCGCGTCAATCGCGATCTGTACGCAGTCTCGGCGCCGCACCGCGGGAAGCCGGTCGTTTGCCGTTGCTTCGGGCAACTGTTGTGATGGATAGAGCTGAAGTTATCGAGGAGATGTTCGGTGTCGACATCGCAGACGCCACTGCCGCCGCTGGTCGAGCCCGCGGCCGAGCTGAGTCGCGATGAGGTGGCCCGCTACAGCCGCCACCTGATCATTCCCGACCTGGGTCTCGACGGCCAGAAGCGGCTGAAAAACGCCCGGGTGCTGGTGATCGGCGCCGGCGGTCTCGGCGCGCCGACGCTGCTGTACCTGGCCGCGGCCGGCGTCGGCACCCTCGGCATCGTCGACTTCGACGTGGTCGACGAGTCCAACCTGCAGCGCCAGGTCATCCACGGCACCGCCGACGTCGGGCGGCCCAAGGCCCGGTCCGCGCGCGACTCGATCGCGGCCATCAACCCCCTGGTCGACGTGCGACTGCACGAGTTCCGGCTGGCGCCGGACAACGCCGTCGAGCTGTTCGGCCAGTACGACCTGATCGTCGACGGCACCGACAACTTCGCCACCCGCTATCTGGTCAACGACGCCGCCGCGCTGGCCGGCAAGCCCTACGTGTGGGGCTCGATCTACCGATTCGAGGGCCAGGTGTCGGTGTTCTGGGAGCACGCCCCCGGCGGGCGGGGCCTGAACTACCGCGACCTCTACCCCGAGCCGCCGCCGCCCGGCACGGCGCCGTCCTGCGCCGAGGGCGGGGTGCTGGGCATCATCTGCGCCTCCGTCGGGTCGGTGATGTGCACCGAGGCGATCAAGCTGATCACCGGGATCGGGGAATCGCTGCTGGGCCGGCTGATGATCTACGACGCCCTGCACATGAGCTACCGCACCATCGAGATCCGCAAGGACCCGGCCACGCCGCCGATCACCGGGCTGATCGATTACGACGACTTCTGCGGCGTGGTGTCCGCGGAAGGCGCTGCCGCCGCCGCCGATTCCACCATCACCCCGCAGGAGCTGCGCGAGTGGCTGGATTCGGGCAAAAAGCTCGCCCTGATCGACGTGCGAGAGCAGGTCGAGTGGGACATCAACCACATCGAAGGCGCCCAGCTGATCCCGCTGTCGGTGCTCAGCTCCGGCGCGGGGCTGGCGCAGCTGCCCCACGACCGCAGGGCGGTGCTCTACTGCAAGACCGGCGTGCGCTCGGCGGAGGCGCTGGCCGCTTTGAAGAAGGCCGGTTTCTCCGACGCCGTCCATTTGCAGGGCGGCATCGTGGCGTGGGCGCAGCAGATGCAGCCCGACATGGTCATGTACTAACCCAACAGCTGTGCCTGTCTGGCGGCGACCCGCCGCGCCCGGCTTTGCCGCGCTCGCGATCGCCGCGGGTCAGCTCTTATAGGCTGACCCCCGTGACAGTCGAGCCACCGCCGGAGCATGTGCTGGCGGCGTTTGGTTTGACCGGCGTGAAGCCCGTCCCGTTGGGCGCCAGCTGGGAGGGCGGCTGGCGATGCGGCGAGGTCGTGCTGTCGATCGTGGCCGACCACGCCCGCGCGGCCTGGTCGGCCCGGGTGCGGGAGACGTTGTTCGTCGACGGCGTCCGGCTGGCCCGGCCGGTCCGCTCCACCGACGGGCGGTACGTGGTGTCCGGATGGCGGGCCGACACGTTCGTCGCCGGCACACCGGAGCCCAGGCATGACGAAGTCGTCTCGGCGGCGGTCCGCCTGCACGAGGCGACCGGCAAATTGGAGCGCCCCCGATTCCTGACCCAGGGGCCCACCGCGCCCTGGTCGGACGTCGACGTCTTCATCGCCGCCGACCGCGCCGCCTGGGAGGAGCGGCCGCTGGCGTCGGTGCCGCCGGGCGCGCGCACCGCGCCGCCTTCCGCGGACGCCGAGCGATCCGTCGAGCTGATCAATCAGCTCGCCACCCTGCGCAGGCCGACCAAGAGCCCCAACCAGCTGGTGCACGGGGACCTTTACGGCACAGTGCTTTTCATCGGCACCGCGGCGCCGGGGATCACCGACATCACGCCCTACTGGCGGCCGGCGTCGTGGGCCGCGGGCGTCGTCGTCGTCGACGCCCTGTCCTGGGGCGAGGCCGACGACGGGCTCATCGAACGGTGGAACGCGCTGCCGGAATGGCCCCAGATGCTGTTGCGGGCGTTGATGTTTCGCCTTGCGGTCCACGCGCTGCACCCGCGCTCGACCGCCGAGGCGTTTCCCGGCCTGGCCCGCACGGCGGCCCTGGTCCGGCTGGTGCTTTAGCGGCCGGCCGGAAACTCGTAGCGCACTTCGTCCAGCGCGATCCGGCCGTCGACGGCCAGCACCCCTTCGGCGCGCAGCAATTCCAGCTGCCGGGACGTCAGGTGGCGCGCGGGGCGCCCGGACGCGGTGATCACCCGGTGCCAGGGCAGGTCCGAGGAGTCGGTCCGCATGATCCACCCGACGATGCGCGGGCTGGAAAGCCCTGCGACGGAAGCGATGTCGCCGTAGGTGGCGACCCGGCCGGACGGTATGGCCGCGACCAGCGAACGCACCCGCTCGACCTGCTCGTCGGTCACCGGCGCCACGGTCAGCGGCCTTCCAGCAGCCCGCGGATCAGCTCGGCGGTTTCGGTGGGCTTGGCGTGGGGGACCATGTGGTTGCAGTCGAAATCCAGCAGCTCGAAATCGGGGCCGAGCCGTTGCTGCAGCGCCTCGATCAGTCGATCGCTCACGTATGGCGGCGAGGTCTGCTTGGCGCGCACCAGGATCGTGGCCGTCCCGGCCGGCGGCAGCACGACGTCGCGGGCCAGCTCGCTCCAGTACGACATCATCGCCGGCAGGCTGACCCGCCAGCCGTAGCGCCCGTTGGGCAGCTCGATCAGATGCTCGTCGATCTCGGACGCCAGCAGCGCCGGGTCGACGTCCGCCCAGGAGCCGGTCGCCTTTTCCAGGCGGGCTTCCTCGGGGTCGGGGTAGTCGGGGGAGGACAACATCGCCTCGGCGATCTGGGCCATCCAGCCGCCGTCCAGGCCGACCGCCGGATCGAGCAGCAGCAGCGCCGCCACCCGGTCCGGGCGGGCCGCGGCCAGGTGCAGCGCCAGGCCGCCGCCGAACGAGTGGCCGACCACCAGCACCGGTGCGTCGGCCTCGTCGTCGAGCAGCCGGGCCAGCGCCGCGACGTTCGCGTCGATCGTCCACGGCGCCGCCCACGACGACCTGCCGTGGCCGAGCAAATCCGGTGCGGCGATGGCGATCTCGGGCAGGCAGCCGGCCAGGTGCCGCCAGCGGCCCCCGTAACCTGTCAGCCCGTGAACGGCGAGCATCCGCACGGGGCCGCCCGGGCCGTAGCGGTGCACGTGCAGGTCGGCGCTCACCCGGCGGTGTCGTCCCATTCGTCGTCGGTGGGGACGATGAAGGCCTGCTCGATCACGTCGGCCTCGTTGGCCTCGCGATCGGCGGCGGCGCCCAGGTAGGCGGTGTCCAGGCCGGCATCCTCGTCCTCGGGGTCGAGAGCCTGGCGCTGTTCCGCCGCGTCCGCTTCGGGCACTAAGTCGTCGGGGCCGCGAAAATCGGAGCCCATCCAATTCCCTCCTTGCCTAGGGGGCGTTTCGGTTTCCCTTCAGTCCAGTATCCAGATGTTGTCAGACCCTCGTGATTGCATGCAGCCATGTCATTCACCTGGGACGACGAAGCCGGTGCCGTTCTCGCGCCCGGGCTGCGCGGGCGGATGCGTGTCCTGGGCGGACCGGGCACCGGCAAGAGCAGCCTGCTGGTCGACGCCGCGGTCGCCCGGATCGGCACGGGCATGGAGCCGGAATCGGTTCTGCTGCTGACCGGTTCCGGCCGGATCGGGGTGCGCGCCCGCAGCGCGTTGACGACGGCGCTGCTGGGGTCGCGGACCAGCGGCCCCTGCCGGGCCGCCGTGCGCGAGCCGCTGGTGCGGACCGTGCACGGCTACGCCTACGCGGTGTTGCGGCGGGCCGCCGAGCGTGCGGGTGACGCGCCCCCGCGGCTGGTCACCAGCGCCGAACAGGACGCGATCATCCGCGAACTGCTGGCCGGTGACCTCGCCGACGGTCCGCGCGCGGCCAGCGCGTGGCCGGCCCAGCTGCGGCCCGCGCTGGCCACCGCCGGTTTCGCCACCGAGCTGCGAAACCTGTTGGCGCGCTGTGCCGAACGCGGCGTCGACCCGCAGGAATTGGAGCGGCTGGGCCGGCGGTGCCGGCGTCCGGAATGGGTCGCCGCCGGCCAGTTCGCGCGGCAATGCGAGCAGGTGATGTTGCTGCGGGCGGCGGTCGGGACGGCGGCGCCGCAGGCGACCACCCCGGCGCTGGGTGCGGCCGAGCTGGTGGGCGCCGCGCTGGAGGCCTTCGCGGTCGATCCGGAATTGCTGGCGGCCGAACGCGCCCGCATCCGGCTCCTGCTGGTCGACGACGCGCAGCAGCTCGACCCGCAGGCGGCCGCCCTGGTCCGTGCGGTGGCCGCGGGCACGGAGGCGACCCTGGTCGCCGGTGACCCGAACCAGGCGGTGTTCGGCTTCCGCGGCGGCGAGGCGTCCGGTTTGCTCGCAGACGATTCGCCGTGGGTGACGCTGACGGTGTCGCATCGCTGCGCGCCGGCCGTGGCGCGCGCCGTCAGCGGCATCGCGGGCCGGCTGCCCGGCGGCAGCGCCGGCCGGCGCATCGACGGCACGGGGCCCGAGGACGGATCCGTCACGGCGCGCCTGGCCGGCTCGGCGCACGCGGAGGCGGCCATGATCGCCGACGCGTTGCGGCGCGCCCACCTGGTCGACGGGGTGCCGTGGTCTCAGATGGCCGTGATCGTCCGGTCGGTGCCACGGGCCGGCGCGCGGCTGCCGCGCGCGCTGGCCGCCGCCGGCGTCCCGGTGGCCGCGCCCCCGGCGAGCGGGCCGCTGTCCGCCGAGCCCGCGGTCCGGGCGCTGCTCACCGTGCTGGCCGCCGTCGCCGACGGGCTGGACGGCGAACGGGCCCTGGCGCTGCTGACCGGTCCCATCGGCCGCGTCGATCCGGTCTCGCTGCGCCAGCTGCGCCGAACCCTGCAGCGCGCCAATCCCGATCGCGCACCGGGCGATTTCCCCGGCCTGCTCGTCGAGGCCCTGCAGTCCGACGCGCCATGCCCCGGACCGCAGTCGCGCGCGCTGCGCCGCGTGCGCGCCGTGCTGGAGGCGGCCGCGCGCTGCGATCGCGACGGGCAAGACCCGCGCTACACCCTGTGGGCCGCCTGGCACCGGTCCGGTCTGCAGCGCCGCTGGCTGTCCGCCGGCGAGCGCGGCGGCCCCGCCGGCGCCCAGGCCATCAGGGACCTGGACGCGGTGACGGCCCTGTTCGAGATCACCGATCACTATGTGTCGCGCACGCCCGGCGCGTCGCTGCGCGGGCTCATCGAGCACGTCGCGGCGCTGCAGCTGCCCGGCGCCGGCGCCGAGCCGGCGTCGCAGGTCGAGCAGGTGCGGGTGCTCAGCGCGCACGCCGCACTGGGCCACGAATGGGACTTCGTGGTCATCGCCGGCCTGCAGGAGGGGTTGTGGCCCAACACCGTTCCGCGGGGGGGCGTGCTGAACACCCAGCGGCTGCTCGACGTGCTCGACGGCGTCGGCGGGGAGGCCTCGGTGCGCGCTCCGCTGCTGGCCGAGGAGCGCCGGCTGCTGGTGGCGGCGCTGGGCCGGGCCAGGCGGCGGGTGCTGGTGACGGCCGTCGACGCCGACACGGGCGGGGCCGACGGCGAGGCCGCGCTGCCGTCGGCGTTCTTTTCCGAGATTGCGCAGGGGGCCGACGCTGACGGCGATCCGCTGGTGGCACAACCGGTCTGCGCACCGCGGGTGTTGTCCACCGCCGCGCTCGTGGGCCGGCTGCGGGGCGTCGTGTGCGCGCCGGACGGCGCCGTCGGGGACGCCGACCGCCGTTGCGCCGCAAGGCAATTGGCCCGGCTGGCCAGGGCGGGGATCCCCGGCGCCGACCCGGCCGGCTGGCACGGCCTGCTGCCCGTCAGCAGCGGCGAACCGCTGCGGGCCGGCGCCGATCCCGTCACGCTGACGCCGTCGACCCTGCAGGCGCTCAACGACTGCCCGCTGCGCTGGCTGGCCGAACGCCACGGCGGCACCAACGCGCGGGATCTGCGCTCCACCCTCGGCTCGGTGCTGCACGCGCTGATCGCCGAACAGGGCAGAACGGAGTCCGAGTTGCTGGCCGAGCTGGACCGGGCCTGGGAGCATCTGCCCTTCGACGCGCAGTGGCATTCGGCCAACGAGCTGGCCCGCCACCGGGCCATGGTCCAGGCATTCCTCGAGTGGCGCGCCCAGACCCGGGGCGAACTCACCGAGGTCGGCGTCGAGGTCGAGGTCGACGGGACGCTGCGCGCCCCGCGCGACGACGGCGGCGAGATCCGGGTGCGCGGGCGGGTCGACCGGCTGGAACGCGACGCGGCCGGCCGGCTCGTCATCGTCGACATCAAGACCGGCAAGACGCCGGTGAGCAAGGACGACGCCCAACAGCACGCGCAGCTGGCGCTGTATCAGCTGGCGGTGGCCGAGGGCATGTTGGCGGGCGGCGACGAGCCCGGCGGCGCCCGGCTGGTGTACGTCGGCAAGGCGGGGGCCGCGGGGGCCACCGTGCGCGAACAGGATCCGCTGACGACGGCCGCCCGCGACGAATGGCGCGACCTCGTTCGGCTGGCCGCCGACGCGACGGCCGGGCCGCAGTTCGTCGCGCGGCGCAACGACGGCTGCGCGCACTGCCCGGTCCGCCCGTCCTGTCCCGCCCACACCGGGGGGCCGGCGCTGTGAGCCCGCGCTACACCCCCGACGAATTGGCCTGCGCGCTTGGGCTTTTCCCGCCGACCGACGAGCAGGCCGCCGTCATCTCCGCGCCGCCGGGGCCGCTGGTCGTCATCGCCGGCGCCGGCGCCGGCAAGACCGAGACGATGGCCGCGCGGGTGGTGTGGCTCGTCGCCAACGGCTACGCCGAACCCGGCCAGGTGCTGGGTTTGACGTTCACCCGCAAGGCGGCCGGCCAGCTGCTGCGCCGGGTGCGCTCCCGGCTGGCCCGGCTGGCCGGCATCGGTCTTGGCGCGGCCGCCGAGGCGGAGGGCGCCCCGGTGGTCAGCACCTACCACGCCTTCGCCGGTTCGCTGCTGCGCGACCACGGCCTGCTGTTGCCCGTCGAGCCGGACACCCGGCTGCTGGGCGAAACCGAGCTGTGGCAGCTCGCCTTCGACGTGGTCAACGGCTACCGCGGCGAGCTGCGCACCGACAAGACCCCAGCCGCGGTCACCTCGATGGTGCTGCGGCTGTGGGGCCAACTGGCCGAGCACCTGGTGGACACCGGCCAGCTGCGCGACACCCACCTCGAACTGGAGCGGCTGATCCACGCCCTGCCCGCGGGCCCCTACCAGCGCGACCGCGGACCCAGCCAATGGCTGCTGCGGCTGCTGGCCGCCCAGACCGAGCGCACCGAGCTGGTGCCGCTGCTGGATGCGCTGCACGAGCGCATGCGCGCGGTCAAGGCGATGGACTTCGGCATGCAGATGGCCTCGGCCGCGCAGCTGGCGGTGGCCTTCCCACAGGTCGGGGAGGAGCTGCGGAGCCGCTTCCGGGTGGTGCTGCTCGACGAGTATCAGGACACCGGGCACGCCCAGCGCATCGCGCTGTCGGCGCTGTTCGGCGGCGGGGTCGACGACGGGCTGGCGCTGACGGCCGTCGGGGACCCGATCCAGTCGATCTACGGCTGGCGCGGCGCCTCGGCGACCAACCTGCCGCGGTTCACCACCGACTTCCCCCGCGCCGACGGCACGCCCGCGCCGGTTTTGGAGCTGCGGACCAGCTGGCGCAACCCTCCGTCCACCCTGCGGGTGGCCAACGCCGTCTCGGCGGAGGCACGGCGGCGCTCGGTTGCGGTGCACGCGTTGCGTTCCCGGCCGGACGCGCCGCCCGGCACCGTGCGCTGCGCGCTGCTGGCCGACGTGGCCGCCGAGCGCGAGTGGATCGCCGACCAGCTGCAGGCGCGCTACGGGCGGGCGCATGCCGACGGCGTCAGCCCGCCGACCGCCGCGGTGCTGGTGCGCCGCAACGCCGACGCCGCGCCCATCGCCGACGCGCTGCGGGCGCGCGGAATCCCGGTCGAGGTGGTGGGGTTGGCGGGCCTGCTGGCCGTCCCGGAGATCGCCGACGTGGTGGCCATGCTGCGGGTGGTGGCCGACCCGATGGCCGGCGCGGCGGCGATGCGGGTGCTGACGGGCCCGCGCTGGCGCCTCGGCGGGCGGGACCTCGCCGCGCTGTGGCAGCGGGCGCTGACGCTGGCCGGAGGGCGCGCGGGCGCGACGCCGTCGCCCGAGGCGATCGCGCGGGCGGCCGGGCCCGACTCCGACGGCGCGTGCCTGGCCGAGGCGATCAGCGACCCCGGCCCCGCGGCCGCCTACTCGGCGGCGGGATATCGGCGCGTCACCGCGCTGGCCGCCGAACTCGCCGCTCTGCGCGCCCACCTCGGCCACTGCCTGCCCGACCTGGTCGCCGAGGTGCGCCGCGTGCTGGGCGTCGACTGCGAGGTCCGCGCGGCCGCGGCGGCGCAGCCGTGGACCGGGGCCGAACACCTCGACGCGTTCGCCGACGTCGTGGCCGCGTACGCCGAACGGACGGCCGACGCGTCGGTGGCCGGCCTGCTGGCCTACCTGGACGTCGCCGAGGACGTCGAGAACGGCCTGCCGCCCGCCGCGCCGCCGACCGTCGCGCGCGACCGGGTGCAGGTCCTCACCGTGCACTCGGCGAAGGGCCTGGAATGGCAGGTGGTCGCGGTCGCGCACCTGTCGGGCGGCATCTTCCCCTCGACCGCGTCGCGCAGCACCTGGCTCACCGACGCCGCCGAGTTGCCGCCGCTGCTGCGCGGCGATCGCGCCGCGGCGGGCTCGCTGGGCATCCCGGTGCTCGACACCTCCGACGTCACCAATCGAAAGCAGCTGTCCGACAAGATCTTCGAGCATCGACGCCAGCTCGAGCAGCGGCGCGTCGACGAGGAACGCCGGCTGCTGTACGTGGCCATCACCCGCGCCGAGGACACCCTGCTGGTCTCGGGCCACCAGTGGGGGTCCACCGGCGTCAAACCCCGGGGGCCGTCGGAATTCCTTTGCGAGCTCAAGGACGTCATCGACGGCTCGGCCGCCGGCGGGGACGCGTGCGGCGTCGTTGACGAGTGGGCGCCCACACCCGCCGACGGCGAGCGAAACCCCATGCGCGACAACGTCGTCGAGGCGATGTGGCCCGCCGACCCGTTGGACTCCCGCCGCGGCGATGTCGAGGCCGGCGCCGCGCTGGTGGCCCGGGCCATGTCCGCCGACCTCGGGGAGGCGGGCGCCGACGCCGAGGGCTGGGCCGCCGACGTCGACGCGTTGCTGGCCGAGCGGGCGCGCTCGGAGCGCCGGCCCATCCCCGCGCTGCCCAGCCAGGTGTCGGTCAGCGGGCTGGTCGACCTGGCGCGCGACCCGGCGGCCGCGGCGCAGCGGCTGGTGCACCGGCTGCCCACCCGCCCGGACCCGCATGCCTCGCTCGGCACCGCCTTCCACGCCTGGGTGCAGCGGTTCTACGGGGCCGACTCGCTGTTCGACCTCGGCGACCTGCCCGGCGCGGCGGACTCCGACGCCGGCGACAGCGAGGAATTGGCCGCGTTGCAGGCGACGTTCGCCGAGTCGCGGTGGGCGGCCCGCACGCCGGTGGCCGTCGAGGTGCCGTTCGACATGCCGATCGGCGACACCGTCGTGCGCGGGCGCATCGACGCCGTCTTCGCCGACCCCGACGGCGGCGCCACCGTCGTGGACTGGAAGACCGGCGAGCCGCCGCGCGGGGCGGAAGCGTTGCGTCAGGCCGCCGTCCAGCTCGCCGTCTACCGGCTGGCGTGGGCCGCGCTGTCCGGAGTTCCGGCCTCCGCGGTGCGCACCGCCTTCTATTACGTGCGCACCGGCGCCACGGTCACGCCCGATGAGCTGCCCGAACCCGCCGAACTTGCCGCGTTGCTCACCGAGCCCGGCGGCGGGGCCGCCGTGGCGGTGTGAGGTGGGCCGCTGGCGTCATGGGCGGCCCGCCAGCGTGGTTACATAGGAGTCGTGCGTGTCTCGTGCGCTGGGTTTCAGCCGATGACGGAGCCCCGTGGGCAACGGTAGGGCGCGCAAGCTGAGCGGTCTGGACGAGACGCTGACCGCCCAACCGGGTCATCAGCTCGTCGGCGTGCTGCGCATCCCCGAGGACCACGCCAGCCCCGGCCGGGTCATCACGCGCCGGGTGGCGATCGCGTTGCTGGTGCTGTTCGGCGCCGCCGTCATCGTCTACCTGGACGCCGGCGGCTACCGCGACCTGCGCGGCCAACCGCTGACATTCCTGGATTGCCTGTATTTCTCCGCGGTGTCGCTGTCGACGACCGGCTACGGCGACATCACCCCGTACACCGAGACGGCCCGGCTGGTCCACACCGTCATCTTCACGCCGCTGCGGATCGCGTTCCTGGCCGTGCTCGTCGGCACGACGCTCGAGGTCCTCTCGGAGCGGTCGCGGCAGGCGTGGAAGATCCAGCGTTGGAGGAGCAAAGTGCGCAACCACACCGTCGTGATCGGCTACGGCACCAAGGGCAAAACGGCGGTCGCCGCCATCCTCGGCGACGAGGAGGCCCAGGGCGAGGTCGTCGTCGTCGACACCGATCGGTCGGCCCTGGAGCACGCCGCGTCGGCCGGGCTGGTCACCGTCCACGGCGACGCCACGAAATCCGATGTGCTGCGGCTCGCCGGGGCGCAGCACGCGGCCTCGATCGTCGTCGCCACCAGCCGCGACGACACCGCGGTGCTCGTCACGCTGACGGCGCGGGAGATCGCGGCGAAGGCCAAGATCGTGGCGTCGATCCGGGAGGCAGAGAACCAGCACCTGCTGCAGCAGTCGGGCGCCGACTCGGTGGTGGTCTCCTCGGAAACCGCGGGCCGGCTGCTCGGGCTGGCCACCACCACGCCGAGCGTCGTGGAGATGATCGAGGACCTGCTGACGCCCGACGCCGGGCTGGCGATCGCCGAACGCGAGGTCGAACAGACCGAGATCGGCGGCTCCCCAAGGCATTTGCGCGACATCGTGCTGGGCGTGGTGCGCGATGGCCATCTGCTGCGCATAGGCGCGCCCGAGGTGGACGCCATCGAGGCCAGCGACCGGCTGCTCTACATCCGCCACGCGGGACACTAACCCGTGGATTTTCAGCTGCAGAGCGTTCCGCTGCTCTCCCGCGTGGGCGCCGACCGCGCCGACCAACTGCGCACCGACGTCGACGCGGCGGCCGCGGGCTGGGCGGATGCGGCGCTGCTGCGGGTGGATTCGCGCAACCAGGTGTTGGTCGTCGACGGCCGGGTGCTGCTCGGCGATGCGGCCGCGCTGGGCGACAAGCCGCCGCCGGAGGCGGTGTTCTTGGGCCGCATCGAGGGCGGCCGCCACGTCTGGGCCATCCGCGGCGCGCTGCAGGCGCCCGAGGATCCCGACGCGCAGGCCGAGGTGGTGAACCTGCGCAGCCTCGGCCGGATCTTCGACGACACCAGCAGCCAACTGGTGTCCTCGGCCCTCGCGCTGCTCAATTGGCATGACAGCGCCCGATTCAGCGCGGTGGACGGCTCGCCGACGAGGCCGGCCCGTGGGGGCTGGGCGCGGGTCAACCCGGTCACCGGGCAGGAGGAGTTCCCGCGCATCGACCCGGCGGTGATCTGCCTCGTCCACGACGGCGGCGACCGTGCGGTGCTGGCCCGCCAGGCGGTGTGGCCGGAGCGGATGTTCTCCCTGCTGGCCGGGTTCGTGGAGGCCGGCGAGTCCTTCGAGGTGTGCGTGGCGCGGGAGATCCGCGAGGAAATCGGCCTGACCGTGCGCGACGTGCGCTACCTGGGCAGCCAGCCCTGGCCGTTCCCGCGCTCGCTGATGGTTGGCTTCCACGCGGTGGCCGACCCGGGCGAAGAGTTCTCGTTCAACGACGGCGAAATCGCCGAGGCGCAGTGGTTCACCCGCGACGAGGTGCGCGCGGCGCTCGCGGCCGGCGACTGGAGCAGCGCGTCCGACTCGAAACTTCTACTGCCCGGGTCCATTTCGATCGCCCGGGTGATCATCGAGTCCTGGGCCGGGCTGGACTGAGCGGCCTAGCCGACCTCGGCCAGCTTCGCCTTGACCTGGGCCACGCTCGGGTTGGTCAGCGTCGAACCGTCGGCGAACTTCACCGTCGGGACCGTCCGGTTGCCGCCGTTCACCGAGCCGACGAACTCCGCCGCGGCCGGATCGGCCTCGATGTCGACCTCGTCGTAGGAGATCCCATCGGAGTTGAGCACCGTCTTGAGCCGGTGGCAGTAGCCACACCAAGACGTCGTGTAAACGGTGAGCGGAGCGTTGGCCATAGCCCGCTCAACGTAGCGCAGCGGCGACGCATTCCGCGAGCAACGCAAGTCACTCCCGCGCCGCGGCGTGTTTGTCGGCCACTCCTGCTTTCATGGAAGCCAAGATGAAGCCCATGCCGATGGTCGCCGGAGCACAGGCCGGAGCACTGACCGCCGAGCTGGACGACGAGCAGCGCGAGGCCGTGTTGGCTCCCCGGGGGCCGGTGTGCGTGCTCGCGGGCGCGGGGACGGGGAAGACCCGGACCATCACGCACCGGATCGCCCAGCTGGTCGCGGGCGGTCACGTGGCCGCCGGTCAGGTCCTGGCGGTCACCTTCACCCAGCGGGCCGCGGGGGAGATGCGCTCCAGGCTGCGCGCGCTGGCCAGCGACGGCTCCGGCGTGGGCGCCGTGCAGGCGCTGACCTTCCACGCGGCCGCGCACCGCCAGCTGCGCTACTTTTGGCCGCGCGTGGTCGGCGACACCGGCTGGCAGCTGCTGGACAGCAAGTTTCCCGTCGTGGCCAGGGCCGCCAGCCGCTGCCGGCTCAACGTCAGCACCGACGACGTGCGCGACCTGGCGGGGGAGATCGAGTGGGCCAAGGCGTCGCTCATCGGCCCCGAGGAGTACCCGTCCGCGGTGGCCGACGCCGGCCGCGACGTCCCGATGGACGCCAAGCAGATCGCGGCCGTCTACTCCGCCTACGAGGCGCTCAAGGTGCGCGACGAGTCGATGGCGTTGCTGGACTTCGACGACCTGCTGCTGCACACCGCGGCCGCGATCGAGAACGACGCCGCCGTGGCCGAGGAGTTCCGGGACCGGTACCGCTGCTTTGTCGTCGACGAGTACCAGGACGTCACCCCGTTGCAGCAGCGGGTGCTCGCGGCGTGGCTCGGCGATCGCGACGACCTCACCGTCGTCGGCGACGCCAACCAGACCATCTACTCGTTCACCGGCGCCACGCCGCGGTTCCTGCTCGACTTCTCCCGGCGGTTCCCGGACGCGACGGTGGTGCGCCTGGAACGCGACTACCGGTCGACCCCCCAGGTGGTGTCGCTGGCCAACCAAGTGATCGCCGCGGCCCGCGGCCGCGTCGCCGGCAGCAAGCTGCAACTGTCCGGGCAGCGCCCGCCCGGCCCGGCGCCGTCGTTTCACGAGCACCCCGACGAAACCGCCGAGGCCGCCGCCGTCGCGAAGGCGATCGGCCGGCTGATCGAATCCGGCACGCCGCCGTCGCAGATCGCGGTGCTGTACCGGGTCAACGCCCAATCGGAGGTCTACGAGGAGGCCCTGACCGAGGCCGGCATCACCTACCAGATCCGCGGCGGGGAGGGATTTTTCAACCGCCAGGAGATCAAGCAGGCGCTGCTGGCGCTGCAGCGCGCGGCCGACCGGGGGGCCGAGGGCCCCCTGCCCGAGGTCGTCCGCGCGGCGCTGGAGCCCCTGGGGCTGACGGCCGAGGAACCGACCGGCACCCGGGCCCGGGATCGCTGGGAAGCGCTGGCCGGGCTGGCCGAGCTCGTCGACGACGAAGTGGCGCAGCGGCCGCAGCTCGACCTGCCGGGCCTGGTGGCCGAGCTGCGCCTGCGCGCCGACGCCCGCCACCCGCCGGTGGTGCAGGGCGTCACGCTGGCCTCGCTGCACGCCGCCAAGGGACTCGAGTGGGACGCGGTGTTCCTGGTCGGGTTGGCCGACGGCACGCTGCCCATCTCGCACGCGCTGGCCCACGGCCCCGAAAGCGAGGCCGTCGAGGAGGAGCGCCGGCTTCTCTACGTCGGAATCACCCGGGCGCGAATCCATTTGGCGCTCAGCTGGGCGCTGGCCCGCAGCCCGGGCGGCCGCCAGAGCCGCAAGCCGTCGCGGTTCCTCAACGGCATCGCGCCGCAGGCCCGTGCCGACACCGCGCCGGCCAAGTCCCGGCGCAACAAGGGCGTCGCCACCCGCTGCCGGATCTGCAACAACAACCTGACCACCCCGGCGGCCATCATGCTGCGGCGGTGCGAGACGTGCGCGGCCGACATCGACGAGGAGTTGTTGCTGCGGCTCAAGGCCTGGCGGCTGGACGTGGCCAAGGAACAGAAGGTGCCCGCGTACGTCGTGTTCAGCGACAACACCCTGATCGCGATCGCCGAGCTGCTGCCCGGCGACGAGTCGGCGCTGATCGCGATCCCGGGCATCGGTGCGCGCAAGCTCGAACAGTACGGGCCCGACGTGCTCGAGTTGGTCCGCGCGGCCCGCTGAGGCAAAAGCCGCAGGTCAGAAAATCGGTTGTGGGGACGGACCGCTAAGCTTTACCCTCGAAACCGCACATTGCTGCCAGCTGAGAGGAGGGTCGCCACGATGATCACCACCGCGTTCGGTGTAGGCGTGGCGGCCTCGGTGCTGGCTCCTGTTTGGTCCAAGACCACCTCGCATGCCGCCCACGCCGCCGTGTCGGCGGCAGCGGCTAAGCACCGTGTCGCCGCCGCGACCGACGCGTCCGTGGATTGGGGCCATACCTAACTAGCCCCCCTTGATGGCCACGGACCCGAAGTCAGCAGGATCCGTGGCCACAGTTTTTTTGGGTCGACAGCCTCCCTGGTCCGGATCACGAAGGACAACCACCCGACCAGGAAGCAGGTGAGCAGGACATGTCGGCATTGCCAGTCGGAAGACCGACGCTGCCGGAGTTGCCTTGTCACGTCGACGATCCCGACCTGTGGTTCGCCGAGGCCCCAGCCGACCTCGAGCGCGCCAAGACGCTGTGCGCGGCCTGCCCGGTGCGGCGGCAGTGCCTGGCCGCTGCGCTGGAGCGGGCCGAGCCGTGGGGTGTGTGGGGCGGCGAGATTTTCGAACGCGGCTCGATCGTGAGCCGCAAGCGCCCGCGCGGACGCCCCCGCAAAGAGGACGTGGCGGCCTAGGCCTCATCCGCGAAAGTGCAACTGCCGACGCGTTGTCCGAGAGGGGCCGTCGGTAGTTGCACTCTCGCGGTGCCAGAGCCGCCTAGACGACGGCGGAGTCGGGCTCGGCGAAGCCGGGGATCAGTTGCTCCGACAGCGCCTTGATCGGCACGTGCGCGTCGAGCTGGCACAGGATCGCGGCCACCGACGCGATGACGCGCATCGGTATCGCCAGCTTGGGGGGCAGGTCCATCTGCCGGGCCGTCTTGATCTGCGACACCGACCGGTCGATCTGCACCACGGTCATCTTCTGCAGCCACTTGCGGGTGTAGTGGAAGACGTCGACCTCGATGGGCTCGACGTACTGGCGCAGCATCTCGTCGATGTCGCGCACCGAGACCTGCTGGCCCTTTTGGATGAAGCCGACCTTCTCCATCGTCGGCAGCAGCAGGTCGTAGTTCTTGTCGCGGGCCAGCCGGATCGTCATACCCAGCTCGACGGGGTAGCCGCCGGGCAGGGGCGCGACGGCACCGAAGTCGATGACGCCCATCCGGCCGTCCGGCATCAGCATGAAGTTCCCGGGGTGGGCGTCGCCGTGCAGCATCTCCAGCCTGCGGGGCGCGTCGAAGGTGAGCTCGAGCAGGCGCGTGCCGATCAGGTCGCGCTGCTCGGTGGTCCCGTTGCGGATGATCTCCGCCATGTGGATCCCCTCGATCCACTCCTGGACCACCACCTTGGGCGCGCTGGCCACGACGTGCGGCACCAGGAAGTGCGGGCTGTCGTGATACGCCTTGGCGAACTTGCGCTGGTTGTCGGCCTCCAGCCGGTAGTCGAGCTCCATCTCGGTGCGCTGGACCAGTTCGTCGACCACGCCCTGGACGTCCGCGCCCGGCGAGAGCTGCTTGAGCACGCCGACCATCCGCTGCATGGTCTTGAGGTCGGCGCGCAGCGCCTCGTCGGCGCCGGGGTACTGGATCTTCACGGCCACCTCGCGGCCGTCCGACCACACCGCCTTGTGCACCTGGCCGATGCTGGCCGAGGCGATCGGGGTGTCGTCGAACGAGCTGAACCGGTCGCGCCACTTGGTGCCCAGCTGGGCGTCCAGCACCCGGTGCACCTTCGCGGCCGGCAGCGGCGGGGCGTCCTTTTGCAGCTTGGTCAGCGCCTCGCGGTAGGGCTCGCCGTACTCCTCGGGGATGGCGGCCTCCATCACCGAGAGGGCCTGGCCGACCTTCATCGCCCCGCCCTTGAGCTCACCCAGGACGGTGAACAACTGGTTGGCCGCCTTCTCCAGCATCTCGGCCTGGACTTCGTCCTTGGACTTGCCCGTCAGCCGCTTGCCGAAGCCGAGGGCCGCCCGGCCGGCGAAGCCGACGGGGATGCTGGCCAGCTTCGCGTTGCGCGCAGCGCGGCCGCGTTTGATGTCTGCCACGTCTCCATCATCCACGACGGTCGGCGCGCGGGACCCGTGATCCGGACCATAGGTTGTCTTTGCACTTGGGACCCTGGCCGCAGCAATCCCGCGGCCGGCCTAGCACGGGCACAGCGGGTGCTTGCTCCACTGCCGCGCGACGATCGAGCCGGCGTTGAGGTCGAACTCGAGCGTCGCGTTCAGCGCCGCGGGCGGCGCGGGATCGGGCACCGCCTGCTGCCCGCGCACCGCCGCGATCACCCGGTTCACCTGGCTGAGCGCCAGCGCCGCCGTCGCGAGCAGGGTCGCCCGGTCGGCCACCCCGACCGTGTCGCGCAGCTGGGCGGCGATGGCCGGCCAGGAGGCGTCGCGGTCGCTGCGGTGCAGGTCGGCGCAGCCCAGGCAACTCGTCACGCCGGGGATGACCAGCGGGCCGACCAGACCCGTGCCGTCGCGCACCCGAACCGGCAGGTGCGCCACGCCGCGGCCGTGCAGGTCGCGGACCATGCGCGGGTCGGCGACCAGATAATCCGACAGCACCACCAGATCCACCGCGTCGGGAGAGACGGCGGCGTGCGGCTGGCTGCTGGTGGCGATGCGGGCCCCCGAGCAGCGCAACGCCTCCGCGAGCAACTCGGACAGCGGCCCGCGGCCGTGGATGCGGATCGAGGCGGCCCGCCCTCGCGGCTGCCGGCATTCGGTCGCGACGCCCGCGCCGACCAGCTGGGCGACCAGGCTCGCCAGGCCTTCGGCGTCGCGCAAGCCGCGGTCGACGGCATGCCGCCGCAACTCGGCGAGGGGAGTGGGCGATCGCATGGACCGCAACAGCGTGGCCAACTCGGCCGCGGCGAGGCCGCGCGGCGGACGGACCAGCACGGCCCGGCGCGGATCCCAGCCGACCTGCACGGCGCCGTCGGGCCGCAGCAGCACCGGCATCGCCGGGTCGAGCGCATAGGTCATCGCTTGGGACTGTGGCACGACGACGACGGGCGCCGCGCTCGGTCATCCACAGGGGCGCCGGCGCACAGCTGGCGGCCTGCCAATAAAGGTCAGGGGTTCTCGACAGAGGCCGCGGGCGTCCCGACAATCTCGTTGAAGGATGCCGCTGTCGGTGGGGCGGGGGACCGCACCGCCGCGCCCACCAAGATCAGCGCCGCGGCGGTATTGGGATCCACCTCCCATTGCGACCCGTTGCTATAGCTGAGCAATCTGTCGCGGGATTCGATATCCGTGATGAACATGATCCAGACGTGATCCTGGCTGTCAGGCATTGTAAGACCCTCGAGATTTTCGGATTTGGATATTGACGGCGCCAAAGATGCGGATGTCATGCGACCTCGAAATGGTTTTGGTGGATGAGTTGGGCGTGATTAGTGGTAACCCAGTTGGGCACAGCGGCGTCGACCCGACCGCGGCGGTACAGCTCGTGGATCAGCTGCTTTGTCTCGGTGATGGTCTTGGCAACCTGATCTGGGTCCGCGTGGGAAAAGAAATCACGCCGGTTCCACCAGATCATCTTCGTTCGGTAGCGTTCGTCCGGATAGGTCGTCGCCGGAATGGCTGCCACCACTCCCCCCGAAGAACGCCATCGATTCAAAATGGACGTCGCGGCTGTGGCCATGCAAAATTGCAAATCGAGCAGGACCATCATATGGAAACCGCAGCGCGCCAAAGCGCGGGTGAGACCACGACTCTGGCCCGAGTCGTCGGCCGCCCAGGCCGACTTCATTTCCAGAATCCCGAACGGGATGCGGTCGGTGATCATGTTCCGGACGGCCTGCTGGCCGGGTTGCCCCGCCCATTCAAGGACCGCATGCGAATCGTCGGCCGACCGCAGTGGTCCCTTTGCGCGCACCCCAGCCACGACCCGTCCGTCGTCATCGACGATGGCGAAGAACAGGGTGGTGTCGGCTCCGCTTCGCAACGCCTCGACGTCGAGGGCGCACTCGACACCATGCTTGCGATAGCTTCGCTGGGCGCCCGCCGCATACTCGGACCACAGGTCAGGGTCGGCCGACGGCCGCGAAACAACCAGCGTGCAGCCTATGTCCGGGTCTCGCCAGCCAAGGCCTTGCCCGAGAGACGACTCGTCGCAGATTGCGGTGCATAGTGAAAGCGCGTTCACGCGGTTCCTCTCAGTCTGCCCAAACTTTAAGTCTTGGGATTCGATTGAGTTCATACCGTAAGTATCTATACGTGTCATTACCATACGGTTAGGCGAGCCGTCGCGCAATAATTCGGCGGAACTGGCTGATTCCGAGCACAGAAGCAGTGATCTCGGTTTGCAGACGCGGGCGGGCCAGCAGTGCGAGGTCGCTGCAGACTTCGCGGACTCGGGGAAAGTCATACCCGCTCAGGGCCTGACACCGTGGTTGGCTCCGCGTACGACGGCCTGGCGCCGGGCCCAGCTATTGAAAGCGCCCCGGGGGCACCGTCACGAGGTCACGACGATCGACTTCTGCCCGACTTTCCAGGCGGTCATGAAGCGTTTGATGCTGACCTTCGTGTTGGCGTGGTCGGCGTAGGGGTCGTTGAGGTGAACGGTGTCGTTGTTGGTGTCGACGCCGGTGACCACGAGCAGGTGGTCGGGCGAGGTGCGCTGGTCGTCGCTGTTCAGGATGGTTCCGCCGTTGACCCACGCGATGACCTTGCGCCCGGCGCCGAGGTACTGCTCCAGCGCCGGCAGCCCGGTCTTGTCGGGCTCGGTGTCGTAGATCATCCGCGACTTGATGCCGTAGTGCTCGAGCAGCACGACCGTGTCGGCCATGTCGATGCCACCGGCGTCGGTCTCGTGGCCCGGGTCGCCGGTGGGCAGGTAGATCGGGCCGTCGCGGATCACCGAGGGCGTGCTCTGCGCCAGCTTGATGATCTGCTTCTCGGTCGGGGCGTTGCCGGTGACCTCACCGACCACGTCGGCCACGGACGCCAGCCCGCAGGTGTCCTCCAGCGACTGCTGCACCCAGTATTTGGCCGCCGCGTCGGGGTCGCCGTAGACGCCGTCGGCGGCCGTCCGCGCCCGCGCCGTCGCGTTGTCGTAGGTGCCGGCGGTGACGTGCGCCGAGGGCGGCGCCAGGCCGCACCCCGACACCGACGCAACGCCGGCCAAACCGATGCAGGTGGCCGCCAGGGCGGCGCGCAGCGCGGTGGCAATCCCGACCATGTTCGCTCGCAAAGAGTCGGCCCGATAATCGACTGGACCTGCAACGTAGCACCGTCAGCAAACGGGCGCGACCTAATCAGTTGTCGCCGGAGCCGCCGCCGGAGTCAGGGTCCTCGAGTTTGGCGATCGCCTCGTCGATGCCGCTGGTGTCGCCGCCGATGACGCGGTCGATGAAACCGGCCGGCTCGTCGAGGTCCTCCGCGCCGGGCAGCAGGTCCGGGTGCTGCCAGACGGCGTCGCGGGCGTCGGCGCCGGCGGCCTCGGTCAGGCGCTCCCACAGCGCGGCGGCCTCCCGTAACTTGCGGGGCCGCAGCTCGAGGCCGACGAGCGTCGCGAACGTCTGCTCGGCCGGGCCGCCGCTGGCCCGGCGCCGGCGCAGCGTCTCGCTGAGTGCGGCCGTGCCGGGGATCCGATCGCCCAGGGCCGCGGTGACCACCACCTGCACCCAGCCGTCGATCAATGCCAGCAGGGTTTCGAGCCGCTCGAGCGCCTGCTGCTGCTCCGGGGTCGCCTTCGGCTCGAAGACGCCCTGGCCGAGCAGGCTCTCGATGGCCGCCGGGTCCGCCAGCGACGCCGGATTGAAGTCGCGCGCGAGCTCCTCGATCCCGCTCATGTCGATCTTCATGCCCCGGGCGTAGGCCTCGACCGCACCCAGCAGCTGGCTGGACAGCCACGGCACGTGGCTGAACAGCCGGTGGTGCGCCGCCTCGCGGGCGGCCAGGAAGGTCAGGATCTCGCTGCGCGGCTGCTCGAGCCCGGCGGCGAACGATTCCAGCGCGTCGGGCAGTATCGCGGCGATCCCCTTGGGGCCGAGCGGCAACCCGATGTCGGTCGAGGTCAGCACCTCACGCGACAGCCGGCCCAGCGCCTGGCCCAGCTGTGAGCCGAAGGCCATGCCGCCCATCTGCGACATCATCGCGAGCAGCGGACCCGCCATGGTCTTGGCCTCGTCCGGCAGCGACGACGCCCACACCGTCGCGATCTGCTCGGCCATCGGATCGCAGAGCCGCTTCCAGGTCGCCAGCGTGTTGTCGACCCAGTCGGTGGGGCTCCAGCCCACCGCTTTCGACGTGCCCGCGGGCAGCGCCGTCGCGCCGTCCAGCCAGGTCTCGGCGAGGTGGACCGCGTCGGCGATCGCCTTGGTCGTCGAGGCGGGGATGGGTGCGACGAACCCGATCGAGCTGGACGCGACCCGTCGCGCCAGCTCATAGTTGACCGGTCCGGACGCCTTGCCCCCGGTCGCAACGGATCCCGCGCTGGAAAACATCTGGCCCAGCTGGGTGAAGATCTGGCCCAGGTCGCCCATGCCGAAATCCCCGCCCAGGCCGAAGGCGCCCGATGGGTCGGACGCCCCCGAGTGAGAGTCGGGGTCTTTCTTGCCGTGCTTCTCGTGCTCCGGGTCCTCGCCGGAGGAGAAGCCGAAAGGCAGGTCAGGCATATCGCTAACGGTACTCACCGCAACAACGGGGCGTGCGGTCTCGGGTCACGCTCGTAGCTGAACGGGGCCAGCCGGGAGCCGGTTAGGGTAAGCGGCGTGAACAGGCGGATCCTGACCTTGCTCGTCGCACTGCTGCCGATCGTCGTTTTCGGCGTGCTGCTCGCGGTGGTGACGGTGCCGTTTGTGTCGCTGGGGCCGGGTCCGACGTTCGACACGCTCGGCGAGGTCGACGGCAAGCAGGTGGTCGCGATCGAGGGCACCGTGACGCACCCGACCACCGGACACCTGAACATGACGACGGTGTCGCAGCGGGACGAGCTGAGCCTGGGCGAGGCGCTGACGCTGTGGCTGTCGGGTCAGGAACAGCTGGTGCCGCGCGATCTCGTCTACCCGCCGGGGAAGTCGCGCGACGAGGTCGACAAGGCCAACAACGCCGACTTCAAGCAGTCGGAGGACAGCGCCGAATACGCCGCCCTGGGGTATCTGAAGTACCCGGCCGCGGTCACCGTCGCGACGGTCACCGACCCCGGGCCGTCGGCGGGCAAGCTGAAGGCCGGCGACGCCATCGACGCGGTCAACGGCACGCCGGTGACCACCGTCGAGCAGTTCACCGGGTACCTGAAGAACACCAAGCCCGGTCAGGTCCTGACGATCGACTATCGCCGCAAGAACGACGCGGCCGGCCCGATCGGCACCACGCAAATTACGCTGGGAACGAACAAGGATCGCGACTACGGCTTCATGGGCGTGGCGGTGCTCGACGCGCCGTGGGCGCCGTTCACCGTCGATTTCAACCTGGCCAACGTGGGCGGGCCGTCGGCCGGGCTGATGTTCAGCCTCGCGGTCGTCGACAAGCTCACCACCGGTGACTTGGCCGGCTCGAAGTTCATCGCGGGGACCGGCACCATCTCCGTCGACGGCAAGGTCGGCCAGATCGGCGGCATCACGCACAAGATGGCCGCGGCGCACGCGGCCGGGGCCACCGTGTTTCTGGTGCCCGCCAAGAACTGCTACGAGGCATCGTCGGACAATCCGTCCGGCCTGCGCTTGGTGAAGGTGGAGACCCTCGGCCAGGCGGTGGACGCGCTGCACACGATCGCGTCGGGGGGCCAGCCGCCCAGTTGCTAGCCCGGCCGGGCGGCCGCGCGCGATGCGTACAGTTGTGATCTAGAAATCCCAGAATTTCACCAGCCCAGCCAATCGATCAGGGAGCGTAGCCAGTGGGGATGCGGCCCACCGCACGGATGCCGAAGCTGACTCGGCGCAGCCGGATTCTGATCCTGATCGCACTGGGTGTGATCGTTTTGCTGCTCGCCGGCCCGAGGCTGATCGACGCCTACGTCGACTGGCTGTGGTTCGGTGAACTGGGCTACCGCTCGGTGTTCACCACCGTGCTGGTCACCCGCATCGTCGTCTTTCTGGTCGCCGGCCTGCTGGTCGGCGGCATCGTGTTCGCCGGGCTCGCCCTGGCCTATCGCACCCGGCCGGTGTTCGTGCCGAGCAACAACAACGACCCCGTGGCGCGCTACCGGGCGGTCGTGGTGTCGCGGCTGCGGGTGGTGGGCATCGGCATCCCGGTGGCCGTAGGCCTGCTGGCCGGCATCGTCGCGCAGAGCTATTGGGTGCGGGTCCAGCTTTTCCTGCACGGCGGAAGCTTCGGTATCAGGGATCCGCAGTTCGGCAAGGACCTCGGCTTCTACGCGTTCGACCTGCCGTTCTACCGGCTCCTGCTCAGCTACATGTTCGTGGCGGTGTTTTTGGCCTTTCTGGCGAACGTGCTGTCGCACTACATCTTTGGCGGCATCCGGCTGTCCGGGCGAACGGGGGCGCTGAGCCGCTCGGCGCGCATCCAGCTGGTGACCCTGATCGGGCTGCTGGTGCTGCTCAAAGCCGTCGCCTATTGGCTGGATCGTTACGAGCTGCTGTCGCACACCCGCGGCGGCAAGCCGTTCACCGGTGCGGGTTACACCGACATCAACGCCGTGCTGCCGGCGAAGCTGATCCTGATGGCGATCGCGGTGATCTGCGCGGCCGCGGTCTTCTCCGCAATCACCCTGCGCGACTTGCGGATCCCGGCCATCGGCCTGGTGCTGTTGCTGCTGTCGTCGTTGATCGTGGGTGCCGGGTGGCCGCTGATCGTCGAGCAGATCAGCGTCAGACCCAATGCGGCGCAAAAGGAAAGCGAATACATCAGCCGCAGCATCGCCGCGACCCGGCAGGCCTACGGCCTGACGTCCGACCAGGTCAGCTACCGCAACTACACCGGCGACGGGCAGGCCACGGCGCAGCAGGTCGCGGCCGACCGCGCGACCACCTCGAACATCCGGCTGCTGGACCCCACGATCGTCAGCCCGGCGTTCACCCAGTTCCAGCAGGGCAAGAACTTCTACTACTTCCCGGATCAGCTGTCGATCGACCGGTACCTCGACCGCAACGGGGCGCTGCGCGACTATGTCGTCGCCGCCCGCGAGCTCAACCCCGACCGGCTGATCGACAACCAGCGGGACTGGATCAACCGGCACACCGTCTACACGCACGGCAACGGGTTCATCGCGTCGCCGGCCAACACGGTGCGCGGAATCGCCAACGACCCCAACCAAAATGGCGGCTATCCCGAATTCCTGGCCAACGTCGTCGGCGCCAACGGCAGCATCGTGTCCGACGGCCCGGCGCCGCTGGACCAGCCGCGCATCTACTTCGGACCGGTCATCTCCAACACGTCCGCCGACTACGCCATCGTGGGCCGCAACGGCAACGACCGCGAGTACGACTACGAGACCAGCACCGAAACCAAGAACTACACCTACACCGGGCTCGGGGGAGTGCCGGTCGGCGACTGGCTGTCCCGCAGCGTGTTCGCGGCCAAGTTCGCCGAGCGAAACTTCTTGTTCTCCAACGTGATCGGCTCCAACAGCAAGATCCTGTTCAACCGCGATCCCGCGCGGCGGGTCGAGGCGGTGGCGCCGTGGCTGACGACCGACAGCGCCGTCTACCCGGCGATCGTCAACAAGCGGCTGGTGTGGATCATCGACGGCTACACCACGCTGGACAACTACCCTTACTCGGAGTTGACGTCCCTGGAATCGGCCACCGCCGACTCCACCGAGGTGGCGTTCAACCGGCTGGCGCCCGACAAGAAGGTGTCCTACATCCGAAACTCGGTGAAGGCCACCGTCGATGCCTACGACGGCACCGTCACGCTGTACCAGCAGGACGAGCAGGACCCGGTGCTCAAGGCGTGGATGCAGGTGTTCCCCGGCACCGTGAAGCCGAAGAGCGACATCACCCCGGAGCTCGCCGAGCACCTGCGCTACCCCGAGGACCTGTTCAAGGTGCAGCGGATGCTGCTGGCCAAATACCACGTCAACGACCCGGTGACGTTCTTCTCCACGTCGGATTTCTGGGACGTCCCGCTGGATCCCAACCCCACCGCCAGCAGCTACCAGCCGCCCTATTACATCGTCGCGAAAAACATTGCGAAGAACGACAATTCGGCGTCCTACCAGTTGATCAGCGCGATGAACCGGTTCAAGCGCGACTACCTGGCCGCCTACATCAGCGCCAGCTCGGACCCGGCGACGTACGGCAGGATCACCGTGCTGACCATCCCGGGCCAGGTCAACGGCCCGAAGCTGGCCAACAACGCGATCACCACCGACCCGGCGGTGTCCCAGGACCTCGGCGTGATCGGGCGCGACAACCAGAACCGGATCCGCTGGGGCAACCTGCTGACCCTGCCGGTGGGCCAGGGCGGCCTGCTCTATGTCGAGCCCGTCTACGCCTCGCCGGGGGCCAGCGACGCCGCCTCGTCATACCCGCGGCTGATCCGGGTGGCGATGATGTACAACGACAAGATCGGCTACGGCCCCACCGTCAGCGACGCCCTCAACGGGCTGTTCGGGCCGGGCGCCGGCGCGACCGCGACCGGAATCCAACCCACCGAACCCGGCGCGGCCCCGATCCCAGCGGCCAGCCCACCCAGCCCCGGCGCCCCACCGGCTCCCGCCGCGGCGCCGGGACCGCCGCCGCCCAGCGCGGTGCCGCCGTCGCCGGACGGCTCGGTGACGCTGTCGGCGGCCAAGGCCGCGGCCCTGCAGGACATCCAGGCCGCGATCGGCGCGGCGAAAGACGCGCAGAAGAAGGGCGACTTCGCCGCCTACGGCGCGGCGCTGCAGCGCCTCGACGACGCGATCAACAAGTACAACGCCGCCAAGTAGCTTGGGCGCCAGGCGTTTCAGGCCTTTCAGGCCCTCAGCCGCCGCGCCACCTCGCCGTAGCGCTCGAAGCGTTCGTGGTTGCCCAGCGCGTTGTAGAGCACCAGCCGCGTCGCGACGGCCGCGTACTTTTCGGCCAGCGCGTCGCCCAGCCCGTCCCACGTCGACTCGGTGGCGAACGCGGCGATGTGCTCGTCGGTGATCTGGGCCGCCATGCCGGCGAAGTCCCCGGCCTTCTGCTTCTCGCGGATGCGGGCCGTCGTGCCCTCGAATCCCGCCTCGTCCCAAATGAACGCGTAGTTGGGTGTGCTGCCGTAGAACGACATACTGGCCCGCACCGACTCGCGTTCGCTGTCGCGCTCCTCGTCGGTGTCGCCGACGATCGTCATCACCGGCACGATCATGGCGATGTCGGCCGGGGAGCGTCCGGCCCTGGCCGCTCCCGCCGCGACGTTGGGCACGACGTGACGGGTCAGATAGCCCGGCTCGCCGAGCGGGTGGACGTGGACCCCGTCGGCGACTTCGCCGGCCATCCGCAGCATCCACGGATTCACCGCGGCCACATCGACTTTCGGGTCGGGCGCGTCGATCGGTCCGGCGCTCCACTGCGGGGTGATGAAGTCCAGGTCGTAGAACTCGCCGTGGTGGTCGAGCTTGCCCGTTCGGAACGCGGAAAAGCACGCCTTGACGGCGCGCACGTAGTCGCGCAGCCGCGGACCGGGCCGCTCGAAGGCCATTCCGTAGCGCCGCACCACGTGCGTGCGCACCTGGGTGCCGAGGCCGAGCCGGAATTTTCCGCCGGTCGACTCCTGCAGTTCCCAGGCGGTGGCGGCCGTGACGAAGGGGCTGCGGGGGAAGGCCACCGCGACGCCGGTGGACAGCTCCAGGCCGGGCGCGGCCTGGGAGGCGACGGCGGCGTTGAGGTAGGGCGTGCGTCCGGTCTCGGTCAACAGCATCCCGGAAAAACCGGCGGCCTGGGTTCGACGGGCCAGGTCGCCGATCTTGTCCAGCGGTTGCGGGACCGTCATCACGTCGATGTGCATGGCGGAACAGTATGCCGGACGGCTTCAGCCGCGCGACGCCGTGCGGAATCTCTCCCGGTAGGCCTTCGGTGAGACGCCGAGTTGATCGACGAAGACCCGGCGGAGGCTTTCGGTGCTGCCGAACCCCGCCAGGCGCGCGGTCTCGGTGACGCTGCGGCCGGCGTCGAGCGCCGCCCGGGCGGCGTCGATGCGCACCATCTCGACGTAGCGCGCCGGTGTCGTGCCGAGTTCGGATTGGAAGAGCCGGGTCAGCTGCCGGGTGCTCAACGACGCCCGCGCGGCAAGGGTTTTCACGTCGTGGTTGGCCGCGGGGTCGGCCGAGATGGCGTCGGTGACCTTGCGCAGCGGCGACTGCGGCGGCGGGTCGGCCTCCACCAGCACCGAGAACTGCGATTGGCCGCCCGCGCGCTTGAGGTAGACGACCAGCCACCGGGCCACCTCGCGGACCAACTCCGTGCCGTGATCCATCTCGACCAACGCCAGCGCCAGGTCGATGCCGGACGACACCCCGGCCGAGGTGAACACGTCGCCGTCGCGGACGAAAATCGCGTCCGGCTCGACGGTGATGCCGGGGAAGGCCCGGGCGAACAACCGGGCGTCGTGCCAGTGCGTGGTGGCGCGCCGGCCGTCGAGCAGCCCGGCCTGAGCCAGGATGAACGACCCGGTGCAGATCGACGCGAGCCGCCGGGTGCGGCCGGCGACCGATTTGACCGCGTCGACGAGCTCGGGATCGATCGCCCGCCTGGGCAGGTTGTCGCTGCCGGCGACCATGACGGTGTCGGCGGCCTCGATCGACGAGATGGCGTCGGTGACGCCCAGCCGGGTGCCGATCGAGGTGGTCACGTCGCGCCCGTCCACCGACGCGATCTTGAGCCGATAGTCGGCGCCGAACCGGTTGGCTTCGGCGAAGACCTCACCCGCTCCCGCGACGTCCAGCATGGTCACGTCGTCGAAGACGACGATCACCATTACTCGCGACCCGGCCTGCGTCACCGGCCCATTGTCCCAATCCGTGGGGAAAATGTCGCAGCCGCCACGGCGCCGACCAACGACCGCACCCGGCCTCGGTAAACGCCGGCGGCCCGGCCCTGTGATGTCGCGAATCAAGTGATAGCCGTCCGAAATCGCATCGGTGCGCGAGCGGCCGCCACCGCACACTTTTCAAGGGCCGCTCGACGGGGTGCGGCGAAACAGGTATCGAGGCCGGTTGGCCGGCCTCGACTTCGCATGCCGCCACCTCAGCGCAGCACCGACATCGGATCGGTGGCGAAACCAAACCGAAAGCGTGGGTATGAACTCGTCTGAATACCGGGACACCGCAGTGGTTCTCGGGGCCAGCATCAGTGGATTGCTGGCCGCGCGGATACTTTCCGACTTCTACGAAAACGTCACCGTGGTCGAGCGCGACGCCCTCCCGGAGGGGCCAGTCATGCGTCGCGGAGTGCCGCAGGGCGCTCAACCTCACACCCTGCCGACCAGGGCGGCCGGGATCATGGACGGGCTGTTTCCCGGCTTCCTGGACGAGCTGGTCGCCGGCGGCGCACGCGTCTGGAACGACGGCGACCTATCGCGGCTCTGCTTGACCTTCGCCGGGCACCCGCTGCTTCGTTCCGGCAGGGTCCCCGAGCCCGAGTCCATCGTTATTCACCATGCGCACCGGCCATTTCTCGAGTGGCATCTGCGTCGCCGCGTCCGTTCCATTCCCAACGTGACGTTCCTGGATGCCCACGACGCGGTGCGGCTGACGTCGACGCCACAGGGTCAGCGCGTGACCGGCGTGGTGTTGGCTCCGCGCGACTCCGGGGCCGAGCAGACCCTCGCGGCGGATCTCGTGGTGGACGCCACTGGGCGTGGCTCGCGGGCACCACTGTTTCTCGAGCAACTCGGCTATCGCCGTCCGCGCGAAGACAAATTGATGGTGCACGTCACGTACGCCAGCATGCGGGTCTATGTAGCGCCGGGAACATTGCGGGAGAACTTCATCATCAACGCGGCCGAGCCCGGCCGCCCCATGGCATTCGCGATGTTCGGGGGTGAAAACGACACCTACGTGCTTGCGGTCCAAACGCTGGCCGGGCGGCCGACGCCCACCGATCGCGCCGCTCTGCTCAACAGCCTGACCGACATCGCGCCCCCACAAGCCCTGGCAGCCGCGCGGTCCGCGGAGCCACTCACCGACGTCGCGCAGTACAAGTTTCCTTCCAACCGGTGGCGACGCTACGACAGGCTGGCGCGCACGCCCGACGGTCTGATCGTGATGGGCGACGCCATGTGCAAGTTCAATCCTCTTTACGGCCAGGGAATGTCGGTTGCAGCCATCGAGGCGCTGATTCTGCGTGGCTGTCTTGAAGTAGACGGGCAAGACCTACCGGGGCGGTTCTTCGGCCTCGCCGCCAAGGAGATCGGCGTGGCATGGCGGGCCGCCGTGAGCTCGGACCTGGCCCTGCCGCAGATAGCCGGACATCGAACCATGCCGGTGCGGTTCACCAACGCATTCATCGACCGCATGCTGTCCGCCGCGGAGACCGAGCCGGTGATCGTGCAGAAATTCCTGCGGATGATGAACATGGTCAGCCCCCGCGCCGAGTTGTACCACCCGTCGACGATGCTGCACATGATCGCCAAACCGCGAAAGCGCCTGTACCCCACGAGCAAAGGCCACCATGCAACGAAGTGACAACGACACGTGGGATCTGGCCACGAGTGTGGGCGTGACCGCCACGATGGTCGCCTCGGCCAGGGCTGCGGCAAGCCGCCGGGTGAATCCGATCATCAGTGACCCGCTCGCCGAACCGCTGGTGCGCGCCACCGGCGTCGATCTGTTCGCGGGGCTGGCCAGCGGAGACCTCGAGTTCTCCGATATCGGAAGCGGTTGGGTGGCAGACTTTTTCGCCGTGCGCGCTCGGTTCTTCGACGGCTTCTTCCCGCAGGCGACGGCGGCCGGCATCCGTCAGGCCGTGATCGTCGGTTCGGGATTGGACTCGCGCGCCTACCGCTTGGCGTGGCCAGCCGGCGCCGTCGTCTACGAGATCGATCAGCCCGCCGTGCTCGCGTTCAAGAACTCGACGCTGTCCGAGCTCGGGGCGGCGCCTGCCGCCGAACTGCGCCCGGTGGGAATCGACTTGCGCCACGACTGGCCAACGGCTCTGCAGAAGGCGGGTTTTGATGTCGCGATGCCCGCCGCGTGGCTGCTCGAGGGGCTGATGATCGGATATCTTCCCGGCGAGGCGCAGGATCGGATGCTCGACCACATCACCGGTCTCAGTGCGCCGGGCAGTCAACTGGCCGCCGACCACCTGCCGCGCGATTCGGTGTCGGTCGGATCGTTGATGCAGAATCTCGCGGCGACCTGGCGGCAGCACGGCGTCGAGGCGGACTTCGCCGGCCTGACCTATTCGCATGACCGCAACGACGCCGAAAAGCACCTGCAAAGTCGCGGCTGGACCACGAGCTCCCGCAGCCTGACCGACCTCCTCAGCGCCGCCGGGGTGCTGGCGGGCGACATGGACACCGGTCCCGGCGGGCAGGGGGCGATCAGCTACCTGACCGCCATTCTCGGAGGCGCCTGACCTGCGCGGCAGCCCTCGATGCGTGTCGGATTCTGTGGGAAAAGCGGCCGCAACCCTGTGGTGGATGCCCCTTGCGGCGGCGCAAACTGGGCCCAAGCCAATGAGGGAGGAGCGGGCATGTCCACTCAAGCAATGGACACCATCGCCGGCATCGCCATACCCGACACCGAGCTCGTCCGGGACGCCACCGACTACATTCGCAGCGCAGAAGACGATGTGCTCTTCCACCACTCGCGGCGGGTGTTCCTGTTCGGGGCGCTGCACGGTCGCCGCCGTGGCCTGCAGCCGGACCTCGAGCTGCTGTACGTCGGCGCGATGTTCCACGACCTCGGCCTCACCGCCCGTTACGGGGCGTCGACCCAGCGCTTCGAGACCGACGGCGCCGACGCGGCGCGCGAGTTCCTGCTCGAACACGGCCTCGGGCAGTCCGGGGCCGACAAGGTCTGGCTCGGCATCGCGCTGCACTCGACCCCCGAGGTTCCCGGCCGCCTGGACCCGGAGATCGCCCTGTTGGCGGACGGGGTCAAGACGGACGTGGTCGGCGTCGGCCGGGAGGCCCTGGCTCCAGCGGATATTGACGCGGTGATCGCCGCCCACCCGCGTCCCGACTTCAAAAACCGCATTCTGACGGCCTTTTACGACGGCATGAAGCACCGCCCGGCCTCCACCTTCGGCACCATGAACGCCGACGTGCTCGCGCACTTCGACCCCACCTTCACGCCGGCGAACATGGTCGACTCCGTCCTCAGCAGCAGCTGGCCGGAATAGCGGAAAGGAGCAGACAAATGGAGATCCACGAGGCGCTGTACACCACCAGGATGATGCGGCGGCTACGCCCGGACCCGGTCCCGCTGGACGTGCAGGCGCGCATCCTCGATGCGGCCGTTCGCGCGCCCAACGGCGGCAACACCCAGCGCTGGCACTTCGTGGCCGTCGACGATCGGGAACTGATCCACGAGTTCGCCCGGCTGTTCCGCCAGGCCCGCGCCCTGGAATACGAAAAGTTCCAGGCGGGTCAGGGACCGATGGCGGCGCCGGCGCCCGGTGCCGACGCAGCCGCCCACGCCGAAACCATGCGCCGAATCAAGGGCTCGGGGGACTACCTGGCCGACCATTTCGAAGATGTTCCCCTGCTGCTCTTCGTCTTCGCCATCGACGACCTCGGCGGCGCCAACATCTACCCGGCGATCTGGAGCGCCTTGCTCGCCGCCCGGGCCGAGGGCGTCGGCGGCGTCATGACGATGGTGCTCAACAACTTCCGCGACAAGGTGAACGAGTTGCTGGGCGTGCCCGTCGAGGAGGGCTGGAAGATGTCGGCCATGCTGACCCTCGGCTACCCGCGGGGAAAGTGGGGCGTGGCAGCCAATCGCCGCCCCGTGCACGAGGTTTCGTCGCGCAACCGCTGGGATTCGCCATTCGGTGTCGAGGTGCCGCAGCCGCTGTGGTCGCCCCAAGCCGAGACGACGGCCGGCCTGGCCGCCGTGGGATGAAAGGAGACGAGATCATGCCCATCCAGACTCCGCAGACCATCGCCGACATCGCGATACCCGACACCGAGCTGGTGCGCGAGATCACCGAATACATCCGCGACGCCGAAAACGACCTGCTGTTCGACCATTCCCGACGGGTCTTTTTGTTCGGCGCGCTCCAGGCCCGGCGCCGCGGACTGCAGCCGGACCTGGAACTGCTCTACGCCGGGGCGATGTTCCACGACCTGGGTCTCACCGAGCGCTACCGCGGCTCCACCCTGCGCTTCGAGGTCGACGGCGCCAACGCGGCGCGTGAATTCCTGCTTCAGCATGGCGTCGACAAGGCCGACGCCGAGAAGGTGTGGCTGAGCATCGCCCTGCACACCACGCCCGGCGTGCCCGAGTTCCTCGCGCCCGAGATCGCCTGCGTCACCGCGGGTGTGGAGACCGACGTGCTGGGCATCGGCCGGGAAGACCTTTCCCCCGAGGCGCTCGCCGCGGTGACCGCCGCCCACCCGCGGCCGGATTTCAAGAGGCGGATCCTGGCGGCGTTCAACGACGGGATGAAGCACCGCCCAGACAGCACCTTCGGCACGGTCAACGCGGATGTGCTGCAACACTTCGACCCGACGTTCGTCCGCGCTGATTTCGTCGAGATCATCCTCGATAACACCTGGCCCGAGTAGCGAAACCGGCTGGGTGGTCCACGACTCCCCGGGCACCGGTTACCAATCGCCTTCATGCGGGGGCCAAACGTCAGATCCATCGGGAGAGACGGCCGGAATAACGCCGGTGAAGGACTCCCACACGCCCGAACAAAACGCCGCGTACGGAATCGTCATGCCGGGCTTCTCCGGCGAGTCAGGTTAGCGGCGGTTCAATGCCCCGGCGGCCTGGGATAACAACCAGTGCTCGGCTTCGTCCCAGGACCAGTCGCGGTCAGCGACCAGGAAATGCCATGCCTCGTGCCCGAAGCAAAACCACAGGACGTCGGTCGCCCGCGCTTCGGTCATCTCTCTCGGAAGCGCTTTGAGCTTTCGCAGCCGCCCCGCGATCTGACCGAAGGCTTGCCGATACCCCGCATCGGACTGGCGAAGGACGTGGGTTGCCGGCTCGTCAACGGCCGCAGCTTTTTTCATCACTTGCACGATGTCGTGATAACGCTCGTTGTCCACGCGGATTCCGTGAGCGGCGATTTTAAGAACCTCTGCGCCGGACTCGCTCTTACGAACGGCCGAAAGCGTCTCCTCCACGATCGGGTCGCGCATCGCCTCGTCGATCAGCGTGCCCAGGATGGCGGCCTTGCCGCCCGTGCTGGCATACACGGTAGGCAGCGCCAGCGATGCGCCGGTCGCGATGTCCCCCACGGTCACCTTGCCGTAGCCATACTCGAGGAACAAGCGCATCGCGGTGTCGAGAATTTTTCGGCGGGTACCGAGCGCGGCCTTCGTCCGGACCGCCGATTGATAGCGGCGAGTCGGCTTGGCCGGTGCCCACTCGTTCCCGCCTGTCATAGCTCCCTCGGCTGGACAGCTTCAAATTTCGCTATAGGATATCTCTGACCAATACGACCCCGGCTTCAGTGACACGCACAAATTTGCGGACGCTGACAGAGGCGGAGTGCGGTGTAACGGTGCGGTTGATCGGCCGGCAGGCGGAATGTGCGGTCCTCGACCAGCTCGTCGAGGCGATATTCGCCGGGCAGAGCCGTGCGCTCGTCCTGCACGGCCAGGCGGGCATCGGAAAATCGGCGTTGCTGGACTACGTTAGTGCGCGGGCGTTGGGCTGCAACGTGGTTCGTGCCGCTGGTGTGCAGTCCGAGATGGAGCTGGCCTTCGCGGCGCTGCATCAATTGTGTGGGCCGATGCTCCATCTCTTGGATCGATTACCCGAGCCGCAGCGCGATGCGCTTCGGACGGCGTTCGGCATGGTTACCGGCCCGCCGCCGGACCGGTTTCTCATCGGGCTGGCCGTGTTGGGTTTGCTGTCCGAGGGGGCCGACCAGCGGCCGCTCATTTGCCTGGTGGACGACGAACAGTGGCTCGACCACGCTTCGGCCCAGGTGCTCGCGCTGGTCGCGCGGCGCCTGGTGGCCGAATCCGTCGGCCTGATTTTTGCCGCGCGCGTGCCCGGCCGGGATCTGACCGCCCTGCCGCACCTCGCGATCGGTGGGCTGCAGGATGCGGAGGCGCGCGCGCTGCTCGATTCGGCGCTGACCGGACCGCTTGACCCGCAGGTGCGCGATCAGATCGTCGCCGAGACGCACGGGAACCCACTGGCGCTAATGGAACTACCGCGCGGACTCACTGCCCAACAGCTGGCGGGCGGATTCGGGTTGCCCGGCGCCGCGCGGGTTTCAGGAACCGTCGAGGAAAGCTTTCGGCGCCGCATCACGGCTTTGCCTGACTCGACGCGCCAACTGTTGGTGCTGGCGGCGGCCGAGCCAACCGGCGATTCGGCGCTGATCTGGCAAGCGGCGGAGTGGCTCGGGATCGACGCCGACGCCGCGGAGCCGGCGGTCGACGCGGGCGTGGCCGAGTTCGGCGATCGCGTGTCGTTCCGGCACCCGCTGGCCCGTTCGGCGGCCTACCATTCGACGCCAGTGCAGCAACGACAGCGGGCGCATCAGGCCCTCGCGGAGGTCACGGACGCACCGTCGGACCGCGACCGGCGCGCCTGGCACCTGGCGCAGGCCACCGCCAAGCCGAACGACGACGTCGCCGACGAGCTGGAACGGTCGGCCGGACGGGCCCGTGCGCGTGGGGGAATAGCCGCGTCGGCCGCATTTCTCGAGCGCGCAACGTTTTTGACGGTCGACCCCGCCGGGCGTGTGCAGCGGGCGCTCGACGCCGCGGCGGCCAAGGCGGAAGCCGGCGCCTTCGACGCGGCGTTGGACCTGATCGCCCGGGCAGAGACCGGGCAGATGAGCGACTCCCAGCGCGCCAGGGTCGATCTCATCCGCGCCCAATTGGCGTTTGTCACCAACCGCGGCAGCGACGCTCCGCCGCTGCTGTTGAGGGCCGCCGAGCGGCTGGAGACGACCGATGTAGCGCTTTCCCGCGCAACGTATCTCGAGGCGATGTCGGCGGCGATGTTCGCCGGGCGACTGGCGGGCGATTGCGGGGTCACGGAGGTAGCGCGCGCCGCTCGGGTATCACCGCGGCTACGGGATGACTGCCTACCCGATCTGCTCTTGGACGGATTCGTCGCGCGCTTCGCCGACGGCTACGCAGAAAGCGTGCCGAAATTCCGTCGTGCAGTCGACGCTGCCCTGGCGTCACCCGGCGAGGACTTGCTCTGTCTGTGGCTGGCGAGCATCGCCGCGCTGGACATCTGGGATGACCGAGGCTGGGATTTGGTTTCCGCACACCACGTCGAGGTGGCCCGAGCTACCGGCGCGCTAACCGAACTGCCCCTCGCCTTGAGCACGCGCGCGGTGATGCTTCAATTCGCCGGCGATCTCACCGCCGCGGAGACTCTCGTTCAGGAAGTGCGTGAGGTGACGGACGCAACCGGCGCCGGCCTGGCCCCCTACGGCGCACTGCTCCTTGCCGCGTATCGCGGTCAGACCGCGGAAGTATCGGCGCTGATCGATGCGACCACCAAAGACGTCACACGCCGCGGCGAAGGTATCGGGCTGACCATCGCGGAGCGTGCGGATGCGGTGCTGAACAACGGAATTGGTGATTACAAGGCCGCGATGGCCGCGGCACGGAGCGCCGCCGGGCGCGTGACGGACCTCGGCGGAGCGTTATTTGCCTGGGTTGAACTCGTCGAGGCGGCCGTGCGCTGCGGAAGGAACGACTTGGCCGCTGAGACCCTGAACCGGCTCGCCGAGACGACCCGCGCCAGCGGGACCGATTGGGCGCTGGGTGTGGAAGCGCGTTCGCGGGCGTTGCTCTTCGGCGGAGCCGAGGCCGAGGTGCTCTACTGCGACGCGATCGAGCGGCTCCGTCGCACCCGTATGCGGTCCGAGCTCGCGCGCACCTACCTGCTGTACGGCGAGTGGCTGCGCCGTCAGCGCCGTCGTACCGACGCCCGGGCTCAGCTGCGCCAGGCGCACGGCATGTTCGAGGCGATGGGGATGGCCGCCTTCGCCGAGCGGGCCGCGCGCGAGCTTCGGGCGACCGGCGAGACAGCCCGCAAGCGCACCGCCGAAACGAGCGGAGAGCAGCTGACCGCGCAGGAGGCCCAGATCGCGCGGTTGGCCCGCGACGGGCTGTCGAACCCCGAGATCGGGGCGCGGCTGTTCATCAGCGCGCGAACCGTCCAATATCACCTGCGAAAAGTGTTCGCCAAGATGGACATCGTCTCGCGCAGCCAGCTCGACCGGGTTCTCTGACTGGCCACCGGCGGATGCGACAAGCGTCTCGCCTACCGCAAGCTTTGTTCATGGGTCGAGACGTCGTAGTTCTCACCGGCGCGTCGAGCGGGTTCGGCCGGCTGAGCGCCGAGGCGCTGGCGCTGGCGGGCCACACGGTCTATGCGTCGATGCGCGATACCGCCGGGCGCAACGCGCTCCAGGTGGAGGCGGTCGAATACTTCGCCAAGGACAACGGTGTCGAGCTGCGGGCTGTGGAAATGGACGTGCAGTCGCAGCCCTCGGTCGATGCCGCGATCGACAAGGTTTTCAACGCCAACGGCCGTATCGACGTGGTGGTGCACAACGCGGGGCACATGGCTTTCGGGCCGGCCGAGGCGTTCAGCCCGCAACAACTGGCCGACCTGTACGACGTCAACGTGGTGAGCACGCAACGAGTCAATCGGGCGGTGTTGCCCCACATGCGGCGACAGCGCCGAGGATTGCTGGTGTGGGTGTCCAGCAGCAGTTCCGCCGGGGGCACGCCGCCCTATCTGGCGCCGTATTTCGCCGCCAAGGCCGCGATGGACGCGCTGGCCGTGGCGTACGCCCGCGAGCTAAGCCGTTGGGGCATCGAGACTTCCATCGTCGTTCCCGGCGCATTCACCAGCGGCACCAATCACTTCGCATGGGCCGGCGCACCCGCCGACCGAGCGGTGGTCGACGAGTATGAGGCGGGACCGTATGGGGGTTTTGGACTCCGGGTTCGGGAAGCCTTCGAGGTAATCGTGCCTCCGGACGCCGACGTCTCTGCGGTTGCCGATGCCATCGTCGCGGTCGTCGATACTCCGTTCGGGCGGCGCCCCTTTCGCGTTCACGTCGATCCGGCGCAAGATGGGGCCGATGTCGGCTTCGCGGTCCTCGACCGGCTCAGGGCCGAGATGCTGCATCGTCTCGGACTGTCGGATTTGTTGAGACCAGCAGGGCTGCTCTAGCGATGTTGTCCGCGACGATCGGGAGTTCAATCGAGGCGACATGCCCCTCGCCGGAGGCCGCCGCGCGGTTCGAGCGCGACGCGATTCCGCTACTGGACCCGCTCTTTACCGGCGCGCTGCATTTGACGCGGAATAGACATGACGCCGAAGACCTTGTGCAGGAAACGATGCTGCGTGCGTATGCACGTTTCGATACGTTTCAGGACGGCACGAACACCAAGGCGTGGCTGTACCGAATCCTGCAGAACACCTGGATTGATCAGTGTCGGAAGAAATCGCGTCGGCCGACCGAAGTGCTGGCTTGGGACTGGCCCTCGAGCGACTCGGCGGAGGTTGCCGCGTTGGAATCCTTACCGGGCGAGGCCGTTAGAGCAGCCCTCATGGCACTGCCGGAGGACTCGCGGTTGGCGGTCTATTACGCCGACGTGGAAGGATTCTCGTACAAGGAAATTGCCACCATTCTGAACGTTCCTGTCGGCACGGTAACGTCGCGGCTGCATCGGGGTCGGCAAAGAATGCGGGCCCACCTGATGGTTCAAGCACAAGCCGTGCGAAATCTCTCCCGGTAGGACTTGGGGGTGATTCCCAGGTGATTGACAAACGCTCGCCTGAGCGTCTCCGTGCTGCCGAAACCGGCAAGACGCGCGGCATCCGTCACGGTCCGGCCCGCTTCGAGTGCGGCACGCGCGAAGTCGATCCGGACCGATTCGACGTAGCGTGCCGGAGTCGTGCCAAGTTCGGACTGAAACAGTCGGGTCAGCTGACGCGTACTCAGAGACGTCCGGTTCGCGAGCTTCTTAACACTGTGGTCGGCCGCGGGATCGGCGGCGATCGCGTCGGTGGCCGCCCTCAGCGGAGAACCCGGCGGCGGATCGGCCTCAACCAATACCGAGAATTGCGATTGCCCGCCTGCGCGTTTGAGGTACACCACCAACGCGCGCGCGACCTCGCGAACCAAGTCGGGGCCGTAATCCAATTCGACCAACGCCAACGCGAGGTCGATGCCCGACGACACACCCGCGGAGGTGAACACGTCGCCGTCGCGGACAAAGATTGCATCCGGCTCGACTCCGACGTCGGGAAACGCGCGGGCCAGGCGTCCGGTATGCCGCCAGTGCGTGGTGGCCCGCCGGCCGTCGAGCAGCCCCGCCTGCGCCAGGATGAACGATCCCGTGCACACCGACGCCAGCCGCCGGGTCCGGGCAGGCACCGTCTTCACCGCCTCGATGAGCGCGGGATCGATCGGGTTGCCGACCAGCGTGTCTCCGCCCGCGACCACGACGGTATCGGCGGACTCGACGGACGAGATGCTCCGGGTGACTGCGAACCGCGTTCCTATCGAGGTGATTACGTCATTTCCATCGACCGAGGCGATCTCCAGCGAATAGTTCGCGCCGAACCGGTTGGCTTCGACGAAGACCTCGGCGGGCCCCGCCGCATCCAACAGCTTCACCCCGTCGAAGACGACGATGACCACCACGCGCGGTGTTGTTTTGACGCCGACCACCTGCCCATCGTGTCGCCGTTGTGGGAAGGATGGCGAAATCGTAACGGTCTGGGTCCCAAGCAAGCAACACACTGCCTACCGGAATGGAGGAAAAACACCATGGTCATCCGTCGGCCGCTACCATCGCCGACATCGCGCTGCCCGATGTCGTACTGGTGCGCGAGGTCGACACGTGTGAATCGATGCGTTGCAACAGAAGAAATTTGGTCGGTCCGCGCTGAATAACACGTCACGACGCGTGTTTGGCGCCCACCGCCGTTTGTTCCGGCAGTCGGAACACCTAGTTGGTCTTCACCCAGACCGCTGCGTATCCATAGCTGTGTCCCTGCTTGCGTGAGCTCGTAGACAAGAAGAACGGAACGTGGTGGCGGCCGTATACGCAGTTACCAAAGGACTTTCGCAATGACTAGAACATTGCCGGAGGAAACCGCGCCGCCGGTGCTCCTGCTGGTGCACGGCGCCTGGCTTGGCGCATGGAGCTGGGAGAAGGTGCAGCCTCAGCTCGCCGCGCGCGGCTGGGAGGTCCAGACTGTCGATCTGCCGAGCGTCGCCGATCTGGGCGGACCGCGGTTCGGGCTGCACGACGACGCTGCCGTGGTCAGGAAGCGCATCAAGGAAATTGGCCGCCCGGTGATCGTCGTTGCGCATTCGTACGGCGGCGCCGTCGTGTCGCAGGCCGCCGCCGGTCTGGCGAACGTCCGCCACATTATCTACATCTGCGCCTTTCAATTGGACATCGGGGAATCCTTGATACAGCTCAGCGGCAGACTCTGGTGGTGGAACGTCGACGGCGACACTATGACGGCCCACGACGCTGAAGAGATTCTCTTCACCAATGTGCCGCGAGAAGACGCCGATCGCGCAATAGCGCGGATGAGGCCGTTCAGCTACGTCGCCGTCACTGAGGTCCTGACCGCCGCTGCCTGGCACAGCGTGCCCTCGACGTACATCGTGTGCGACAAAGACAGGGCGGTCACCGATCAGAACGCGATCGCGGCGCGTGCCACACACGTGCGACATCTGCCGGCGGATCACATGCCTCTGCTGTCGATGCCGTTGGCCCTGACCGACCTCATCGTGGAGGCGGCTAACCACAACGGTTGGCGGCGGATAGGTCATCCCAGGAGCCGAAGGCTTGTGCCAAAGGGCGATCAGTAATGACACAACGGTTGCGGTGTGGCGTATCTGATGCCGAAGCGGTGGTCGGCGAAGACGTGCGGCGACTCGCATATTCGACGCTGGAGCCCGAGTACGACTTCATCGTATGCGGGTCTGGGTCGTCGGGATCGGTGATCGCCAGAAGACTCGCCGAAAATCCCGACGTCTCAGTGCTTCTCCTCGAAGCGGGTACTCACGACGCGACTGCGTCCGTGATGGTGCCCGCCCTATGGGCGACGAATCTGGGAACCGAACGCGACTGGGGATTTCGAAGCGAACCCAACCCCCACATCAACAACCGCTCGCTGCTGATGTCAATGGGCAAGGTCCTCGGTGGAGGGTCGAGCATCAACGTGATGGCGTGGTCGCGTGGCCACCGGGCGGACTGGGATTTCTTCGCCACCGAGGCCAACGACTCCGCTTGGAGCTACGACTCGGTAGTCGAAATCTATCGGCGCATCGAGGATTGGGCGGGGTGCCCCGATCCCCGGTATCGGGGGAGCGGGGGACCTGTGGGAGTGCAACCGGCAACGAGCCCCGATGGTCTCGGCCCGACGACATTGGAGGCCGCCCGGGCCATGGGCCTGCCCACCTTCGCGCATCCCAACGGCATGATGATGGAGCACAACGGCGGCGGGGCCCTTTGCGATGTGATCGTTGTCAATGGGCGACGCCAGTCGATCTTCCGCTCCTATGTCTATCCCATCTTGGATAACCCGAATCTGACCGTCCTTACCAAAACCCCGGTTGCGCGGCTTTCCATCGAGGGCAACCGAATCAACGGCGTCGAGGTACGCCGCGATGGCAAACTGCAACATGTCGCGGCACGTGCGGAAGTCGTGCTGTCGCTGGGGGCGATCAACACGCCAAAGGTGTTGATGCAGTCCGGTATCGGGGATGCATCCGAGATGCGCGAGTTCGCTATCGAGGTTCGCCAACACCTGCCCGGCGTCGGCAAGAACCTCCAAGATCATTCATGTTTGCCGCTGAACTACGAGTTTCCGCAACCGTTCGAAGCGACGAACCAGGGCGAAGCGCAGCTGTTCTGGACGAGCGATCCGGGCTTGGACGCTCCGGATCTGTTCTGCTGTCAGGCGGCGGCGCCACTGGCCAGCCCGGAGAATACCGCCCGATTCGGCGAACTGCCCGCTTCGTGTTGGTCGCTGTGCGGCTCACTCACCCATCCTCGTAGTCGTGGCTCCGTCCGCCTGAGCGGCCCGGCGCCCGATGACCCAGTCCGCGTGCACCTCAACTCCCTATCGCACCCCGACGATTTAGAGCTCGCGGTCTCGTGCGTGGAGTTCCTCCGGGAGCTGGGGAATTCGGCCGCGCTTCGGCCGTTCATCAAGAGTGAGGTGATGCCTGGGAACCTAAAGGATGATGAGCTTCGAACCTTCGTCAGAAATGGGGTGATTCCTTACTGGCATTCCTCAGGAACAGCCAAAATGGGCGACGACCCACTTTCGGTGGTGGACAGCGATCTTCGGGTGCACGGCTTGGAAAACCTGCGGGTCGCAGACGCTTCCGTCATGCCGCGCATCACCTCTGGCAACACGATGGCCCCTTGCGTCGTTATCGGTGAACGTGCCGCGGAATGCATCCGAGACCGGCACTCCCTATGACGTCCGGGCGCCGGGACGCAGCCGGCGGTGTCACGACGCCATGCGATGCATGTCGGACTGGATGAGTTTGGCGACTCGGTCCAGCGGCCGCTTGAATGATTCGAGGTCCTTTCGCATGGGCAGAGCGAAAGCGACGATCCCGGGCTCTCCCGATGGGAGCGCAAACGGTGTCGCGATGCATGAGCACTCCGGGTGCACTTCCCCATACTCGGATGCCATGTGCCCGCTGTAAAGCGCTTGAGAGACAGCGGACCCCGGGCTCTCGGCGCCCAGCGCCTGCTGGGCAGGGCTCAAGATGCCGGTAAATCCCGACCCGTACGCGCGGCACATGGGGCTCAATCGATCTCCCGATGCGTCGTACAGGAATATTGACGCCTTGGTGGCCAGCGACATGGATCGCACCCGGGGTGCGGCCACGCCGGCCAGATCGTGGCGTCGGCGGTCCAATTCATAAAGCCCCGCCGCGAAGGTCCACTTTCGGTCCTCGCGCTGCACGATGTTCTCTTGTGCAAGCTGCTCGAGAAGCCTGTGCACGGTGGTTTTGGGAATACCCGTCTCCGAGGCAAGTCGTGTGACCCCGACCGGGTGGCTTTGAATCCGGCCGAGCGCCCGGAGTAGCACAAAGGCGCTGTGCAACGCACTGCTCGGCGAAGATTCCCGTTCGGCCGATCCGGTCGACTTAGCGGCCGATAACTCATCAAAGCGCTCTGAGCCCACGTGGCGATGATATCTACTCCGCGATTCGAGCGCCGACCCAATCGACAACGCCGTCGATAGCTCGCTGCCGAGACCTGCACGCGATCTTCCAGATATGCCTTCGTACAGCGCTATTGGCGCAAATCTCGCGTTGCACCCGCGTCGTTCCGGCCATCGGAACGGCCATTCGCTCGATTGGGCGCGGAGGCACCAGGATCATCTTCGGACCGTCCGGCAGAGCCCGGCCATGTCGCATTTTGTGGGAAAGACGGCACAAAAGGACTTCTCAGGACGTTCTCGGTTGCATAACGATTCGTCAACGAGGGAGAGCGAACATTGGGCACTGAGCCGGCTATGACCGTTGCCCGCGACGCCACGATTGCCGACGCCGCCACACCTTGAGTGAGAACATCGTGACAGCAAGCGAGGTTCTCCAACCCGACTGCGGGCTATGACGGCTATTCCTCGCCGGCGCAATGCTGAGCAGCTACCAACGCTGGTCGAGTGCGCCGTCGTTGGTATTACGGTCACGTTCAGGTTTCCGCACCGCTGGACGCCGAAAGCGATCATTCGTTTCCTATCGGCGGATATCAGTCGTCGACTCACGGTTGCGAGGAGACCACACAATCATGGTCGCGCATGAATTCCGCGGAAGCGCACCCAAAGCGGCGCAAGGCGGGCCCCTACGTTCTCGATCCGAACTCGCTGCGGCCCGTCACAGAGGAGACTGTTAATGGACGTCTACGAAGCGCTCTACACCACCAGATCGATGCGGCGGATGCGGCCGGATCCGATTCCCCTGGATACCCAGGCACGCATCCTTGATGCGGCGATCCGCGCGCCCAGCGGCGGCAACACCCAGCGTTGGCATTTCCTCGTCGTCGATGACCCGCCACTCAAACACGCGTTGGGCCAGTTGTATCGGCGCGCCAGCGAGATTGAACAGGAAGAGATCAGGACCGGCAGAATGGCTGTGCGGGCACCGGGCCGAGACCGCGCCGTCCACAGCGACACTCTGCGGCGAATCATCCGGTCCGGAAACTACCTGGCCGATCACTTCGACGAAGTCCCCTTGCTGCTCTTCGTTTTCGCAATCGACGACCATGGCGGCGCCAACATTTTCCCGGCCATCTGGAGCGCGTTGCTGGCCGCGCGCGCCGAAGGCGTGGGCGGCGCCATGACAACGCTGCTGCGCTACTTCCGGGACGAGGTCAACGAGATTTTGGGGGTGCCGGCCGACCAGGGCTGGACGATGTCGGCGATGGTGGCCTTCGGCTACCCGCTCGGCCGATGGGGCGTTGCGGCCAACCGCTATCCGGTGCACGAGGTTTCTTCCCGCAACCATTGGGACGCGCCTTTCGGTGCAGAAGTCCCGCAACCACTGTGGCCCGGGCGCGATGGGAAGCCCGTCAAGGCCGAACTGCGGCAGCTGCGGCGCGACACCGAGTGAATTGTGCTCCCGCTGGGGGCGATCATGCCCTGTCGCATTTTGTGTGATGGACGGCCGAAAAGCCCGGGTTGGCGTAGCCCGATATGGCACAGACTGTGCAGTCGAACCACAGAGATCGCCCGATTCGCGATGAGGAACGCAGATATTAGCCGCCACCAACGGTTTCACAGCCGGTACGGGCCGTGGGCGCTCGTCACGGGAGCGAGCGACGGCATCGGCCGTGCGCTGGCTGCCGAGATCGCCGCTCGGGGCGTCAACGTCGTTTTGTGCGCGCGACGCCGCGACCGGCTCCAGACCATCGCGTGGGACGTATCGGCGGCACATGGTGTAGAGACGCTCGCCATCGCGGCGGACCTCGCGCGACCAGAGGGTGTCGATCAACTGGAGCAGGAGACCCGCCACCTCGACATCGGCCTGGTCATCCTTTCCGCCGGGTTTGCCACCAGCGGGCCGTTCGCCGATGCGCCGCTGGCGTCCCAGCTGGAGATGGTCTCCCTCAACGTCACGGCGGTTGCCCGCCTGGCTCATACGTTCGCCCGGCGAATGGGGCAGAGGGGCGGCGGCGGCGTCATGTTGTTCGGCTCGATCCTCGGCCGCCAAGGCGTCCCATGGGTCAGCTGCTACGCGGCGACGAAGGCGTACGTCCACGTCCTCGCCGAAGGTCTGCATCACGAGTTGAAGCCGCGGGGAATCGACGTGCTGGCGGTCGAGGCGGGGCCCGTACATACCGGGTTTGAGGCGCGGGCTGGCCTGCAATACGGGTCAGCCACTACGCCGGAGGTGGTCGCCAAGGCCGCGGTGGCCGCGCTGGGCAAGCACACCAACGTCATTCCGGGGGTTCGCGCGCGGTTCCTCGTGACCTCGCTGGCGCTTCTGCCGGGACGGCTGCGCGTGCGTCTGCTCGGCAAAGTGATGCAGCGTATGCGCACGGCGGCGGCCGCCATGCCGCGGCAGGCCGGGTCACGGGTGTAGATGACGCCCACCGATGATTTTTGTCGCGGTGGTGGCTAGCCACCGGCGGATGCGACCGTGGGCCGGTTCGCTGGAAACTTCTGTGATTGCACCCTTGGGGCAGACGGCCCGCTAAAAGGAGGACGACGATGCGTTTAGTCGTGGCAATGACCGGAGCGACTGGTGCCGCTCTGGGCGTCCGCCTGCTGGAGGCGCTTGGCCGGCTGGGGGTCGAGACGCACCTGATTCTCAGTGATTGGGCACGGGCGACGATCAAGATGGAGACTGATACCAGCGTCGAGGAGGTCCGCGCGCTGGCCTCGCACGCGTACAGCGCCCGCGATCTTGCCGCGGGCATCTCCAGCGGATCTTTTCGGACCGACGGCATGGTCGTCTGCCCGTGCAGCATGAAGACCCTGGCCGCCATCCGGATCGGCTTCAGCGACAACCTGATCACCCGCGCCGCCGACGTCACGCTGAAGGAACGCCGCAGGCTCGTGCTGGTCGCGCGGGAGGCCCCTTTGAGCGAGATTCATCTGGACAACATGCATTACCTGGCGCGCGCCGGTGCCGTGATCTTCCCGCCGATGGTGGCCTACTACACGCGGCCCGCCTCGGTCGACGAGGTGACGAACCAGGTGGTTGGGCGCGTCATCGATCAACTGGGGATCGAGCACAACCTGATCCAGCGCTGGAAGGACGATCAGCCTCCGGTACGTGTGAACGGCCATCGACACCTCCCGGAGCCCGAAGGCTGGATGGTCAGCAACTGACGATGAGCACAGGCCCCAAATTCTGAGGAGTACGAGATGACCACTGGGACAAGCCTGCCCGAAACCACCAACATCATCGAGTCGCGAAACGGGGACCCCGGGCCCGACCTGCGCAGTTGGTTGGCCACGCTCGAGGCCGCCGGGCAGCTGCGCCGCGTCACCGCTTCCGTCGACTGGGATCAGGAAATCGGTGCGATCACCCGCGCGAACCTGTCCCTGGGCGGGCCTGGGTTGCTGTTTGAGAATATCGTCGGCCACGAGAATACCCGGTGCACAAAGCTTTTGACGTCCGCGCTGGGCAGCCGGCGCCAGGTTCAGTTGATGCTGGGACTGCCCGAAGGCACCAGCGATTCGGCCATCGTGCGCCACCTCCGCGAGGCCTTCAAGAAACCCGTCCCACCGCGCATCGTCGAGACCGGTGCGGTCAAGGACAACATCGTCGAAGGCGACGACATCAATTTGTGGGAGTTTCCGGTCCCGAAGTGGCACGGGGGCGACGGCGGCCGTTACATCGACACGTTCTGCGGCGTGGTCACCGAGGACAAGGTGACCGGCAGAGACAACATCGGCCTGTATCGCGGCCAGATCGTCGACAACGACAAGATCGCGAAGCTGTTGGTGCCCACTCAGGGTTGGGGCGTCCACATGGAGGAATACAAACCCGAGCCCATGCCGGTCGCGGTGGTCTACGGGTGGCACGACGTCATGCCGTTTTGCGCCGGCAGCCCATTTCCGAAGAACATCTGCGAATGGGACATGATGGGCGCCCTGCTGGGCCGTCCGGTCGATCTGGTGGCTTGTGAAACCGTGCCGCTGCACGTCCCGGCGAGCGCCGAGATCGTCGTCGAGGGCTTCATCGACCCCGACCCCTCGACGTTCGTCGTCGAGGGACCGTTCGCGGAGTACCCGGGCTTTTTGGGTGGGGCGGCGCCGGCGCCGGTCCTTCGTGTCACCCGCATCACCCACCGCAACGACCCGGTGCTGCGCGGCACGCTCGAGGGAATTCGGCCGGGGATGTTCAACGAAGACAGCATCACCAACTTCGCCCGGTCGGCGATCACCTGGAATGTGCTGGACGACCTCGGGATCGGGGGCATCACCGACGTGTGGATGACCGAGGTGACTAACGGACAGAACACCCTGGTGCAGATCCAGAAGCGCTACCGCGGGCACGCGCAACAGATCGCCTCGGCGCTGTGGGGTACCGGTGGGTCGGTGTGGTTTCACAAGAACGTCATGGTCGTTGAGCAGGACATCGATATCCACGATCCGGTCGCGCTGGACTGGGCCATGTCGTATCGCGTCAACGCCGGGCTCGGCGATATCGCGTTCTTCGGCCCGGGCATCGGCTCGTCGCTCGATCCGTCCACTCCGCCAGAAATGAACGACACCAACACATACGGCACCGGCCAATGGACGCGGGTCCTCATCGACGCGACCCGCAACTGGGAGATCGCGCCCCGGGCGGAGTGGGGCGGGCGCCGCTTCCCGCCCACCGACCGGCTCGAACCCGAGCTGGAGGCCAAAGTCGCCGCCCGCTGGGCCGAGTACGGCATCGGCATCCCTTACCTCGACGACGACGGCCGCGAAATGCTCACCTTGCAGAAACTGAGCAAACGATTCCCCGAGGTGTGATTCGCCTCCCCGTCAAAGGAATTAGTCGTGAGCGAGTATGTCCTCGAACCGGCCGCGGCAGCATTCGCCACCGCCGCGGCGCACGCGCCGCCGGTATATGAACTGACCCCCGCTGCGGCGCGCGCCGGCTTCGAGGACATCCAGGCGGGTCCGATCTCCAAGCCGACGGTGGACAGTGCGTGGGTGATCGTCGAAGCCGACGGCGTGCAGGCGCGCGTTCGCATCGTCAAACCCTATGGGGCGGACGGCCTTTTGCCGATCGTGCTGTATTTGCACGGCGGCGGATGGGTGCTCGGCAGCGCCGCGACCCACGACCGACTGGTGTGCGAGCTGTCGGTGGGAGTGCAGGCAGCGGTCGTATTCGTCGAGTTCGACCGCGCGCCGGAGGCCCGCTACCCGGTCGCGCTCGAGCAGGCGTACGCCGCCGCGCGCTGGATCCACCGGCACGGCGCTACCGCGGGCCTCGACGCCACCCGACTGGCCGTCGCCGGCGACTCCGCCGGCGGCAACCTGGCCGCCGCGCTGGCCCTGCTGGCCCAGCGCCGTGGCGATGTCACGTTTGTTCACCAGTCGCTGTACTACCCGGTGACCGACGCCTCGCAAAACACCGCGAGCTACCGCGAATTCGCCGACGGTCCGCACCTGACGGCCAAGGCCATGGCCTGGTTCTGGGACGCCTACCTGCCCGACAGGGCCCGACGCGAGGAAATATTCGCGTCGCCGATCAGGGCCGGCGTAGCGGAGCTCGCCGGGCTACCCGAGGCGTTCGTCGTCGTGGACGAACACGACGTCCTGCGTGACGAAGGCGAGGCCTACGCCCGCAAGCTGACCGCTGCCGGCGTGCGCTGCACCAGCGTCCGCTACAACGCCACCATCCATGACTTCATGCTGCTCAACGCCCTGCGCGAAACCGCCGCGGCGACCGCAGCGATCACCCAGGCGATCGATGTGCTCCGGCAGGCTCTGAAATCGTCTCCGCCAAGGGAGGAATCATGAGTGACATCAGCGACGACGCGCCGGGCCCGGTGCTGCATTGGTACGACTTGATATGCCCGTTCTGCTATATCGGGCAGTCCAGGACCGCGCTCCTGGTGGAGGCTGGCTTTGAGGTCATCTCGTTGCCTTTCCAGGCGCACCCCGACATTCCAGCCGCCGGCCTTGCTGTCGGCCCCCGTCGCGGGCCGCGGTCCAAGATGCTCGAGCGGGAGGCGGCCGCGGAGGGACTCGTGCTGCACTGGCCGACGCGAATTCCTAACAGCAGGAATGCCTTAGCCGCCGCCGAATGGGTGCGACGCAATCAACCCGACGCCTTCGCCGAGCTCCAGCGCAAGCTGTTCGAGGCGCACTTCGCTCTGGGTGAGGATATCGGCGAGCTGGCCGTCATCGACCGGCATGCCGCAGACGCGGGCGTTAACCTCCCCACGCTGCACACCGCTCTCGCCGATGGCGGGGCCTATGCCGAAGTCGACCAGGCCGAAAGGGCAGGCCATCGGTGCGGCGTGTACGGCACACCCGCATGGTTGCTCGGGGGCCGCATGGTGGCCGGGCTCCTGCCGATGTCGGAATTTGAGCTCGTTGCCCGAGACGCAGTGGGCACCAGAGCCCTGGTAGAGAGGACCCATCGATGACCGATATTGATGTAAGCGTCGCGCTACCACCGTCGTTCGAGTCCGCCCAGAACATTGTCGCGGCAGAGAAGCTTGGCTACCGCCGGGCCTATCTCTACGACACTCCGTTCGCCGGTGGTGACGTCTGGCTGGGCTTGCACCGGGCCGCGGAGCGGACCACGACGATCGAACTTGGCCCCGCGGTGCTGATTCCGACACAGCGCCACCCCTTGGTCAACGCCGCAGAGACCGTCTCACTGCATCGACGGGCGCCCGGGCGCGTGGTGACCTCTTTCGGCACCGGGTTCTCCAGCCGCGCGGCCATCGGCCAGCCGCCGATCCGATGGTCCTACATGGAGGCCTACATCCGCGCCTACCAGGCGCTGTTGGCCGGAGAGGTCGTCGACTGGGAGGGTGCGGCCATCAAGTTGATGCTCACCTCGGCGCAGTCCGAGGTTCTGCCGCTGCGAATCCCGTTGTTGGTGGCGGCAACCGGGCCCAAGGGAGCCGGGGTGGCCAAGCGGCTCGGCGCCGACGGGGTGATCTCGATGTTCAACGTGGTGCCCGGGCAGCGCGACTTTGCGCGCGCGGTGGTAGCCACAATGGGCACCGTCCTCGACGACGGACAGGACCTGGCCGGCGAAGAGGTCCGCCTCTCGGTCGGCGCCTCGTGGGCCGCGGCATATCACTACGTCTACACCACGCAGGGCGCCGACGCGCTGCGCCAGATGCCCGGCGGTTCCGCCTGGCTCGAGGTGATCGAACACGTGCCGCAACGCCTGCGCCACCTCCACATTCACCAAGGCACCATGGTCGAGATGAACGACGCCGACCTGGCCGCCTGGCATGCCGGCGGCTACGCCTCGGTTCCCTCGGTCACCCTGACGGGATCGGCCGACGCGGTCGCAAACGCCGTGGCCGCCATGGCCCAAGCCGGTGCCACCGAAGTCATCATCGAACCCTCCGGCCCCGCGATTGTCCGCGAACTCGACAGATTCATCGCGGCTGTCCGCGGGGGCTGATCATTATGAGCACGGGTATGACCAAACCGCGTGCGGCGCCTGCTCGACCTTCCAGGCCGCCGCGCACGCCCTCTGGTTCCACGCCAAGGCATGTCGGCGTTTCAGCCGTCGGGCGACCTTTCCGCCATCGGAGCTGGGCGATGTCGGATTTTGAAGGATGGACGGCACAAATCCCCCTGTTCGGATGGCCCTGCAGTGCATACGCTGCCATCCGGCAGAACGAAAGTCTGACGGGAGCCGGTAGGTCGGCCTTACCCGAAGGCTTTGTCGCGGTCACCGCCGCCCGCGTCCTTAGCTGTCCGCAGCGACGGGATAAAGCATCGGGTTAAACACCTTCGGCACGACCAACCCGTCGTGCTGCGCATCTGCAACAGCAAGGCTATGGAGTTAAGACCGTGAACGGACTGCTTTCGCCGGTACCTACCCGCGATCGGAAGGTCATTGTCACCGGGGCGGTGGGCGGAGTGGGCGCAGCCCTCATGGCTGCGTTCCGCGATCTTGGTTGTCCCGCGATCGGGATCGACCGGCCTGAAGCGGTCCGGTCGGCACCGGACGGTGACCGGCTGGTCGCAGCCGATTTGTCTGACGCGGGATCCGCCCATTGCGCCGTCAACGCGGCCGTGGATCGACTCGGTGGGCTCGATTGCCTGGTTGGCGCGGCCGCTGCCGTTGCCACCATCTACCGAGCCCACAGCTTTCCCGCCGAAGCCTTTCGCGACGATGTATCGACGAATTTGCTCAGCCAATTCTGGACGGCCCAGGCGGCGTACCGCGCCCTGGCAGAAAGCGAAGCCCCCAGCTTGGTGATGGTCTCCTCGATTGGGGCGCTCGACGGGCTGTCCGGCCAGGCCTCGTACGCGGCGTCAAAAGCCGGCATTCTAGGGCTTGTTCGCACGTTGGCCATCGAGTGGGCCGAGGCACGGATCCGGGTCAACGCCATCGTCCCCGGGCTGATTGCGACCCCCAAAGTGCTGGCGATGCCCGATGATATTCGGCGCCCTCTGATAGCCAACACGGCCTTGCGGCGGTTGGTTTCGGTAGACGAAATCGTGGCCAGCATCGCGTTTCTGCTGTCGCCGGCCGCCGGTGCGATCACCGGCCAGAGCCTTCGCGTCGACGCCGGTGCGGGGCTGAACGCCATCGGGCTGCACCGATGAATCCAAATCAGGCCGGTGCAAGGGAAGAAGGCCTCAGTGGGTGACGCCTCGCACTCCAAAATCGCCTATGATGTAGTCGTCATCGGTGCCGGCTTCTCGGGCATGGCCGCGGCAGCAAAGATCGCGCGACTCACGCGGTGCTCGTATGTCATCCTCGAGCAAGCCGGTGAGATCGGCGGTACTTGGCGGGACAACACCTATCCCGGCTGCGCGTGCGACATACCGGCGCCACTGTACTCATTCTCATTCCTGCAAAACCCGAATTGGCACCAGTTGTTCGCCCCCCAGCCCGAGATTCTGGACTACATGCGCGCCGCGAGCAGGCGCCTCGGGCTGGCCGAACACATTCGATTCCACAGTCTGGTGTCGTCCGCAGAGTGGGACGATGTGGCCTGCAGGTGGCGCGTCGCCACCCAGGACGGGAGGCAGTTCTTGGCGCGCTATCTTGTCAGCGCCGTTGGGCTTCTTCATCATCCGCTGATCCCGGACGTGCCCGGCATCGGCCAATTCGCCGGTTCGGCGTTTCATTCCGCGCACTGGGACCATCGAGTCGATCTCAGGGGCAAGAACGTCGTTGTCGTCGGAACCGGTGCCAGCGCAATACAGTTCATCCCCGCCATCGTTGACGACGTTGCGAAGCTGACGGTGTTCCAACGTACGCCGCCGTGGATTCTGCCGAAAAGTAATCGTCGATTCAGCGAGGCGGAACGTGCGCGCATGCGGCGCAATGCGCTGGCCCGCTGGAGGCGACGGCAAAAACTCTTCTGGGTGCACGAGAAGCGGGCGAGAGGCTTCCTCGGCGACGAGTCGGCGATGCGGCCCACGCATCAGATGGCGCTCAAGCACCTCGAACGACAGGTGCACGATCCCGCCTTCCGGGCGAAGCTGACACCGGATTACAAGATCGGTTGCAAGCGTCTGCTGATCTCCAGTGACTACTATCCCGCCATCTGTAAGCCGCACGTTGAGGTGGTCACCGACGCCATCGAACGAGCAACCCCCCAAGGGTTGGTCACATCGAGCGGGCGGCTCGTCGAAGCCGACGTGGTGATCTACGGAACCGGCTTTGACGCGCAACGGTCAATGACCCTCATCCCGATCAGGGGCCGCGACGGCACGCTCCTGGACCAGGCTTGGTCCGCGGGGCCACGAGCTTATCTTGGAACGCTGGTGAGCGGCTTCCCGAATTTGTTCCTCATGTGTGGACCGAACACGGGGCTCGGACACAACTCGCAGCTCTTCATGATCGAGGCCCAGGCCAACTATGTGGCGCGCTGTCTTCGACACGCACGCGGCACGGCCGTGATGGAGGTGGATCGCGCCGCCGAGGACCGCTACAACGAAGAGCTCCAACGCGAACTGGTCGCAACGGTCTGGCAAGCCGGAGGATGCCGCAGCTGGTACCAGGACGCCGCAACGGGGCGAAATACATTGTTGTGGCCCAAGCCCGTCTTGGAATTTTGGCTGCGCACACGCCGGGTTCGGCGAGCCGATGTTCATCGGGTGCCTCGCAACCGGCTCCTTACTCTCGGGGCCGATAATGCCGGCGAACCTGGCGGGTTCGTCCGGAGCACGCGGTGAGGTTACCGCGGTGCCGCCCCAACTCGAGGTGACAAACCAACTGATGCATGGCTCACCTGTGGTGACATCGGATCGGTCCGCGCTTTTCGACGATGATTGATCACCAACCGCTGGCCGCGTTTCTTCGGGCCCGGCGTGATCAGTTGAAACCCGCCGATGTGGGGCTTCCCCACGGTGGACGCCGGCGGGTGGCCGGCTTGCGCCGTGAGGAAGTCGCGATGCTGGCCGGTATCAGCACCGATTACTACCTGCGACTCGAGCAAGGCCGGGAGCGCCAACCTTCCGATCGGGTGCTCGAGGGCCTCGCTAACGCACTACAACTCAGCGATGATGCCGTCGAGTACATGCGCAACTTGGCTCGATCTGCTGCACGACGTCGTCCGGGGTTCGTGGCTTCGGCCGAGAAAGCCGAACCGGGCTTGCAGACGTTGATTGACGATTGGCCCCTGACCCCCGCGTACGTGCAGGGCCAGCGCATGGACATTCTGGCCGCCAACCCGATGGCGCGCGCGCTCCTGCCATACTTCGCACCGGGATTCAACCAGCTGCGAACCGCGTTCATGGAACCCAACTTTCCTGCGTGGGTGCGTAACTGGGAAGAGGTCACCGCAATGCTTGTGTCGTGGCTTCGCTTCAACATCGCCGATCCACGCTCCACCGATCCCGAACTGCAGTCGCTGATCGACGAACTCAGCCTTGGCAGCCGACGATTCCGCGCATTGTGGGGGCGCCAGGACGTCAAGCAAAAGACGAGCGGGACGGCTCCGTTCGACCACCCCCGGGTGGGCCCGCTCGAGTTGCGCTACCGAGTGTTCGCGCTGCCGGACTCGAAACAGGCGATGATTGCCTACTACGCCGAGCCCGGTACATCCTCGGCGGAGGGCCTCCGTTTGCTATCCACCCTCGCACGCCGCTCCTAGTTGACCAGGGTTGCGCCGCAGAAGATTTCGGGCGGCTTTAGTCGGGGCTCACATTTCCGCTCCTCTCGCGATTCGGCGGCTGGTGCAGGAATCGACGCAGCGCGGTCTCAATGACATTGCGCTGTATGAACCTGTGAGGGCCAATCCGAGGATGACTGCGGCCTGGATACCGGCCGGCCGCAACGGAAACATGGGTGGCGAGTGTCCGTTTAGACCAAGGAGAACCATGACAGAACTTATGGATTGGGACGATGCCTACATGCAAGATGGCATCTTTGGTGGCCTGCCGCCCTGGGGCATCGGTCGGCCGCAGCCGCAAATCGCCGACTTCGTCAGGCACGGTGGTTTCCGCGGCGATGTGCTCGACGCCGGCTGCGGATACGGTGACACTTCGCTCGTCTTGGCGGCCTTGGGCTATACCGTCGTCGGAATCGACCGCAGTGCGGTCGCCATAGCCCAGGCCGCAGAGGAAGGCCGCAGACGGCGTCTGTGCAACGCAACGTTCCAGTCTGCCGACATCACAACCCTGAGCGGTTACGACAGCCGGTTTTCGACCATCGTTGACAGCGCGCTTTTCCATGCGCTTCCGGTAACGCGGCGCGACGATTACCTGGATTCGATTCGCCGAGCGGCGGCACCGGGCGCGTCGCTTTACATTCTGACGTTTACGCAGGACGCGTTTCCAGAAGACCCCGGATATCCCATTCCTAATCTGGTTACCAGAAACGAACTGGGAGAAGCGGTTTCCAGGCATTGGAGAGTCGACGACATCCGTCCGGCGTTCATTCACGCGCATGCGCCGCGAGCCCGTTCAGGCTACAAGTTCGATCTGGACGCCGACGGGCTCGAGAAGCTACCGGCGTTTCTGCTGACCGCCCACACGCCGCGATAATGCTGGTGTTACCGAGCTCGATACCACTTCACGCAGCCCGCTCGACAGCGTTCTATGGCTTGGTATATGGATGACGGCGTCATGGTGGTCACCGGTGCATCGAGCAGGTTCGGCCTGAGCGCCGAAGCACTGCCTCGCGTAGGTTCCCCGTCCGATGCACCCCTGAGAGTCGGACCAGAACCTGAATCACCGCGTGCGGTCACCACCCTCTCCAGCCCCGCGTGAGCAGCGCGGTAACTGCTAAGCGTGCTGCCGCTCGTCGGCAGCCGGGAACCGCGGCGCCCACGGCTCTGCCGCGACGCCGGCGACGCCGATGAGGTAGGCGATGGTGTGATACCACCCGGCCGTGGCGGTCAGCTCGAGGATTTGTCGGTCGTCGAAGTCGGCGCGCAGGTCGTCGAACAGCTGCTCGGAGATGGCGCTGGTGTGGTCCAGATCGTCGGCGAGCCGGATGACGTTGCGCTGCTGGGGATCCCAGCAGGGGTCGTCGGGTCCGCCGTGCACGGTGGAAAACAGCTGCTCGTCGGTCAGGCCGAGCGGCCTACCGAAGGCGGCCGCGTGCACGCCCCATTCGTACTCGGCGCCACACAGGGCACAGGTGCGGGCGATCAGCACCTCGCGCGTCCGCGGCGCCACCAGGCGGCTGCCCAGGATGCCGGCGCCCAGCGGGCGCATGCGCGCCGCGAGCTCGTCGTGCACCGCCAGCGTCCGAAACAACGCCAACGGCGGCACTTCGGATCCGGGCGGCATCCACTTGGCGAGCAGCCGCTCGGTGTCGGGTGGGTAGGGCGGCTCCAGCGGAGCGATGCGGACTCGACTCGACACGACCCACCTCCGTGCTCTGATTATCGAAGCACCACGATAGCGCTCTGGAAATCAGAGCGCAAGGGGGTCGGGGGAGTTAGGCTGCTGCTGTGCCCGAAAGCTCGAAGGAACCGATCATGGCCCTGCTGGACCTGCTCGGGCGCCGGTGGGCGATGCGGGTCATCTGGGAATTGCGCTCGGAGGAGCTGACGTTTCGCCAACTGCAGCAGCGTTGTGGCGGCGTGTCGGCCAGCGCGCTCAACAGCCGGCTGCACGAGCTGCGCGAGGCGGGCATCGTCGGCAAGGGAACCAACGGCTATCGGCTCTCGGAGGAGGGCCGCAGCTTGTTGGCGGCCTATGAACCGCTGGGCCGGTGGGCCAGGCGGTGGGCCCGGCGCCAGGCCGGTGCGTCGCGCGGCAGCTAGCCGGCCGCCTCCTTGTCGAACTCCGAGGCGATGTCGCGGGCGACCCGCTTGAGCAGCGGGGTGACCTCCGTCGCGGATTTCAGCGTGACCCGGGCCGCGGGACCCGAGATCGAGATCGCGGTCAGCGACGGCGCGTCGGGCACCGGCACGGCGAAGCAGCGCACGCCCACCTCCTGCTCGCCCTCGTCGACGGCGTAGCCCCGAGACCGGCACAGCTCGATGTCGGACAGCAGCTCCTCGGGGGTCGTGTGCGAGTTCTCGGTCGAGGCGGGCATCCCCGTCCGCGACACCAGGGCGCGCACCGCGTCGTTGGGTAGCTGCATCAGCAGCGCCTTGCCGACGCCGGTGCAATGCGGGTACACGCGGCGGCCGACCTCGGTGAACATCCGCATCGAGTGCGGCGAGGGCACCTGCGCGACGTAGACGGCCATGTCGTTGTCCATCAGCGCCATGTTCGCCGTCTCACCGGTGCGCTCGACCAGTTCGAGCAGGTGGGGCCGCGACCACGTCCCGACGAGGTGCGCAGCGCTCTCGCCGAGGCGGATCAGCTTGGGCCCCAACGAGTAATGGCGGTTCGGCAGCTGCCGCAGGTAGCCCATGCCCAGCAGGGTGCGCGCGAGGCGGTGGATCGTCGGCGCCGGCAGGTCGGCGCGCGCCGCGAGGTCGCCGAGCGCGCCCGTTCCGCCCATGGTCGCCAGGATCTCCAGCAGCTCGAACGCCCGCTCCACCGACTGAACGCCGCCCGTACCCCGGCTTTTGTGGGTCTCGCGAGCCATCACCGCTTCCGATCCAGCCCCGAGGGCCCGTCATCCCGCCTGCGCTTTTTCGTATCACGAAATTGCGGTTGGCAGCAAGCAGGCGCCGATCAGTCGACGGGCGCCGTCGCGAGCTCGTTGTACTCGGTGACGTTGTCGATCTCGGTGCCCATCGCGATGTTGGTGACCCGTTCCAGGAAGACCTCGACGACGACGGGGACCTTGTGCTCGCGCGCCAGTTGCTGCGCCCGGCCCAGCGCCGGGCCGATCTCGGACGGCTCGGTGACCTGAATGGCCTTGCAGCCCAGCCCTTCCACGACGCTGCGGTGGTCGACGCCGTATCCCTTGGGCAGGTCGGTGTCGCCGGATTCCTGGGCGTTGATGTTGTCGAAGGCGAGGGAGACGCAGTAGTCCATGTCGAAGTTAAGCTGGGCCTGGCGGATCAGCCCGAGGTAGGAGTTGTTCACCACGACGTGGACGTAGGGCAGGTTGAACTGCGCGCCGACGGCGAGTTCTTCGATGAGGAATTGGAAGTCGTAGTCGCCCGACAGGCCGACCACCGCGGCGGTGGGATCGGCGGTGACCACGCCCAGGGCGGCGGGCACCGTCCATCCCAGCGGCCCCGCCTGGCCGCAGTTGATCCAGTGGCGCGGCTTGAACACGTTCAGGAACTGGCCCCCGGCGATCTGTGAGAGCCCAATCGCGGTGACGTAGCGGACATTGCGGCCGAAGGCGCGGTTCATCTCCTCGTAGACGCGCTGCGGCTTGATCGGCACGTCGTCGAAGTGGGTCCTGCGGTGCAGGGTTTGCTTGCGGTGCTGGCAGGCGCGGACCCAGTCGCTCCAGTCCGGCATCGTGCCCGCGGCGGCCCGCGCGGTTGCGAGCGCCACCATCAGCTCCAGCGCGGCCTTGGCGTCGGACACGATGCCGAGGTCGGGCGCGAACACCCGGCCGATCTGGGTGGGCTCGATGTCGATGTGCACGAAACGACGGCCGCGGCGGTAGGTGTCGAGCCCGCCGGTGTGGCGGTTGGCCCAACGGTTACCGATCCCGAGCACGAAATCGGATTCGAGCATGGTGGCATTGCCGTAACGATGCGCGGTCTGCAGCCCGACCATCCCGGCCGCCAGCGGATGGTCGTCGGGAATGGCGCCCCAGCCCATCAGCGTGGGCACCACGGGGACGTTGAGCAGCTCCGCCAGCTCGACGAGCAGGTCGCACGCGTCGGCGTTGATGATGCCCCCACCGGCGACGATGAGCGGACGCCGCGCCGTTTGCAGCATGTCGAGGGCCTTGTTGATCTGCGCCGGGCCGGCGCAGGGTTTGTAGACGGGCAGCGGTGCGTAAGCCGTTGGGTCGAAGTCGATCTCGGCCAGCTGAACGTCGATGGGCAGGTCGATCAGCACCGGCCCCGGGCGTCCCGAGCGCATCAGGTGAAACGCCTGAGCGAACGCGCCGGGCACCTGGCCCGGCTCCAGCACCGTCATCGCCATCTTCGTCACCGGGGCCGCGATCGCCGCAATGTCGACGGCCTGGAAGTCCTCCTTGTGCAGCCTGCTCACCGGCGCCTGCCCGGTGATCGCCAGGATGGGAATGGAATCCGCGCTGGCCGAATACAACCCGGTGATCATGTCGGTGCCCGCCGGCCCGGAGGTGCCGACGCACACGCCGATGTTGCCGGGCGCGGCCCGGGTGTATCCCTCGGCCATGTGGCTGGCGGCCTCGACGTGGCGGGCCAGCACGTGCCGGATCCCGCCGTGGGCCCGCATCGCCGCGTAGAACGGGTTGATCGCGGCACCCGGCAGGCCGAACGCCTGGGTGGCGCCCTCGATCTGAAGAATCCTGACGGCCGCGTCGACCGTGCGCATCCGCGTCATCGGGCTAGCTTTCCCCGCGTCCCGACAACCGCTCGACGCCCAGCAGCAGGCCCGAGTGATCCAGGGCCCCGTCGCCGTTGGCGAGCGCGGAAGCCATCAGTTGGGCCACGACCGCGCCCAACGGGATGACGACGTCGGCCTCGCGGGCCGCGCTGGTCACGATGCCCATGTCCTTGTGGTGCAACTCGATCCGGAATCCCGGGGAGAAGTTGCGGGACAACATCTTCGGGGCCTTCTGATCCAGCACCGCCGAGCCGGCCAGGCCGCCGCCCAGCACCTTGATCGCCGCGTCGAGATCGACGCCGTAGGCGCGCAGGAATGTGATCGCCTCGGCGAGCAGCTCGATGTTGCCCGCGACGATCAGTTGATTGGCGGCCTTGACGGTCTGACCCGCCCCGTTGGGGCCGACGTGGACGATGGTCTTGCCGACCACCTCCAAAATCGGCTTGGCTTCGGCGAAGTCACGCCCGATGCCCCCGACCATGATCGACAGCGACGCGTTCTTGGCGCCGGCCTCACCGCCGGAAACCGGGGCGTCGATCATGCGAAACCCCCGACGCTGGGCCTCCTCCGCCAGCTCCCTGGTGACGTCGGGGCGGATCGACGAGAAATCGATCACCAGGGTGTCGGGCTGGGCGTGCGCGAAAACCCCACCGTCCGAGGCCAACACGGCCTGCACATCGGGGGAGTCCGGCACCATGACGGCCACCACGTCGGCGTCCTTGACCGCCTCCTCGATCGATTCCGCCGCGACCCCGCCCGCCTCGACCAGCGCGGCGGTGCGCCCGGGCGAACGGTTGTAGCCGACCACGCTGTGGCCGGCCCGGGCCAGGTGGCATGCCATGGGGCTGCCCATGATGCCCAACCCGATGAAAGCGATGGTGCTCATTGACTCCTCGTTTCCACAAGTGCCGCAAGGGATTCGATGTTCACGCCGCCGCGACCCCGGTCCGCTTCGGGTAACCAGTCGAAGGTGTCGGGGCGGCTGGGCTTGTATTCCAGGCCGATGTACCCGTCGTACCCGCGGTCGAGCAGGATCCCGAGATAACTGGCGAGCGCGATCTCGCCGGTCCCCGGCTCGCCGCGGCCCGGCGAGTCCGCGATCTGGACGTGGCCGACCCGGTCGGCATGCGCCCGCAGCGCGACCGCCACGTCGTCGCCGTTGACGTACAGGTGGTAGAGATCGGCCAGCACGCGCAGGTTTTCGTACCCTGAGCGGCTGCGCACCCGGTCGACAACCCGGACGGCATCGGCCGCGGTCCGGACGGGATAACGCGGTGCGCCGCTGACCGGCTCGATGAGCACCGTGGCTCCGATGCGTTGGGCGGCCTGAGCCGCATACGCGAGATTCTCCGCGGCCACGTCGTCCTGGGCGGCCGGCGCCAGTCCTTCGATGCGGTTGCCGTAGAGCGCGTTGAATGCCCGGGTGCCCAGCGTGCTCGCGATCTCCACGGCAACGTCCACGCTGTCCCGGAACGCGGTGACCGACCCCGGGTCGGACAGGATGCCGCGGTCGCCGGCGGGCATGTCACCGGCCGCGAAGTTCAACCCGCTCAGCCGAATTCCGGCGTTCCGGATGGCGCGGACGAACGCATCGACGTCGGAGTCCGGCGGCGCCGCCTCGGCGAACGGCCACCAAAACTCGACGGCCTCGAAGCCTGCCGCCCGGGCCGCGGCCGGCCGCTTCAGCAGGGGCAGGTCGGTGAACAGGATCGAGCAGTTCACCGAGTAGGTAGCAGGGGCCACGACATTCCTTCCGCAATACGAAATAAATGAATCAAAATATGGAATAAGTGAAGGCGCCCCCGGCGCGGGTTGTCAACCGCTGCGAGTGCAAATTTTGCGTGAAGGCTGCTCAGGGACGGCATAGTTCGCCGAAAGCTCTACTGACAACGGGGGTTTCCTTTGACAGCCAAACGTGAGCCATGCCACCGTGACTCAAGCGAAATCAAAATTCCAACATACGAAATGGATCTCGCCCATGACGGCACTTCACGAACGCGACCTCGTCACCAGCATCCCGAACCTGCTCGTGCTCACCGACCCCGACGTGACCGAGGGTTACCGACAGGACCGCGCCAAGGATCCGGACGCCGGGCACCCGTTGGCGGTGGTGCGGGCCAGGAGCACCGAGGATGTTCGGGCGGTGCTGCGGTGGGCCAGCGCGGCCGGGGTCCCGGTGGTGCCGCGCGGTGCGGGCTCCGGTTTGTCGGGCGGCGCCACGGCGGTCGACGGCGGCATCGTGCTGACCACCGAGCTGATGCGCGGCATCGAGGTCGACCCGGTGACGCGCACCGCGGTGGTGCAGCCGGGGCTGACCAACGCCGAGGTGAAGCGGGCGGTCGCCGAGCATGGCCTGTGGTATCCCCCCGACCCGTCGTCGTTCGAATTCTGTTCCATCGGCGGCAACGCCGCCACCAACGCGGGTGGCCTGTGCTGCGTAAAGTACGGCGTCACCACCGATTACATTCTCGGGCTGGAAGTGGTCCTGGCCGACGGGACCGTGCTGCGCCTCGGCGGCCCTCGCCTGAAGGACTCGGCCGGGTTGTCGCTGACCAAGCTGTTCGTGGGCAGCGAGGGAACCCTCGGCGTCATCACCGAGCTGACCCTGCGGCTGCTGCCGCCGCAGCCACCCGCCAGCACCGTCGTGGCCTCGTTCTCCTCGGTGCGCGACGCCACCGAGGCGGTCTGCAACATCACCCGGGTCATGCGGCCCGCGATGCTCGAGTTCATGGACCACACCGCGATCGCCGCGGTCGAGAGCCACCTCAAGATGGGCCTGGATCTCGGCGCCCGCGCGATGCTCATCGCCCAGTCCGACGCGCCCGGCGATCGGGAGAACGAAATGGCGTTCATCGCACAAGTTTTCACGCACGCCAACGCCACCGACGTGTTCGCCACCGATGACCCGAAGGAGGGCGAGGCGTTCACCGCGGCGCGGCGGTTCGCCATCCCGGCCGTCGAGCGCCTGGGCGATTTGCTGCTCGAGGACGTCGGCGTGCCGCTGCCGGCGCTGCCCGCGCTCGTCGAAGGGATCGAGGCCATCGCCAAGGAGCGCGACATCGTCTGTGCGGTCATCGCGCACGCCGGCGACGGCAACACCCACCCGCTGATCGTGCACGACCCCACCGATCCCGACCAGTCCCGGCGAGCGCACCTCGCGTTCGGCGAAATCATGCATCTGGCAATCGAACTCGGCGGCACCATCACCGGCGAGCACGGCGTGGGGCGGCTCAAGAAGGCCTGGCTGCCGGATCAGGTGGGACCCGACGTGATGGAACTGACCCGCCGCATCAAGGGGGCCCTCGATCCGCAGCACATCCTCAACCCGGGGGCGGTGCTCTAGATGTTCCAGCCCGACTACACCCCCGTCGCCCATTCCCTCGGCTGGAGCGCCGCCGTCGCGGCGGTGCCGTTGGTCATCATGTTCGTCCTGCTCGGCGGGCTTCGGGTGCGCGCGCCCATCGCCGCCGCCGTCGGCGTCGGCACGGCGGCGCTGATCGCCTGGGGGGTCTATCACATGCCGGTGGTGCAGGTCGCCGACTCGGCGGTGCTCGGCTTCGCCTACGGGATGTTTCCGATTATGTGGTTGGTGCTCAACGCGATCTGGATCTACAACCTGACCGTGCAGACCGGCCATCGCGACGTGCTGTGCCGGTCGATGGCCTCGATCTCCCCGGACCAGCGGATCCAGGCCGTCATCGTCGCGTTCTGCTTCGGCGCGCTCATCGAGGGGCTGGCCGGCTTCGGCACCCCGGTGGCCATCACGTCGCTGATGCTGGTCGCGCTGCGGTTCCCGCCGCTGAAGGCCGCCGCCGTGGCGCTGGTGGCCAACACCGCCCCGGTGGCGTTCGCCTCACTGGGCATCCCGATCGTCGCGCTGTCGGGGGTCACCGGGCTGCCCCTGGACACGCTGGGCGCCATGGTCGGCCGGCAAACGCCGATCCTGGCCTGCATCGTGCCGTTCATCCTGATCTTCATGGTCGACGGCCGCGCCGGCCTCAAACACGCGTGGCCGGCGGCCGCGATGGGCGGCGGCGTCTACGCGGTCGTGCAATTCCTGTGCTCGAACTTCTTTTCCGTCGAGCTCACCGACATCGCCGGATCGATCATCAGCGCCGGGTCCATCGTGTTGCTGCTTCGGGTGTGGCGCCCGAAGGCGCCACTGCTGGGCGCGACGCAGCAGGCCGAACTCGCCCACCAAACACCAAGCGCCACAGCGCCGATGGTCCGCCCCGATGGCGCCGTGCTGACCGCCCACGCGGCGAGTGGGGTGCGCGACGAGGTGGCCGACTCCCGCAGGGACGTCCTGCTGGCCTATGCGCCCTACGTGATGGTCACCGCGATCTTCTCGCTGTCGATGTGGAAGCCGTTCACCGCGCTGCTCAAGCACGGCGGCACCAGCTTCGCCTGGCCCGGCCTGCATGTCGCCAATGCGGCGCACAAGGCCTCCCCGCTGACCATCTACAAGCTCGACTTCCTTTCCGCCGCGGGCACATTGCTCTTCGTCAGCGGGCTGCTCACCATGCTCGTGCTGCGCACGTCCGTGGGCCAGGCGGTACGGGCCTACGCGCGGGCCGCGATCCAATTGCGCAGCGCCGCAATCACCGTCGGGCTGGTGCTGGCGCTCGCCTACCTGCTGAACCTGTCCGGCGAGACCACCACGCTGGGCCTGTGGATCGCCGGCGCCGGCGGCCTGCTCGGGGTCGTCGCCCCGATCATCGGCTGGCTCGGGGTCACCGTCACCGGTTCGGACACCTCCTCGAACTCGCTCTTCGGGGTGCTGCAGGTCAGCGCCGCGCATGCGGCCGGCCTGAGCCCGACCCTGCTGGCGGCGGCGAACTCGTCGGGAGGCGTGATCGGGAAGATGCTCTCGCCGCAGAGCCTGGTCATCGCCACCGCCGCGGTGGAGATGAAGGGCAAAGAGGGGGACCTGTTCCGCAAGGTGTTCAAGTGGAGCCTGTTCCTGCTGGCCCTGATGTGTGTGCTGGTGTACCTGCAGAGCACCTCGTGGCTCGGCTGGATGGTCGTGTGATGGGTGGCCACATCGTCCTGGCGCCCGACAAGTTCAAGGGATCGTTGCGCGCGGACGAGGCCGCCCGGGCGATGGCGCAGGGCGTGTGGCGCGCCGATCCGGGTGCGACGACCGTCGCCTGCCCCGTCGCCGACGGCGGGGAGGGGACCCTGGATGCCGTGCTGTCTGCCGGGTTTCAGCGCATGCCCGCCTACGTCACGGGTCCCACCGGTGCGCGGGTGCACACCGCCTACGCGCGGAAGGGCACGCGCGCGGTCATCGAGATGGCCGACGTCTGCGGTTCCCAGCGGCTACCCGCCGGGGCGCTCGCGCCGATGACGGCCACCACCCACGGCCTGGGCAGCGTGATCGGCCTCGCGCTCGACGACGGCTGCCGCGACCTCGTCATCACCGTCGGCGGTAGCGCGAGCACCGACGGCGGCGCCGGCATGCTCGTCGCGCTCGGCGCGAAAATCCTTGACCGCCACGGCAATCCGATCCCGCCCGGCGGTTGCGGCCTGGCGCACGCCGCGCGCCTCGACCTGAGCGGGTTGCATCCCGCCGCCGGGGAGAGCGCCTTCACGCTCGCCGCCGACGTGGACAGCCCGCTGTGCGGACCGCACGGCGCGGCGATCGTCTACGGGCCCCAGAAGGGCGCCCACGGCGAGCAGGTGGCGGCCCTCGAACGCGGCCTGACCCGGTGGGCGGAGCTCGTCGACCGGGCGACCCACACCGACTGCCGCAACCAGCCCGGCGCCGGGGCCGCGGGGGGCGTGGGGTTCGCGGCGCTGTCCGTCCTGGGCGCGCGCATGCGGCCCGGCATCGACATGATCCTCGAACTCGTCGAGCTCGACCGAAACCTGGCCGGCGCCAAGGTGGTGGTGACCGGCGAGGGATCGCTCGACGTGCAGTCGCTGCGCGGCAAGGCGCCCGTGGGCGTGTCCCGGTGCGCCCACAAACAGGGCGTGCCGACCTTCGCCATCGCCGGGGTGTCCACCCTGACCAGCGCCCAGGCCCGCGCGGCGGGCTTCGCCGCCGTGCGCACCCTGACCGAGCTCGAGCCGGACCCGCGGCGCTGCACCCAGGACGCCGCCCACCTGCTCACCCAGGTCACCGAAGCGCTGATCCGGGAATCGATGCCGCGCCAGGGAGGAAACCATGACTGAGTACTACTACGACGACCGCACGGTGCTGCACTGGTACGACTTCGTGTGCCCGTTCTCCTATGTCGGGCAGCATCGGACCGCGCTTCTCGTCGACGCCGGGTTCGACGTCGTCCGGTTGCCGTTTCAGGCGCACCCGGGCATGCCGCGCGGTGGCCTGCCGATGAGGTTCGGCCACGGGCCGCGGCACGCCATGATCGAGCGGCAGGCCCGGGCCGTGGCGATGCCGCTGCGCTGGCCCAGGCGGATACCGCACAGCCGAAGGGCCTTGGCGGCCGCGGAGTGGGCGAGGCTCAACGAGCCCGACGCTTTCCCCGAGTTGCACCGCCGGCTGTTCGACGCGCATTTCGTTTTGGGCGAGGACCTCGACGATCAGGCGGTCATCGACCGGCACGCCGTGCTGGCGGGCGTCGACGTGGGCCGCCTGCACGCCGCCCTGGCCGACGGCAGCGCGGTGATGGGCGTCGGGCAGGCCGAGTGGGTGGCGCGCCACCGCGGCGTCGACGGCACCCCGGCCTGGCTGGTCGACGGCCGGTTGATGGTGGGGCTGCAGCCCGTGGGCGACTTCGTGCGCCTCGGCGAGCTGACCGCGCGCGTCCGCCGCTGAACAACGCCCTGGTCAGGGCGCGATTTGGCCGCCGCGACGCGCGTTCGGTAACCTGTCATTTACCAACGCGGGGTGGAGCAGCTCGGTAGCTCGCTGGGCTCATAACCCAGAGGTCGCAGGTTCGAATCCTGTCCCCGCTACCAGGTGAAATGGCTCCCGGAGGTAACTCCGGGAGCCATTTTTCGTGTCGGCTGAGGCTTCGCCTAGCGGGCCTTCTCCCGCCTGCCGCTGAACTCGCGGACGAGCAGTTGGAGACGGTCCGATTCGTACTCGGGGCGCAGCCGTCCGGTGCGGCCGAGCGTGACCAGCCCGTGCAGCGCGGCCCAGAAAACCTCGGTGAGCGTGTCGGCGTCCTCGTCCCGGGTGACCATGCCGACCGCTTGATGCAACGCGGCGAAGGCCTCGATGAGCTGGGGCGGCGTGTCGTCGGCGGCGAATTGCAGGCCGGTCGTGCGGGTGAACATGGCGTCGTAGACCGCCGGGTTGTCGCGGGCGAAATCCAGATACGCCTTTGCGACCCGGGTCAGGGTGTCAGCGCCCGCGTCGGTGTCGGAGTGGGCGGCCCGGATCACCTCGGCGAGTTCGGCGAACCCGTCGAGGGCGACGGCGTCGGCGATCTGCTCCATGCCGGCGAAGTGCTTGTACAGCACCGGCTGGCTGTACTCGATCTCCGTGGACAACCGACGGGTGGTGACGGCGTCCCACCCTTCGGCCTCGGCCAGCTTGCGCGCGGTTCCGACGATCAGCTGTCGGCGGGCGGCGCGTTCGCGCTCGCGGCGGTCCTCGATGGCCATGCCTAAGGGTATCACAGCTAGAAAATCTAGCAACGCTATTGACGCGAGCCCGCAACAGGGTTAGCGTTGCTAGCACTTACCAGTGAGGGGAGTTGGGACATGGCTTTGGACGACATCACCCGGGCCGCCGCGCTGATCGCGGTGCTGGGCACCGCCGTGGTCTACGGCACCGACGTGTTCTGCGCGATGGTGCTGCGGCCGGCGCTGGCGTTGGTGAACGACGATGCCCTGGTCGCGGTGACGGGGCACGTGCATCGGTACGGTGACCGGCGCATGCCGGTGCCCGGCGTCCTCGGGGTCGTCGCCACCGCGGCGACGACAGTGCTGGCCGCGGTCGGCGCGCACCGGGCACAGGCCATCGCGGCGGGCGCCGCCCTGGTTCTGCTGCTGATCTGGCTGGTGCTCTACACCCGGGTGAGCGCGCCCATCAACCGGCAACTGACCGCGGCCGCCGAAGCCGGACGACCGCTGCCGAGCGGGCGCGCGCTGCAAGCGAAGTGGGATTCGATCATCGATGCTCGCGCGATACTGCAGGGCCTGGCCGTGGCCGCCCTCTGCGCTGTGCTGATGGTCTGACCGACCCGACATCCGCCGTCGAATTCCACTGAAAGGGAACCGATTACGATGTTTCAGCTCAGAACCTACACCCTGCGATCGCCGGAAGCTCTGCGGCGGTACGCGACCGTGCACTGGGCGCGGCACCTGGCCACCTTCGAGGCCTTCGGGGTCACCACCCACGGTGTGTGGACCGAACGTGGCGGCGACGCGAACCGGCTCGTCGCGCTGATCGGCTACCCGCCGGACGCCGACCCCGACCAACTCACGCGGCGCATCATGGCCAGCCCGGAATTCGCCGCCGACATGGCCGGCTTCGACGTCGGCGACATCGTCGACGTGCGGACGACACTGCTTGACCCGACCGCGTCTTCACCGATTCGGTAACGACACCTGAGGAGCGCTCGACATGACCATCACCACCACCATCGGCTACGTCCTCGCCGGCATCCTCGCCGCGGCAATCATCTTCATCGGTGCGCGGTTCCTGGTCGCGCCGCGCGTCGCCGCCGCCGGCTACGGCGTGCTACCCGACCTCGACCAGCCGGGCGCGGGCGCCTACCTGAGCGTCAAGGGCATACGCGACATCGCCACGGGGCTGTTCGTCATCATCCTGATGATCGCGGGCGCCACCCACCTGGTCGGGTGGGTGATGTTGGCCGCCACCATCATTCCGATCGCCGACGCCGCCATCGTGCTGCGCAACGGCGGCTCCAAGTCCGTGGCCTGGGGCGTCCACGGCGCCACCGCCGCCGTCATGCTCGTCACGACCGCGCTCTTGCTGGTGTCCCGATGAGACCCGATCTGTTTTCCCCAGCGGGCAGCGCGGGATACCGGGCCGCGACCAATCCGCACAACGCCACGGTGGCGCAGCGCCCGGCGATGGTGGCCCACCCGCGCACCGCCGACGAGGTCGCCCACGCCGTGCGGTGGGCCGCGCAACGCAACCTCACAGTCGCCGTGCAGGCAAGCGGGCACGGCGCGGGTGCGCCGATCGAATCCGACCGGTTGCTCGTCGACACGTCGGGCTTGAACGCGGTGCACATCGACGCGAACGCCCGCGTGGCCCGCGTCGGCGCGGGCGCGACCTGGGCGGCGGTCAACGCACTGGCCGAACGCCACGGACTGCTCGGGCTGGCCGGCACCTCGCCCACGGTGGCCGTCGCCGGCTACACGTTCGGGGGCGGAGTCGGGTTTTTGACCCGCCCGCACGGGATGGCCAGTTCGGCGCTGCTGGCCGTCGACTACGTCGACGGCGACGGGCGGATACGACGGGCGCCGGAGGACGCCGCCAACGCGATCGATCGCGAGGCGCTGTGGGCCTTTCGCGGCGGGGGCGGCGTCGGCGTGGCCACCGCGTTGACCGTCGAACTCATTGCGCCCCAGCAACTCTGGGCCGGCTATCGATTGTGGAGCGTCGACGCGCTCGGGCCGGTTGTCGACGCCTGGGCAACGGCCATGGACGAGATCGGTGCCGCGCTCTCGACCAGCCTCAGCGTGCTGCACCCGCCGGCGGGCTCCCCGGCGTTTCCGCCCGCGCTGCAAGGCGTCCCGGTCGTGCATCTGGCGTTCGCCTCACCGCAGGGCGCCGACGCGGCCGGCCCGCTGCTGCGCGCCCTGCGGATGGCGCCGCCGCCCGCCGTGGACAGCAGCTGGGCGCCCGCGGACGCGGCCCGGCTGGCCCAGATCCACCTCGACCCGCCCAATCCGGTTCCCGCGCTGGGCGTGGGGCGATGGCTGGGGCCCGGAGCGCCGGACGTCGCGGCGGACGCGTTGGACGTCGCCGCCGCGGTCGATTCGCCGGTGGCGGTGGTCGAGCTGCGCAACGTGGGCAACGACGCGCCCGCCCGCGACGGGGCGATGACCGCCGTGCCCGGCCCCTTCCTGCTGCACGCGGTGGGTCTGGCCACCGACGACGCGTCGCGCTCACGCACCGAGGACGGGCTGTCGAAAGTGCGCACCGCCACGACACCGGCCGACATCGGGCGCTCCGCCGCGTCGTTCGCCGACGGCCGTGCCGCGGTGGCGGACGGGCTGGACCAACCCGGGTTGCAGCGTCTCGGCCGCATCAGGGCCGCCCTCGATCCGGACCAGCGGCTCGCCCCATCGCGGCTTGTGGCGACGATCACCTAGCGCCCGGGAATTGCTTCGACATCGAAGCGAGTTGCACGCACTGTAACTGCTTCGAGATCGAAGCAAATGACTGAGGAGGGACACCATGAAGGCAGTGCGGTATCACGAGTACGGCGACAGCGACGTTCTGCGGTACGAGGAGGCCCCGCGACCGGTGCCGGGCCGTGGGCAGGTGCTGGTCAAGGTGGCCGCCACCTCGTTCAACCCGGTGGATGCCGGCATCCGCGGCGGCTACCTGGCCGAGGTGTACACGATCAGCTTCCCGCACATTCCCGGCGTCGACGTGGCGGGGACCGTCGCCGAGATCGGCGAGGGCGTGGCGGGCTGGAACGTCGGCGACGCGGTCGTGGCGTTTCTGGCGCTCGACGCCGACGGTGCCGCCGCCCAATACGCGCTGGTGCCGGCCGACTTGCTGGCCGCCGCGCCGACATCGGTGCCGCTGGCCGACGCGGCAGCGTTGCCGGAGGCCGCGCTGACCGCGTGGCAGGCGCTGTTCGAGATCGCCGGGCTGGCCGAGGGCCAGTCGGTTTTGATCAACGGCGCTTCGGGCGCGGTCGGCGGGTACGCCGTTCAGTTGGCCAAGCGGGCCGGCGCCGTGGTCACCGCGACCGCCAAGGAGCGTGACGCCGAGCGGCTGCGCGGCTTGGGCGCCGCCCGCATCGTCGACTACATCGACTACACCCACTCGCCGATCCACGTCGAGGGTGCGCCGTTCGACGTCGTGCTCAACCTGGTCAGCACCACCGACGAGCAAACCGACGCCCTCATCGGCGTGGTGGCCGACGGCGGCGTCCACGTCGGCACCATGGTTTTCGGGCCGGACAACCCGCCGCGGGGGGTCCGCACGCAGCGGATCTTCGTCCGCAGCGACGCCGCCCAGCTCGCCGGGCTGGTCCGTCGCGTCGACGAGGGGCAATTGCGCATCGAGGTCGCCGACCGCCGCCCGCTCGAGCAGGCCGCGGCCGTGCACGCCGCCTCCGATGCCGGCCGCCTGCACGGCAAGACCATCCTCGTCCCCGCCGACCAGTAACCGACTCCCACAACCACATTCAGCGAGGTGGGGCCGTCGCTCGCGGCGGCCCCACTCGGAAGGGAACAGCATCATGGGAAAGCTCGCACTCGTCACCGGCGCCACCTCGGGAATCGGCCGGGCGTACGCCGAACGCCTCGCCGCCGACGGCTACGACCTGATCATCGTGGGCAGGCGCGCGGAGCGGTTGGCGGAGTTCGCGGCCGCCCACCCCGAAGTGATGGTCCGAACCGTGGTCGCGGACCTTGCGAACGGCGACGACGTCGCCCGGGTCGCCGAGATCTGCGCCGCCGAGCCGTTGACGATGCTGGTCAACAACGCCGGCGTCGCCCACTACATGCCGTTGGCCGAGCTGCCCGCGGCCAAGGCCGTCGAACTTGTGAACGTGAAAGTCCTTGCCCCCACGATGCTTACCCGCGCCGCGGTCCCCGGGATGCTGGAGCGCGGTGCGGGCGCGATCATCAACATGGCGGGCATGATCGCCTTCAGCGGTCCCGCCCCGCACTCCCAGCTGCCCCGCCGCGCCGTCTACGGGGGAACCCTGGCGTACCTCGTCGCGATGTCGCAGACCCTCGGCGCCGAGCTCGACGGGACCGGAGTCGTCGTGCAGGTGGTCTGCCCCGGGGTGGTGGCGACCGAGTTCCACGAACGTCAGAACATGGACCTCAGCGCGGTGCCTCGGATGAGCGCCGAGGACGTCGTCACCGCCAGCTTGCGGGGCCTGCAGTTGGGCGAGACGGTCTGCGCCCCCGGCGTCGAGGACGCGAGCCTGTTGGACGCGGTGTTCCGGGCCGACCTCGCCGCCTTCGGCGCGCAAAGCCCCGAACTCGCCACGCGCTACCGCTGAACACTTCGATGTCGAAGCACTAGGGTCGAGGAGTGGCCAAGGCTCTCAACCCCGTGCAGCTGCGGACCTACTTCGCCTTGATGGAGGCCGTCAGCCTGCTGCAGTACGAGGTGCGACAGCAACTGCAGGCCGACGGCAATCTGAGTTACGTGCAATTCGAGATTTTGGCCAAACTTGCCGACGCGCAGCGCCCACTCACCATGACCGAGCTGGCCGACGGCGTGGTGTACAGCCGCTCGGGCCTGACCCATCAGGCCGGCCTACTGGAAAAGGAAGGCCTCATCACGCGCGCGGCATCGCGCGACGACCAGCGCGCCACGGTCGTCAGCATCACCAAGAAGGGCCGTGCACGGGTCGCCAAGGTGTTGCCCGGCCACATCGAAGTGGTGCGCGACCTGCTGTTCGACTCGCTGTCCGATCGCGACGTACGCACGCTCGGTGACGTGATGGGCCGCGCCCGCGACCACATGCGTTCCCGGCCGCCCCGCTCCGCCGCGCCGCGCAGTCGCCGCGCCGCCGCCGACTGACGGCACCGGCCCCGAAAATCGCGCCGGTTGCGCGTGCAGCAGAAATGGGTAACTAACGCAGTAGTCGGGCTGCTAAACGCCAGTCAGCGTCGGAAGGTGGGATCGCATGGTTCGTCAAGAGGAGGGCCGGTGGGACGTCAGTGTCAAGAGCAACGCGGTTTGCGTCGAGCGCATCTCGGACAGTGACAAAAGGGTATTCGAGGATCTGTTGGCGCCCCGGGAGGCCCGCGCACTGGCCGGGCTGCTGACGAAGTTCGCCGACAAGGTCGACGAGTCCGCCAAGTCCGAGAAATCCGACGAGTCCCAGGACTCCGACAAGTCCGAAAACACCGAGAAGGATTCGGACGAGAAGGATTCCGACGAGAAGGATTCGGACGATAAGGATTCGGACGAGAAGGAATCCGACGAGTCGGACGGCTAGTCCCGGCCGGCGCTGCTACGTGCAGCCGCTCACATGGATTCGCCGGCCCACTCCGGCGCAGACGCTCACGTTCGGCGGTGGCGGCGGCGGAAAGTCCTGCGGCAGCGGCGCATAATCGCCCGGCGGCGGCGCGTAGGTGTCGACCGTGTCGGCCACGTTGGTGCACCCGCTCACCGAAACGCGCCGGCCGACGCTCGCACAGACGTCGGCATTGGCCACACCGGGGGGCTGCAGGACGGCGTACATCTCGGGGATCGCCGTGAGAGCCAACGTGGTGATCCCCGCGGCGGCCCACGAACGCACCGACAGATTCATGGTCATCTCCTTTCCCCTACACCGCCCCTAGGGCGTGACGCCGGGTTCCCCGACCAGCGGGGTCCACTGGCAGCGCTGCCGGACGTCGACCAGCGGCTGGCGGATGTTCTCCAGGTCGGCTTGCTCTTGCGGGTTGGCGGCGAAGTAATTCTGGACATCGTCGCGGATCTGATCTTTCGGGCGATCCTGCAGACCGGTATAGAACCCGTTCACGTCCGGGTGGGTGAACAGGTAGGTCGACAGCGACGCCGCGACGCTCGCAGCCACCCCGGCGACGTCGCCGGCCGTGCAATTGGCCGGCCGCGGCGGCGGGTCGGCCGCGGCGGTCGCCGCGCCCGCACACAACAGCGCGCCCGCTGAAATGGCGCCGACAATCAGCCGGCCTGGGAAGGAGAGTGGGAGGAACATGGCGGGCCCCTTCATCCGGTCATCGACCCGACGGCGGCGGTCACCGCCGTGCGCATACACCATCTTCTGCCAACGGCGCCGATTCCGGTAGGGGTCTACCAGCGGAAATGGCCTCCGGGGGACATTCGGGCGGTGACCGCGGCTGCCGCGATGCCCGCGTGCGTCCCGACTGCGGAGAGGGTGGCAACGAGTGCTGTCACCGGCCAAAGTCGTTGTCGCGCAGCAACGGCCGCCTTAGTGTGGGCGCACATGCGTACCGCGTTCCATCGGCAACTGGAGGCTCTGACCGCCTCCGTCGCCGACATGTGCGCGCGCGCCGGTGGTGCGATGCAGCGCGCGACGCACGCGCTGTTGCACGCCGATGGGTCGCTCGCCGGAGGCGTGGTCAACGACCACCACAAGATCGTGCGCCAGGGTGCCCACGCCCAGCGGAAGGCTTTGGCGCTGTTGGCGCTTCAAGCCCCCGTGGCCGGGGACCTCCGGGTCGTCGTAGGCGACCTCAAGAACATCGCCGACGCCCAGCGCATGGGTGCCTTGGCGTCGCACGTGGCCGAAATCGCCCGCCGCCGTTACCCCGCCCGCGCCCTGCCCGAGGAGGCGGTCGGCCACTTCTCCGAAATGGGTCGCATCGCCGTCGATCTCAGCAACGTCGCCGGACGCGTCGTGCGCGCCCGCGACCCGGTCGCGGCCGCCCGCATGCGGCGCGACGACGACGCGATGGACGAGCTGCACCGCCAGCTCTTCACCTTGATGATGGACCGACCGTGGAACCACGGCGTGGCCGCCACCATCGACGTCACCCTGCTCGGCCGGTACTACGAACGCTTCGCCGACCACGCCGTCGAGATCGGACGTCGAGTCATCTTCCAGGCCCGAGGAGAGCCGATGTCCGTTTCCGGCGTCATCGCACGGATTGTGGGGTTCCTACGCGCCGGCTACCCCGGCGGGATACCGGCGACCGACACCTTCCCGTTGCTGGCGCTGCTGCGGCGGCGCCTGTCCGACCGGGAGGTCATGCAGATCGCGGCCGAGCTCGTCGAGCATGGCGACGTGCCCGTGGACGCAACGACCATCCGGGTCATGATCAGCAAAATCACGGACCAGATGCCCGCACCCGATGAGGTCGAACGCGTCAAGCGACATCTCGAGATGTGCGGATGGCCGGTCAGCGACGAGTTTCCGGCCTAGGGCGGTGAAAACGCCGTAGCGAGACTCTCCGGGCGCCATGTGCGTGCCGGCGACGAACCGGGATGCAGAATGACCTGGTGCTGACCGCGCTGAAGGGCCGCTGACGTGCACGGGTTCGGCTTCCACACGCTGGCGCTGCTGACCGCGGTGGGATTCGCCGGTCCGCTGCTGGCGTCGCTGCCGCGCCTGCAGATCCCGGTCATCATCGGCGAGCTGGCCGTGGGCCTCGTCATCGGCAAGACCGGTTTCGGCGTCGTCGACGACGCCAACCCCACCTTTCAGTTGTTGGCGAACATCGGTTTCGCACTGGTCATGTTCGTGGTCGGCACCCACGTTCCGGTGCGCGATCCCAAGCTGCGCTCGGCGGCGCCGCGGGCGCTGGTGCGGGCGGTCGTCGTCGGCGCCGTGGCCGCGGCCCTGGGTGTGGGACTGGCGGCGGCGTTCCACACCGGCCACGCGGCGCTGTACGCGGTCCTGATGGCCTCGTCGTCGGCGGCGCTGGCCCTGCCGGTGATCGATTCGCTGCGGCTGCAGGGACCGGATGTGCTGTCGGTGACCGTGCAGATCGCCATCGCCGACGCCGCGTGTATCGTGTTGCTGCCGTTGGTGATTGACCTGAAGCGCGCGCCGATCGCCGCGCTCGGCGGGCTCGCGATCGCGGGCTGCGCGGTGGTGCTGTATCTGCTGCTGCGGGTGGCCGACCGCAGGGGGCTGCGCCGGCGCCTGCACCGGTACTCCGAGGACCGCCGCTTCGCGCTGGAACTGCGGACGAACCTGGTCGTGCTGTTCACCCTGGCGGCGCTGGCCACCGACACGCACGTGTCGATCATGCTGGCGGGCTTCGCGTTCGGGCTGGTGATCGCGCTGGTCGGCGAACCGCACCGGCTGGCCCGCCAGCTGTTCGGCATCACCGAGGGGTTCTTCAGCCCGCTGTTCTTCGTCTGGCTGGGCGCCTCGCTGCAAGTGCGCGAATTGGGTTCGCATCCGATGCTGATCCTGCTGGGCATCGGGCTGGGACTGGGCGCCGTGCTGGCGCACTGCGCGGGACGGCTGCTCGGCCAGCCGCTGACGCTGGCGGCGCTGTCGGCGGCCCAGCTCGGGGTGCCGGTGGCCGCGGCCACGATCGGGACCCAAGAGCACCTGCTGGTGAGAGGCGAAGCGTCGGCGCTGATGTTCGGCGCCCTGCTGACGATCGCCTGCACGTCGATCGCGGGCGCGCTGGCGGCGCGACGCCAGCCGCACGCGACCACGGCCTAGGGATTGGCACAAAGTCCCTTTGCCTAGTGCCGTCGTGCTCTCGTCTCACCGGCGGCGCCTGGGCGATGGTGGAGACCAAGAAGCTTGACCCGAAGGGAACGACCCCATGAACGCACGCTTTCCGGACGCCGGCACGGTCCGGACCGTCCTGACATTGGCGTCGCGGGCACCCTCGGTGCACAACACGCAGCCATGGCGGTGGCGCGTCGACGACGCGAGCCTGCATCTCTACGCCGACGCCGAACGGCAACTGCCCAACACCGACCCGGACGGCCGGGACCTGATCCTGAGCTGCGGCACGGCGCTGCATCACTGCGTCGCCGCCTTCGCGGCCGTCGGCTGGCTGGCCAGGGTGACCCGGCTGCCGAACCCGGACGACCCCAACCACCTCGCCTCGATCGAATTGTCGCCATACCCCGCCGACGCGTCCGACATCGCGATCGCGGCGGCGATACCGCGGCGCCGAACGGACCGTCGCCACTACAGTTCCTGGCCGGTGCCGGTCGGCGACATCGCACTGATGGCGGCGCGGGCGGCCCGAAACGGTGTGACGCTGTGCCAAGTCGAGGACCTCGGCAAGCTGCACAGCATCGTCGCCGAATCCGTTGCGGAACACCTCAACCGCGATTACCTCGCCGAGCTCACCGCCTGGAGCGGACGCTACGCGTCGGTCGCGGGGGTTCCGGCCCACAGCACACCGGCGTCCGACCCGGCCGCGAAAATTCCGGGCCGATTCTTCGCCGGGCCCACGCTGCCGATGGCGCCGGACTCGGCGCCCGCCGACGACAATGCGGTCGTCCTCGCGCTGGGAACGCGGACCGACGACCGGCTGGCGCGGCTGCGCGCCGGTGAGGCAACCAGCGTCGTACTCCTGACGGCGACGTCAATGGGGCTGGCCAGCTGCCCGGTCACCGAGCCGCTGGAGATCCCCGAAACACGCGAGTCAGTTCGCTCCGACATCTTCGGCGGCGGCGATTACCCGCAGATGCTGTTGCGGGTGGGCTGGGCGCCGATCAACGCCGATCCGTTGCCGGCGACGCCGCGGCGCGAACTGTCCGATTTCGTCGAGTGGGTCAACGAGTAACGAGGGCAAGCGGCGCAAGCCATTGAGGCGGATGATGTGTCGGTGAGCGGAGACGGCGAACACCACCGGGCCGCGTGGTTCGACACGGCCGGGCTGCACCGGCTCGTCGAGGTGCTGATCGAGCGCGGCTATCGCGTGGTCGGTCCGACGTTGCGGGACAACGCGATCGTCCTCGCGGAGCTCGAGTCGGCCGACGACCTGCCGCGCGGATGGGGTGTCGACGTCGCCCCCGGCCAGTACCGCGTGCGCCGCCGCGACGACGACGCGGCGTTCGGGCACTCGGCCGGCCCGCAGTCGTGGAAACAGTTCCTGCACCCGCCGCGGCAGCGGATGTGGGCCGGCACCCGGGACGGGGCCGCCGAGCCCGAATCGGACGAGGCGGTCCCGCGCTACGCCTTCCTGGGGGTCCGCGGGTGCGACCTCGCCGCGATCGCCACGCTCGACGGGGTGCTCGGCCGCCCGGACTATCCGGACGGCTCCTTCGTCGGCCGCCGCCGGCGGGCCTTCGTCGTCGCGGTGAACTGCACCGAGCCGGGCGGCTTGTGCTTCTGCGCATCGATGGGCACCGGCCCCGCCGCCGGGCCCGGTTACGACCTGGCCCTCACGGAGCGCCTCGCGGGGCAGGCCCCGTCGTACCTCGTCGACGTCGGCAGTCCCGAGGGCGCCGACGTGCTGGCTTCGGTTTCGCACCGCGACGCCGACGATGACGAAATCGCTTCTGCGCGCGACGATGTCGAGGCCGCGTCGCATCGGATGGGCCGCCAGATGCCCGATACCGATCTGCGCGAACTGTTGATCCGAAACCGCGAATCCCCGCAGTGGGACGAGGTCGCCAGCCGCTGCCTGACCTGCGGCAACTGCACGATGGTGTGCCCGACCTGCTTTTGCACCACCACCGAGGACGTCAGCGACCTCACCGGCGAGCACGCCGAGCGCTGGCGCCACTGGTCGTCGTGCTTCGAATTCGACTTCACCTACGTGCACGGCGGCGGCAGCGTCCGGCAGTCCGGCGCCTCGCGCTACCGGCATTGGCTGACCCACAAGCTGGGCACCTGGCACGACCAGTTCGGCATGTCGGGCTGCGTGGGCTGCGGCCGTTGCATCGCGTGGTGTCCCACCGGCATCGACATCACCGCCGAGATGAACAGGATGGCCGGGGATGAGTGAGCCGACGCCGGCCATGGCGCCCGTGCCGTACCGGGTGCGCAGTCGCGTTGTGGAGAGCCCGGATTCGGCGACGCTGTGTCTGGAGCCCGTCGGCGAGGCCCTGCGCGCCCCGCAACCCGGGGAGTTCATGATGCTCTACGCGTTCGGGGTGGGCGAGGCCGCGATCTCGATCAGCGGCGACCCGTCGGTGACCGACGGCTCGATCACGCACACGATCCGCGCGGTGGGGGCGGTGAGCCGCGCGCTGCACAACGCCCAACCGGGCAGCGTCGTCGGGGTCCGGGGACCGTTCGGCACCACCTGGGGGCTCGACGAAGCCGCCGGCCGGGACCTGGTCATGGTCGCCGGCGGGGTGGGCCTGTGCCCGTTGCGTCCCGCGGTGCTGGGCGCGCTGGCGGGCCGGGCCCGCTACGGCAAGGTGACGCTCGTCGTGGGCGCCCGCTCCCGGGCCGATTTCGTGTTCGTCGACCAGCTCGAAAAGTGGGCCCAGGACCCGCAAATCGAGCTGCACGTCACGGTCGACGTCCCCGTCCAGGGTTGGAGCGGCGAGGTGGGCCTGGTCACCGAGCCGCTGCGCCGGCTCACCCTCGACCCGGATCGCACCACCGCCTTCCTGTGCGGCCCGGAGCCGATGCTGCGCTTCGGCGCCGAGGCCCTGCTCGCCAAAGGCATTGCGGCACAAGATATTCGGGTATCGCTGGAACGCAACATGCAGTGCGGGGTCGGCTGGTGCGGCCACTGCCAGCTGGGCCCGCTGTTGCTGTGTCGCGACGGCCCCGTCGTCGGTTACGACGTCGCCGGCCCGCTGTTGGCAGTGAAGGAGCTGTAGATGAGCCCGACCACCTTGGCCGTGTGGAAGTTCGCCTCCTGCGACGGCTGCCAGCTGACGCTGCTGGACTGCGAGGACGAGTTGCTCACCCTCGCCGACCAGGTGCAGATCGCCACGTTCGCCGAGGCCTCCAGCGCGATGGTCGGCGGCCCCTACGACGTTTCCCTGGTCGAGGGCTCGGTCACCACCCGCCACGACGAGCAACGCATCCGTGAGATCCGTGAGCAGTCCAAGGTTCTGGTCACCATCGGCGCGTGCGCGACGGCCGGGGGAGTGCAGGCGCTGCGCAACTTCGCCGACGTCGCGGAGTTCGCGTCCGTGGTCTACGCCAAGCCCGAGTACGTCGACACGCTGGCCACCTCGACGCCCGCCTCGGCGCATGTCAAGGTCGACTACCAGCTGCCGGGCTGCCCGATCGACCGCGGTCAGCTGCTCGACACCCTCGCGGCGCTGCTGATCGGACGCAAACCGCGGCTGCCCGCCAAGACGGTATGCACTGAGTGCAAGCTGCGGGGCGTTACGTGTGTCGTTGTCTCCGAAGGCATCCCATGTCTAGGCCCGGTCACGCACGCCGGCTGTGGGGCGCTGTGTCCGCGGCACCATCGCGGCTGCTTCGGCTGTTTCGGGCCGTCCGCGGTGCCCCGGACCGCGACGCTGATTCCACTGCTGCGCCGCGACGGCATGTCCGACGGCGACGTCGACCGGGTGTTCTCGACGTTCAACGTCACCGCCTTCGCCGCCGAACGGAGCCGCCCGTGACCGAGTCCACCCGCACCCTGAGCGTCGGCACGCTGACGCGCGTCGAAGGCGAGGGCGCGCTGCACGTCACGCTGAAGGACGGGGCGCTGCAAAGCGTGCAGCTCAACATCTATGAGCCGCCGCGATTTTTTGAGGCGTTCCTGCGCGGGCGAGCCCATACCGAGCCGCCCGACCTGACCGCGCGGGTCTGCGGCATCTGCCCGGTCGCCTATCAAATCAGCGCCTGCAACGCGATCGAAGACGCCTGCGGCGTCCGGGTGGACGACGAACTCGTCGCGCTGCGGCGCCTGCTGTACTGCGGGGAATGGATCCACAGTCATGTGCTGCACATCTACCTGCTGCACGCGCCGGACTTCCTGGGCTATCCCGACATCATCGGCATGTCCCGGGACCACGCTCAGGACGTCGAGCGCGGGCTGGCGCTGAAGAAGGCGGGCAACCAGCTGATGGAGTTCGTCGGCGGCCGCGCCATACACCCGATCAACGTGCGGCTGGGCGGATTCTATTCGGTGCCAACTCGATCGGACTTCAAGCCGATCGCCGAGCTGCTGCGCCGCGCGCTGGACAACGCGCTCGCGACCGTCGAATGGGTGTCGGGGTTCGAGTTCCCCGACCTCGAGCTCGACCACGAGTTCCTGGCGCTCGCGGCGCCCGGCCGGTACCCGATCGAGGACGGCGCCATCGCGCGCAGCGCGGGACCGCCGTTTCCGGTGGCCGACTTCACCGCCCACGTCGCCGAGTCGCAGGTGCCCTACTCCACGGCGCTGCACGCGACGCTCGACGGCGGCCGCTATCTGACGGGGCCGCTGGCGCGGTTCTCGCTGAACTCGGCGGCGCTGTCGCCCGTCGCGGCACAGGCCGCCGCCGGGGCCGGGCTGTCGGCCGAATGCCGAAATCCGTTCCGCAGCATCGTCGTCCGCGCCGTCGAGGTCGTCTACGCGATCGAGGAGGCGCTGCGCATCATCGACGAATACCAGCGGCCGTCGCGCCCGTTCGTCGACGTCCCGGCGCGGGCCGGCGTCGGCCACGGCGTCAGCGAGGCGCCCCGCGGCCTGCTGTATCACCGCTACCGGATCGGCGAGGACGGGCTGGTCGCCGCGGCGACCCTCATCCCGCCGACCTCCCAGAACCAGGCGGCCATCGAAGCCGACCTCGCCCGGCTGGTGTCCGGCAACCTGTCCCTCGACGACGCCGCGCTGACGGCGTTGTGCGAGCAGTTGATTCGCAGCTACGACCCGTGCATCTCGTGTTCGGCGCACTTCCTGAAGCTGACGGTCGACCGGCAATGACGGGCGGAATCGTCGACGCGGTCGTGATAGGCCTCGGCAATCGTTACCGCCGAGACGACGGCGTCGGCGTCGCGGTGGCCGACGAGCTGAACCGCCTGGGACTCACCGGGGTTCGGATCGTCACCGACATCGTGGAGCCGATGAGCCTGCTGGAAGCGTGGTCGGACGCGCGGCTCGCCGTGGTGATCGACGGCGCGGTCGGGTCTTCCCCGGCGCCGGGACGCGTCCGGCGCTGCTCGCTGAGCGACGTGACCGCCGGCGACGGCTTGAGTTCGCACAGCGTCGATCTCGTCCGCACCCACGCGCTGGGCGAGGCGCTGGGCCGGCTTCCCGGGCAGCTGGTGCTGCTCACCGTCGACGTCGCCGACACCGGTCACGGGGCCGGTTTGACCCCGGCCGTTGAGCGGGCTGTCCCGGAGGTGGTCGGCATGGCGGTGGACGTGATCGCGGGAATTGACACCGAGAAGCGTCGAGAAAGGGCCTGACCCGTGCCTGACCAGCCCGTGATTACCGGCGCGGTCGCGGCGCGCGGTCGCCAACGCGTCCTGGTCGGCGCGGGCGTGCCGGCGGCCCGCTTCGGCAGCGTCGCGATCCTGCTCTGCGCCCTGGCCTGGTTGGCGCTGCTGGCCGCGCGCGAGCGCCTCGGCCTGGAGGCCTCGGCCCCCGGCCGGTTCGGCTGGTCGGTCGCGCTGCTCGCCGCGGCCGCCCTGATCGCACGCGGCGTCTTCCTGGGCCGGCCGGTCACTGCCGGGCACGCGACGCTCGCCGCAGCCGCGGCGGGCGCGGGGCTGTTCGCGCACTTCCTGTCTTTCGGCGTGCTCGGGAACATCCTCATCGCGGGCAGCGGGCTCGCGCTGATGGCGCCGACGACGGCCAAACCGCAACCGGAGCTGCTGGAGCGGGTGTGGCCGCTCGTCGACGCCACCGCCGGGGATGCGCTCGCGCCCTTCGCCCTGCACTCGAGCAAGAGTTACCACTTCGACGCGGAGAACTCCGCGGCGATCGCCTACCGCACCCGGCTCGGGTTCGCGGTCGTCAGCGGCGACCCGGTCGGCGACGCCACCCGATTCGAAGCACTGGTCGACGATTTCGTCCGCATGTGCCGAAGCAAGGGGTGGCAGATCATCGTGCTGGCCGCAGGGGAGCGGCACGTGGGGCTGTGGTGCGACGACGTGGTCGGGCAAAAGATGCTCGCGGTGCCGATCGGCCGCGACGTCGTCGTCGACGTCGGCCATTTCGCGTTGCGCGGGCGGCGCTTTCGCAACCTGCGCCAGGCGGTGCAGCGCACCCGCAACGGCGGTGTCACCACCCAGATCGTCGACGAGCGGGAACTCGACGACGCGCTGACCGCCGAGCTGACCGAGGTGCTGTACGCCGCGCACCGCGCGGCGCGCACCGAACGCGGGTTCTGCATGAACCTCGACGGGGCGCTGCGGGGCCGGTACCCGGGAGTCAAGCTGGCCGTCGCGCGCGATCGGGGCGGGCGGGTGGTGGCGTTTCACCGCTACGCGACCGCCGATGCGGGACGGGAAGTCAGCCTCGACGCGCCGTTCCGCCGCCCGGACGCCCCCAACGGCGTCGACGAGCGGCTCAGCGTCGACATGATCGCCGAGGCCAAAGCTGAAGGAGCGGAACGCTTTTCGCTGGCGTTCGCCGCGTTCCCGGAGATCTTCGATGCGACCCGGCCCACCGCCGCGCAGCGGGTCGCGTATCGGTTGATCCACCTGCTGGACCCGCTGATCCGGCTCGAGTCGCTGTACCGCTACCTCCGCAAGTTCCACGCGCTGGCCGAGCGGCGTTACGTGGTGCTCTGCGCTCACCACATCCCGGCGGCGCTGGTGGTGTTGCTGTCGCTGGAGTTCCTGCCGCGCCCGCGCCGCCACCGGCTGGTGCGATGATTCAGGCGCGATCGCGGCTGCCCAGCAGCGGCGGGCCGAAGCGGAACCGGCGGCCGGTGACCATCTCGGGGATCACCCGCACGTAGTGGGTCTTCTCGGTCGACGTCCACGGCAGCAGCTGGGCGCGTTCGGCCTCCTCGATCTGCTCGCTGGTGCGCAGCGAGCGTGCCCTGCCCTTGACGATGACGCTCCAGCCCTCGGCGACATTGTGGTCGTCGACTTCGAACAGCACGCGGTTGTTGATCGCGGTGCTGACCAGCTTGGTGCCCTCCGCGGTGCGAAACAGCACGGTGCGGTTCTGGACGGCGTAGTTGACCGGGAAGATCTCGGGCTGGCCGTCCACGCTGGTGACCAATCGGCCCAGCGTGACCCCGGCCATCAGGTCCCAGCATTCATGCACCGGCAGGATGGTCACCACATCATCGGTCCCGGACATCGGCCACCCTTCTTCGACGGGTCAAAGTTCTTCAACCACTTGGCGGTTCGTGCAAGTGTAGCTAGCGGATCCGCAGCACGTCGTCCGGCGTGCGCCTGGGGGTGGGCGGGGGAACGGCCTCCATCGGCGGCGCTATCCCGGCGCGGATCAGCACCTGGGGCTGGCCGCCGTCGGCGAGCATGTCGCGCACGAGATCGCGGCTTTCGTCCAGCTCGATCAGGTGGGTCAGCGTGCAGGTGGCCAGGAAGGCCATCGTGCACTCCAGCAACACATTCGACAACACCTCGCCGCAGCGCAACACGTCGGCCCGGGTGTCTTTCGGGGTGGACAGCACCAGGATTTTCGACCAGTCCACCGCGACCTCGGGACGCCGATCCGCGTGGCTTCTGACCGGGAATTCGCGCGCCACGTCCACCCGGCCGCTTTCCTTGTCGGACAACAGCGCGCGCGGCGGCACGCCCGCGTGTGACGCGAACGGCGAAGTCCACCATTCGAGTTCGGCGTGATAGGACGCGTCGTCGCGCCGCAGCGCTTCGGTGAGCCGGGATGCCTGCACCAGCGCGGGCCGCGCGTCGTCGGCTAGCACGTCGAGCGTCACCCCGCCGCCGTTCAGCGTGCTGCGCAGGACCGGCTCGAAGAGGCTCCAATAGGTCGGCTCGCCCATCGGGAGCCGGTCGGTGCGGCGATGCAGGATCGCGCTGGCGCGGTCCCGCTGCGCGCGCGTGACAAGCTCGACCGGGCGGAATTCGACCGTCGCCAGATGGTTCGGGTCGTCGGGGTTGGGAAACCGTTCGGTCTCCGCGGCCCAACCCGCGGCGAGCATGGCGACCCGAACGTGATCGAGCGCGGCGCCGCAGCTGAGGATCGCCTCCCGGCCGGAACGGTCGGTGCCCGGCACCGCCCGGTCGGGGTCGACGAACAGTTGCAGGGCCCCGTCCTCGGCCACCCACCGCCACGGCTGGCTGTTGTGCACCGAAGGGGCCCGGCACGCGAGCTGCACCGCCTTCTTCAGGGTCTGGGCGTCCAGCGTCGCGTTCATACCATCGAAGGTAGGCGCCATGGGGGCCCGCGGCCAGGGTCGTTCGTCCCCGCCGCCAGGGGCCGTTTGGATGCCCAATGCCCTGATGACTCTCAGCGACAACGCCCGCCGCGTCCCGATGGTCGGCCAAAGCGGGCCCGATGACCTGGCGCAGGGGACCAAGGACCCTGTCGCGCGGTGCTCACATGCCCGAAGGTCGAAGTGGGACAGGAAGTGAGTGAGCGAATGACCCAAACGATGGTGGACATCGGCGTGATCACCGGCGCGGTGCAGCTGGCGTGCCGGGCTCCCTCGCTGCACAACATCCAGCCCTGGCGCTGGGTGGTGGGCAACACGAGCGTCGATCTGTTCGTCGACCCGGATCGCGCGGTCACCGCGACCGACCGTTCCGGCCGGGAGGCGATCATCAGCTGCGGCGCCGCGCTCGATCACTTTCGGGTCGCGATGGCCGCCTCGGGGTGGGACACCAACATCGATCAGTTTCCCAACCCGAACAACCTCGACCACCTCGCTTCGGCCGACTTCGCGCCGGTCGACTACGTGACGCAGGCCCGGCGGGAGCGCGCCGATGCGATCCCGCGTCGCCGGACCAACCGGCTGCCGTTCGGCGCCCCCAAGCACTGGGGATCGGTCGAACCCGTATTGCGAAGCGCGTTCGACAAGGACGCGGTCTTCCTCGACGTGCTGACGGACAACGCCCGACCGCAGCTGGCCGACGCGTCCCGGCTCACCGATTCGTTGCGTCGTTACGACGATTCGTATCAGCTTGAATTGCATTGGTGGACATCGCCGTTGCGCGAGGCGGAGGGCATACCCGACAGTGCGCTTATCTCGCAGTCGGACGCGCGACGCGTCGACGTCAACCGCCGGTTCCCCGTCGATCCGTCGGACGAGCGCAGCTCCGCGGGCACCTACGACCAGGCCAAGGTCCTCGTGCTGTCCACCCCGCGCGACACCCGCGTCGATGCCCTCAATTGCGGCGCGGCGCTGTCGGCGATCCTGCTGGAGTGCACGATGGCCGGCCTCGCGACGTGCCCGGTCACGCACCTGACGGAGCTGGTGTGCAGCCGCGACATCATCTCCGACCTCACCGGCCGTCGCGCGGCGGTGCCTCAGGTTCTGATCCGCGTCGGCATCGAACCCGAGGGCGAGCTGCAGCCCAAGCCGACCCCGCGGCGGCCGTTGTCCGACGTGCTGGAGATTCGCCGGCCATGAAAGCGAAAGTCGGGGACTGGCTGGTGATCAAGAGCGCCACGATCGGCCGCCGGGACCTGCGCGGGCTGATCACCGAGGTGCATTCGCCGGAAGGCGGGCCGCCGTACCGGGTTCGGTGGCTGGACACGGACGAGTGGGCGACGGTCTACCCGGGCCCGGACGCGATCGTCGTCACCGCGGCCGAGCAGCAGGCGGCCGACGAGCGGGCGCGGTCACGGTTTACCGCGATGCAGGCGGCCATCGCCGAACAGTCCCATGGTCACTGAAATGACCTCGCTGCCAAGCGGATCGGCCGGTCTTGGGCAGCGAAATCGACGTTAGCGTGCATCTCTCTCGAACTTTTCCGCACTGGCGTCGATCTCGACAAGCACTCGCCGCCCCGGCCGCCGCCCGACGAGCCACCGCGCGGCGACGAACGGCCCGCGACGGCGGGACTTCCGTCCCTACCACCGTGAGCGTCCTACTGGTCGGATAGCGGAGTGATCATGCAGACGCCAGCCCAGCCTGTGAGCCGACCGCAGATCGTCACGTTGACGATGAATCCGGCGCTCGACATCACGACGAGCATCGACGTCGTGCGCCCGACGGACAAATTGCGTTGTGCCGCCACCCGATACGACGCGGGGGGCGGCGGCATCAACGTCGCACACGTCGCCTACGTGCTCGGCGGCTCGGTGTTGGCGGTCTTCCCGGCGGGCGGATCGACCGGCGGCCTGATCGCGAAGCTGCTCGGCGACGAGGGCGTGCCGTTCTGGCAGGTCCCGATCGCCGCGGCCACGCGGGAGAGCTTCACGGTCAACGAGAGCAGCAGCGGCCAGCAGTACCGGTTCGTCCTGCCCGGGCCGCAGCTGACCCTGCGTGAACAGGCGCACTGCCTCGAGCAGCTGCGGACCGCAGCGAAGTCGGCCGAATTCGTGGTGGCCAGCGGCAGCCTGCCGCCGGGCGTCACCGCCGACTTCTACCAGCGGGTCGCCGACATGTGCCGGCAGCTCGACGTCCGCCTCATCCTGGACACCTCGGGCGGCGGGCTGCAGCACGTCTCCTCCGGGGTGTTCCTGCTCAAAGCGAGCGTGCGAGAACTGCGGGAATGCGTTGGGCGCCCGCTGGAAACCGAGGCCGAGCAACTCGGCGCCGCCCATGAACTCGTCGACAGCGGCCGCGCCGAAGTGGTGCTGGTGTCCTTGGGCTCGCACGGCGCGCTGCTCGCCACTCGGCATGGCAGCCAGCGCTTTTCGGCGGTTCCGATGCCGGGCGGCAGCGGCGTCGGGGCCGGCGACGCGATGGTCGCCGCGATCGCGGTGGGGCTCTGTCGCGGCTGGCCGCTGATCAAATCCGTTCGGCTGGGCATCGCTGCGGGCGCGGCCATGCTGATGACGCCGGGGACGGCCGCCTGCGGTCGGGCCGATGTGGAGAGGCTGTTCGCGGCCACCCCCGAACCGTGCGACATCGCTGCTGACGAACGGCTTCCCAGATAAGGCCTAACGACTCCTGTCCGGCGAGCGGCGGCGCAATAGCCTGACATTGACAGGAACGAGTCAGGAGCCGACATGAACCAGCTGGACGCGAAGTCGGTGGTCGTGGGGATCAACGGTTCACCGGCCGCGGTCAACGCCGCCAAGTGGACGATCGAGGAGGCGCTGAGCCGGCAGCTGCCGCTGCGCCTCGTCTACGTCATCCCCCGCCGAGACGGGGAGCTCGGGCCCGCGCCCATCTCCGAGTGGGAACTCGAGCGCGCCGAAACGGCGCTGTCCCAGGCGGAGTGCGCCGTGCAAAGGGAGAAGAAGCCGGTCGAGGTCGACACGGCCGTCCTCTCGGGCGATCCGGGCCAGGTGCTGATCGACGAATCACACGACGCGGCGCTGATCTGCGTGGGCACCTCGAGGCGGGGGTGGGCGTCCGACGGGCTGCTGGGCCCGACGGCCACCGCGCTGGTGGCCGATGCGCAGTGCCCGGTCGCGATCATCCGGACCAATCCCGACGGGTCGCCGACCGAGCTCGGCGTGATCGCGGTGGTCCTCAACGACGACCCGGACAACGACGAGGTCGTGCACCAGGCCATGGAACAGGGCCGGCGCCGCCACGCCACCGTGCGCCAGATCGATCGGCGACTCAACAGCTGGGTCCGGCGCTACCCGGACGTGCACGTCCAGACCGTCGCCGCGGGCACCGGGGTGAAAACCGGCGAGAAGCACAGCAACGCCATCGAATTGGCGGTAGTGGGCAGCGCCGACGCCGCCGAGATCGCCGGCCTGGCCACCCCGAACTGCCACCCGATCGTGGGTTACCCCGACTGTTCGGTGCTCGTGGTCCGCCACTAAAGCAGCGGTAGGCACTCTGATGAACGAGTTCGCCACACCGCGGCCGATCGTGGTCGGCATCGACGGCTCGAAGGCGGCGATACGGGCGGCGCTCTGGGCGGTCGACGAGGCGGTGATCCGTGGCGCGCCGCTGCGCTTGTTCTACGCGGCCGAGCGGGCCGACGCGGAGGAGGTCGCCGCGGAGATGGGAATACGCCGCGCCATCAAGGCAATTGAAGCCACCAGCAAGCCCGTCACCATCGAAACCCAGGTCGTCGAGGGTCCGGCCATCGGATCCTTGCTCGGCGCGTCGGCGTCGGCGGCCATGGTGTGCGTCGGCGCGGTCGGGTTGCGCCACTTCCGGCCCGGCCGGGTGGGTTCCGTCGCCGCGGCGTTGGCGGTGTCGGCGCGGTGCCCCGTCGGGATCGTTCGAACCCACGACGACCGGGTGCGCCTGCCCGGCGCCGAGATCGTCGTCGAACTGGACGGCTCACCCGACAACGGCGTCCTGCTGGGCGCCGCCGTCATGGAGGCCGGGCTGCGCAACGCCGCCATCCGCGCGATCATCGGGCGCCCCGCCGCGAGGGACGAACAGTGGCCCACCTCCATCAGGCAGGCCGAGGGCGATCGCCGGGCGCTCGCCGACCTGGACCGCCGGCTCGCCCGGTGGAAGCGGCGCCATCCGGACGTGCGGATGGAGTCGGTGGCCGTGCACGGCGGCCTGCTGGAGTACCTGACCTACCACCGACGGTCCGTCGGGCTGGTCGTCGTCGGCGCCCGGAACGGCCAGCAGGTGCGGGAGCTCGTCGGCCCGGCCGGCAGCGCCGCACTGCAGGACAGCGGCTGCTCGGTGCTCATCGTCAACCAGCAACATCTGTAAGTCCGGGCGGACGATCAATCTGTGGGATATTGAGTCGGTGGCTGCATGACCGTCGCCTCGCACACCCGGCAGGAGGAATTCGTCATGGTCAAGGTCTTCCTCGTCGATGATCACGAAGTGGTGCGGCGCGGCCTCGCGGACCTCCTCGCATCGGACCCCGAGCTGGAGATCGTCGGCGAAGCGGGTTCCGTGTCGGAGGCCAAGGCGAGAATTCCGGCCCTGCGGCCCGACGTCGCCGTCCTCGACGTGCGCCTTCCCGACGGGAACGGCATCGAATTGTGCCGCGACCTGGTGTCCGACATCCCCGATCTGCGCTGCCTGATGCTGACGTCCTTCACCTCCGACGAGGCGATGCTGGAGGCGATCCTGGCCGGCGCCAGCGGCTATGTCGTCAAGGACATCAAGGGCATGGAGCTGGCCCATGCGATCAAAGAGGTGGGCGCCGGCAAATCTTTGCTCGACAACCGCGCTGCCGCGGCGCTGATGGCAAAGCTGCGCGGCACGGCGGAACGCGAAGACCCGCTGTCCGGGCTGACCGAACAGGAGCGGACGCTGCTCGGGCTGCTCAGTGAAGGTTTGACCAACAGGCAGATCGCCGCCCGGATGTTTCTTGCCGAGAAGACCGTGAAGAACTACGTCTCGCGTTTGCTGGCCAAATTGGGCATGGAGCGGCGGACGCAGGCGGCGGTGTTTGCCTCCAAACTGGACCAGCGGTCCGGCCGGCCCACCGACGCGCCGCAAAGCTAGTCGGCGTTTGCTGTGCCCGGCGGCACTGTCGCTGGCTTCCGCGCGGCGCCCGGCCGTCCACCTTGGGTGCGGTACCCCCAGGGGTTAAGCTGACCGGAGGCATCTCGCGTCGCTCATTTCCTACGCATCGGTTTGCCCGACGCCAGCTGTCCCATCGCTGAAGGCGTCGTGGAGGTACAGGTCGGGTGGCCGGCGACGAACGCAGCTCGGCCTTTGCCGGGCTCGGGCAACGTGGGCTGGTCAGCAGGATGCATGCCCAGCTCGACGAGTTGCTGGCGGCCCGCGACCAGATGGAGCACCTGCTCCGGGTGTTCGTCGATATCGGCGCGGACGTCGGCGACCTGGACGGCACGCTGCACCGGATCATCGCCGCCGCCAGGGAGCTGACGTCGGCTCAATACGGCGCGATGGCCATCCGGGATCCCGACGGCAACCTGCTCAGGTTCATCCACGAGGGCATGGACGCCGCGACCGTCAAACGCATCGGACACCTGCCGGTCGGCAAGGGGCTGTTGAGCCTGTCGCTGCTCGACACGCCGGCCCTGCGCGTCGACGACATGACCGCGCACCCCGCCGCCGTCGGGTTTCCCGACCACCACCCGCCCATGCGGGCCTTCCTGGCGGTGCCGATCACCATCCGCGGGAACGTGTTCGGCAACATCTATCTGACCCACGTCGACCCCGACCGGGTGTTCTCCGAGTCCGACGAGGTCGCGGCCCGCGCGCTGGCGTTCGCGGCCGCGGCCACCATCGACAACGCGCAGCTCTTCGAGCGCGAGCGGTTGTCGGTGAAGTGGATGGAGGCCAGCCGGGAGATCACCACCGCCCTGCTGTCCAGCGCCGAGCCGCACCGGCGCCCGATGCAGCTGATCGCCGAGAGCGCGCGGATCCTGACCGACGCCGAGCAGGCGATCGTGCTCGTCCCGGCCGACGCGGACCTCCCGGACGACGAGACCGACACGCTGGTGGTGTCCGCCGCGGTGGGCGTGTACGCCGACGAGGTGCTGGGCCGGCAGGTCCCGGTCGACGGCTCCAGCAGCGGCGAGGTCTTCCGTTCCGGCGAACCGCTGATCACCGAGACGCTGCGGTACCCGATCCAGGCGTTCACCGACGTCGGTCAGCGCCCCGCCATCCTGATGCCGCTGCGGGCCGACGATCGGGTCGCGGGGGTGATCGCGATCGCCCGCTCCGCCGATCAGCCGCCCTTCGACGAGAGCTACCTCGACCTGGTGAGCGATTTCGCCACCCACGCCGCGATGGCGCTGTTGCTGGCGGCGGCGCGGGACGATTCGCGCCAGCTGACGATCCTCGCCGAGCGCGAGCGCATCGCCCACGATCTGCACGACCACGTCATCCAGCGGCTGTTCGCCGCCGGCATGGACCTGCAGGGCACGCTCGCCCGGGCGCGGTCGCCCGAGGTGGCCGAGCGGCTCAACCGCACCCTGGACGACCTGCAGACCATCATCGAGGAGATCCGTTCGACGATCTTCCAGCTGAAAACGCCGTTGGGTAGCGCCGGCGACTTCCGGCAGCGGATCCAGCAGGTGGTCGCCGACCTGACCGAAAACCGCGAGATCGTCACGACGATGCGCCTGCACGGGCCGATGACGGCCGTGGGCGGTGGCCTCGCCGAGCAGGCCGAGGCGGTCACCGCGGAGGCCGTCAGCAACGCGCTGCGCCACTCGGGTGCGTCGCGACTGACCGTCGAGGTGGACGTCGCCGACATGTTCGTCCTCGACGTGAGCGACAACGGCTGCGGCATCCCGGCCGACAACACTCGCCACAGCGGCCTGGCCAACATGAAGCACCGGGCCGAGCGGCTCGGCGGCAGCTGCGAAATCAGCAACCCGCCGGAGGGCGGCACCCGGGTCCACTGGGTCGCCCCGCTCACCGATCACTAGCCGGGCGGTGCGGGACCAAATCCGCCGGGATGGGGTCCAACGGCCCCTGCCGCGCCGCCCCGCCGGCGAATAACGTCGTTCATCATGAGCGATCACGCGGTGGAGTTCGCGGCGACGGCTCGACTGCTCGACGGGCGGGCGGTGTCGTTGCGCCGGCTCGGCCCCGGCGACGCCGCCGACGTCCTGGCGCTGCACCAGCACCTGTCCGACCACGACCGCTACTTTCGCTTTTTCACCCTGCAGCCGGTGGGGCTGGCCGAACTCGTCGGCAAGCTGACCGAGCCCCCCGACGGATTGTGCGCCCTGGGCGCTTTCGACGCCGGCCGGCTGATCGGGGTGGCCCACTACGTCGTCGTGCGCGAGGCGCCCAAAGCCGCGGAGTTCGCCATCGTGGTCGCCCACGAAGATCATTCGGTCGGCGTGGGAACGGCCCTGCTCAAGCATCTGGCCCGCGTCGCCCGAATCCACGGGATCGGGCGCTTCGTCGCCGACGTGCTCGGCGAGAACCACCTCATGCTGACGGTCGTCTTCGATCTGGGCTGGCGCTGTGAGCCGGCGGATCACGGATCGGTGCGTCACCTGGAGATCGAGCTGCCCGAGTTGAGCGACGAGGATGCGAAATGTCCGATATGACAAAGGAATTCGGCGTTCTGGTGTGCGTGGACGGATCGCCCGCGTCCGACGCCGCCGTCGCCTGGGGCGCGCGCGAGGCCATTATGCGCAAGCTGCCCATCACGTTGATGCACGCCGTGGCGCCGGTCGTCGTCGGCTGGCCGGAGGGCCGACTCTACGACAACATGCCCGAATGGCAACTCGACGACGCGCAGCACGTCATCGATCAGGCGCGCAAGGCGTTGATCGCCGGCCTGGGCGCAGCCGAGCCACCCGAAATCGGCACGGAGGTGGTCTATTCCGGTGTCGTCCCGGCGCTGATCGAGGCATCCCGGGACGCCTTTGTGATCGTCGCCGGCAGCCAGGGCATGGGTGCCGTGGGCCGCCTGCTGCTGGGCTCGGTCACCGCCGGGCTGGTCCACTACGCGCACTGTCCGGTCGCCGTCATCCACTCCGGCGAAACGGCGGCCCCCGGCCCCGACGCGCCCGTCCTGCTGGGCGTCGACGGATCGCCCGCGTCCGAAGCGGCGACCGCCCTGGCCTTCGACGAAGCCTCGCGCCGCGGGGTCGGGCTGCGCGCGCTGCACGTGTGGAGCGACGTCGGGGTGTTCCCCATCCTCGGGATGGACTGGCGCGACCGCGAACGCGAGGGGCGCGAGATCCTCGCCGAACGCCTGGCCGGCTGGCAGGAACGCTATCCCGACGTGCAGGTCGAGCGATTGTTGTTCTGCGACAAGCCGTCCCGGTGGCTGCTCCAGGAGTCCGAACGCTCCCAACTCGTCGTGGTCGGCAGCCGCGGCCGCGGGGGATTCCCCGGCATGCTGCTCGGGTCGGTGAGTTCGGCCGTGGCGCAATCGGCGAAAGTTCCCGTGATTGTTGTCCGTGAGGAGAAACGATGATCGAGCTGCTGCAGGACATGCCCGACGGGGTGACCGGCGTCCGCGTGTCGGGCCGGCTGCGCGGAGACGAGCTGCGCCACTTCAAGCCCGAGATCGAAGGGATGCTGAATGCCGGCGAGGCCAGGATCGTGGAGGTCATCGCCCCCGACTACGAGGGCTTCGGGCCCGGCGGCTTCGCCGAGGACATCAAGCTGGGCCTCGGCGTGGTCTTCTCGCACCATTCGGCCTTCAAGCGGATCGCGATCGTGTCCGACAAGGACTGGGTCGGCCATGTCCTGCACGCCGTGGCGTGGATGATCCCCGGCGAGCTCGCCGTGTTCGGGCTCGACGAGCTCGACCGCGCCAAGGAATGGGCCGCCGGCTAGGACCCCAGCCAAGCCCGTCAGCCGCACACCACGAGCACCGAACATCCCGCGCGGCCGGACAGGTGCGGACCGGCCGAGCCGACCATCCGGGCCACCTTGTCGGCGTCCTCGCCACCCACCACCGTCAGTTGCACGGATTCCTGTGTGTGGGAAAGGAATTCGGCCGGGCCGCGCCGCGCGGCGGCCGGCATCACGTGCACCTCCGGATAGTCCGACACCCACCGGCCCAGCCGATGCTCGAGCTGGCGATAGGGGATCTCGCCCAGACCCCACCGCCACACGCCCAGCGCCAGGATCGGTGCCCGACGCAACCGCGCCTCGCGGAAGCCGTGCTCGAGTACCGCGTCGTTGGCCGGCGAATCGTCGACGGCGACGGCGACCCACCCGGGATCGGCCTGGTGGCCGTCGCTGCGAACGATCGCCGCCGGGCACAGCGCCTTGCGGGCGACGGCGTCGGCCGTGGAGCCCAAGAGCTTGCGGGCGATGCGGCCGATCCCGACGGATCCCACGCAAACCATTGCCGCACTTCGCGATTCGTCGAGCAGGACGCCCTCCGGCGACCCGCGCACGATGTCGCATTCGGCCTTGACGGGCTTGCCCGTCGCCTGCAGCGCGGCGTCGGCGTCGCGCAGGCACGCCTGGGCGTACCCGACCTCCATTCCCTCGTCGCCCGTTTCGCCGGCGGGCGCCTCGGGGACCGCGTGGATCAGCCGCAGCGGGACGTCGCGGCTCACGGCCTCGCTGACGGCCCACTTCGCGGCGTTGATCGCCGCCTGCGAGCCGTCGATGCCCACGACGATCCGCGGCGTTGCTTGCGAATGGTTCATGATTCCTCCCGAGAAGCCTTATTCAGAAACGATATTGGCCGACGATGGCCCCTCAGCAGGGCCGTTGGACCCCCATTTGGGCGCATTGGTCCATCGCGCCGTCAGGCGACCTCGATGCTGCGTCCGGGCAGGAGGAGCTGCACCCGGCCGCGGCATTCGACCGTGATTTCTCCGGCGTTGCCGGCCTCGGACGTCAGAACGCCGGTGCGGCCGCTGATCCGCAGGTGAACGCGGTGACCGCGGTAGACGAAGGGAAACTCGATGGGCCCCAGGGCTTCGGGCCAGTGCGGGCCGAGCACCAGCCGGTCGTCGCGCGTTTCCAGCCCGGTGAAACACCGCTGCAGCAGGTCGACGCTGCCCGCCATCGCCGCCAGGTGGATGCCCTCCGAGGTGGTGCCGCCCTGGATGTCCACCACGTCGGAGCCGAGCACCTCGACGAAGTACCGCATGGCGTGGTGCCGGTTGGCGCGGGTGAGCACCCAGGCATGAACGATCGCGGACAGCGTCGAACCGCCCGACGTCCGCGACAGGTAGTACTCGATCGTCGTGGGAATGTGCTCGGGCGAAAAGCGGTAGCCGAGCCGCCCGAACAGCCCCAGCAGTTCCTCCGATGACAGCAGGAAGAACAGCATCAGCACGTCGGCCTGCTTGGACGCCTTGTAGTTGTTCACGCTGTCGTTCTCGGCGTCCAGGATGCGATCCAGCCGCTGAATGTTGCCGTAGCGCCGCCGGTAGCCGTCCCAATCCAGTTCGGCCAGTTCGGAATAGCCCTCGAACTGGCTGATCACCCCGTCGTGGAACGGCACGAACATCCGGCGCGTCACGTGATCCCACCGGTCGAGCTCCTCGGCCGTCAGGTCGATCTTGGCGACGAGGTCGAGCCGGTCGCGCAGCGGCAGCCGGTCCAGCGCGTCCATCGCCCGCAATATCACCCAGACGGCCATGACGTTGGTGTAGGCGTTGTTGTCGATCCCGTCGTATTCCTTGCCCGGGTAGCCCGAATGGAACTCGTCGGGACCGATGACTCCCCGGATCGTGTAGCGGCCGCGGCTGTCGTCAAAGGTGGCCAGGCCCACCCAGAAACGTGCGATCTCGACCAGCATTTCGGCGCCGTAGTCGATGAGATACTGCCGGTCGCCGGTGACCTGATAGTGCTGCCACGCGTTGTACGCGACCGCGAGTCCGACGTGATGGGCCCGCGCGCTGGCGTCCGGGTTCCACCGGCCCGACTGCGGATTGAGGTGCACCTCCTGGCTCACCTCACGCCCGTCGCTGCCCGACTGCCAGGGATACATCGCGCCGAGGTAACCGGCCCTGGCGGCGGCGCGGCGCGCCTCGGCGAGGCGCCGGTACCGATAGAGCAGCAGCGACCGGGACACGTTCGGCATGCGCAGGCTCAAGACCGGGGACACGAACAGCGAATCCCAGAAGACGTGGCCGCGGTATGCCTCACCGTGCAGTCCGCGCGCCGGGACGCCGGCGTCCAGTTCGGCGGTGTGCGGGGAGATCGTCTGCAGCAGGTGCACCAGATGCAGCCGCAGGACCCGCAGCGCCGGCGTGCCGTCGGCAAGGCCGACGTTGCATTGTTCCCACAGGCGGGCCCACGCCCGGGCGTGCTGCTGGTGCAGCTCGTCGTACCGGCCGGCCGCGTCCAGATATTGCTGTGCCGCGCTTACCGGTTCGGATATCGCGGCGTCCCGGCCGGTGAAGATCGTCGCGACCTTTTCGCAGGCGACCGACTGCCCGGCGCGCAGTGCGATCCGGATCTCGTGGCCGCCGCGGTCGCCCTCGCGCACGAAAACGTATTCGGCGTCGGCCAGGGCGTCGTCGAGCCATAAGGTGGTGCGGGCGGCGACCGCGATCGAGATCCGCGATTGCGACGTTTCCGTCCGCAATATCACCGAGCCGGACGTCGTTTCGCCGATCACCGACGGACTCAGGTGAGCGCTGGACAGGGACCGATAGCGCTCGACCATCGTATTTTGCACGCTTCCATCCAGCAGGGACCTGAACTCCACTGTGCCCGACCAGTTCTCGGCTCCCAGCGTGGTCCGGATCGCCAGCAGGTGGGGCTGGTGCATGGACGCGAAGCGCTGCTGCGTCAGCGTGGTGATCCGGCCCGCCCCGTCCCTGAAGCGCAGGCTGCGGGTCAGCGTCGCGTGCCGCAGATCGAATGTCCGTCGGTAGAACAGGATTTCGGTGTCGTCGACGTGAAACCACGGCCCGCCGTTGATCCGGAACGTCAGCGACAGCCAGTTGGGCAGGTTGACGAGGCTCTCGTTCTCGATGGTCCGGCCCGCGACCCGATCGGCCAGGATGTTGTACACGCCGGTGGCATAGGTGCCCGGGTAATGGGCCTCGGACGCGGCCGCCTCGGGCGCGCAACCCCGGGTGGCGACGTAGCCGTTGCCGACGGTGCACAGCGCCTCGCGCAGCCGCTCATACTGCGGGTCGTAGCCCTCGTACACCAGCTCCCACGCGTCGTCGGTCGTCGACGCGGCGGACCGCAGGTCTTCGGCCAGCCGGCGAGCGAACCCGGCGACGGCGGACGGGCTTTCGAGGCTGAACTGCGCGGCCGATGAGCGATCGCCGTCCTCGTCGTGCCGCACGACGATGCCCAGGCCGTGGAATTGGACGGCGTCGAAGGCGTCCTCGTCGGTGATGTCGTCGCCGACGTAAATCGGCAGCACGGCGGTGGGGCCGGCGTCGTCGCCGCCCACTATGCGCCGCAGCAGCCAGCCGAGGGTCGTGCCCTCGTCGCCGTCGATGTTCGGACGGAGCTCGATGACCTGGCGGCCGGCGGTGACCCGCAGGCCCTCGGAGCGGACGAACTCGCGGGCCGCCAGGATCACCCGGTCGACGTCGTCGGCGTCGGCGTCGCGATAGTGCACCGCGACGGCAAAGCGCTTGCGCTCCACGGTGATTCCCGGGATGTCATCGAGCGCCCGGCTCAGGCGCTCCGCGGCGCGGGTCAGGGCCCCGGCGGCACCGGCGGCCGGATACTCGTGGCTGGTGCCGTCCGGCGCCAGCAATTCGAAGCCGTGGCTGCCCGCGTACCATACGTCGTCGACTTTGACGCGTTCGCGGACGTCGGCAACGTCGCGTCCGCTGACCACCACGACCGGACACTGAGCGGCCAAGGCGCGCAACGCGTCTTCGGCCCCCTCGACGAGCGTCGCCGAGTCGGGGTGCCCGAGGCTGTCGGACAGCGTGCCGTCGAAGGCGAGGAAGACCACCGGCCGCCGGTTCGCCGCGAGTTCCTTCACCTGGCCGTACGCCTGCACCGCGTCCGCGATGTTCGACAGGGCCGCGCCACCGCGCCGCACCGTGATCTCCGCCAGGTCGGCGACCACGGTGTCGGCGCCGGAGGCCAGCAGCTCGTCGGCCCCTCCGTCTCGCTCGAACCCGATGACGAGGCCGAAGCCGCACTCCCTGCCGGCCTTGACGCCGGCCGGGTGGCGGTCGATGATCACGCAACGCACCGGGCGCACCCCCAGCAGGTTCGCCGTCTCGGTCGGGCCGTCGGCCACGGCGCCCACGAGATCGTCAATCCCCGCGGCACGCAACGCCTGTGCGCAGTCCCGGCCGGGCGAGTTCACGGCGGCGCGCACGCCGACGTCGCGCAGCCGGCGCAGCAGCGGGACGGTCGAATCCCGCGCCTCGGCGGCACCCGGGGCCGTTTCGGCCACGAGACTGTCCAGGCTGAGGATCACCGCGTCGTGGTAGCGCCGGTCGATGGTGGCGGCCCATTCGCTCACGCCTGTGACGATGCCAGGTTGCGGGCCCGGCCAACGGGGCCTGATGTCCACGGGTTTGGGGACTAAAGCCTCATGCTCGGCGACCGCCCGGCCCATAGCGTTTTCATCAGACCGAGGGAGGAACACCATGTCCACACCCATGAACCGCCACGGCATCGTCGTCGGCGTCGACGGATCACCGGCGTCGAACGCCGCCGTCTGCTGGGCGGCCCGGGACGCGGCGATGCGGAACGTGCCGCTGACCCTCGTCCACACATACAGCACCTACGTGCCGACCTTCCCGCAGATACCGCTTCCGGCCGGCGTCACGGTGTGGCAGGAACAGGACGGGCGGCAGGCCCTCGAGCAGGCGGTCAAGATCGCCGAGGATGCCGTCCCGGGGCACCAACGGCTTGCCGTCGACAGCGAACTGAAGTGTTCGCCCCCGGTGGCGACGCTGGTCGAATTGTCCGAGGACGCCGAGATGGTCGTGGTCGGCAGCAACGGCCGAGGAGCGGTCGGCCGGGTGCTGCTGGGTTCGGTCAGCACGGGGGTGGTCCAGCACGCGAAGTGTCCCGTGGCGGTCATCCGGGACGAGGATCCGTTGATGCCGCACCCCCAGCAAGCGCCCGTGCTTCTGGGGTTGGACGGATCGCCGGCCTCCGAGCTCGCGACGGCCATCGCCTTCGACGAGGCATCCCGCCGCGGCGTCGAGCTGCAGGCGCTGCACGCGTGGAGCGACGTACAGGTGCTCGAACTCCCCGGATTCGACTGGGCCGTCGTGAAAGCCGAGGCCGAGCGCAGCCTGGCCGAAAGCCTGGCCGGCTGGCAGGAACGCTACCCCGACGTCACGGTGCAGCGGCTGCTGGTGTGCGACCGGCCGGCGCGCCAGCTGATCGAGAAATCGGAGTCCGCGCAGTTGGTGGTCGTCGGCAGCCACGGCCGGGGCGGCATCGCGCGCACCCTGCTCGGTTCGGTCAGCAACGCCGTCGTGCACTCGGTCCGGATGCCGGTGATCGTGGCGCGGCCGCTCTAGGACTTGGCACGGACGGCCGCGGCGACGGACGCTGGGTTGGTGACCAACACCGGGGTGCCATACATCGACGTGCATGAAACTCACACGGGCATGGTCGTGCTGGTGGGCGACCGGGCGCTGAAGGCCAAAAAACCGGTGCTGACCGACTTTCTCGACTTTCGCACGGCGGAGCAGCGCGAGCGCGCGTGCCGGCGGGAACTCGAGCTGAACAGCCGGCTTTCTCCGGACAGCTACCTGGGGCTCGCGCACCTCAGCGACCCGGCCGGGGGACCGGCCGAACCGGTCGTCGTCATGCGTCGCTACCGCGACGAGGATCGGCTGGCGTCGATCGTGCGCCGCGGCGCCGACGGGCCGGTCCGGGACCTGCTCGACGCCATCGCGGCCGTGTTGGCGCGGTTTCACCAGGGCGCCGAACGCGGCCCGGCGATCGGCGCCGCGGGCGAGGCCGGCGCCGTCGACCGGCGCTGGCGGGACAACCTGGCCGAGCTCGACCGCTACGCGGGCACGCTGCCGCCCGAGTCCTTGGCGCGCGTGCGGCACCTCGCCGCCGAATTCGTCGCGGGCCGCGGACCCCTGTTCGGGCGGCGGGTCGCGGAGGGGCTGATCGTCGACGGTCACGGCGATCTGCTCGCCGACGACATCTTCTGCGTGCAGGGCAAACCCGCGCTGCTGGACTGCCTGGAGTTCGACGACAAACTCCGCTACGTCGACTGCGTCGACGACGCCGCCTTCCTCGCGATGGATCTGGAGTTCTTGGGCCGCAAGGACCTTGGCGCTCATTTCTTCGAGCGCTACGCCGCGCACTCGGCGCATGCCGTGCCGTCGGCGCTGGCGCACTTCTACATCGCCTACCGCGCCGGCGTGCGGGCGAAGGTCGACTGCGTGCGGCTGTCTCAGGGCAAGCCGGAGGCCGCCGACGACGCCGCCCGGCACCTCGCCATCGCCGTCGAGCACCTGCAGACCGGTCGCGTGCGCCTGGCGCTGGTGGGTGGCAACCCGGGCACCGGCAAGTCCACCGTCGCCCGGGCGCTCGCCGAACAGACTGGGGCGCAGGTGATCTCCACCGATGACGTGCGGCGGGAGTTGCGGGATTCGGGCGCGATCAGCGGCGAGGCCGGCGTGCTGAACGAGGGGCTGTATGAGCCCGGCAACGTCGCGACCGTCTACGAGGCGGCGCTGCGGCGCGCGCGCCCGCACCTGGACGACGGGCGATCGGTGATCCTCGACGGCACCTGGCGGGATCCGCAGCTGCGGGCCCAGGCCCGCCGCCTCGCCTCGGAAACCCACTCGGCCGCGGTGGAACTGCGGTGCGCCGCGGCGGCCGACACGGCGGCCGGCCGGATCACCACTCGGGCGCCGGGCAACTCCGAGGTGACCCCGGAGATCGCCGCCGCGATGGCCGCCCGGCAAGCCGAGTGGGACACCGCGCACCGAATCGACACCTCGGGATCCCCCGAGGATTCGGCGCGTCAGGCCCTCGTCGCCTGGGGCGCGGCGGTCTAGTTTCCGCTTGGAGTCGAACGCCCCGGCCGTTCGGGACCAACGGCCCTGTCAGCGCGGCGCGCCGAATTCTTAGTGTCGAACCGAAAGCCACTGAAATCCGAAGCGGGGTGGTGGACATGCCGGTGAAGGTGCCGGACTCGGAGGTCGTCCGGGACGCGGTCATGTTGGCGAGCCGGGCGCCGTCGCTGCACAACAGCCAGCCCTGGCGCTGGGTGGTCGGGGGCGCGCGGCTGCAGCTGTGGGCGGACCCCCGCCGGTTGATGCACGCGACCGACCGCACGGGCCGCGAACTGATCCTGAGTTGCGGCGCGGTGCTGGACCACCTGCGGGTCGCCATGGCCGCCGCCGGCTGGGAGTCCGCGACCAGCCGCCTGCCCGATCCGTCCCAACCGGATCTGCTCGCCACCGTCGCGTTCCGGCCGAGTGACGGCGTGACGGAGGCGCAGCGGCAACGGGCCGCCGCGATCCGCCGGCGGCGCACCGACCGGTTGCCGTTCGCCGCTCCGCCGGCGTGGGCGTCGCTGGAAACGGCGCTGCGCCGCGCGGTCCTTCCGCATCAGGTGCTGCTGGACGTCGTGGCCGACGACGCCCGACCGGCCCTGGCGGAGGCGTCCCAGCTCACCGAGCAGTTGCACCGCTACGACACGTCCTATCTGTCCGAGTTGCGCTGGTGGACATCGCCGTTCGAGTCGGACGCCCCCCATGTGCCCGGTAGCGCGCTGGTCTCCAGCTCGGAGGCCGCCGCGGTCGACGTCGCGCGGGCCTTTCCTCCTGCCGGCGGGAACCCGCACCGCTCCGGCGTCGACCACGACCGCTCCCAGATCGTGGTGCTTTCCACCCTTGACGGCGACTCGCGGCTGGACGTGCTGCGCTGCGGCGAGGCCTTGTCGGCGGTGCTTCTCGAATGCACCGTGGCCGGCATGGCCACCTGCACGCTGACCCACATGACCGAGATGGCCATGAGCCGCGACACCATCAGGCAGCTCACCGGGACCGCCGGAACGCCGCAGCTGCTGATCCGGATCGGCGCGTCGACGCATAACGGCCACCACGTCGAATCCACCGCCCGGCGCCTGGTCACCGAGGTCCTCGAGTTTCGCGCATGACCGGCGGCCCGCAACGAACACGGAGGTGGGGTTGATGACTCGGCACTGGCTGGTGATGGAGACCGCCGGAGAGGGCGCCCCCGCCCCGTTCGTCGCGCGGCTCGCCGGCGCCGGCCGGCAGCTGCCCGAGACCCGGCTCACCACTGACGAATTGATGGCGACCACCCGCCACCGCACCCACATCGATCTGGAACGGCTGACCGGGATCCACGAGCGCCGTGTGTCGGTGGGCGACGAGGATTCCTACAGCCTGGCCACCTCGGCGGCGCTGAACTGTCTGGCCAAGGCGCGGCAGGATCCGGCCGCCCTCGACGTGGTGATCAGCTGCAGCATCACCAAGTTCCGCGGCGGGCTCACCCAATGGCTGGAGCCGACGATGAGCGCCGCCGTGGCCCACGCGATCGGGGCGCCGCAGGCGATGACCTTCGACGTGTCCAACGCGTGCGCCGGGATGCTCACCGGGGTAACCATTTTGAACAACTGGATCCGGCAGGGAATCGTCGAGCGGGGGCTGGTCGTCAGCGGTGAGTACATCTCCCAGCTGAGCCACAACGCGGCCCGCCACATCCGCAACATCATGAGCAAGGAGCTCGCGTGCCTGACCCTGGGTGACGCCGGCGCGGCGCTGCTGCTGGAGCGCGCGCCCGCGGGCTCCGCGGGGATCAGCCTCGCCGGGTTCACCACGGTGGCCGACTACAGCCGGCTGTGCCTGGCCTACCCGGAGGGCCACGATCCGGGCGCGCGGATGTTCACCAACTCCCGCGCCATCCAGAAGGCCGCGATCGCCAACACGCCGCTGCTGCTGAGCGAAGTCCTTGACGCCGTGGGGATTTCGATCCACGACATCGACCACGTGATCACCCACCAGACCTCGGCGCGCGCCATCCGCAAGGGAATGGTCCGCATGTCGGAGGCATTCGGCGACAGCCCCCGCCACGACGCCGTGATCACCGTCGACCGCTACGGCAACACCGCCTCCACGACCCACACGGTGGCCCTGGTCGAGGAACTCGAGGCGGGGCGCATCGAGCCGGGAGAAACGGTCGCGCTGCTGGCGCTGGCCTCGGGATTGGAAATCGGCGTGGTCTTGCTGACCCTGGACGAGGATTTGGTGAACCGCTATGGGCACGGTGATTGATCGCGTCGACCTCGCGCACCCGCGGCTGCGGGGCCGGCACAGCGCGCTGCACCTCGCGGTGAGCGCCGCCAAGGACTGCCTGCATCGGGCCGGATGCGACCCGGGCGAGCTGGATCTGGTTGTCAACGCCGGGATCTACCGCGACCGCAACCTGGGGGAGCCGGCGCTGGCCGCGCTGATCCAGGACGACATCGGCGCCAATCCCGAGGACCCGCACGCCGGCGCGCACGGCACCTTCTCGTTCGACATCGCCAACGGCTCCTGCGGGGTCCTGACCGCGCTGCACATCGTCGACGGGTTCCTGCGCACGCACAGCGTGCGGCGCGCGCTGGTGGTGGCCAGCGACGCCGATCCGGGTCACGGGATGAGCGAACATTTTCCGTTCTCGGCCGCCGGTGCGGCGCTGCTGTGCCGCTGGACCGACGACGACTGCGGCCTGAGCCGGGTGTCCTGGGTGAACACCGACGAACCCGAGGCCTTCTCCGCCACGGTGGGATTCGCCGACGCACGCAACGTGCTGCGGTTCCATCAGTCGGACACGGCCGACGAGCGCTTCGCCGCGGCGGCCGCGTCCGCGGCGAAGGCCTGTCTGGCCGCGCAATCCCTGCAGCTGGCCGACATCCACCTGATCGTCGCGGCGCCGGCGCGGCCGGGGTACCGCGCCGCGCTGAGCGAGGCGCTGGGGGTGCCGATCGAAAAGGTCTGTGTCGCAGACGATCAGCGCACGCACACTGCCGCGCTGGCGGCGGCGTTCGAGCCGTGGGCCGGCAAACTCCCGGCCGGCGCGCGGGTCCTGTTCGTCGCCGCCGGCGCGGGCGTCACCGCCGGCGCGGCGCTGTATCGCCAGCCGTAGCCGCCGGGACATGGTTTTCCGGCTGTGCGTGTGCGCTCAGGGATTCGCGTGTGCGCACAGGGCGGTTCCCCTCGGCGTGTCGCCGCCGTGAGCGCACACGCAACGCCCAGCATTCACACGCAACGTCCAGCATTCACACGCAACGCCCGAAGCGCATTCACTGCAGCGGCACCGCCTGGCGCTCCAGCTCGAGGATCTGGCGGGTCGTCTTCACCACCACGTCGGGGTTCAGGCTGATCGAGTCGATGCCGGCGCGGACCAGGAACTCGGCCATGTCCGGGTAATCCGAGGGCGCCTGCCCGCACAGCCCCGAGTGGATTCCGTTGCGGCGGCAGCCTTCCACCGCCAGGCGGATCATCTCCTTGACGCCCTCGTCGCGTTCGTCGTAGTCGAACGCGACGATCTCGCTGTCGCGGTCGACGCCGAGGGTCAGCTGCGTCAGGTCGTTGGAACCGATGGAGAAGCCGTCGAATCGCCGGGCGAACTGATCCAGCAGGATCACGTTGTTCGGGATCTCGCACATCGCGTAGACCTGCAGCCCGTCCTGGCCGCGCCGCAGGCCCAGGTCGGCCATCGTCCGCAGCACCAGGTCGGCCTCGGCCACCCGCCGCACGAACGGCAGCATGATGATGACGTTGGTCAGGCCCATCTCGTCGCGAACCCGTTGCATGGCGCGGCATTCCAGCGCGAAGCCCTCGGCGTAGGCCGGATGCGCGTAGCGCGAGGCGCCGCGGAAGCCGATCATCGGGTTGCTTTCCGTGGGCTCAAACGCGTTGCCCCCGACCAGGCTGGCGTATTCGTTCGTTTTGAAGTCCGACATCCGCACCACGACGGGCTTGGGCCAGAAGGCGGCCGCGATCGTGCCGATCCCCTCGGAAAGGCGCTCCACGAAGAACGCGGCACCGTCGGGGTAACCGCGGGTGAGCCGTTCGATCGTGCGCAGAGCCTCGGCGTCGCCGACCTTTTCGGGGTGCAGCAGGGCCATCGGGTGGACCTTGATGTACTCGCTGACGATGAATTCCATCCGGGCCAGCCCCACGCCGTCGTTGGGCAGGAACGACGTCTTGAACGCGAGGTCCGGGTTGCCGAGGTTGACCATGATCTGGGTCCGGGGCCGCGGCAGGCCGGCCACTTCGGTGCGGTCGACGTGGAAGCCGACCTCGCCCCGGTAGACGCGCCCGGTGTCACCCTCGACACAGGACACGGTGACGACCTCGCCGTCCGGGACGCTCGTGGTGGCGTCGCCGGCGCCGACCACGGCGGGGATGCCGAGTTCGCGTGCGATGATCGCCGCGTGGCAGGTGCGCCCGCCGCGGTTGGTGACGATGGCGGCGGCGATCTTCATGACCGGCTCCCAGTCCGGCGTGGTGGTGTCGGCGACCAGCACCTGGCCGGGCTGGAAGTCCGACAGGTGCTCGAGGTGATCGATGCGTTTGGCCACCCCGGACGCGACTTTCTCGCCGACGGAACGGCCTTCGGTGAGGACCTCTCTTGTGTCAGGCCCCCCGCCCTCCAAGACGTAGCTCTCCACCGTCGTCATGCTGCGCTGGGACGCCGCCGTTTCGGGGCGGGCCTGCACGATGTACAGCCGCCCGTCCAGGCCGTCCTTGGCCCACTCGATGTCCATCGGCCGCCCGTAGTGCCGCTCGATGGTGCACGCGTACCCGGCCAGCTCCAGGACGTCGGCGTCGGTGACGCAGAAGCGGGCGCGGTCGGCCTTGGGCGTCGGGATGTTGCGCGTCGTGTGCTTGGTCCCGCCCTCGACGAAGACCATCTTCACCGCCTTGTCGCCGACGAGCCGGCGCAGCACGGCGCGGTGGCCGGCGAGATAGGTCGGCTTGTGCACGTAGAACTCGTCGGGGTCGACGGCGCCCTGCACCACGTTCTCGCCCAGGCCGTAGGCGCCGGTGATGAAAACGACGTCGTTGAAACCGGATTCGGTGTCGAGGGTGAACATCACCCCGGACGAGGCGAGGTCGGAGCGCACCATCTTCATGATGCCGATCGACAGCGAAACCTTGAAATGGTCGAAGCCCTGGTCGATGCGGTAGTGGATGGCCCGGTCGGTGAACAGGCTGGCGTAACAACGGCGGCACGCGTCCAGCAGGCTCTCGGCGCCCGTGATGTTGAGGAAGGTTTCCTGCTGGCCGGCGAAGCTGGCCGTCGGCAGGTCCTCGGCGGTCGCCGAGCTGCGCACCGCGAGGCTCACCCCCTCGCCGTACTCGGCCTGCAGCATCCGGTAGGCGGACACGATCTCGGCGGCCAGGTCGTCGGGAAGCCCCGCGCCGTAGACGATCTCACGGGCGCGTTTGCCCTTGCGCGCCAACGCGGTGACGTCGTCGGGGTCGAGGTCGTCGAGCTCGGCGTGCAGCGCATCCCAGGCGCCGGCCCGGTTCAGGAGGTGCCGGTACGCCTGCGCGGTGGTGGCGAACCCGTGCGGGACGCGGATGCCCTGCCCGGACAGCTTCTGGTACATCTCGCCGAGCGAGGCGTTCTTGCCGCCGACCACGGGCACGTCGCCGATGCCGATCTCTTCGAAGAACCGAATGTAGTTGAACCCGCTCATGAACCTCACGATATGGCCGGCCGACGCCGCTGCGCTGCCGTCATTAGGCCCCGAAAGTTGAGGACTTCTGGCTCTCACCGCGGGCCGCGCTGGGGCGGAAAGTAGCGGGATGGAGCAATTAACCGCGCTCGATGCCACCTTCCTCGAAGTCGAGGACTCCGATCCGCACGTGAGCCTGGCGGTCGGCGGCGTCTCGATCATGGAGGGGCCGGCTCCCGACTACGCCGAGTTCGTCGCGGCCTTCGCCGACCGCGCGCCGACCGTTCCGCGGTGCAGGCAGGTGTTGCGCACCCACCCCCTGGATCTCGGGGCGCCCGAGTGGGTGGACGACCCGCACTTCGACGTCGCGCGGCACCTGCACCGCCTCGCGCTGCCGCACCCCGGTGGCGACGCCGAACTGTTCGAGACCATCGCGGGCGTCATGGAGCGGCGGCTCGACCGCGAGCGCCCGCTGTGGGAGTGCTACCTGATCGAGGGGCTCAGCGGCGGGCGGTGGGCCGTGTTGACCAAGATCCACCACTGCATCGCCGACGGCATCGCGACGACGCAGATGCTGGCCAGGTTCAGCGACGACGCGGATCATCGCGGCGGCACCTTTGCCGCCGACATCCGCGCGGCCAAACAACCGGACGACCCCGGACCGAGCCCGCCCAGGCTCGGCTTCAATCCGCTGACGTGGGTGAGCGGGATCGGGCGAAGCGCGCTCGCCGCCGCGTCGGCGGCCGAACACGTCGCGCTCGGCGCGGCCGAGCTGACGGCAAGCCTGTTCAGCGTCGCGCCGGAATCGTCACTGAACGGGCCCGTCACCACGATGCGGCGCTTCAGCGCGGCCCGGGTCCGGCTGGCCGACCTGCAGCGGGTCGCCCGCGCCTTCGACGTGACCCTCAACGACGTGGCGCTGGCCGCCATCACCGACAGTTACCGCAAAATGCTGCTGGAGCGCGGGGAACGGCCGGCCCGCAACTCGCTGCGCACGCTCGTCCCGGTTTCGGTCCGCCCGACCAACCATTTCGGCGTGGCGGACAACCAGGTCTCGGCGATGCTGCCGCTGCTCCCGGTCGACGAGGCCGACCCGGTGGAGCAGTTGCGCCTGGTGCACGGCCGGCTCACCCGGGCCAAGGCCAGCGGTCAGCGCGAGGGCGGCAGCGCGCTGGTTTCGGCGGCCAGGAACGTTCCATTTGCATTGACCGCGTGGGGGATTCGCCTGCTGGCGCGCCTGCCCCAACGCGCGGTGGTGGCACTGGCGACCAACGTGCCGGGTCCGCGCAAGCGGCAGACGCTGCTGGGCCGCCGGGTGCTGGAGATCCTGCCGGTCCCCCCGATCGCGCTGCAGCTGCGCACCGGCATCGCGATGCTCAGCTACGCCGACTCCTTCGTCTTCGGCATCACCGCCGACTACGACACCGCGCCCGACATCGAGGCGCTCGCCGCGGGAATCGAGAACGGCGTCGCCCAGTTGGTGAAGGCCGGCCGCGGCCGCAAGAAGGCGGCCGCCCACCACGAAGCCGTCACCCGTTGACCGCTTGGCCGTCCGGGCGGTGGATGCGACGGTGGGCGGTCAGCAGCAGGTGGTCGAACTCCGAATGTGAGTTGGCGGTCAGGCCGGCGTTGCGGAAGTCGTCGACGATCTGCTCGGCCAGCCGCCGCAGCTTGATGTTCGCCTCCTGGGACAACCACCTCAGCAGGTTGAACGCGGCGTCCTCGTCGATGTTGTAGATCAGCATCAGCATGCCCTTGGCCTGCTCGATGCCGGCGCGGTGCTCGCTGATCTCGGCCAGCCGCGCGGTGACGAGTTCGTCCTGCGTGCGCTCGACGCTGGGGGAGACGTCGATGTAGAACCCGTGCGTCCCGATCACCTCGCCCTGCTCGTCGAAGAGCTTGTCGCCGACGACGACGATGTGGCGCACGTGCCCGCCGGTGTCGATGATGCGGTGGCGGGTGCTGAACGCCTCGTGGGTGTTGAGAATCTGATCGATCGTCGCCGCGACCTGTCCGCGGTCGTCGGGGTGTTTGTGCGTGAGGACCAGGTCGGTGGTCGGAGTGACGGTGCCGGGTTCGTAGCCGTGGATCCGCTGCACCTCCTCGGACCATTCCCACCGCTGGTCGGCGAAGTAAAACCGGAACCAACCCACCCGTTGCGGCACGCCGCCGGCCAACGCCTGCTCGACGTACGGCGTCTGGCCGTCCAGGTGCCAACTCATCTCGGTTCTCCCGCCTTTCCGGGCAAAGGGCGGCGCCAGTGGCCGCCCTTTGCCCGTCGGTTGATCAGGCGTCTATGACTTCGCGCTTCGCCGCGTTCTCGTTGATGGCCGCGTGGCCGTTGCCCCGGGCGACGGAGATCTTGCGGGGCTTGGCCTTCTCGGCCACCGGGATGTGCAGCCGCAGGACGCCCTCGGCGTAGTTCGCCTCGATCCTGTCGGTGTCGAGGTTTTCGCCCAGCACGAGCTGGCGGCTGAACACGCCGCGGGGCCGCTCGGTGGCCAGCATCTCGCGGTTGGGGTCGACGGGCGGGCGCTCGGCGCGGACGGTCACGACGTTGCGCTCGATGTCGATGTCCAGCGAGTCGGCGTCGATGCCCGGCAGATCGAACTCGACGACGAATTGCTCGCCTTCGCGCCACGCGTCCATGGGCATGACGGCGGGCCGGGCGGCGGTGCCGAACACCTGCTGGGTGAAGCGGTCAAGGTCACGGAACGGGTCGGTACGCATCAGCATGGCAGTCACCTCTCACTCCAATCTCTAACTCTGAAGTGGGCTATTTCCTATGTCCAATGACATAGATTTGATATAACACTGTCGACAGCTCTCCGCAAGTGTGATAAACAGATTTTCTGCGAGAGTTCGTTGAGGGGATGGCCGATGACCGAGAACACCGGCGACACGGGCGCACCGGCGCCCGATCAGGGGGTGTACGGAATCTCTGTTGCCGCCGAACTTTCCGGCGTACCGGTGCAGTCGCTGCGCCTGTACGAGCGCTACGGGCTGTTGACGCCCGCCCGCAGCGACGGCGGAACGCGGCGCTACAGCGCCGACGACCTGGCGCGCCTGCGGCGGATCAGCGCGCTGGTGGACTCGGGGGTCAACCTGGCCGGCATCGCACGCATCCTGCACCTGGAAGACGACAACGCCGCGCTGTCGGCGGCCAACTCCGATCTGCGCTCCAACAACCGCGGCCTGCGGTCGGCGAAGGCCGCTCGAGCCAAGAAGACGACCCGCGGCTAGCTGGTCTTGGGCATCGGGATGCCCTCGCTGGCCGCGAATTGCGCGTCCTCTTCCGAGGACAGCCCGATCGAGACCACCGAGCGGTCGAACAGCGCGTCGGTCAGCCACGCCAGCGCCACGGCCCACCGGTTGACCGCCCGCGGCACCGCATAGAGGTGGTAGGCCCGCGTCACGGCCTTCGCCGGCAGCCCCGACAGGTGCACCCCCAGCGGGTTCGCGACGGCATACCGGGGCCCGAGGTCGACGACGAGACCCAGGTTGCGGTGTTTGTACTGCTTGGGTGTGCCGTACCCGAGGCTGGCGGCCACGTTGCGGGCCAGCGCCTTGCCCTGGCGGGTCGCGTGCTGGGCCGTCGGCGGCGTGATCGCTCCCGGTTGGGTCAAATCGGGGACCGCCGCCGCGTCACCGGCCGCGAAGACGGCGGGGTGGTCGGGCACCTGCAGATCGGGTTGGACCTTGAGCCGTCCCCGCTCCGTCGGCAGCCCCAGCTGCTGGATGAGCGGCGCCCCGGTCACCCCCGTCACCCAGGCGATGGTGTGGGTGTCGACCCGCGAACCATCGCTGAGCACAACGTGATCCGCGTGCGCCTCCTTGAGGGTGGTGCCCAGCCGGACGTCGATGCCGCGGCGGCGCAGCACCTTGAGGGCCGCGTCGCCGAGCTTGCGCCCCACCTCGGGCATGACCTGCTCGGCCGTGTCCAGCAACAAGAACCGGACATCGCCGGCGGGAAAGCCCATCTGCTTGGCCGCCGCGTCGGCCAGCGCGCGCAGCTGGGCGACCAGTTCGGTGCCCGAGTACGACGCGCCCACCACGACGACGGTGCGCCGCGCCTGCGCCTTGCGGCCCGCGGGGTCGTCCTCGATGTTGGCCAACTCGAGCTGCTCGACGAAGTGGTCGCGCAGGTAGAGGGCCTCGGCGGTGGTCTTCAGGCCGCGCGCGTGGATCGCGAGCCCGGGCACGTCGAACAGCCGTGTCACCGAACCGGGCGTGAGCACCAGCCGATCCCAGGGCATGTCATGGCTGCGTTCCTCCGGATCGCAATAGGTCAGCGTCCGGCGCGCGAAGTCCACGCCGTCGACGCGGCCGCGCACCGCGCGGACCCCCTTGAGCGTGTTGGCCAGGGGCACCGCCACGAACCGGGCGTCGACGACCCCGCCGGCCACGTCCGGCAGCAGCGGCGTGTACAGCATGTAATCGACCGGGGAAATCATCGTGATGTCGACGGGCGCGCGCCGTCTGCCGAGGGTTCGGGTCAGGTGGCGTGCGCAGGTGAATCCGGTGAATCCGCTGCCGACAATCACGATCGAGGTCACCAACGCGAGTGTAATCGGCGGCAACGAGTTAGCTGGGCGCCGCCGGTGCGGCGAAACGTCATATCGTAACCTATTGAGCCGCAAAGATTTTCGTGACGGGGGGGGGTTGATCCCGGTGGGGCCCTTTCGCTTTCGGTAACCGAGTTCGTTCCGCGCGCCCGGCTCGGTTCGTTACGCGTTTTGCACTTCGTTGCGCGGCTCATAGACTTCGTTTAGTGCGTCGATAGCGTCCTATCCGTCGTCGCCACCACGGTGCAAGGGCAGACGGTGCCTGGTGACGGCGCGTGATCCGGAAACGGGCGCACCGGAAACCCGGAAGGGGGTGATGCTGTGCCGAACGATGCAAGCACCGTGGTAGCCCAGCTGACGGACATGATCGCCGACCTCGACCGCCACGGGACGGAAACCACCGTCGGACTGCGCGAACTCGTCGGCAGCGGCGCCCGGCAGGTGGCGGGCTGCCAGTACGCGGGCATCACCCTGGCCGACAAGACCAAGACGGTCAGCAACGTAGCCGCCACGCATCGCTACCCGATGGTCCTGGACGCTATCCAGAACCGGTACGGGGAGGGACCCTGCCTCGAGGCCGTGTGGCAGCACCACGTGATGCACGTCGAGGACCTCAACGTGGACCAGCGCTGGCCGAACTATCAGCGCCAGGCGCTCGAGCAGACCCCGATCCGCTCGATCCTGTCCTACGAGCTGTTCACCGACAACGGCAGCATGGCCGCCCTCAACTTCTATGCCGAGCATCCGCACGCGTTCACCGACGAATCACTGGAAATCGGAGGCATTTTCGCCACCCATGTCGCCCTGGCGTGGTCGATGATGCGCCGCCAGGACCAGTTCCGCAGCGCGCTGGCGTCACGGGACGTCATCGGCCAGGCCAAGGGCGTGATCATGGAGCGCTTCAACCTCGATGCCGTCGAGGCGTTCGAACTGCTCTCCCGGCTCTCGCAGCAGTCCAACACCAAGCTGATCGAGATCGCCAGGTCGCTGATCGACAGCGAGCACCCGCTCAAGCGCCGCCACCAGACCGAGCGCGGCAGGTAAACCTCCGGCGGGCGGCCACGCGCGCCGTTTCGTCCGGCGCGACGCGGGTATGTGCCACGCACATGAAGGCTGTCACGTGGCAGGGCAAGCGCAACGTTCGCGTGGAATCGGTGCCCGACCCGAAGATCGAACGCCCCACCGACGCGATCGTCGAGGTCACCTCGACCAACATCTGCGGGTCCGACCTGCACCTGTACGAAATCCTGGGCGCGTTCATGAATGCCGGGGACATCCTGGGCCACGAACCGATGGGAATCGTGCGCGAGGTCGGCCCCGAGACGGGCGACCTGCGCGTCGGCGACCGGGTCGTCATCCCGTTCCAGATCTCCTGCGGCCGTTGCTACATGTGCGACAAGCGGCTCTACACCCAGTGCGAGACCACCCAGGTGCGCGACCAGGGCATGGGTGCCGCGCTGTTCGGCTACTCCGAGCTGTACGGCGAAGTCGCCGGCGGCCAGGCCGAACTGCTGCGCGTCCCGCAGGCGCAGTTCACGCACATCAAAGTCCCTGAGGGCCCGCCGGATTCGCGTTTTGTCTACCTCTCCGACGTGCTGCCGACCGCGTGGCAGGCGGTCGATTACGCCGACATCCCGGACGGCGGATCGGTCACCGTGCTGGGCCTGGGTCCCATCGGGGACATGGCCGCGCGCATCGCCGATCACCTCGGCTACCGGGTCATCGCCGTCGACCTGGTGCCCGAACGCCTGGCCCGCGCCGCCGAGCGCGGCATTCACACGATCGATCTCAGTCGGCTCGACGCGCCGCTCGGCGACGCGATCCGCGACCTGACCGACGGCCGCGGCACCGATTCGGTGATCGACGCGGTGGGGATGGAGTCGCACGGGTCGCCGGCCGCGCGGCTGGCGCAGCAGGCCAGCGGGATGTTGCCGGATTTCATCGGAAAGCGGGTCATGCAGACCGCCGGCGTGGACCGGCTCACCGCCCTGTACTCCGCCATCGACATCGTGCGGCGCGGCGGCACCATCTCCCTGATCGGCGTCTACGGCGGGATGGCCGATCCGTTGCCCATGCTGACGCTCTTCGACAAGCAGGTGACTCTGCGGATGGGGCAGGCCAACGTGAAGAGGTGGGTCGACGACATCATGCCGTTGCTGACCGACGACGACCCGCTCGGCGTCGACACCTTCGCCACTCACGTGCTGCCCCTCGACGAGGCGCCGCACGCGTATGAGATCTTCCAGAAGAAGCAGGACGGGGCGGTAAAGGTCATGTTAAAACCCTGAAAACCGCTCTGCTGCAAGGCCTTTCCGAACCCCAGTTTGGGGAAGGTCACGGTAGGGTATTGAAAGCGCCATGACATCCGCAGAAACCCCCGCGCCCACGCCCACCGGCGAGGTGTGGCCGGGCAGGGCCTACCCGCTGGGCGCGACGTACGACGGCGCGGGGACCAACTTCGCGGTGTTCAGCGAGGTGGCCGAGCGGGTGGAGCTGTGCCTGTTCGACGCCGACGGAACGGAGAGCCGGGTCCGGTTGCCCGAGGTCGACGGGTTCGTCTGGCACGCCTACATCCCCGGCATCGAACCCGGCCAGCGCTACGGCTACCGCGTGCACGGCCCGTACGAGCCGGAGAACGGGCTGCGGTGCAACCCGAACAAGCTGCTGGTGGATCCCTACTCGAAGGCCATCGACGGCACCTTCGAGTGGAACCAGTCGCTGTTCAGCTACAACTTCGGCGACCCCGACAGCCGCAACGACGACGACTCGGCGCCCAGCATGCCCAAGTCGGTGGTGATCAGCCCCTACTTTGACTGGGGCAACGACCGGCCGCCGGACCACCAGTACGCCGACACCGTCATCTACGAGGCGCACGTCAAGGGCCTGACCCAGACCCATCCCGACATCCCCGAACAGCTGCGCGGCACCTACTCGGCCGTGGCGCACCCGGTGATCATCGAGCACCTCAAGAGCCTCGGCGTCACCGCCATCGAGCTGATGCCGGTGCACCACTTCGCCAACGACTCGACCCTGGTGGACAAGGGCCTGTCGAATTACTGGGGCTACAACACGATCGGGTTCTTCGCCCCCGACTTCAAGTACTCCAGCGCGGCCTCCCCGGGCGGGCAGGTGCAGGAGTTCAAGGCGATGGTGCGGGCCCTGCACGAGGCGGGCATCGAGGTGATCCTCGACGTCGTCTACAACCACACGGCCGAGGGCAACCACATGGGCCCCACGCTGTCGATGCGCGGCATCGACAACGCCGCCTACTACCGGCTGGTCGACGACGACAAGCGCTACTACATGGACTACACCGGCACGGGCAACAGCCTCAACGTCGGGCATCCGCACGCGCTGCAGCTGATCATGGACTCGCTGCGCTACTGGGTGCTCGAGATGCACGTCGACGGCTTCCGCTTCGACCTGGCCGCCACGCTGGCCCGCGAGTTCTACGACGTCGACCGGCTGGCGACGTTTTTCGAACTGGTGCAACAGGATCCGACGATCAGCCAGGTCAAGCTGATCGCCGAACCGTGGGACGTCGGGCCGGGCGGCTACCAGGTGGGCAACTTCCCGCCGCAGTGGACGGAGTGGAACGGCAAGTACCGCGACGCGGTGCGGGACTTCTGGCGCGGCGAGCCGTCGACCCTCGACGAGTTCGCCTACCGGCTGACCGGGTCGGCCGACCTCTACGAGCACACGGCGCGCCGCCCCGTCGCGTCGATCAACTTCGTCATCGCCCACGACGGGTTCACGCTGCGGGACCTGGTGTCCTACAACGAGAAACACAACGAGGCCAACGGCGAGGACAACAACGACGGGGAGAGTCACAACCGGTCGTGGAACTGCGGCGTGGAGGGGCCGACCGACGACCCGGACGTCAACGCGCTGCGGGCCCGCCAGCAGCGCAACTTCCTCACCACGCTGCTGCTTTCGCAGGGCGTGCCGATGATCTGCCACGGCGACGAGCTGGGCCGCACGCAGAACGGCAACAACAACGGCTACTGCCAGGACAACGAGATCACCTGGATCGACTGGGCGAAGGCCGATAACGGCCTGCTGGAGTTCACCCGCGTCGTGTCGGAGCTGCGCGCCAACCACCCGGTGTTCCGCCGGCGCCGGTTCTTTTCCGGCAAGCCGCTGGGCCGCCGCGGCCAGGACGGGCTGCCCGACATCGCCTGGTTCACCCCCGAGGGCACCGAGATGACCGAGGAGGACTGGGGCGCCGGGTTCGCCAAGTCGGTCGCGGTGTTCCTCAACGGCCACGGCATCCCCGACCGCGACGCGCGGGGGCAGCGCGTCCTCGACGACTCCTTCCTGCTGTGCTTCAACGCTCACTATGAGCCCATCGAATTCACGCTGCCGCCAAAGGAATTCGGTGCCGCGTGGCAGCTCGTGGTGTTCACCGGACCCGACGAGGAGACGCCGGCGGAGGAGGTGCCCGGGGGCGGCATGCTCACCGTGGACGCGCACACCGCCGTGGTGCTGCAGGCCGCCGACGGCGGCTGAGCCGGTTGACAGAATTCCGCCCGAACGTTACGTAGCCGGCCCCCGGTCGATACGCTGTGCCTGCAGCGGGCTCGTTACAGGAGAGGGCAAATATGTCAAGGACAGTGGTGGTCGGCGCCTCGAGCGGACTCGGGCGATGCATAAGCGTCGGGCTGGCGCAGCGCGGCGATCAGGTCGCCCTGCTCGCGCGGCGCCGCGAGCGCATCGAGGCCGCCGCTCAGGAGGCGGGATCGGGCGCGGTCGCCATCGAATGCGACGTCACCGACGAGGCGTCGTGCCGATCGGCGATCGCCGCCGCCGCGGCGGCGCTCGGCGGGATCGACAACCTGGTGTACACGCCGGCCATCGGCCCGCTCGTGCGCATGGTCGACACCGACGCCGACACCTGGCGGCGCGTCTTCGACACCAACGTGATCGGCGCCGCGCTGGTGACGGCGGCGGCGATGCCGCACCTAACCGAGTCGGCGGGGAAGGTGGTCTACCTGGCCTCCGACGCCGGCACCTTCGGGCCGCCCTGGCCGGGGCTCGGCGCGTACGGCGTCAGCAAGGCGGCCCTCGAGCGGCTCGTCGAGGCATGGCGGGCCGAACACCCCGACGTCGGCTTCACCAACCTGATCGTGGGCGAATGCGCGGGCGGCGAGGGCGACGGCCAGACGGGCATGAACATCGGCTGGGACATGGACCTCGCCATGCAGGCCGCCCCGCTTTGGGCCTCCCGCGGCTGCATGCCCGGCAAGCTGATGCCCGTCGAGGACCTCATCGACGTGGTCCACACCATCCTGCGCACCAACTCCTCGACGTCGATGCCGGTCGTGGTCGCCCGGGGCGCGCCCGCCGCCCCCGCGGCGTTCGCGGACGCCGCCCAGTCCTAGCGGCGATCGCAAGCGCGGCTTAGCCGGGCGTGGCGGGTCGCCGCCGTCAGCGCAGGCCTAACTTCTCCCGGACCAGGTCGGTCAGGAAGCGGCCGGCCGACGCGGGCCGGAAGGCGCGCGCGGCGTCGGTGAGCGCGTCGCGGGAATCCGCGGGCAGCTCGATGTCGGCGGCCGCGACGTTGAACTCGAGTTGCTCGACGCTCGACGCGCCGGGAATGGCGACGACGCCCGGAAGGTGGATCAGCCAGGCCAGCGCCACCTGCGCCGGCTTGGCCCCGACCGTGGCGGCGACGTCGCGCAGCGTCTGCAGCAGCGGCTCGATGCGGCGCAGATTCTCGGTCCCGAACAGCGGGTTCACCGCCCGCACCCCACCGGGGCGGTTGTCCAGGCCGTACTTGCCGCCCAGCAGCCCCTGGGCCAGCGGGCTGTAGGCGATCACGATGCGGTTCTCGCGCTCGGCGAAGGGCACCAGGTCCTCGACCGCGCCGGCATGGGCGAGCGAGAAATGCACCTGGTTGCTGATCACCGGCCGCCCCAGCGCCGCGTCGGCCTTGCGCCAGCGCGCCAGCGAGTAGTTCGAGACGCCGGCCGCGCCGATCTTTCCGCCGTCGAGCAACTCGCGCATCCCCGGCATGATCACCGAGTCCGGCACCACGGGGTTGGGTTGATGGATCTGGTAGAGCGGGATGCGGTCCAGACCCAGCCGGCGCGCGCTGGCGCGCTCGCGCTGCTTGACCACCGCGGGGAACGGGGCCACCGGGAAGACCTTGCTGGCCACCGCGACCTCGGCGCGCTCGTCGCCGAGCGCCTCGCCGAGGATCCGCTCGCTCTTGCCCAGGCCGTACACCTCGGCGGTGTCGAACAGCGTGACCCCCAGGGCGCGGGCCCGGCGGACGATGTCGCGCGCGGCGCCGGAGGCGTAACCCTCCCCGTAGCCCCACTCCCGCGACCCGAACTGCCAGGTGCCCAGGCCGATTCGGCTGACCCGGCCGACCCCGTCGACGTCCAGATATTTCATGGGGCCCACCCTACTGGGGCGCCTCAGCCGGGGATCTTGTTGAGCACGAAGTTGGCGATGCTCACGGCCGTGGTGCGGGGGCGGTCGGCGTCGGTGGTGCCGCTGTAGGACACGTAGAGGTCGACGACGACGTTGGCCTTGGCCGCGATCGCGCGGGCGGAGCGCACCTGCAGCCCCTTGGGGGTCAGCCCCAGCGTGGTGATCCCGTTGCCGGCATCGGCCGGCGGGCTCACCGCGAACGGAATGGCGCCGGCCTCGGGGATCGTCACGCTCACGGTCGTCCCGCCGCACTGCCGCCACCCGTCCTGCAGCTTCTGCAGTTGCGACTGGGCCGCCGGCCCGTCGCGAAACGCCGCCGCGGCGTCGATCACCTGGACCGACTTCAGCAGGCTGCGGGTGTCGGAGAATTCGGCGGCGTGGTAGCCGAACAGGGCGTCGACGCTGTACGCGTCCGGGGTCCCCGGGGCGATGGCGCCCCAGCACTCCGGACGGTCGATGGTGCCCTCCCGGTCGGAGCGGGCCGGATGGTCCCACGTCTGGCCGGCCTCGAGGTTCTGGTCATCGGTGATGGTCTTCAGGTCGCCGACGCTGGGCAACAGCGTGGCCACGCCGCCCGGGGCGACCGTGGGACCCGGCGGCGCCGCGGCCGTGGTGGCCGGTGCCGCCGTCGGGGCCGGGCCGGACCGAAACGCGGCCAGGGCGGCCCAGCCGAGCAGCGCGAGCACCACCAGGGTGACGAACGCATACGACAGCACCACCCCCGCCAGCGCGCGGCTTCGGCCGGGCTCGCCGGTGCGGCGGATGCGTGCCAGCGCCAGGTGTCCCAGGACCGCGCCGACGGGCGGGGAGAGGAACGCGAACACCAGCGATTGCGTCGCCAGCGTGTTGACGGGCGGGCGGGACGACGGCGGCGGTGGCGCGGGGACGGGTGGCAGCTCCACCGGCGGCGGCGCCGGCGGCACGCGGCCGAGCGGGTCGTAACTGAACGGGCCGTACGGGCCATACCCGAGCGGATCCTGAGGATTCACGCGGCGGCCTCCTCCTTAGCCTGCGACCCTGCCGCGAATGTAGTCCGTCGGAAACGAAAACGGCAGTTCCTACAAGGCGACGTTTGAAGAATTGGGCATCGGGTACGCGCGCGATGTGGGTTTTCTCGTCGAGTCGTGGCCAGAAAACTGGCACCGCAGCAGGATGTTTCGAATATTGTCCCTCGGCGGCTACGTCGCCTTCGACTTACCCAGGCTCGTAACGGGTTTGGGCGCCGTCCTGCTCGCCGGCATCGCCGGCCTGCACGGCTACCTGATGTACGTGGTGGCCGAGCAGGACGGCCTGCCGGCGGCCTTCGTGGTGTACGCCGTCGTGGTGATGGCGGCGTGCCTGCTGGCCGCCGCCAGCATGGGCTTCGGTCGCAATCCCGCTGTGACACAAGCGGGTTGGTTTCTCGGCAGCCTGCTCTCGGTGATCATTCTCTGCGTTGACGTCGCCACGCGGATCGCCAGCCTGCCCGGCATGACCACCGTCACCGGGCGGTGGGACGTCGCGCCGGCGACGTTCGCGCTCGCGTTCGCGGGCGCCTTCATCGGACTGCACGGGTCGGTGCTGCTGGGCATCAACGTCGCCCACCCGCGGCGGCAGCACTGGGAGGATTGAGCGGGGGGGCATTAAATGACCGAGATCGTGCTCGACTACCCGGCATGGCTGCGCATCGACCACTGGCTCAACGTCCTGTTTCTGACGTTGTTGCTGCGCAGCGGCATCGAGATCCTGTCCACCCACCCCAAGCTGTATTGGCGTGAGGACAGCAAGCCCGGCACCGAGTGGGCGCGCTTCACCACCAAGACGATGCCGACCGACAAGCTCTTCGACACCCTCGACGAGGAGGAGGACTACAGCCCGCTGGTGGCGCTGCCCGGTCACAAGAAGCTCGGCATGGGGCGGCACTGGCACTTCATCTCGGTGATCGGCTGGGTCCTGGTCGGGCTGTCGTACTACATCCTGCTGTTCGCTACGGGCCAGTGGCACCGGTACTGGCCCCAGTCGTGGGCGACGTTCGTGGAGGCCGGCAACGACGTCCTGACCTACATGACGTTCAACCTGCCCCCGCTGCTGCCCAACGAACCGCTGGACGCCATCCAGAAGCTGACCTACGCGGGCGTCATCTTCCTGCTGGCGCCGTTCCAAATCCTCACCGGCGCGGCGCAGTCCCCGGCGATCGAGGCCCGCTTCCCCTGGTTCGTGCGGGCCTTCGGCGGGCGGCAATCCGCGCGCAGCCTGCACTTTCTCGGGCTGGTCGCGTTCTTGGTCTTCATCGCGATCCACGTGTCGATGGTCTTCTTCTGGGGCTGGGGCCAGCTCAACTCCTCGATGATCCTGGGCTCGGTCCGCAACGTCACCCTGGGCACCGTGTTGTCGTTCGTGATCATCGGCGCGATCGTCGCCATTCACGTCGCCGCCACGGTGTGGAGCCTGCGCCGGCCGGTCCAGGTCCGCCGCATCCTCGGCGCCGTCATCACGCGGGCCCGGCTGCTCCTGCTGCGCCCCCTGGACTCGCGACAGGACTATCCGGAACGGATGCTGTCGGAAGAACACCGCGTCAACGGCAAGCCGCCGTGCTCGGCCGAGTACAAGGTGATGGCGGTGCACAACTTCGTCGACTGGCGGCTGCGCGTCGGTGGGCTCGTCGAAGAGCCGGTGACGCTGGACCTCGCCGCGCTGCGCGCGCTGGCCGACGCCCAAAGCCAGCGGGTGCTGCACAACTGCGTCCAGGGCTGGTCGAGCATCGGCGAATGGACGGGGCTGCCGCTGGCCGCGCTGGCGGACCTGGTGCGCCCGCTGCCGCAGGCGCGCTACGTGTGCTTCCTGACGATGCAGGACACCGGGCGCGACGAACCCAGCGCCGAGGGGGAGGGGCAGTTCTACGAGGTGATGGATCTCGAACTGGCCTACAAGCCGCAGACCATCCTGGCGTACGAGATGAACGGAAAACCGTTGCCGATCAAGCACGGTGCGCCGCTGCGGCTGCGGGTCGAGACGCAGGTCGGCTTCAAGATGGCCAAGTGGATCAACCAGATCGAGTTCATCGACGACCACCGCGGCATCGGGTACGGCCTGGGCGGCTGGCGGGAGGACAACGTCCACTACGACAAGGACGTGGAGATCTGACATGAGTGACGACGACACCCTGGTGCGCCCGGAGCTGATCGCCCTGTACCCGGCGGCCCGCGACCGGGTGTCGGCGCAGATCGCGGCCAAGGGTGGGCACTGCGAATGCTGCGGGGCGACGGACTTCGACGTCGGCGACGCCCTGTATCTCGGCTTTTTGTTCCTCGACGAGGATTCCGACGCCTACATGGTCGGGCTGACCTGTCGCAACCCGGACTGCGCGAAGCCGCGGGCCGGAATCGTGTTGGCGGAGAGGGATTTCCTCAGCGACGGGGACGGAAGCGTTTCGCCCTGGCGGGCGGGCGGTCGGTGAAATCGGGCTGGGCGAGCCGGAATCGATCGATCAGGTGCGACAGCGTGCGCAATTCGTCGCGCAACGCGTGAAACCGGCGCTCGTCCGCCTCGTTGAGCCGGCCCAGCGAGCTGTAGTGCACCAGCCGGCGCAGCCGACCCGCCAGCACCGTGCCCCACCTGATGCTGAAGTCGTAGCGTTGTCCTTCGCTGATCGCCTCGGCGTCGTCCTGTTGGGCAAGTTCCTTGAGCGCCTTGATCTGTTGGGTGATCAGTTCGACGTCGTTGTCGATGTCGATCGCCGCGCGGGTGGGGTTTTGTGTTGCGCTCATCGGTTTCTCCTAACCCTCGCAGACGCTCACAGATGCGGCTTGGCGACGCTGATCACGTAGGGCGCGCCGGCCAGCGTGAGATAGACGCGGTGCGGCCCGATGGCCATGCCCGACGGGTGGGCTCCCGCGGCGTCGCCGGGCAGCGCGGACCGGTAGTCGATGACGCGGATCACCGGGATCTTGCGGTCCGCAAAGCCGGTGAAGCTTGCCGTCTCGAGCACCACCACCTCGCGGTCGGTGGCGGCGTAGATCCGGGTGTCGTCGGTGCCGAGTTCGCGGATCGGCGCGGGCAATTGGGCGCTGGCCAGCACCTCCATCCCCCTGCCGCCGCGGCGCGAGTCGACGGCGTACAGCGTGCTGCTGTCGTGTCCGGCGATGTAGTTGCGGGTGTCCGCGGCGCCGTCGCCCGCCGAGACCGCGACGTCCATGCCCAGCGTGCCGCGCTGCTGCGGAGGCGACGTAAAGCCTTCGTAATAGCGGATTCCCGACGCCGCGTACACGTGGTAGTCGATCTTTCGCCCGCGGTTGGCGCCGTCGATGGCCTCCGCGGGATCGTCGGGAATGGGCGCCGTCGGCAACTTAGGGAAGCCGTACTGGTCGACCGGCGTGACCGCCGTCCCGTCCGCCGACAGGGCGAGCAATATCCGCATCCCGGCGTCTTCGGCCAGGTAGGCCGGGGCCGGGCCGGCGTCGAAATCGTTGACCTGGCGCAGGCTTTGGAGGTCGACGGAGGCGACGCGGCCACGCTCGGGCTGCGGCACGAACACGACCCGGTCGTCCTTCTGGCTGATCTGCAGGTTGCGGCCCACCGCCATGGGCGCGGACAGGCGCGTCGTCGCGTCGTCGGGGCGCGCCCCCTGGCTGACCTCGGCCAGCCGGTGATCGTCGGTGATGGCGACCAGGGCGTTGGTGCGATAGGACCACACGGGCTGGCGCAGGGCCGCCCCGACCGACCACAACACCACCGCCGGCGCGCTCTCCAGCGTCGATCCCGGCGTCGCGCAACCGGCCGCCACGGTGACGGCGCCCAGAGCGCCGGCCATCGCCACCCGCCACCCCATCGCTGTCGTCCTTTCAAACCTGGGCGTTTTCCGGATGATTACCCGAATCGGCCCACCTCACACGTGTTTTTCCGGCCACAGCGCGTGGCCCGTTTGGTGGCCGGGGCCCCCGGGTAGCCGCTGGAGAGCGCGCAACAGCCCGCGCGCTCAATTGAAACCAAATGGCTTTGGGAGGGACATCATGGCGCAGCACGCCATCAAGTCGCCCACCGATGTGGTCGACTTCCTTGTCAGTCAGCACGAGCAGATCAAGTCGTTGTTCGCCGACACGCTGTCGGCCTCGGGCAAAGAGCGGGAGAAGTCGTTCCTCGAACTTCGCCGGATGCTGGCCGTGCACGAGACCGCCGAGGAGGAGGTCGTTCACCCGCGGGCCAAGCGGAAGATCGCCGACGGCGGCGCGGTGGTCGACAAGCGACTGGCCGAAGAGCACGAGGCCAAGACGGTCCTGCAGAAGCTGGAGAAGCTCGACGTCGACAGCGAGGAGTTCACCCGGCATCTCACCGAGCTGCGGGATGCCGTTCTCGATCACGCCCAGCACGAGGAATCCGACGAGTTCGCCAAGCTGGGCGAGCAATTGAGCGACGACGAGCTGCAGCGGATGGGCCGCGCCGCCAAGCTCGCCGAGGCGATCGCGCCCACCCGGCCGCACGCCGGCGTCGAGTCGCAGATGGCCAACCTGACCGCCGGACCCTTCGCGGCGATGCTCGATCGGGCCCGCGACGCCATCATGGGAAAGGGCTGACGCGGCGTTTCACGCCGAGGTCCAGGGGTATGCCCGGGGACATGACGTCCCCGGGCTGCGCCCGTCTTAAGGCTTGACTCATGGCGACCACCAAGCTCAGCGCCGCGCGGTATGTGCCCGAGGATCGCGGGCTCGAGGCGCTGCAAGCCGCGGCCGACCGTTGCCACGGCTGCCCCCTGTACGCCGATGCCACCCAAACGGTTTTCGGCCACGGGCACCCGGGGGCGCCGCTCATGCTGGTGGGTGAGCAGCCGGGGGACCAGGAGGACCGTGCCGGCCTGCCGTTCGTCGGGCCCGCGGGCCGCTTGCTCGCGCGGGCGCTCGAAGACGCCGGCATTGACCCGGCGCTGACGTATCAGACCAACGCCGTCAAGCATTTCAAGTTCACCCGCAAGGGCGGCAAACGGCGGATCCACCAGAAACCGAGCCGCACCGAGGTGGTCGCGTGCCGGCCGTGGCTGATCGCCGAGATCGAGGCGGTGCGGCCGCAGGTGATCCTGTGCCTCGGTGCGACCGCCGCGCAATCGCTTCTGGGAGCGGCGTTTCGGGTGTCCGCCCAGCGCGGCGAGGTCCTCGGACTGCCCGGCACGGTCGAGGTCGACCTGGAGCCGGAGCCGGTCGTCGTCGCGACGGTGCACCCGTCGTCGGTGCTGCGCGATCGCAGCGATTCCCACGACGAGGCGTACAAGTCATTCGTCGACGATCTGCGCAGCGCCCGGACCGCCTCCGCGCAGTGAGCCGGGCGCCCGGACCGTTTGGGCCAGGACCTGCGCGACGTGCATCGGGCGGCGGTCGGGGGCGAGGCCGCGGATCTGGGTGCGGCAGCTGAACCCGTCGGCCAGCACCAACGCGTCGTCGTCGGCGCCGCTCAACGCCGGGATCAGCTTGTCCTGCGCGCACGCCACCGAGATGTCGTAGTGCCCCTTCTCGAAGCCGAAATTGCCCGCCAGGCCGCAACATCCGGCGTCGAGGACGTCGACGTCCAGCCCCGCATCGCCGAGCAGTTCGCGCTCGTGGGTGTAGCCCAGCACCGCGTGTTGATGGCAGTGTTGCTGGACGACGGCGCTGCCCCGCAGCGCGGCCGGCTTCCAGTCCGGCGCCTTGGCCGCCAGCAGGTCGCCGAGGGTGTAGGTCTGGTCGGCCAGTCGGTGCGCGTCCTCGTCGCCGTACAGCAGTTCGGGCAGGTCCGAGCGGAACACCGCGGCGCAGCTGGGTTCCAGCACCACCACCGGGGTGCTGGTCCGCAGCGCCGGTTTCAGCGTCGCAAGGGTGCGCCGCAGAACGCGTTTGGCGGTGGGGAGTTGGCCGGTGGAGATCCACGTCAGCCCGCAGCACACGGTCCGGTTCGGCACCTCGACCTCGAAGCCGGCCGCCTCCAGCACGGCGACGGCGGCCTTGCCGACGTCGGGTTCGAAGTTGTTGACGAAGGTGTCCGGCCACAGCACCACCCGCCCCCGCGGTGCCGCCGCGGCGGCCGCGGGCCGCTGCCGAAACCACGCGGTGAACCGTTCGTCGGCGAAGCGCGGCAGCTCGCGTTGGGTGTCGATGCCGCCGGCCTTCTTGAGCAGCGTCGACAACGCGGGCGCGTGCGCGACGGCGTTGAGCGTGCGCGGCGCCACCGCGGCCAGGCGGGCCCACAACGGGATCCAGCCCATCGAGTAGTGCGCCATCGGCCGGAAGCGGCCCCGATAGTGGTGGAACAGGAACTCGGCCTTGTAGGTCGCCATGTCGACGTTCACCGGGCAGTCGCTGCGACAACCCTTGCAGGCCAGGCACAGATCCAGCGCGTCGTGCACCTCGGTCGAACGCCAGCCGTCGGTGATGACGTCACCCTGCACCATCTCGAACAGCAGCCGCGCCCGGCCCCGGGTGGAGTGTTCCTCCTCGCCGGTGGCGCGGTAGCTGGGGCACATCACGCCCGACTCGTGCCCGCGGCACTTGCCGACGCCCACGCAGCGCGCCGCGGCGCGCGAGAAACGGTGGTCGTCGTCGGGGTAGGCGAACAGGACCTTCGGCTCGGCCGGCCGATAACCCGCGCCGTAGCGCAGGTTCTCGTCGAGCTTGTACGGGTGGACGACCTTGCCGGGGTTCATCCGGTTGTCGGGATCGAACAGCGCCTTGGTCCGCTCGAAGGCGCCCACGATGCGCTCGCCGAACATGATGGAAAGCAACTCACCGCGGGACTGGCCGTCGCCGTGCTCGCCGGACAGCGAGCCGCCGTAGGACACAACCAACCGGGCCGATTCTTCGGCGAACGAACGGTATTTGGCGATGCCTTCGGCGGTTCGCAAGACGAACGGGATCCGGGTGTGCACGCAGGCCTGGCCGAAATGCCCGTAGAGCGAGGCACTTCCGTAGTCGTAGCGGTCGAGCAGCCGGCGGAAGTCACGCAGGTAATCGCCCAGCCGATCCGGCGGCACCGCGGCGTCCTCCCAGCCCTCATGGGTCTCGGGCTCGTTGGGCGGATACGCGGTCGCGCCCAGCCCGGCTTCGCGGGCGGCCCAGACCTCCTTCTTGCGTTTGGGGTCATCGATCACCGTGGCGTCCGTATATTCCCCTTGCAGAGCGTCGATCATCGACTTGGCCTTGCGATCGGCCTCGTCCTGGTCGTCGCCGTCGAACTGAACCATCAGCCAGGCCTTGCCGTCCGGCAGCTGGCGCAACGCCTTCTCGGCCAGCCGCCGCGAGTGCTCCAGCTCCACCAGGCGGTGGTCGAGGCCCTCCAGGGCCGAGGGGTTGTGCTCGAGCACCGCCGGAACCGCGTCGGCGGCGCAGAAGACGTCGCCGAAGCCCAGGACCGCCAGCGCGGTGGCCCCGGGGATCCGCACCAGCGACAGCTCCGCGCGCAGCACCGTGACAAGCGTGCTCTCCGAACCGACCAGCGCCTTGCCGACGTCAAAGCCGTTCTCTCCCAACAGCGAATCGAGGTTGTAGCCCGACACCCGTCTGGGAATCCGGGGGTACTTCCGCCGGATGTCGTCGGCATATTCGTCGGCGATGTCCTTCAGGCCGCGATAGATCTCGGCCCGCCGGCCGCCCTGGCCCATGATTCGCGCGTACTCGTCGTCGTCGGTCGGGCCCACCCACATCCGCAGCCCGTCGTAGGTCAGCACCTCCATCCGGCGCACCGAATCGACCATCTTGCCGTATGCCTGGGCGCTCGAGCCGCAGGAATTGTTGCCGATCATCCCGCCGATCGCGCAACTGACGTGGGTGGACGGCTTGGGTCCGACCATCCAGCCCGACGACTGCAGGTGGTCGTTGAGCACGTCGAGCTTGATGCCCGGCTCCACCACGGCGACACCGGCTTCGGTGTCGACGGACTGAATCCGGGTGCAGTACTTGGTCCAGTCGATGACCACCGCCGCGTTGCAGGACTGCCCCGCCAGGCTGGTGCCCCCGCCGCGGGACAGGACCGGGACGTCGTGCCGGCGACACGCGGCGACCGCGTCGACCGCGGCTTCCGGCGTGCGCGGCACGACGACCCCGATGGGCACCTGCCGATAGTTCGAGGCGTCGGTGGAGTAGGTCGCGCGCGAGCCCGGATCGAACCGAACCTCACCGTCGACGCCGGCACGCAGATCGGCGGCCAGCGCCTCGAACAACGTAGGTGTGTGATTTCCCGTCATTTCCCCGGGTCACCCCGTCAGCTCTTCTTGTGCGGCAAGAACTCCTGCGCCTTGGTTTTCAGACCCACCTTGACGAAGCCGACCCGGTCCTCGTCGCCGGACAGCACCGCCGCGGTGGCCGCCTTGAACTGATCCCAGGTGGCGTGCGGCGGAATCGGTGGCATGTCCGGGTCGGTGTAGACGTCCAGCACCGTGGGACGGTCCGCGGCCAGCGCGCTGCGCCAGGCGTCCGCGAGTTCGTCGCCGTCCTTGATGGCCATCGCGTTCAGGCCCAGGCTGGCCGCGAATCCGGCGAAGTCGATGTCCGGAAGGTTCTGGGACTCCGCGAATTTCGGGGAGCCCGCCATCGCGCGCATCTCCCAGGTGACCTGGTTGAGGTCGTTGTTGTGCAGGATCGCCACGATCAGCCTGGGGTCGGCCCACTCCTGCCAGTACCGCTTGATCGTGATGAGCTCGGCCATGCCGTTCATCTGCATGGCGCCGTCACCGGCGAACACGATGACGGGGCGCTCCGGGTGGCCGAACTTCGCGCCGATGCCGTACGGGACGCCGGGGCCCATCGTCGCCAGGGTGCCCGACAGCGACCCGCGAATGTTGCCGCGGAACCGCAGGTTTCGCGCATACCAGTTGGCCGCCGAACCGGAATCCGCCGTGACGATCGCGTTTTCGGGCAGCAGGGGGGACAGCTCGGAGAACAACCGCATGGGGTTGATCGGGTCGGCGCTGACCTTCGCCTCCATCTCCATGGTTTCCCACCAGCGCGACACGTTGGACTCGATGGTGTCGCGCCAGCTCCGGTCGTCCTTGCGCCGCAGGTGCGGAATGAGGGCCCGCAGCGCGGCCTTCGCGTCGGAAACCAGGTTGACCTCATAGGGGTAGCGCATCCCGATGAACCGGCCGTCGACGTCGATCTGCACGGCGCGGCACTGCCCGAACTCCGGCAGGAACTGCGTGTAGGGGAAGCTCGACCCCACCGTGAGCAGAGTGTCGCAGTCGCGCATCAGCTCGTAGCTGGGCCGGGTGCCCAGCAACCCGATCGAGCCGGTGACCCAGGGCAATTCGTCGCTCAACACGTCCTTGCCCAACAGCGCCTTGGCGGCCCCGGCGCCGAGCAGGTCGGCGACCTCGATCAGTTCGTCGCGGGCCCCGGCGGCGCCGTTGCCGACGAGCATCGCGACCTTCTTCCCGGCGTTGAGCACCTCGGCCGCGCGCTGGATCGCCGCGTCGTCGGGGGAAACCGCCGGCCACTCGATGCCCAGGCTGGAGGGCACCATCTTGAACGCGTGGGTGGGTGGCGAGTACGGCAGCTCCTGCACGTCGGACGGGATGATTAGCGCCGTCGGTGCGCGCTGGGCCAGAGCCACGCGGATGGCCCGGTCCAGCACGTTGGGCAATTGCTCTGGGACAGTGACCATTTGGACGTAGTCGCTGGCAACGTCCTTATACAGGCTCATCAGGTCGACTTCCTGCTGATACGACCCGCCCATCGCGCTGCGGTTGGTTTGCCCGACGATCGCCACCACCGGGACGTGGTCGAGCTTGGCGTCATAAAGACCGTTGAGCAGGTGGATCGCGCCGGGGCCCGACGTGGCCATGCAGATCCCGACCCGATCGGTGAACTTGGCGTAGCCCACCGCCTCGAACGCGCTCATCTCCTCGTGCCGCGACTGGATGAACATGGGCTTGTTCTCGGCGCGCCCGAACGCGGCGAGGATGCCGTTGATGCCGTCGCCGGGATACCCGAATACGTGCTCGACGCCCCAAGTCCTCAGCCGCTCCAGCAGGTAGTCCGAGACCTCTTGCTTAGACATTGATTGCCCTCCTAGTCAGAAAAGATGGGGTGTCGTTTGGCCGCGCATCGGCGTGTTCGCCGCGCCGAACCGAACCAGACCCCGGATCGCCATGGGTTCGACTTTCCGGGCAGCTTTCCGAGCAGCGCTGTCGCGCGTGCGTCGGCGCACAAATTCCCGCATACCCGAATTCGGGATCGTTATTCCTGCCTCCGTCGGCCGGCATCAGAACCCGCGGGGCGCGCCGTTTCCCAGGTACCCCAGCCCCGCGGCCCGCACGGTGGCCGGGTCGAGCGTGTTGCGGGTGTCCAGGACGAGCGCCGACGGCGCGTCCCGCGCGATGGCGTGCCAATCGAGGCCGCGAAACTGCGGCCACTCGGTCAGCACCACGATCGCCTCGGCGGCCTTGGCGGCGCGATACGGGTCGTCGACGGCGGTCACCCGGGAGTGGTGCAGCGCGGTGGGATCGAGGTGGGGCAGTTGCGGGTCGTATCCCATCACCTGGGCGCCGTCCTCGGCGAGTTGCCGGCAGGCGGCCAGCGCGGGGGAGTCGCGGGTGTCGCTGGTGGCCGCCTTGAACGTCAACCCCAGCGCGGTGATCCGGCAGCCGGCCAACGGCCGGCCCAGCCGCTGCCGCAGCGCCGCGGCGATCCGCCCCGCCTGCGCGGTGTTGGTGCGCCGCGCCGCGTCCACCTCGACGAACGCGATCCCGTGCCGGCGCGCCGTGTGCAGCAGCGCGGCGGTGTCCTTCGGCAGGCAGGAGCCGCCCCAGCCGGGCCCGGGGCGCAGGAAATCCGGACCGATCCGCCGGTCTGCGCCCATGCACCCGGTGACGTCGTCGATGTCGGCGCCCACCCGGGCGCACAGCGCGGCCAGCGAGTTCGCATAGGAGAGCTTGACGGCGAGGAAGGCGTTGCAGGCGTACTTGGCCAGCTCGGCGCTCTCCGGGCTCATCCGCAGCACGGGCTCGGCGCCCAGGCCGTAGGAGCGTCGCACCGCCCGCGCCGCCGCCTCGTCGTGGGTGCCGATGACAAGCCGGTCGGGGTGCCGGAAGTCGTGCACGGCCCGGCCCTCACGCAGGAACTCGGGGGTGGAGACGACGCGAATGCCCTTGTCGCTCAGGCGCTCCGCCATGGCCGACGTGGTGCCGACGGGCACGGTGGACTTCAGCGCCACGATGGCGCCGGGCGCCAGGACCTCCCCGAGCCGGTCGACCACCGAGCGCACGGCGCCGAGATCCGCGCGCCCGTCGTCGGCGCTGGGCGTGGGAACGCAGACGAACACGACGTCGCGGCCGGCGAGTTCGCCGAAGTCGGCGGTGAAGCGCAGCGTGCCGCGGGCGAGCCCGTCGCGCAGCAGCTTTGGCAGTTCCGGTTCGTCGATGACCGGGATGCCGGCGGCCAGGCTGCGCACCCGTTCGGGGTCGATGTCCACGGCCACCGTGTCCAGGCCCGCCGCGGCCACGCAGACCGCGGTGGTCAATCCGACGTAGCCGGCGCCCACCACACCGACGCGCGGCCCGTCAATCATGCCGTCTCCTCGAGGATTTGGCGGCTGGCCGCCAGCACCCGGCCCACCGTGATCAACAGCAGCCCCTCGTGCGGTGTGTCGGCGTGCGGGTCGCCGACGCCGCCGGCCCACAGCGCGGCGTGCGGGGCCGGCCCGCGCGGCCCCCAGCGGGCCGGGGCGGTGGGGCCGAACAGCACCACCGACGCGGTGCCGGTCGAGGCGGCCAGGTGCGCCACCCCGGTGTCCCCGCAGATGACCAGGCGGCTGTCGCTGATCAGGGCGGCCATCGCAGTCACGTCCAGCAGGCCGGCCACCACCGCCGTCCGCGGCAACCGGGCGGCGCGGGCGACCTCGTGGGCGAGGCCGAATTCGGCGGCCGATCCCGTGATCACGATCTCGTGTCCCTCGTCGCGCAGCGCCGCGGCCACCGCCGCGAACCGGTCCGGCGGCCATTGCCGCGCCGGCGCCGAGGCCCCGGGATGGATCACCACCGCGCCGATGCGGTCGGGGTGCACCGACGGTCGCGGCAGCCGCACATCGTCTGCCTCGCAAGGGATTCCGGCCCACTCCAGCAGGGCGCACCAGCGCTGCACCTCGTGCACGTCGGTGCGCCATGGCGGCCCCGCCAGGGCCGGATGGCGGTGATGGCAATGGGTGAGCACGGCCTGCGGCCGCCAGGTGAGCAGGTGGTCGATGCTTTGCGGCCCGCACCCGTGCAGGTTGATCGCCAGGCCCGGCGGCTGCGGCAGCTCGTGCAAATCGCCCAGGCACGCGGTGGGCAGCACGTCGTCGATCGCCCCGGTCAGCAGGGCGAGCTCGCGATACCGGGAGGGGGCGGCCAGCGTCACCCGGGCCGCGGGGTAGTGGCGGCGCAGCCCACGCAGGGCGGGCACGGCCGTCAGCAGGTCGCCGAGCCCCAACGCGCGCAGCACGACGATGGTGTCGGCGTGGGGATCGGCCTTCAGGCCTATGGCCACGACGACTCCGTCGAGGCGCAGACGACCATTTCGCGCAGCTCGCAGCCGGCGGGCTGACAGAGGGCGAACAGCACGGTCTCGGCGACGTCGCCCGGCGCGTTGAGCTTGGCGTCCGGCGGCGGCTTGTACTGGTCGGGCCGCCCGTCGAAGAACGGGGTGTGCATGCCGCCGGGAATCAGCAGCGTCACGCCGACCTCCCCGGCGAGTTCTGCCGCCAGCGCGCGGGTGAAGCCGACGACCCCGAATTTGGAGGCGCAGTACGCGGTGGCGTCCCCGACCGCCTTGATGCCCAGCGTCGAGGCGCAGGTGACGATCCGCCCACCGCTGGCCCTCAGATACGGCAGGGCGGCACGAACGACCGAGGCGGTGCCGATCAGGTTGACGGCGATGACCTGTTCCCATTCCTTGGCCGGCACCTGATCGAGCGCGCCGCAGGAGTCGATGCCCGCCGCGGTGAACACGCCGGTGATCCGGCCGCCGACCCGCTCGGCCAACGAGTCGACGGCGCTGGCCACCGCGCCGGTGTCGGCGAGGTCGGCGGCCGCGTACGGGATGTCCGCCGCCGGCGGGTTCTTGTCGATGACCAGCGGCACGCCGCCGCGCCGGGCCACGGCCGCGACGGTGGCCGCGCCCAGTCCGGAGGAGCCGCCGGTGATCAGGACGCCTTCGAGCGATTGTGCTGTCACATCAAGACCTTTCGGTGAGTTCGCGGGCGGAGGTCGCCGCGGCGATCAAACGGGAGGAGGAGTAGCCGGCCACGGTGGGCAGGATGATCACGGTGCCGCCGTGGCGCCGCACGGTGTCGCTCTCGGGGAGTTCGGCGGCCGCGTAGTCGCCGCCCTTCACCCAGATGTCGGGGCGCAGGGTGTCCAGCAAGCGCTCGGGCGTGGGCCCGTCGAAGATCGCCACCGCATCGACGCAGCCGAGTGCGGCCAGCACGCGCGCCCGGTCGACGTCGCGCATCACCGGTCGCCCGTCGCCCTTGAGCGCGCGCACCGACTCGTCGGAGTTGACCAGGACGATCAGCGCGTCGCCGAGCTCGCGGGCCTGCCGAAGCAGCCGCACGTGCCCGGTGTGCAACAGGTCGAAGCACCCGCCGGTCGCCACCACGGTGCGGCCGGCGCGCCGCAGCCGTTCGGCCAGCGCGATCGCGTCGACCGCGGTGGTGTCCTCGAGTTGCGTTGCCGCCGAGACGATGCCGGCGTCGCCGCCGGGGACGGGCGTCGACACCGCGGCGGCGCCGCCGGCGGCGACGAACCGGGCGGCGTCGGCGACGGCGGTTTTGACCGCCGCCACCGGGTCGGCGCCGCTCGCCAGTGCGACGGCCGCGGCGACGGCGAAGCGGTCCCCGGCGCCGCACACATCGGCGGCGTCCTGCGGGGTTCCCTCCGGGATTCCGACGTGGCACGCCGCCAGCCCGTGCGCGTGCACGCGTGCGCCGTGGACCCCGCGGGTGATGCACACTGCGTGGGCGGCCCACTTGCGCAGCAGCACCTCGGCGGGGTCACACCCGGGCTGGTCGCAAAAGTGGCGCGCCTCTTCGGCGTTCGGGGTCACCAGCGCGCAACCCGCCACCGGCGGGGCGCCCCGCGGGTGCGGGTCCCAGACCAGCGGCACCCGGGATGCCACGCCGCCGAGCGCCTCCCGGATGACGGGCAGCGCGGTCACGCCCGCGCCGTAGTCGGCGACGCAGATCGCGCCGGCGCCGGCCAGGGCCGCCTTGGCCTGCGCCGGGAGCGGACGATTCACCGGGGCGCCGTCGCCCCGGTCGAGCCGCAGCATCGACTGGCCGCGCGCCCGGATCCTGGTCTTGGTCACCGTCGTTCCGGACATCGGCAGCGCCAGCACCGTGACCCCCGCGGCCGCGAGCAGGGCGCGCAGCTGCCGGCCCGCGTCGTCGGAGGCGATGCCGGTGATCAACACCACGGCGGTCTCGGTCCTGGCCGCGAGCAGGGCCGCCAGCCCGGCCCCGCCCGGCCGTTGTACGAGCCGTTCGGCGTCGACCACCGGCACCGGAGCCTCGGGGCTCAGCCTCGTGGCCGAGCCCAGGACATCGACGTCGAGGATCGAATCCCCAACGATGACAAGAGGTTTGGCCGTCATGACGGTTGCTCGCTGAGCAGCACGTCGTCGAGGGCCATGCACAGGCCGTGAATCAGCATCAGGTGGATCTCCTGCACGGTAGCCGTGGTCGCGGCGTCCACGCAGATGGCCTCGTCGCACATGGCGGCAAGCACGTTGGGCTCCGGGCCGGTCAGCGCCCAAGTCACCATGCCCACGTCGTGGGCGGCCTTGACCGCGGCCAGCACGTTTCGGCTGCTGCCGCTGGTGGACAGCGACACCAGCACGTCCCCGGGCCGACCGTGCGCCCGCACGCCGCGCGCGAACATCTCGTCCTCGCCGTAGTCGTTGGCGATCGCGGTCAGCGCCGACGTGTCGGCGTGTAAGGCGATGGCGGACAGCGGTATTCGCTCCTCGCGGAAGCGGCCGACGATTTCGGCGGTGAGGTGCTGCGCCTCCGCGGCGCTGCCGCCGTTGCCGCATGCGAGCAGGCGGCCCCCGGTCATCAGCACCCACGCCAGCTGCCGGCCCCAGCCGCGCAGCCGGTCCGCCTCGGAGCTGGTGCGGCCCACCGCCTCTCGCAGCTGGTCGAAATGCGTTTCGATCATTGCTTTACTCCTCTCGCCCTGCCCGCCCTACCGCGGCGAGCAGCTCGGCGTCGGTGATGTGGTCCAGGCAGGGGTGGCCCGGCACCGGGCAGACCCGGGCGCGGGTGGCCCGACAGGGTGCCTGCTGGTCGCCGAGCACCGTCACCCGGCGCCCGAAGGGGCTCCACTGCTCGGCCGGCACCACGGGTGCGAACAACGACACCACCGCGGCCCCGACGGCGGCGGCCAGGTGCGCGGGGCCGGTGTTGGGAACCACCACGACCTCGGCCGCGGCGAACACCGCCGCCAGTTCGGCCCAATCGGTGTGGCCGCCAAGGTCGATCGCGCGGTCGCCGGCGACGACGGCTGTGAGCGCCGCCTCGTCGGGTCCGCCGGTGACCACGACGCGATGACCCGCCCCGGCCAGCGCCGCCACCATGGCCGCGCCGCGTTCCGCGCTCGGCCGGCGGGCCGGCACCGCCGCCCCCGGGTGGAACACCACGAACCGTTCGGCCCCGATCCGGCGCGTCAGCCGCGGCGGCGGCGGGCCGACCGCGCGGATCCGCAGCGCCCCGTCGTCCGCGGCGGGCAGCGAGCAGCCGGCCGCCTCGGCCAGCGACAGCGCGCGCCGGGGCTCGGGGATCCCGGGCGGCACCCGGTGCCGCAGGTCGAGCAGGGTGCCGGGGTAGTCGGTGCAGATCGCGCCCACCCAGCCGACCGACGCCATGCGGCACAACAACGCCAGCGGAAGCGGGGACTGGTGAAACGACGTGAAGATGTAGACCCGCGAGGGCGCGATGTCGCGCAGCTGCTTGATGAGCGCCTCGGCGTGGGCGGCGGTCAGCTCGGGCGAGTCGAAATCGACCCAGGGCGCCTGCCATTCGACGATCTCGTCGACGCCGACGAGCAATTCGGCGGCGTCGCGGCCGCGCGGTCCGACGAGCATCACCACCCGGTCGTGGGCCGCGGCCACCGCGCGCACCGCCGGGCCGGTGATCACCACGTCCCCGGCGCTGTCGAGGCGGGCCACCACAGCGGTGTTCAATGCCGTGCGGGCTGCGGCGCTCACTGGCACTCCCGCAGCACCAAAGACACGGCGTCACCGAGGTTTTGGGCCACCCGCGCGTGGGCGCGCGCGTGCCGGACTTCGCCGGGCAGCGTGCGCGGGGTCGGCACCAGCACGGCCCTGGCGTCGGCGGCCAGGGCCGCCGCCACGTCGCCCCCGGTGTCGCCGATCAGCACGCACCGCGCGGGGGGCACCGCCAGAGCCCGCGCCGCCGCCAGCACCATCCCGGGTTGCGGTTTGCGGCAGCCGCAGCCGTCCGCCTCGCCGTGCACGCACACCTGCCACGAGTCGAACGGCCCGAGGACCTGATCGACCCGGGCGTTGACGGCGGTGAGCTCCTCGGGGCTGATCAGCCCCCGCGCCACCCCCGACTGGTTGGTCACCACCGCCAGCAGCAGGCCGCGCCGGCGCAGGCGGTTCAGCGCCCGCCTGGCGCCGTGGGTGGGCCGCACGCCGGCCGGGTCGTTGAGGTAGGGCTCGTCGACGATCAGGGTGTCGTCGCGGTCGAGCAGGACCGCCAGCGGCGGGTCGCGCCGGGCCCGGCGGAACGCCCACTCGCCGGCCAGCCGGTGCGCCACCGCGACCGGCGGGATCAGGGCGCTGCTCAACGAAAGTCGAAGCGCCTGGGCGCCCGACCGCGGGCCGCCGCGCCAGCGCCGGACCGCGAACTCCGCGGTGAGCGCGAGCCAGGCGGCGGCCGCCACGCGAGCGACCGGGCCGCGGCGGACCAGCGCGGCGACGAGGGCAACGCCGCCGGCCGCCGTGGTGGCCACGTGCGCCGGCATCCGGCCCGGCCCCTCGCCGATCTTGGCCCGCCAGGACCGGCCGTGCTTGCGACGCATCAGCGCGTTGTCACGGTTGCCGACCTGGGCGCGCACGCTGGACCGCCAGGTCGCGGGGGCGACGGGATGGGTGCAGCGACGGGCGCCGCGCACGATCCGCCCGCCGGCCTCGGTGATGCGCAGCGCCAGGTCGGAGTCCTCGCGGTAGGCGCGCGGAAACCGCTCGTCGAACCCGCCGACGGCCACCAGCGCGTCGCGGCGATACGCCATGTCGGCGGTGATCCACCGCGCCTCGGCCAGCCGCAAGGTGCGGCGCTCGTCGTCGGTCGGCGGCCGCGACGCCGAGACCGGCACCTCGATCACCGCCTGCGAGCCGACCGCCCCGGCCGCGTCCGCGGCCTGCAAATCGGCCGCCAGGGCCGTTTTCCAGTTGCCGTCGACGAGCACGTCGTCGTCGAGGAAGCACACCCAGCGGGCGGTGGCGGCCCGCCACCCGACGTTGCGCGCGGCGGCGGGGCCGCGCCCGCCGCTGCGCAGCACCCGAACGGGCAGGCCGGCGGGGACCGGAAGACCTCCGGACGGCTCGGGCCGGTCGTCCACCACGATCACCTCGGCGGCCGGACCGGACGCCTGTTGCAGCGCAACCAGCAAGCGGCGCAAGGAGTCCCGGCCGATGGTCGGCACCACGATGGCGTATTCGGCGGTCATCGGCGGCGCCTGACCACGTAGGGGCCGACCGCCAGCACGTCGATCGGGGAACTGCCGAACACCTCCAGGGCGTCGCGGGGGCTGTCCACCATCGGCCGCCCCGCGGTGTTGAAGCTGGTGTTGACGACGACCGGGACCCCGGTGCGCTCGGCGAAGCGGCTGATCGTCGCGTGCAGGCGCGGGTCGTCGGCGGCGTCGACGGTCTGGATCCGCGCCGTGCCGTCGACGTGGGTGACCGCGGGGATGCGGTCTCGCCACTGCTCGGCGACGTCGTGCACGAACAGCATGTACGGGCTGGGAAGCGGCCCGCGCGAGAAGATTTCGGCGGCCCGCTCGGCCAGCACCATCGGCGCGACGGGGCGGAACTGCTCGCGGCCCTTGACCGCGTTCAGGCGTTCCAGGTTGGCGGCCCGGCGCGGATCGGCCAGCAGCGAGCGGCCGCCGAGCGCCCGGGGCCCGAATTCCGCCCGGCCCTGGAACCATCCCACCAAGCAGTTGTCGGCCAGCGCGTCGCCGATCGCGGCGGCCAGATCGGGCGGCCGTTCGTAGCCGACGGCGGCCTCATCGAGCGTCGCCCGGATCTGCTCGTCCGACCAGCCGCGGCCCAGCTGCGCCGTCGGCATCGGGGCGATCGGCTCGCCGAACGAGGCGGCCAGGCTCAGCGCCGCCCCCAGCGCCGTGCCGGAGTCGCCGGCGGCCGGCTGGACCCACACCCGGTCGAAGCCGGACTCGGCGTAGATGCGGCTGTTGGCAACGCAATTCAGCGCCACGCCGCCGGCCAGGCACAGCGCGTCGCCGTCGGTGCGCTCGCGCAGCCACCCCACCAGGTCGAGCAGCACGTCCTCGACGACGCGCTGCACGCTGCAGGCGAGGTCGGCGTGCGCGGGATCGAGGCGGCCCTCGTGGGGCCGGCGCGGCGGCGCCAGCTCCTCCCACTCGATGGGCTCGGTGCGGAAACCGCCGTCGCCGCGGGCGTACACCCGCTCGGCCAGCCGGTCGGCGAAGCGCGGGCTGCCGTAGGACGCCATCGCCATCACCTTGTATTCGTCGCTGGAGCGCGCGAAACCCAAATGCTCCGTGAGGCTTTCGTACAGCAACCCCAGCGAGTGCGGCAGGGCCTGGGAGGCGAGCACGTCGAGCTTGTGGTCGCGGTAGGCGCCGGCGAGCATCGACGTGCGCTCGCCGCGCCCGTCGACCACCAGCACCGCGGCGTCCGGGTGCGGCGAGGCCAGCGCCGTCGACGCCGCGTGCGCGACGTGGTGGCGGACGTGGCGCACCACGGCGGGGTTGAGGCCGGGGACGGCCGACGCCAGGAACCGCGGGGCCCGCTCGGCGTACATCGTGCGCAGGTGCTCCCAGTCCCGGTCGAGGCCGGCCGGGTCGAGCGGCTCCTCGCGCATCAGGGTCGGGTCGTAGGAGTACCCGACGGCATCGATGTCCTCGGCGGCCAGGCCGGCGTGGTCCAGGCACCAGCGGATGGCGGCGACGGGCAGCTCCCACGTGGAGAACGGGACCGCCTGCTTGCCGTGCTTGCGCCGGGAGAACCGCTCCTCCTCGGCGGCCGCCACCACCTCGCCGTCGACCACGAGGGCGGCGGCCGAGTCGTGGAATACCGCGTTGACTCCGAGAATTCGCATCGCGCCTCCTACTGCGCCAGTCGCTCGGGGGCCGAGGCGAAACTTGAGTGCGGGTCGTGGGCCGTGCTGCGGAACCACGCCACGGTCGTGCTCAGCCCGCTGCGGTAATCGACCCGCGGCTCCCAGCCCAGCTCCCGGCGGGCCAGCGTGATGTCGGGGCAGCGGCGCTGCGGGTCGTCGACGGCCGGCGGGGTGAGCTGGATCGTGGAGCTGCTGCCGGCCAGCTCCCGGATCAGCTCGGCGACCGCGCGCACCGTCAGCTCGGTGGGGTTGCCGATGTTGACCGGCCCGCTGAAATCGCTGTGCGCCAGCGCGATGAGCCCCGAGACGGTGTCGTCGACGTAGCACAGCGATCGGGTCTGCAGGCCGGTGCCGGTCACGGTCAGCGGTTCACCGCGCAGCGCCTGGCGGCAGAATGTCGGGACCATCCGGCCGTCGTCGGGCCGCATCCCCGGCCCGTAGGTGTTGAAGATGCGGGCCACGCCGACGTCGGCCCGGCCCAGGCGGTGATAGGTGAACGTCAGCGCCTCGGCGTAGCGTTTGGCTTCGTCGTACATGCTGCGCGGCCCCACCGGATTCACGTTGCCCCAATAGCTTTCGCGCTGCGGATGCGACTCGGGATCGCCATAGACCTCGCTGGTGGACGCCAGCACGAACCGGGCGCCGGAGCGTTCGGCGATGTCCAGCGCCACCGCGGTGCCCGCCGATCCGGCGCGCAGCGTGGCGATCGGCGACCGCTGGTAGTCGGCCGGCGATGCCGGCGACGCCAGGTGGAACACGGTGTCGAAGGAGGTGCCCAGGCCGGCGGCCGCCTCGCGGTCGCAAATGTCCTGCCGCACAAAGTGATATCCGGGCCGCCCGGTCAGCCGGACCGTCGCGCCGGGTGGGCTGGTGGACAGGTCGTCGACGCTGACCACCTCGACGCCGGCGCCGAGCAGCCGGTCGCATAAATGGGCCCCCAGGAAGCCGGCGCCGCCGGTGACCAGGACACGCGAGAGTGAAAGCATCGAGTGCTCATACCCGGCGGTTTGGTGACCAAACGGCGTTTGGTGCACCGATTCCCGGGTAGCCGCACCGGTGATGGCCGCCTCGCCGGAGATCCCGTCCCGAACCTCGTTCGTCATCGCGACGCGTGACCGCTCGCAGGAGCTGCGCGCCGTGCTGCACCGACTGCTCGAAGCGGGAGAGTGCCCGATCATCGTGGTGGACAACGCCTCCCGTGACGACACCGTCTCGATGGCCGGCGGCATCGCGGCGCGTTCCGGTGGCCGGGTGACCGTGATCGCGCTGGAGCGCAACGAGGGCGCGGTGGCGCGCAACATCGGGGTGGCGCACTGCACCACGCCGTATGTCGCGTTCTGCGACGACGATTCGTGGTGGGCGCCAGAGGCCCCCGCGCTCGCCGAGGCGATCTTCGACAGGCACCCGACGGTCGCGCTGTTGGCCGCCCGAACCGTCGTTTGGCCGCAGCGCCGTGACGACCCGCTGGTGGCCGAATTCGCCGCCAGCCCGCTCGGCCGTGACCCGGCCTTGCCGGGTCCGTCGATCCTCGGCTTCCAGTCGTGCTCGGCGGTGGTGCGCAAGGCGGCGTTCGAGGCGGCCGGCGGGTTCAGCCCGATCCTGCACTTTCGGGGCGAGGAAGGTTTGCTCGCATGGGATCTCGCCGCCCACGGCTGGGATCTGTGCTTCTGCCCCGCGTTGGTGGCATACCACCAACCGTCGCCGAGCCGGTCTGGAAGCCGGGTACAGCGCGCGCGGGTGCGGCGCAACGCGCTGCTGACCGCGTGCCTGCGCCGGCCCCCCGACCGGTGGGCCAGGGCCGCGGCGAGCCTGGCGTGGGCCGCCAGCCACGACACCGCCCATGCCAGAGCGCTGCTCGAGGCCGTGGCCGCGATGCCGGCGGTGCTGCGCGCCCGGCGGCGGCTGCCCGAGTCGGTGGAGCGGTCGGTGCGGTTACTCGAAAAGCGCTGAGCCACAAGATCACCCGGAGCGGCTGCTCGGCGTGCTGACCTCGCGCCGGGCCGGCACCACGCGCTCGTAGACGCGTTCGGTGTCGGCCGCCACCCGGTCCCAGGTGTAACGCGCACCGGCGCGCTCGCGGCCCGCCCGGCCCAGCGCCCGGCGCCGGTCCCCGTCGCGCAGCAGCGGGGTGATCGCCTCGGCCAGCGCGTCGGGGTCCCGCGGCGGCACCAGCCGCCCCGTCATGTCGTCGACGACGGTGTCGCGGATCCCGCCGACGGCCGCCGCGACCACCGGCACCCCGCACGCCATGGCTTCCAGCGGCACGATCCCGAACGGCTCGTACCACGGGGTGCAGGCCACCAGGTCGGCCGACCGCAGCACGGCGGGCATCTCGTCGCGCGTGATACCGCCGAGCAGCCGCACCCGGTCGGCGACCGCCAGCCGATCGGCCAACCGCCGCAACTGCTGTGCCTCCCGGTCGCGGGCCAGGTCTTCGCGGGCCGGGCCGCCGACGATCACGAGCTCGGCGCCGGGGATGCGCGGCAGGGCGCGGATCAGCGTCTCGAACCCCTTGCGCGGCACCAGCCTTCCCACCGACACGATCCGGCCGCGGACGCCACGCGCCGCCGCGGGGCCGTCGGGGCTGAACGCGTCGATGTCGACCCCGCAGGGCACCACCGACGTGCGCGACCGGGCGCGACCCATGCGCACGAGCTCGAAGACCTCGTCGGTGCTGGTGGCCGCCACCCAGTCGGCCCTACGCGCGACCAGGGTCTCCAGCTCGATGCGGCAGTCCGGGCTGGTGTCGTCGACGCCCTGGTGCAGCCGCTTGACCATGCCCAGCGCGTGGAACGTCTGCACCGTCGGTATGCGGTGCGGCCGCGCGGCCCGCTGGGTGGCCAGGCCCGACATCCAGAAGTGGGCATGGGCCACGTCGGGCGGTTCGGCCGCCCACTGCCCGTCCAGGAAACGGCCGAACGCGAACATGTATTGGAGCAGCTGGTCTTTGGGCAACACGCGGGCCGGGCCGGCGGGCACGTGCACCACGGAATAGCCGTGCTCCGTCTCGACGCAGTCGGGTAGGCCGGGGTCGTCGCGGCGGGTGTAGACCACCACGTCGTGGCCGCGCCGGGCCAGGGCCGCCGACAGCTCGGCGACATGCACGTTCTGCCCGCCCGCGTCCACGCCGCCGAGGTGCGCCAGCGGGCTGGCGTGTTCGGAGATCATCGCGATTCTCATGCGGGCTCCCTTCTGGTCAACTGCACTGCTCGGAGATCACTTGGTCCCACTCGGACAGAAAGCGCTCCAGTCCGAAGCGGGCGGTGGCGAATTCGCGTGCCGCCTTGCCCGCGGCCACCGCGGTCGCGTGGTCGTTCAGGAAGTCCCGCAAGCCACGGCCCAGGGCCACGAGATCGGCGCTGACGACGCCCGCCTCGCCCGGCACCACCAGCGGGGCCATCGTGGTGCCGACGGCGACCACCGGCATCCCGAGGAACATCGCCTCGATGAGCGACAGGCCCAGCGAGGTCCAACGGGCGGTGTGCAGGTACACACGCCGCCGGGCGATCTGATCCCACAACTGCGGCGCCGCGACGTCACCGCGCCCGCTCACCGCGCCGCGGTTGGCGTGCAGCGACTCCGTGCCGATGCCCCAGACGTCGATCTGCGCGTAGGCCGACAGCGGTTCCAACAGGTCGGCACCGACGGTGCGGCCGCGGCGCAGCGGTTCGTTGATCATGGTGGCGGCCCTCAGCACCTCGCCGGTGTAGCGCGGCCCCGGGTCGGCCATGCCGTGGTCGATCACTCGGGTGGGGGCCCTGCCGTTGTCCCACATCAGCCGGTTGAAGTCGGTGACGTGCACCAGGGGGATGTCGCCGCGGTCGGCGAGCGGGTGCCGGCTGCGTTCGGCGTGCGGCCGGGGGGCGTTGTGCTCGACGTAGACCGCGGGCAGGTCGGCGCCGGGTCGCCGGCCCGCCCACCGGGCCACCAGCGCGGCCTCGTGGGGACGCTGCAACACGACGAGGTCGATGTCCTGTTGGCCCAGCCCCTGCAGGGCGATCTCCCGCGCGTTCGGCCATGACCGCCCGGCCAGCCCCACGCCATCGGCGCCGCCGTCGGCGGCGACCGGGATCAAATACCTGTGCCGTCCCGCGACGAACGCCTGCGTCCAGGACCCATGGACGTGCCAGATGAGCACATTTTTCTGGGAGCCTGATTCCAGCATGGCGAGCGAAATACCCTATAGGTCATTACATAAACGCCGCCTCCGCGGCCCTGGCGCGGTGCTGAAAATGGCTTATTCGACATCTCGGCGCGCCAATTGGATTGCACCGCAACTTCTTTGGCTGAGTCGGCCGACGGCTCGCGCGGCCGGGCCATCCATTCTGCGAACTGCTGGCGGCGGGCGCGAGGCCCGCCCGTGATGCGGCGCATCCTGGGAGCACGCCCCGGTTCGCCGCGCGGTCCCGAGAGAAACACTTCGCTATGTGGATATGCGGCCGGTGTCCCGCCGCCGCGTCGGGTCAGGCGGTCCTGGGCAGCGCGGAGGAACCGGATGCGCTGTGGCCCTTGGCAACTCGGCGTATCAGCATGCGGGTCGCCTTCTCCAGGATTTCCTGCGCCGCATCCGGCCGCCGCGCGCGCTCCGCGCGGCGTACCGCCGCTTCGATCGTCAGGCCCTGCTCGTAACCGGTGACGACGCGCGGGTCCACGTAGGATCCGCGCGCCACCGCCGGGGTGTTGCCGAGCTCCTCGGCGACCTCCTTCATGACGGCGGACTCGACGCGCTTGACCACCCGCTGCGAGACGGGCGGGTCCGCGTCGGCGAACGCCGCGGCGGCCAGTACCGTGCCGTGCCAGGTCCGCAGATCCTTGACGGTGTACTCGTCGCCGACCATCTCCTTGAACCGGGCGTTGAGGTCGTCGGAGCGGATGTCGACCCAGCCGGATTCGCTGCGACACACCAGCAATCGGTCGGTGCGTTCCGGGCGGCGCATCAGGGCCCGCACCGCCCGGACGATTTCGGCGTCCTCGATTTCCACGGTCCGCCGCACCCCGCTTTTGGCCGGGAAGTCGAAGGCCACCGCGTGGCGGCGCACCGTCACGTGGCTGCACAACAGGGTGGCCAGACCATAGGACTCGTTTTCCTCGGCGTACTGCTCACCGCCGGCGCGAAAGTAACCGCGGTCGAGCAGGCGCAGCGCGACGGCGAGCACGCGCTCTCGGGTTAAGCCGCGGCGCGACAGGTCTTTTGCGATGCGCGCGCGCCACATCGGCAGCTGCACCGAGAGCTCCAGCACCCGGTCGAACTTCTCCTCGGCGCGCTCCTGCTGCCAAGCCGTGTGGTAGAGGTACTGGCGGCGGCCGGCCGCATCTGTGCCGACCGCCTGGATGTGACCGTTCGGGTGCGGCGAGATCCACACCTTCTTCCACGCCGGCGGAATGACGAGATCCTTGATGCGCGCCAGGGTTTCCGGGTCGGACAGCCGGTTGCCGTCGGGGTCGTAGTAGGCGAAGCCCTTGCCCCGGCGTTTGCGTGCGATCCCCGGCTTGCCGAGATCGCTGCGTCGCAGCCGCACCGTGCCCTCCAGTCCCGTTGGTTGACTGGACAATTACCCGCGGGCCCGCGACGCGAAACGACCCGCCACGGCGCCGTGGCGGGTCGTTCGTCCCATCGTCAGCGGGGATCAGCCGGCCATGAACTCCTGGTAGGCCGACTCCAGGGTCGGCGGCAGCGCCTTGACGTTGCACTGCCGCTCGGTGTCGCCGATCGGCGCCAGGATGCCCCGCAGGTCGTAGTACTGCTGCGGGTGGGAGGTGAAGTAGCCGCGCAGGCTGGACGCGGCCTCGGGCCGCGGCTGGCCGAAGGCGGCGGTGACCGCCTCGTTGGCGTCCGGGTGAGCGGCCAGGTACTGCTGGGCCGCGCCCTGCGCCGAGGTGACGGTCGCGTTCACACCGCCCGGGCTGCAGTCGGGTGCTGCCGCCGCCGAAGGGGCACCGATGATGCCCATGGTCAATCCCCCGAGCAGGAAGCCCGCGCTGATGCCGGCGACTCGCCGGCGCGCGACGATACTGCTGTTTTTCATGATTGGTGTTGTCCTTCGAAATACATGTGCATGACTTGCGATGGAGGTTCCCGAGCCCTCGAAAACCAAAGTAGCGGAAGCGAACAGTGGCACCGTCGGCCCGAATCGGGCGATCAGCGCCGCGCGCCGCCCGACGCCGCCGGCGAGCGCGTTTTTGCTAAGCGGGCAAGCAAATTTGCCCGCCAATGCTGAGAATTCTTAGAGAACGGCACCGGATCTTAAGCAATCGTGATCCGGATCGTGACGAAACCGTGACCTCGTCGGCGGGCGTAACGGCCGGTTAGCGCGCCTCGCGCTGGGGCTCGCCCTGGCGGGCCAGCCCGGTGAGGAGCCGGCGGCGCGCATGGATGAACTCGTGGGTGTTTTGCAGCGCCTCGGGCACCGAATCGACCACCGGCAGGCCGTGGTCGCTGACGACGCGGGTCAGCCTGCGCAGGGCCGCCCCGCTGACGACGTTGTTGTGCAATTGGGCCTCGCGGTGCTCCTCGTCGAGCATCAGCAGCACCCGCAGCCCGGCGCTGCCCAGGAACTCCAGCTGGCTGATGTCGAGCACCAGTGGGGCCTTGAGCCGCGCGAAGCGGCGAACCACCTGGGCGACGAGCTCGGCGTTGGCGGCGTCGATCTCCCCGTCGATGCGCAGGACCGTGGCCAGGCTGCGCGCGTGAACGTGCACCTGCGCCCCGGCGCAATCGATCACGTAGCGATTGCGCGGTTCCCCGCAGCCGTCGGGTCTGAAGTCGGGTGAAGAAGTCATGTGTGTACGCCCCTCAATGCAGTGAGTAGGGCGAGCGATCGCGGTGTCCTACACGCCGCTCGTAAATACGGCAGCTGTGGATTCAACTAGACACGAGCCTAGCTGGCCCGGCGGCGGCCGGCAGCGCGAACGTCGATAACCGCGACGACCCCGCCGCGAAACGTTCGTTTCCCGGCCAGGGTTCAGGCTTTTCAGGTCTTGGACAAATCCCGCAGTCGCGGCCTCGCCTGCGCGGCGGAATCGCCGTCGGTGGCGGCCGGGGCCAGGGTGTGCAGCCAAGTGTCGACGTCGGGGCCGACGACCACCGCGTCGTCGGAAGCCAGCAGCGCCCCGGACCCGAGTGCGTCGAGGGCGGGCTGCACGGCGCGGACGGGACGGTTGTCGCCTTGTCGGGCAAGCACTTTCGACGTGAGATCCGGCAGGTGGACGGCTTCGGGGCCGGTGACGGTGCGCGGCGCATGCGTCTGAGCCAGCGCCGCCTCGACGAGCACATCGGCGACGGTGTCGGCGGCGATGGGCTGGATCAGCCAGTCCTGGACGACCACCTCGCCGTCGCGCAAACTCACCGCGGCGGGGTTGGTGGCGAACTCATACCACTGCGTCGATTTCACGATCGTCACCGGGACCGGGCCGTCGAGCACAATGGCCTTTGCCGCCCGCTTGGCCTCGTAGTACTCAAACCCGTCGAACACCGGGTCCTCCACGCCGGCGACGGTCAGGACGACCAGCCGCTGGATGTCCCGGGCGGCGCACGCGCCCACGACGTTGCGGGTGGCGGTGGCCACCGTCTGCATGATGCTGGACCCTTTATCCGCCGGCATCGGGTTGGAGACGTCGATCACGACGTCCACCCCGTCCAGCGCCTCGAACAGCCCCCGCCCGGACACCACATCGACTCCGTGGCCGCGCGAAACCTCGACGACCGCGATGTCGCGTGCCTTCAACCTGGCCACAACGCGGGAGCCGGCCGTGCCGGTCGCCCCGATGACAGCGATGGTGCTCAGTGACGCCACCCCCCTTCCCTGGTCGACGGCTGGTACTACCCGGAAACCGGGTTCTCAAACAAGATCGTCGCGCGACGAAGCGCCGGGTGATCATGCGCACAGGATCGGCGCGGGGGTGTTTGGCCGCGTGCCGTACGGGAAGCCGGTAGTTGCGAATCAAGACGTAACCACCGAAAGGGAGGTCGACCCATGGGGGATGACAAGAGCGGACCGCAGGAAGCCGTCAAGGGCGCCGTCGAAGGCGTCAAGGGCAAGGTCAAGGAGGTTGGCGGAACCGTCACCGGCCGCGACGACCTCGTCCAGGAGGGCCAGGCGCAGCAGGACAAGGCCGACGCCCAGCGCGACGCGGGCAAGAAGGAGGCCGAGGCGGAGTCGGCGCGCGCCGGCGCGAAGGCCGCCGAGGAGCGCCAGAAGGACAACCAGTAGCTCGATTCACCAGGGGGTCCGGTCCGCACGTCGGGCCGGGCCCCTTATTTTTTGGTTTCAACTCGGCTCGCCGGGTTATTCCGCAAGAACCGAGCCGGTGGTGGGAGGGGTGGACGATGGGCTTGCGCGGCGGCGTGTCGAGCATCGTGGCGTTCCTGCGCGCCGGTTACCCGAGCCACGCGCCCGCCGTCGGGTATGCGCCGTTGTTGGCGCTGATGCCGCGGCGGGTCTGCCATGACGAGGTCTCGATGATCGCGACCACTTTGATCGGCCGCCGGCGCCGACCCATCGACAACGCGGACGTCGGCGTGGAGATCACCCGCGTCACCGACGAGATGCCCTCGCTCGAGGACATCGACCGCGTGCAACGCCGGCTGGATGCGATGCGCCGGGCCGGCGGGTAAGCGCAGCGCTCAAGCGCGTTCCAGGTCGACGACCAGCGGCCGGTGATCGGAGATCGGCATCACCTCGGACTGGACCGCGCCGCCGCGCAGGCCGGCGTCGTCGGTCAGGATGTGGTCCAGCTGGCGGTGCGGGGTCTGGGCGGGAAACGTGGCGGCCACGGCCAGCGGTCGCATGCCCGACCAGCGGCGCACCGCGTCGGGCGTCATGTTGAGGTCGCCGGTCAGCAGCCGGGGACCGGGGAAGCCGCGCAGGTCGTGGATCAGCCGGCGCAGCTGGCGCCGATTCCACCCGGGCACGAAGGACAGGTGCGTGTTGGCCACCGTCAGCCCGCCCGCCGGGGTGTGCAGTTGCGCGATCACCGCCGCCCGCGGTTCCTCGTCGACGACCATCACCCGGTTCGGCCCCGGCAGGTACATGGGAAACCGCATCGGAATCCGCGGCAGCCGCACCACCTGCCAGCTGGCCGCCGGAAACCGGGACAGCAGCGCGATCCCATAGGCGGCCGTCCCGGGTTGTTCCTGGCCGGTGGCGGCCATCCACGTCGCTCCCGGGGTGCCCGAGATCGCGGCCACGAACCGGTGCTCCACCGCTCCCATCGCCTCCGCGGCCACCGCGGTGAGGTCGGCGAGCGAGGACCGCGGCTGGTCGCAGTCGACCTCCTGCAGGGATAGCACGTCGGCATCCAGGCGGCGCACGCAGTCCGCAAGCCGCTCGGGGTGCACTCCGTTTCCAAGGGTGCGGCCGTGCAGGATGTTGAAGGTCGCGACGCGCATCGGCTAGCTGAACACCACTTCGCCGACGGCGAGCAGGCGCTGCAGCACGAAGGCCGGCAACACGGGCGCGACGCCTACGCCGCCGGGCTCGAGCTGGCTGCGGAAACAGTGGGCCGCAAGGCGTTTGCGCTCGAGCGCCCGACCGGGAACCCGCACGGACCTGGCCCGGTCCCATGGCACCGCGGGATCGGCCGGGCTGGCCCAGTGCCACATCCACACCGGGTATTCGAGCAGCCGCACGCCGGTGCGCTCGCAGGCCGCCGCGGCCGCGCGCCCCACCGCTTCGTGGTCCGGGTGCCCGTCGCCCCGCCAGGTGGCGGCGCACCAGGTCCCGGGCGCCGCGTCCGCGAGGATGTCCGTGAGCGAATCGGCGACGCTGCCCTCGTGGTCGGCCAGCTCACCGTCGGGCAGGCCCAGCGACACCGGCGCGGGAACACCCAAAACCGCTGCCGCCTTGCGTAATTCGTACCGGCCGGTGATTTCCGCGCGCGCCCGCTCCTGCGGCGTCGCGCCGGGCCGGGCCTCACCCCCGTCGCTGACCGTGACCACCCGGACGTCGACGCCCGCGCCGACCAGTTGCGCGATCGTCGCGCCGAGGCCCAGCGTCTCGTCGTCGGGGTGGGCCGCCACGACGACCAGCCCGGGGCAGGCGCTCAAATCCAGTGGCGGCGGCGCCTGGCCGTCGAGCGCGGCCAGCCACACCGGAACCGGGGTGCCGCCGCGGGTCAGCGGCTTGGCCGCGAACTTGGCGCGGTTGCTCGCGGGAAGGACGGCGTGGGGGCGCTCGATGGTGGTCATTGCGGCCGCCCGACGAGCCTGCCGAGCTCGGCCAGATCGCGCTCGGCGTGGCTTTGCCGGATGTAGATGGTCAGGTCGGCGACGCGCTGAGCGTGCCGGCCGTCCTGGCACAGCGGGCCGGGCCCCAGGGCGCGGCCGGTGCGCGTGATGGCCTCGTCGGCGGCGTGTTCCACCACCGTGCGGGCGCGGCGAGCCAGGAGTTGCGCGGTGTTGGACCGGTCGAAGGGGTCCGAGTCGATCTGCATCGCCGCCGCGGCCAGGATCGCGTCGCCCGCGGCGAGCGCGGCGTCCACGGCGCCCAGGTGCGCCAGCGAATAGGCGTCGGCCGATTTGCTTGTGGCGCAGCGATACAGCGGCTCGGCGACCCGGCGCGCGCCGCCCAGCCAGCATGCGGCCACCCCGATCGCGCCGTGCCAGAATCCCGGCCGATTGAAGTACCCGTCGGGATCACCCACGGCGACGGCCTGGGCGTTGGTGAACTGCACCGCCCTGGTGTCGCTGCCGGCCATCCCGACGTTCCACCACGTGGTGGGCAGCGCCTTGACGGCGGGTTCGGTGATCGACACCGCGAACAGGCCGCGCCTCCCGTCGTCGAGCCGGGCGGTCACCAGCGCGTGGGTGCAGAAGCCGGCGCCCGCACACCACACCTTGGTGCCGTTGAGGACGACGGCGCCGCCGCTGAGGCTGGTGGCGATCAGCGCGGTGTCGGGCGACTCCGCCGCCCACACGCCCCACAGCTGATCGGAATCGGGCGGCTTGCCGCCCAACTCGTGCAGAATCGCGACGGCGTCAATGTGGGACTCGGCGATCCGCGCCGCGACGATGTCGTCTTCAGCTAACCGCGCCAGGCGCTGCCAGCGTTCGGCGGTGCGGCCCGACGCGGGCAGCGGCAGCTCGAGTCGTCCCGACTCCAGCCAGTGCTTCACCAACCCCGCCGTCACGCGTTATCACCCGCCGCCGATCTCTCCAGGGCCGCGCGGGCGCAGTGAGCGGGGGACAGGGCGGCTGACATAACACAAAGACTTGCCAGTCTGGCGCCCGCTTAAACTGTCGACAACCGATGTTCCCCCGCTCCTCGGCCAGGTTGCACACCCCGGCGGCCGGGTATCACCTAGGCACCATGACACCGATCGAAACGCCCACCGATCTGCCGGGTTCCTGCGCGCGCCTGCGAGAGGCGTTGCGCCACGCGGCGTCGGCGCTCAAGGAGAACGGGCCGCGTTTCGCCTTGGCCGGTACCTATGCGCTGTGGGCGTTCGGCGCGCCCGAACCCAGCCACGACGTCGATCTGGTGGTGGCCGAGTCCGACGTGGCCAGCGCCGAGGCCACGCTGGCCAAAGCCGGATTCACCATCGAGCACCCGCCGGAGGATTGGCTGTTCAAGGCGCGCGATGGCGACACGGTGGTGGACGTCTTGCATCGCATCAACGGCGAACGCGTGGAGCCGGCGACGCTGGACCGCGCCGAGCAGCGCGACGTGTTGGCGATCGCCATGCCGGTGCTCCCGCCCACCATGGTGGTCGTCCAGAAACTGCGTTCCCTGGGCGAACATCACTGCGACTTCGCGAAGCTGCTGCCGGTGGTGCGGGCGGTGCGCGAACGGCTGGACTGGGCGCAGATCAGGGCCGAAACCGCCGACAACGATTACGCGGTCGCGTTTTTGGTGCTGGCCGACCGGCTCGGCCTCACCGGTTGAGCGCCGGTCAGTGGTTGCGCAGTTTGGCGACCAGTTTGTCCTTGGTCAGGCTCGAATAGCCGGACATGCCAAGCTCTTTGGCCTTCTTCTTCAGCTGCGGGACCGTCCAGTCCGCGTACGAGCCGGATTTGCCGCCCTTGCGGCTGACCGACGACTTGCCCCGGCCGGCGGCCGCATTGGAGATCCGCGCCGCCTTTTCCTTGGATTCGCCCTTTTTGCGCAGATCCTGATACATCTTTTCGTTCTTGATCGAGGAACGTGGCATGGTTCATCCTCCTTTGCAAAACCCCGGTGCTAGGCCGGCACCGGGTCGGTTTGGCGTTCCCAGCAACGGTGCCGGGCCAGCGCGGCGGCCAATTCCGCGGCGAACTCGTCGGGAAGCTCGTTGGCGGCGGCCTTGGTGGTCACGACGGACCGGTCGCTGACGACGTCGGTGTCCTGGTCGCCTTCCGAGGCGATGCGGGCGTCGATATTGGCCGCGCGCAACAGCTTGATCCCGGCGCCGTACGCGCCGATCGGCTTGAGGTGTTTGTAGGCCTCGACCACGAAGTGCACGGCGTAACCGTCCTGGGAAAGCGTTTCCACCGAGTCCGGGCCGCACGCCACCACCACCGCGTCGTAGAGGACCGACGCCATCGTCGTGAACGCCCGGTCGACGGGCAGCTCGCCGCCGGACCCACCCCGCAGGGTGCCGCCGGCCACCGGGGCCAGCACCTCGACCGTCGCACCGCGCTCGTCCATCAGCTCCCTGAGGCGTTGCGTTCCAACGACATCCACGCCGTCGGCGGCCAGGACGGCGATCTTGCGCGTGGCGATGCTGTCGCTCTCGCCGATCTGGGACAGGGCCGGCGACGCGGTCACCTCGCCATCGGGTGCCTCGTCGGGCGGCTCCGGCAGCCCGAGTTTCGCCGCCACCCGGGTGGCGAGGTCATGGTCGACGCGGGCGAGCTGGGCCACCACCGCCGAGCGGATGTCGGGCACCTCCACCTTGCCGAGTTCGAACGCGAACGCGGCGACGATGTGTTCGGCCTCGACCGGCGACATGCTCTTCCAGAACATCCGCGCCTGGCTGTAGTGGTTCTCAAAGGACTTGGCGCGCTTGCGCATTGCCTCGCCGTCGATCCGCTGCGTGTAATGGCGGAAGACGCCGTCATCGGCCAGCGCCGGGCAACCGCCGCCGACAGTGTTTTTGTAGTAGCTGGAGCGGCCCTGCGGGATCGCGTGCTGGGAGTAGCCGTCCTGCTGATTGTTGCGGACGTCGGCCACCGGCCGGTTCACCGGCAGCTGCGCGAAGTTCGGGCCGCCCAGGCGGATCAGCTGGGTGTCGAGGTAGGAGAAGTTGCGGAACTGCAGCAGCGGGTCGTTGGTGAAGTCGATGCCGGGCACCACGTTCGCGGTGTGGAAGGCCACCTGCTCGGTCTCGGCGAAGAAGTTGTCCGGGTTGCGGTTCAGCACCATCTTGCCCACCGGCCGCACCGGAACCTGTTCCTCGGGAATGAGTTTGGTGGCATCGAGCAGGTCGAAGTCGAAGTTGAACTCGTCGGCCTCGGCCACCAGCTGCACCCCGAGTTCCCACTCGGGATACTGGCCGGACTCGATGGCCTCCCACAGGTCGCGCCGGTTGTAGTCGGGTCCTTGCCGGCGATCTTTTGGCATTCGTCCCAGACCAGCGAGTGCACGCCCAGGCGCGGCTTCCAGTGGAACTTCACGAAAGTGCCCTCGCCGCGGTCGTTTACCAGGCGGAAGGTGTGCACGCCGAAACCCTGCATCATGCGGTAGCTGCGCGGCAGCGCGCGGTCTGACATCAGCCACATGATGGTGTGCAGGGTCTCGGGCTGCAGCGCCACGAAGTCCCACAGCGTGTCGTGGGCCGAGGCCGCCTGCGGAATCTCGTTGTGCGGCTCGGGTTTCACCGCGTGCACGAAGTCGGGGAACTTGATGCCGTCCTGAATGAAGAAGACCGGAAAGTTGTTGCCCACCAGGTCGTAATTGCCCTGCTCGGTGTAGAACTTGGTGGCAAACCCGCGCACGTCGCGGACGGTGTCGGCCGAACCGCGCGAGCCGGCCACCGTGGAGAACCGCACGAACACCGGGGTCCGGGTGCCCGGCGAGGTGAGGAACTTCGCCGCCGTGTACTCGGCCAGCCAGTCGTCGTACGGTTCGAAGAACCCGTACGCGCCGGCGCCCCGCGCGTGCACCACGCGCTCGGGAATGCGCTCGTGGTCGAAGTGGGTGATCTTCTCGCGGGCGTGGAAGTCCTCCAGCAGCGTGGGGCCCCGCTCGCCGGCGGTCAGCGAATCGTCGGTGTGATCGACCCGGACGCCCTGCTGGGTCGTCAGGTAGCCGGTGTCGCGGCGGACCCGCGACGGCTCCAGATCGCGCTGCTTTTGATCGGACGTGTTGTTGGTGTCCATAGCGCTCGGTTACCACCGCGCATCCGCGGTAAACCCGGCCCGATCGGTCCCTATCCACCTGCCACGCGGTTACGTACCCTTGACAGGGGTAGTCGAGGGTGGTGATTGACGCGACCAACGAAGAGAACGGCCTGCGCGGCGTGGTCGCGATAGGCGCCTCGGCGGGCGGCGTCGAAGCGCTCTCGCGTTTGGCCGCCGGCCTGTCGGCGGATCTGCCGTACGCCTACCTGATGGTGCTGCACGTCCCCGCCGGCGCGCCGAGCGTCCTGGCGCGCATCGTCGATCGCAGTGGGCCGCTGCCGGCGATGGCGGCGAAAGACGGTGAGCCCTTGGAGCCGGGCCACATCTACGTGGGCAGGCCGGACCGCCACCTGCTGGTCGCCGACCATCGGCTGATGTTGTCGCAGGGCCCGACCGAGAACGGGCATCGACCCGCGATCAACGCGCTGTTCCGCTCGGTCGCCGTGACGTTCGGTCCCCGCGCGGTCGGTGTCCTGCTCTCGGGCGTGCTCGACGACGGCGTGCTGGGGCTGGGGGCGATCCGTTCGCGCGGCGGCACCACCATAGGGCAGGCACCGGAGGACGCGCTGTTCGCGGCGCTGCCGACCAACGCTCGCGACGCCGGCGTGCTGGATCGGCAGGCCACCGCGGCCGAGATCGGTGCCGTGCTCAAGGAGCTGTCCCAGAAAGAAATCAAGGAAACGACCATGGAACCCGACGCGGCGCTGGAGCTGGAGAACCGTATTGCCATGGCGTCCCGGTTCGCCACCGACTTTGACACACAGGAGCTGGGGGCGCCCTCGGGCTACACGTGCCCGGACTGCAACGGCTCGCTGATATCGATCACCGAGGGTCACTTCCGCTGCCAGGTTGGTCACGCCTGGACGGCCGATGCCCTGCTGGCAGCGCGGGACGACGAGGTCGACGGCGCGCTCTGGATCGCGCTACGCAGCCTGCAGGAAAAGGTCAGGCTGGCCCGGCGCATGGCCGGCAGGGTGGGCGACGGTCCGCTGTCCCGGCACTACAACAACCTGGCGGACGAAAGTGAACGGGCGTTGAGCGTGCTCAGTGAGCGGCTTGCGGCCAACGCCCCCGAACGAGGTGATGCAAGTGCCTGACTCCGGGTCGACGATCCGCATCGACGCGGCGGCGCCTCGGCAGGATGTACCCATCCTGGTGCTGGACGGTGTGCTGGACAGCTCCACGTATCGGAGCGTGCGCGACACGGTGATCAAGGCCGCGCTCGACGAGCCGCGCGCGGTCATCGTTGACGTCAACCGCCTGTCCGTCCCGTCCTCGTCGGCCTGGACCGTGTTCACCAGCGCCCGCTGGCACGTGAGCGTCTGGCCGGACATTCCCATCCTGCTGGTGTGCGGGGAACGCCGGGTGCGCCGAGCGATCGCCGCGTCCGGTGTGACCCGGTACGTGCCGGTGCATCCCAACCTCGATTTGGCGCTGGAAGCCCTCCGCAACCAGCCACTACCCGTCCGCCGGCGCGCGCGCAGCGAGCTTCCCCCCACCCGGGTCGGCGTCGGCCTGGCCCGCGCGATGATCACCGATTGGCTCACCGAGTGGGATATAGCCGACCTCGCTCCCGTAGCGTCCACGGTGGGCACCGTCTTTGTCGAGAACGTCCTCGACCACACGGAGAGCGCCCCGGTGCTGATCGTCGAGAGCTATCGGGAGACCGTCACCGTCGCGGTCGAGGATGGCAGCGAGCACCTGCCGGGGCGGCACGAAGACGCCCATCGCGGCGCCGAAATCGTCTCCGGCCTGGCCATCGTGTCCGCGCTGTGCCGAGCCTGGGGCGCCACCCCGACGTCGTCGGGCAAGACGGTGTGGGCACTGGTCGGTCGCGAGAATCAGCTGTAACACAGCGAGTAGTGTTCGAATCCGACAACGAACGCGCTTTCGAACGGACGTTGATGGACGCTACGACTGACGAGGCCTTCGAGGCCTTGTTGCGCTACATGCGGGATTCCCGCGGGTTCGACTTCACCGGCTACAAGCGCACGTCGCTGATGCGCCGGGTGCGGCACCGCATGGATCAGGCGGGCTACAGCACCTTCGAGGAGTACCTCGACGTGCTGCAGGCCAGCTCGGATGAATTCGCGGCGCTGTTCAACACCATCCTCATCAACGTCACCGCGTTCTTCCGAGACCCCGATGCGTGGGATTTCATCGCCGCCGAGGTCATCCCGCGGATGCTGGCCGAGCGCGGGCCCGACGACCCCATCCGGGTGTGGAGCGCGGGATGCGCGTCGGGGCAGGAGGCGTACACGCTGGCCATGCTGCTGGCCGAGGCGCTGGGCCCCGACGCCTTCCGTCAGCGGGTCAAGATCTACGCCACGGATATCGACGAGGAGGCGCTCTCCGAGGCGCGCGCGGCGTCCTACGACGCCAAGGCCATCGAGTCGGTGCCGGCGGACTTGTTGGCGCGCTACTTCGAACAGGCCAACAGCCGCTACGTCTTCCACAAGGATTTGCGCCGCGCGGTCATCTTCGGCCGCAACGACCTGGTCAAGGACGCCCCCATTTCGCGCGTCGATCTGCTGGTCTGCCGCAACACCCTGATGTACCTCAACGCCGAGACGCAGCGAAACGTGGTGGGGCGCTTGCATTTCGCGCTCGCGCCCCAGGGCACACTGTTCCTCGGGCACGCCGAGATGCTGCTGAGCCACAGCGACCGCTTCTCGCCGCTGAACCTCAAGAACCGCATCTTCCGCAAGGTCCCCGGCGGGCAGGGCGCGGTAGAACGCTACGACCCGGCCGCCGCGTTCTACGAACGCCACGGCGACCTGCCGGGATTGACGACGGTGCGGGACTTGGCTTTTCGCGCCAGCCCCGTGGCCCAGATCGTGATCACCGGCGAGGACACCGTCGCGATGATCAACCAGCAGGCGGAGAACATCTTCGGGTTGTCGGCCCGGGACATCGGCCGGCTGCTACGCGACCTCGAGGTGTCCTACCGGCCGGTCGAGCTGCGCGCCTACCTGGAGCAGGCCAAGGTGGAGCGGCGCTCGACGCGGATTCCGGACGTCAAATGGCAGCGGCCGGGCGCGGAGACGGTGTGGTTCGAGATCCACGTCAATCCGCTCGTCGACGCCGAAAACGGGCTGCTCGGCGTGTCGATCGTGTTCTTCGACGTGACCGCGACGCGCGCGCTGCTGGACAAGGTCGTCCAGACCAACCGCCAGCTGGAGGCCGCGTACGAGGAGCTGCAGTCCACCAACGAGGAACTCGAGACCACCAACGAGGAGCTGCAGTCCACGGTGGAGGAGCTCGAGACCACCAACGAGGAGCTGCAGTCCACCAACGAAGAGCTCGAGACGATGAACGAGGAGCTGCAGTCCACCAACGACGAGCTGCACACCATCAACGACGCGCTGCGGGAACGCAGCGTGGAACTGGACGATGCCACGAACTTCCTGGATTCGCTGATCAACTCGGTTCAGCTGGGGATGGTCGTGGTGGACCGCGAGATGCGGGTGGTGGTGTGGAACCGCGGCTGCGAGGACCTCTGGGGCTTGCGGTCCGACGAGACGACGGGGACCCGCCTGACCGGGCTGGACATCGGGCTGCCGCTGGACAGCGTGCGCCCGTTGATCGGTAACGCCTTCGTCGACCCGGACAGCTCCGGCGAAACGGTGGTGGACGCCGTCAATCGGCGCGGGCGGCAGGCCCGGGTGCGGGTCGTGTGCACCTCGTTTCGGTCGACCGACGGGACGGTCGGCGGCGCACTGTTGCTCATGGAGGTCGTGGGCTGATCCTGATGGTGGCGACCCGCAGCGCCCGGCTACACCGGGCTCGCGATCGCCACTTCAGTGCCCCCACCGCGCGGCCGCCTCCGACGCCGCCTGATGGGCGAGTTGCGCTCGGCGCAACGACTCTTGGGCCCTGCGCCGCGCGAGCGCCACGGTCCGCGGGGTGGCACCGAAGCCCTCGGACAGGTCGCGCCGCCGGCGCGCCAGCTCGGCCGCGCGTTGCCGGGCGATCTCGGCGCGGGCGGCCGCGTTGTTGGGTATGCGGTTCGGCAGGATTTGCGATTCCGCTTCCGCGAGGCTCGGTGTGTCGCCATCGCCCTCGATCGGGCGCGGCGGCGAGGGCACGCGCACCCCACCCGCGACGATCTCGGCCAGGGCGTGCCCGATCTCGTGGATCGGCAACACCTCGTCGGCGCCGGCCCGGATGGCCGCGAGCGGGAGCGACGCGTATTGGGCGGTGTCCGGGCTCTGGGCGATGACCATGCCGCCGGCCCGCTTCATCGCGACCGCACCGACGGCGCCGTCCTGTCCGGAGCCCGACAGCATGACCGTCACGCTGCGCGCGCCGTACGACTTGGCCAGCGATGTCAGCAGCACGTCGAAGCGCCGCTCGCCGAGGGTCGCCAGCTCATGCAGGCGACAGCGGCCGTGGGGCGTCAGCTCCAGGTGCACGCCCGGCGGGCAGACCACCACCTCTCCCGCCGCGACGGCCTGGCCGTCCCGCACCCAACTGACCGGATGGGGCGTCTGCCTGGCCAGGATCGTCGGCAGCACGCTGCTCAGGCCGCCGAGGTGCTGCTGCACGACCACGCCCGCCCGGAACTCGGTCGGCAAATCGTGCAGAACGATGGACAGCGCGTCCAGGCCGCCGGCCGAGGCCAGCAGGACCACCAGCTCGACCGGCGGGCGCGCGGGGTCGGACGTCATCTTCTCAGTGTCCTCCGGTGGGTGGCCGCATCCCAACCGCCGTGAGGTCCGGCAGGCGAAACGACGGAGCCGCCCGGCGAAGCGGGCGAACGTGCGGTTTCGTTTCGGTCCGACCGGGTAGCACATTCTGTACTGGTTTCGTCGGCTCGGGAGGGGGTCCTGGTGAAGATCGCGATCGTCACCGGTGATGACCTCGCCGCCGACGACCCGCAACTGCTGTGTGCCGCGCTCGCGTCCCGGGGACACCAGGCCACCACCTACGTCCGCCAACCCGCCCGGCGCCCCGCGAAGGTGATCCGCGTCGGTCCCCGGGCGGCTTCCCCCGCCCCGGACGTGCTGCCGTATGTCGGCGAATGGGCGGCCGCCCTCGAGCGCCTATGGGCGTCGGACGCACCCGACGTCGTCCACGCCTACGGCTGGCTGGGCGGGCTGGCCGCCCAACTGGCGGCGCGCCGCCAGGGGCTACCGACCGTGCAGAGTTTCCTGGGGCTCGCCGTGACGTCACGAGCGGCGGCGGGGCAGCCCCTCGAGAGCGAACGAGAACGCATCGAGCCGCTGTTGGCGCGCGGCGCGGCGTGGGTGACCGGCGAATGCGGTGCCGACGTCGACGTGCTGGCCCGGTTGCGGCACGGCCGGGCCCGGGTGTCGAGCCTGTGCGGCGGCGTGGACGTCGAGCGGTACAGTCCCGTCGGCCCCGCCGCCCCGCGAAACGGCCTCCATCGAGTGCTCTGCATGGCGCCTGACCCCTTGGAACACAACGGGATTGACGTCGCGATCCGGGCGCTCCCCAGGGTGCTGGGTGCGGAGCTGGTCATCGCCGAGACCGCCGACGACGGCCCCGGCCGGGACGAGGCGCGGGCCGAGCTCGAAGGCCTGGCCGCCGAGCTGGGCGTCTCCGACCGCGTCCGATTCGCGGGCCCGGTGGGCGGCGACGATTTGCCCTCGCTGTTGCGGTCCGCCGACGTCGTCGCGTGCACGCCACGGCGGCCGCCGCGGGCCACCCCGGCGCTGCAGGCCATGGCCTGCGGCGTGGCGGTGGTGACGCTGCCCGTCGGCGTCCTGGCCGACGCCGTGGTCGACGGGGTCACCGGGCAGGTGCTGACGCAGCGCAGCCCCGCGGCGCTGGCCGCGGCCCTGAGAAGCCTTCTCGCGCAAAGCTTCCACTGCGAGAGCATGGGAGCGGCCGGTCGAAGCCGCGCGGTGTCGCGCTTCACCTGGGACCGGATCGCGCTCGACGCGCTGAACATCTATCGGCAGTTCGTACCGCAACATCGCGTGCTCGCGGAGTTCGAGCAGACGGGCGCCCGGTGATGGCATCGTTGACGACCCCCTATTCGCTGTGCCCCCCCCGGTGACCGCCATCGCCGACGCAGCGGACGGCTTCGTCGTCGGCGCGGCCGGGGAGCCCAATGCGATCCAGGTCGATCTGCGTCCCACCCGTGATGACACCCTCGCGCCCGACGTGCCGGCCGCGAGTCCGTCTGCGGTTCGGTACGAGCAATTCCGCATCCTCGAACCGGAGGCCATCCGCCGGTTCTACGCCGGCGCTTACACGCCCGGCTGGCGCGTCGGCGGGATGACGAGCCGCTCGACGGTCACCCACCGGCGTTGTTCGACGGCTTCGATGGCGATCGACGAGGTGACGATCCACGATCAGCTGATCTTGGAAATCCCGCCCGCCGACACCGTTGTCGTGATCCAGCCCCGTGCGGGGGCGTTGTCCGTGACGGGTGGGCCCTTCCCCAGCGTCGATTGCCCCATCCTGGTCGCCCACGGCATGTCGTGCGCGCTCCGGGTGAGCGGCGCGCGGTTCGACGTCGTGAGCATCGCGCCGGACGCGCTGCACCGGGTCGCCGCGGACGGGCACGCCCCGCCGTCGCACCAGGTCCGGTTCCTGAACTGGCGCCCGCGCTCGCGCGGCGCCGTGCGCGCCTGGCATCGGGCGCTGGACTACGTGACCGCGACGCTGGCCGCGCCGGACACCGCCCAGCAGCCGCTGATCGTGGCCGCGCTGGCCCCGTTGTTGGCCGGCGCGCTGCTCGAGTGCTACCCGTCCAACGCAACCGAGCAGGACCTGGCCGGCGACCCCGCGCTCCCGGACGCCCTCAAGGAGGCGGTGGCCTTCATCCACCGTCATGCCGCCGGCGACGTGAGCATCAACGACATCGCCGGCGCGGTCCACCTCACCCCCAGGGCGGTGCAGTACCTCTTCCGGCGCCAGCTCGATACCACGCCCACCGAATACGTTCGCCGTGTTCGGCTGCACCGCGCGCACGACGAGCTGATCGCCGCGGCGCCGTCCAACAGCACCGTCACCGAGATCGCGCAGCGTTGGGGCTTCGCGCACACCGGCCGCTTCGCGGTGCTGTATCGGCAGACCTACGGCCAGAGCCCGCACACCACGCTCAAACAGGTGACGTAGCTGTCGATCGCGGCGTCAGTCGCGCAGCGTGGTATGCGGGCTTTGCCCGTAGACCTGTCGGTAGTAGACGGCGAACCGGCCGGTGTGCGCGAACCCCCATTTGGCCGCGATCTGCGCGACCGTGCTGTGCGCCCGGCTGGCGGCCAGCAGATCCTGGTGCGCGTGGTGCAGCCGGATCCGGCGCAGGTATTCCATTGGCGTGCAATCGCGGTGGCGACGGAACATCAGCTGGATCGCGCGCGGGGTGACGTAGGTGGCGCGGGCGATGTCGGCGACGGCGATGTCGGTGTCGGCGTGTTCCTCGATGAAGGCGATGGCGCGCCGCAGCAGTGCGGGCGTGGTGTCGCGCCGATCCTCGATCGTCGGATCCAGCAAAGCGTTGTTCGGGAAAGCGGCGAGCATGGTGGCCGCCAGGTGCTGCATCGCGGTGGCGGCGATCAGCGTCGCGCCCCCGGCCGCCGGGTCGATCGGCAGCCCGTCGCGCAGATAGTCCACGGCCCGCGCCACCTGCCGGCCGGCGGCCGCCGATATCGGTCGCGAGTCGGTCAATCGAATCCGGCCCGGCCGGCCGTCTTCGCCCGCCGCCACCCGGTCGAACAGCCCCCTGTCGACCGTGACAATGTCGCAGCGCGCGCGGCTCACGCGACCGCCGAATGGCACGTCGAGCGCGCCGATGGGCAGGATCTCCCCGGCGCCAACGGAATTCGTCGCCCCCGCCGGCAGGCGCTCCTCGATAAGGCCGGAACGCACCCGGCACAAAAAAATCTTTTCGGGCGGCTCGGCGTCGTAACTGAACTCGTAGCCCACCTCGGCGTCGTCGATGGTCAGCGGGCCCACCGAGGTCCTCGAAATTTTCATCCGGGTGGCATCGGCTGCCGTGCCGCTGATGCGCACGGCGGCGTAGGTCCGGCCAAGGATCTGCTCGGCCTCACCCAGGTCCTGCGTGTCCAACAACAGCGTTCTCATCGGCCACCGTCCGTTGACGCTACACAATGATGAGTCAGACACGGCGGCTAGCATGTGTGGGATGGTCCAGATCCACTTGGAACGAACGATCGCCGCGCCGCCGGAACGGGTATTCGACTGGCTGGCCGACCCGGTGAACCTGGCCGCCGCTCCGCTGGTCCTGAGGGCCGGGTACGCCAAGGATTCGCCGGGGCACCAGGCGGGCGCGCTGCGCGAGGTGGTCGGGATCGGCACCTGGTTCCGCGAGGAGTTCACGGCCTACGACCGGCCGCAGAGCTACTCCTACCTCATCCTCCGGTCTTTCCCACCGTTCAACCACGAGGGCGGCACGCTGACGTTCAGCGCCTCCGGTGACGGCACCCACGTCGACTGGCTGAGCAACTACACCCACCCGGCATGGGCCGGGGGAAAGCTGTTGGAGGCCCTCAGCTATCGGCTGCTGTGCAACAGCTTTGGCGCCATCCTCGACGCCTGCGCCCACGCGCTGGAAGGCGCGTAGCCACCCACCCTCAGCCGCTCCAGCGGCGCATCAACTGGGCGGCGGCGGTACGGCCGCTGACCACGGCGCCGGTCACGGTGGCCGGGTTGTTGACGCCCACGGCCTCACCGGCGAGGTAAAGCCGGTCGCCGATCGGTTCGGCCAGCCGGCGACGATCGCTCAGCCCGGAACCGGGGGCATGGAACGAATACGAGCCGAGCGCGTACGGGTCCGCGGCCCAGTTCGAGCTCCGGACCTCGACCGCCGAGACGTCGTCGCCGAACAGCCGGCGCGCGACGGGCAGCGCGCTGGACATCAGCTCCGTCGGCGACGCCGACTCCGCCCACCGGCCGCGCTCACCGGCGTTGAAGGCCAACACGATTGGCCCCGCGGCGCTGGGCAGGCTGAACCATTGCGACCAGGCGCCGGGCTCGGCGCCGATGTACTGGTAGAAGGCGTTCTCGACGTCCCAGCTGCGCCGGCTGAAACGGAAGAAGCTCTTGGACAGCACGCCGAAGCCGAGCGCGTTCACCGCTCGCAACTGGGGGTCGGGAAGCGGCGGATCGAAAGCGATCGCACCGGATTTCAGGACGCCCAACGGCACCGTGACGATCGCCGCGGGCCCCTCGAAGGAGCGGTTCTTGGCGCGCACGACGACGGAGTCCTCGCGCCGCGCGATCGCGGTGACCGGCGTCTTGAGCTGGATCTGCAGGCCCTCGGCGAGCAGCCGCGGCAGCGCGTCGTAGCCGCTCGTGACGACGTCCTGGTCGCCGCCGGCGTAGTCGCCGTGGTCAAAGGTGTTGGCCGACAGGTGATCCGCGCCCGCGGCGTATTCGTCCTCGATCTCGGTGGTGACGTAGAAACCCAGCTGCGCCCGGTCGGCATCGGAAAGCCCCGCGCGGGCGGCCGCGGCGTCCACCGCGGCGCCGAGGCTGCCGCCGTCGACGTGACCCCGGGCCCGCTTGACGAAGGTGCGCCAGGTGTCCGGGTCGTAGTCCAGCCGCGGGAGTCGCGGATCGACCGCGAGCTTCGCCCACCCGTAATAGTCGGTGGGGGCGAGCTGGGCCCGCGCCTGCCGGGCGAGCTCCATCAGCGGATTGTCCGTCGTGCCGTGGATCCAGGACGCGCCCATCTCCAGCGGCACGCCCCAGTCGCGGTCGGTGTGCACCCGCCCGCCGATGCGGTCGCGGGCCTCGATGACGCGCACCGGCCATCCCGCGTCGGCGAGGATGCGCGCGGCCGCCAGGCCCGCCATGCCGGCGCCCACGACGAGCACGGCCTTATTGTCCGACAGCGTGTCCGGAGCGGGCGGGGGACCCGACGCGCAGGCGGCCGCCAGCCCGCCGCCGGCCAGGCTCGTCGTGGCCGCGAGGAACTCCCGACGGGACATCGGGTACACGGCTGTCAGCGTCTCACAGGTTGTTGGACGATCGTGCCCAAATTGGCGGCGTGTAATGGGCCGTTTTCACCAGTTCGTCGTTGAGTGCGGGCTACACTTCGGCTACATCCGGAGTGCGGCGACGGGGCCGCGTTCGAAGGGGGAGCGGCGATGAGTGCTGTGTCATCGAATCGAACAGCTGAGCGGCTCCCCGACGACCTGCCGCCAAGCCGCGTCGTGACCGTGCGCGCCGTCGACGGAACCCGTTTGCACGCAGAGGTTTTCGGCCCGCCGGAGGGCTATCCGATCGTGCTCACGCACGGGATCACCTGCGCCATCCGCGCCTGGGGGCACCAGATCCGCGACCTGGCCACCGATTACCGGGTCATCGCGTTCGACCACCGCGGGCACGGGCGCAGCGGCGTCCCGCGCCGCGGCGGCTACAGCCTCAAACTCCTTGCCGCCGACCTGGATTCGGTGCTGGAGGCGACATTGGCGCCGCACGAGCGCGCTGTGCTGGCCGGTCACTCGATGGGCGGCATCGCCATCGCCGCCTGGTCCGCGCGGTATCGCCGGCAGGTCAGCCGGCGCGCCGACGCCGTCGCGCTGATCAACACCACCACCGGCGATCTGGTGCGCCAGGTGAAACTGCTGTCGGTGCCGCGCGGGCTTTCCGAGGCGCGAGTGCTGGCCGCCCGCGGCCTGATCACGGCGTTCGGCGGGTTTCCGCTGCCGCCCGGGGCCCGCATCCCCAGCCGCTACGTCGTCGCGATGCTGGCGGTCGGCCAGGACGCCGACCCGGGTGCCGCGCGCGTGGTCTACGACCTGTTCGCCCAGACCTCGCCGGCCGGGCGCGGCGGCTGCGCGAAGATGCTCGTCGGCGCGCTGGGGTCGCGGCATCTCGACCTCGACGGGCTGACGGTGCCGACGCTGGTCATCGGCAGCCAGCGCGACCGGCTGACGCCGATCGCGCAGTCCCGCCGGATCGCGCGCACGGCGCCCAACGTCGTCGGCCTGGTCGAACTGCCCGGCGGGCACTGCTCGATGCTGGAACAGCCGCGGGAGGTCAACCGGCACCTGCGGGCCCTGGTCGAATCGGTGGCCCGCGACGTGCGGGTGAGCCGGATCAGCTCATAGCCGGGCGGTGATCTCGGCGGCCGCCCGCTGGCCCGATCTGACAGCCCCGTCGAGGAAGCCGGTCCACTCGTCGGCGGTCTCGGTGCCGGCCCAGTGGATCGGCCCGACCGGCTCGCGCAGCCACGGCCCGAACCGGGTCCACGACCCCGGCGGCACCGCCGCGGTCGGGCCGCCCGGCGCGAAATGCTCTGCGCCCCAACGCTGGTCGACGTAGTCGAGGGGTTTGAGCGCTTCGTCGCCGAACAGCGACGCGAAGCAGCGCAGCGCGTCGCGGCGGCGCTGCTCGGAGGGCAGCGAGTCGAAGGCGCGGGCGTCGACGAAGCCCATCAGGATGCCCGGCCCGTCGGCGTGCGGGCTGACGTCGAAGGTGATGAACACCGGGCCCTGGTCGGAAAGCGCCTGCCCGGAGAACCCGTCGGCCCGCCAGAACGGTGTCTCGTAGGCGGCGTAGGCCTTGCTGAGCCGGCCCTGCGGCCAATTGCGGGCGAGTTGCTCGTACTCGTCGGGCAGCGGGGGAGCGAACTCGATCGACGCCCGGTGGGCCGGCGGGACGGCGACGATGACGAAGCCGGCCTCGGCCGAACCGGCGTCGGTGGTCACCGTGACCCCCGAGCCGTGCCGCTCGATGCGCCGCACCGGCGCGTTCAGCACCACGCGCTCACCCAGCTCGGCGGCCGCCGCCTCGGCGATCTGCTGGGTGCCGCCGGGGAAGCGGTCCTGCTGGGCGCCGTTTTCGACGTCGAGCAGCGGGTCCAGACCCCCGGCGGCGTGCACGTAGCGGGCGGCGTGCAGCATCGACACCTCGTCGGGTTCGCAGCCCCACGTCACCCGGGCCACGATGGCCATCAGGTCGTGCGAGGAGGCGCTGGCGCGCACCGAGCGCAGCCACCCGCCGAGCGACATGCCGTCCAGCTCGCGCGCGCGGCGCGCATCCCACGGCTCCGCCACCGGGACGCTGCGGGCGATCCGCTCGAATTGCCAACGGAGTCGGCCGATGTCGAGCAGCCCGGTCAGCGAGAGCTTGGGAATGGTGCCGTGGTACGGACGCGCCCAGCCGCGCCAGTGGATGACGTTCTTGCCGTCGTGGTGGGTCGGGGTCGTCGGGACCTCGAGCTCGGCGGCCAGCGCCAGGACGGCGTCCTGGGTCGGGCCCACGAAAGTGCCGCCCAGGTCGGCGGGCAACCCGGCGACGCTGCCGGTGAACGAGCGGCCGCCGACCCGGTCACGCCCCTCGAACACCAGCACGTCGTGGCCCTGTCGCGTCAGCTCGCGCGCCGCGGACAGCCCGGCAAAGCCGGCGCCGACCACGACCACGTCGACAACCGGCGGCGGCTTCGTCACGTCCCCTAGTCAACCGCATTTCGACGATTTCGTACGATAAATTTCCATTGCTCGTCTAAGTAGGTGCTCAGGTGGCCAGATGAAGGTCTTCACCGCGTTGTACGGGCCGGTGGGCGCGGTCGAGCGGGCGCGGGCGCTGCGCGACGCGGGGGCCACCGGTGTGGCCACCTTCGAGGGCCAGCACGACGTGTTCGCTCCGCTGACGCTGTCCGCCACGGTGGGCGGCCTGGATCTGATGACCAACGTGGCGATCGCGTTTCCGCGCAACCCGATCCACCTGGCGCACCAGGCCAACGATCACCAGCTGCTGAGCGAGGGACGGTTCTTCCTCGGCCTGGGCACCCAGATCCGCCCGCAGATCGAGAAGCGATTCGGCGCCCAGTTCGAGCACCCGGTGGCCCGCATGACCGAATTGATCGCGGCCCTCCGCGCGATCTTCGAGGCGTGGGAGACGGGCGGCCGCTTGGATTTTCGCGGCGACTACTACCGGCACACGCTGATGACGCCGACGTTTTGCCCCGGCCCCAATCCGTATGGCCCGCCGCCGATCTACGTCGGGGCCCTCGGCCCGCGGCTGACCCGGGCGGTGGCCGGGCACGCCGACGGCCTGCTGGTGATGCCGTTCGGCACCACGCGGTTCCTGCACGACGCGACCATGCCGGCGGTGCGCGACGGCCTGCGGGCCGCCGGCCGTCGGCCCGAGGACTTCGTCGTCATTCCCGAGATCATCGTGTCGGCGGGCTCGGACCATGGCGATCACGAGGCCACCCGCCGGCTGCTGGCGTTCTACGGGTCCACCCCGGCGTACCGGCCGGTGCTGGCCGCGCACGGCTGGGGGGACCTGCAGCCCGAGCTCAACGCGATGTCCAAGCAGGGCCGCTGGCAGGAGATGGGCGGCCTGATCGACGACGAGGTGCTGCACACCATCGCGGCCTGCGGAACGCCGAAGGAGATCGCCGCCCGGATCCGCGAGCGCGTCGACGGCGTCTCGGACACCGTGTGCCTCTATCAGCCGACGCCGATCGACCTGCAGACGCTGTCCGAGATCGTCGACGAACTGCGCGAGTAGGCCTAAGTCCCGCTACGGCGCGACGGTCAGCCAGTCGGAGAAGCCCGACGGGTCGTGGCGGCCCAGCGCGCCGTGCTCGTAGAGGCCCCACCCCTCCACCGGATCGCCGTCGCCGTCGCGGCACACCGCACGGCCCACGTGGTCGATCACGCCGAAGCCCGACCGCGCGACGATGGCCGGGTCGGTCATGTCGTAAGTCAGCCGCTCGACGAACTTTTCGCCCTTCCACATGCCGTGCAGCCAGTCCGAGTCGCCGCCGTAGCCGCCGCCGACGTGGATGGGCACCGGCAACTTGGACTCGACGTCGAAGTGGACCGGGGTCCCGTCGGGGGCGGTCGCGTCGATCGTCGCCCCGGTCGGGATGCGGGTGCCGGACCGGTAGTGGATCTTGACCCGCGGCCAGCCCAGCTGTTCGACGCGGCCGTCGCGCCACACCCGGGTGCAGTCGTTGAGCGAGCGGAACCCGTTGGGCTCCTCCTGGATGATCAGCACGATCGCGAACTCCTCGAACGCCATCGGCACGTAGAGCCACCACATCCCCTCGAAGGGCGGATCGGCGGGCCGGCCCGCCGGCTCGGGCTCGCCGATGGGCCGGATGCCCCAGGACCGGTCGCGGCTGCCGAGCCAGGTCGCGGGGTCGACCGGGATCTCCTCGCCGTCGATGGCGATGCGGCCGCTCCAGCTGCCGAGCTGGGCGAACCGTTGGGCGTCCAGCGTCACCCGGTTGCCGGACCGCAGCACGTGCGGCTGTTCCTGGACGACGTCGAAGAGGCCCTCCCAGGTGAGATCGGCCGCGATGCCTTCGGTTTCGTCGAGAATCAGGCGCAGCTTGCGCAGCGGCTCGCTGACCTCGATGCGATAGCCGTTGACGTTCTGGTTGAGCCGGTCCTGGTCGATGGCGTCCGACAGGTGCACCGCGGTCTGGGTGTCCCCGCGCCGCACGAGGAAGAAGGCGTCCTTGACGCCGAGGTTGGGGTAGTAGCCGATGCCGCTGATCACGAAGATGTCGCCGGTACGGTCGTGGGCGTTGAAGTAGGAGCGGTCGTAGAAGTTGCGGTCCGAGGATCCGGCCCACGCGATCGGCCGGGGAACCTGATGTACCGGAAACTCGTCCAGCGGTCCGAGCATTACTGATCCTCTCCAATCAAACGGCGCATCAATCCGGCGTGGTAGAACAGCGATTCGACGTTATCGGGCTTTTCGGTCTCCCCGAAGTGCACCCGCCGCGCGCCGGTGCGCATGAACACGCAGGCCCACATCACGCCGGAGTAGGCGTAAAACCAGCGCAGGTCGCCGATGTCGACGCCGGTGAGTTGCCGGTAGGTGGCCCGCACGTCGTCCTCGCGCATCACGTCGGGCAGGCCCGGCAGCGTCGCCAGGCCGGCGAGTTCCTGGAACACCATGTGCGCGTAGATCATCCATGCCACGTCGAGCTCGCGTGGCCCCAGCGTCACCATCTCCCAGTCCAACACGGCGACCGGCTGGAAGTCGCGGTACAACACGTTGCCGACCCGCGCGTCGCCCCAGAGCAGCACGGGCTCACGGGCGGCCGCCTCGTCGGGCCAGTTGTCCTCCAGCCACCCGAAAGTCCGCTCCAGCAAGGGGGATCGCCCGATGTCGGGCACCGCGAAGTCGTACCAGGACCGCACCCAGTTGAAGTGCCGGCGCAGGGCGGTGTCGCCGTCGTGCGTGGAGAGGAACCCGAATGTGTTCTGGGCATTCGGGATTGAGTGCAGCTTCGCCAGCACCCCCACCGTGGCGTCCTGCAGTTCGCGCTGGCGTTCGGCGGGCGCGTCGGCGAACCAGTTGCCGCCGAAGGTGTAGGGCATGACGTCCGGCGGCACCTCGCCGTCGACGTAGTCCATCACGAAGAACGGCGTGCCCAGGACGTCGCCGGTGGGCTCCAGCCAGCGCACCCGCGGGACGGGGACGTCGGTGAGCTCGCCGACCTTGCGGATCACTTCGAATTGGTGGTCGAGCCGGTACGTCGGGAAGACCTGCACGTCCTCGGCGGTCGGCGCCACCCGGGCCACCAGCTTCTGCTCGACCGGCCGGCCGTCCTGCTCCCAGCGCGCGGTCAGGATGATGGTCTCCGACGACATCCCCGTCGAATCGACGCCGCTTTCCACCGTGACTTGAGGCTCAGCGGGGCTGACGCCGCCCGGCAGGACGGTCGACAGCCATTGCGACATCACCGCGGGCAGCGTGGTGACGTCCCGGCTGGACCGCTGCAGTCGGTCGACTTTGTCCAGCACAGGTTCGTTGGACACGGGTGCCTCCGTTCCTAGAGACGTCGGTGAGGCAATTACGATACGGTAGGTAGCGTTATGAAAGCAGACCCGTCCTACCTTGACAAGGCCCCGGGGGCCGGGCGCCCCCGGGATCCGCGGATCGACTCGGCCATCCTGTCGGCGACCGCGGAACTGCTTGTGGAGTTCGGCTATTCGAACCTGAGCCTGGCCGCGGTGGCCGAGCGGGCCGGCACCACGAAATCGGCGCTGTACCGCCGATGGTCGAGCAAGGCCGAACTGGTGCACGAGGCGGCGTTCCCGACCGCGCCCACCGCGCTGGAGGCACCGGCCGGCGACATCGCCGCCGACGTCCGGATGATGATCGAGGCCACCCGCGACGTGTTCACCACCCCGGTGGTGCGCGCCGCGCTGCCCGGGCTGGTGGCCGACATGACGGCCGATCCCGCCCTGAACGCCCGCGTGATGTCGCGCTTCGCCGAGGTGTTCACCGCCGTGCGGGTGCGGCTGGGCGAGGCCATCGACCGGGGAGAGGCGCATCGCGGCGTGGACCCGGATCGGCTGATCGAGTTGATTGGGGGAGCGACGATGCTGCGGATGCTGCTGCGCCCGGACGAGAAGCTGGACGACACCTGGGTCGAGCAGACGACGGCCATCGTCGTGCACGGGGTGACCGGATGACCCGGCTGGCGGGCCGGTCCGCGATCGTCACGGGCGGCAGCCGCGGCCTGGGTCGGGCGATCGCGCTGGCGCTCGCCGCGGAGGGCGCGGCGGTGGCGGTCGCCGGGCGCACCGAACAGGTGTGGGACGACCGGCTGCCCGGAACCATCGGCGAGACCGTCGCCGACATCGAGTCGGCGGGCGGACGCGCCGTGGCGATCCGTGCCGACCTCACCGACCGCGACGACGTCGCCCGGCTGGTGGGTGAGGCCCGAGACACGTTGGGGCCCATCACGATCCTGGTCAACAACGCGGCGTTCACCGCGCCGGGCCGGCCCCCGGTGCCGGGCGCCGAGCCGCGCGCCAAGGCCGCCAAGCCGCCCGCCGGCGGGGCGAAACCCGGGTGGCCCGGCTTCGTCAGCACGCCGCTGCAGGCCTTTCGCCGCCATTTCGACATCGGGGTGTTCGCCGCCTACGAGCTGATGCAACTGGTGTGCCCCGACATGATCGAGGCGGGCGGCGGATCGATCATCAACATCACCTCGGTCGCGTCGCGGATGCCCGGCGACGGGCCCTATGCCGATCGCAGCGGCGGGGTGCTGCCGGGTTACGGTGGGTCCAAGGCGGCGCTCGAGCACCTCACCCAGTGCGCGGCCTACGACATGGCCGGCCACAACATCGCGGTGAACGCGCTGTCGCCGTCGAAGCCGATCCTGACGCCGGGCCTGGCCTACTACGCCCGCGACTTCGTGGACACCGCCCCGGCCGACGAATTCGCCCGGGCAGCAGTCGAATTGGCCCTGGTCGACCCCGCGGTGGTCACCGGTCGCACGGTCGGCCACCTGCAGGTGCTCGACGGCAGCTTCTCCCCGTTCACGCTCGGCTAGTCCGGCTTGGTCGCCGTGACGGCGTTGATGATTACTGCGTACAGCCGGTGCCAGCGCGGGTCGGTGAGCCCCGCCCGCCGCAGCAGGCCGGTGGCGCGCCCACGGGTGCGGGCCTTGCCCCGCCGGCTGGTGGCCAGCGTGGGCAGCAGCCACCACGAGAACTGGTCGACGAGCACGAGGTGGCCGCCGGGGCGCAACACCCGGGCGCATTCGACGAGCCCGGCCTGTTGATCGGCCCAGTGGTCGAATGACGTCGTGCTGACGATCAGGTCGAAGGTGTCGTCGGGGTAGCGCAGGTCTTCGGCCACCCCGACGGCGAAGCTCAGCCGGTCGTCGCCGCCGAAAGCGCTTGCCGTCGCGACCATTTGGGGCGCGGCGTCGACGCCGCAGAGCTGTCGGGCGTCCGGGTAGCGGCGGGCCAGCGTGCGCAGCAGATGGCCCGTTCCGCATCCCACGTCCAGCACGCCGGTGGGGGAGGCGATGGCCGCCACCGCCAGATCGGCGGTGCGGTCGCTGATCTCATGGTGCAGCCGGCCCCGCCACCCGTGGTCATACTCGGGCGCCCGATCGTTGAACGCGGCCAGATCCCGGTGCGGGGGCACCCGGTCAGTCTGTCACGAGGCGCGCACCGGGTCACCCTTCGTTCTCCTCCTCGGGTGGGTCGGAGTCTCCGCGCAGGAGTTCTTCGGGGTGGTGGGCGCGGTTGATTTCCGGCGGGCCGGTGCCGTCGGTCCAGCCGAGCCGGCCGTTGCCGGTGACGCTGGTGCGCCAATGGCCCTTGCTGGCGTCGTCGTGGTCGGCGTCGCAGGCGAAGTGCAGTTTGTCGGCGTCGGTGCGGCCGCCGGCGGCCCAGTCCGGTGAGTGGTGGACCTCGGAGCGGTAGCCCGGTACCAGGCAGTTGGGGCGGGTGCAGCCGCGGTCGCGGGCATAGCAGATGAGCCGTTGGTCGGCGGTCGCGATCCGCTTTTGGCGGCCCAGATACAGCGGCCGCCCGGTGTGGTCGTCGAACACCGCCAGATAGTGAATTCCCTCGGCGGCCATGCGGATCAGGTCACGCATCGGCAGCCGCGAACCCCCGCCCGTCAGCGCCGGCGCCGGCATGGGCGCCGACGGGTCGGCCACGGCGTGGGCGGCGCGGTCGAGTTCGGCCAGGGTGGTGGTGACGATCACGGTGACCGGGTGACCGCGGTGGGTCCCTAGGTCGCCGGAGTCGATCGCCGTCTTGAAGCCGAGCTTCAGCGCGTCGTGACAGCGCTGGCCGACCGTGCGCTGATCGCGCTCCTGCGACTCGGCGTCGTCGGGTTGGTGGCGGCCGGGGCGCACGGCGGCCTCGACGGCCTCGAAGTAGGCGCGGGCCTCGGGATCGAGCAGGCCCGAGAGCCGCGACATGCCGTCGGGTCCCTGCGGGCCGAGCCGCAGCCAGCGCCGCCGCGCCCGGTCCTCGTCGGTGAACAGGCCGTCGGGGTTGAGGTAATCCGCGATCCGCTGACCCAGCTTGGTGACCAGCCCGGCATCCAGCTTGGACGCGTGGCCCACCAGCCGGCGTTCGGCTTCGGCGACATCGGGCGGCGAGACGCACGCGGGCAGGACGTCGACGGCGTGACACACCGCGCGGATGTGGTCCTCACCGACCGCTCCCGCCTCCACCGCCGCGGCCAGCGCCCCAAGCTCCGCCGCCATCGGTGGGCCGGTCAGCGAGCGCCGCGGCCGAATCCGGGCCGCCAGCCTGAACCGGCGCGCGATCTCTTGGGGAGTGATGCGCAGCCGCGCGGACAACAACGCGCGCACCGCCGGCGTACCCGCGCTGCCGTCCGGAGGTTCGGCGATCTCGGCGAAGAACCGATACATCAGACCCCGGTTGACCCGCTCCTGCGTCTCCAGGCGCTCGGCAACCGAGACCCGAAAGTCGTTGCCCACCACATCCGAGCTGGTCTCGCGCAGCGCGTCGTGCGCGGCATCGATCGCCGCCAGCGCGGCATCGATGCGCTGCCGCGCCTCCTCGGCACCCACGCACGACCCCATGCCGCCAAGCTAGAAACCGGCGCCGTCAAAACCGCCGACACGCGAACCGCGCCGCCCCCGGCCTGGGGATAGAACCCCAACTGTGGATAAACCACCCAACCCCGTGTGCAAGTATGAAGAAAGCTCGTGCCGCAACGGCGGCAGGCAACCGGTCGAGTGGTGTGGCATGCCCGGTATTGACAAGCCGACGGGGCGCGTCGTCGCGCTGATCGTCCTGATGATCCTTGCCGCCGCCGCCCTCCGCGGATACCTCCCGGCTCAGGGCCACGCGGTGCGCACGGAGCCCGGCGGCGGCCGCGCGGCGCTGCTGTTCGTCATCGTCACCCTCACCGCCTCCCTCGCGCTGCTGACGATCGCCGTTGTCGCGCGGTTGCGGGATCCGCGTGCGGCGGCACCCAAGCAGGCAGACCTGTCCGACATGCTCGGTACGGGCAAGGGCCGCCCGAGCTGGCGCGTGATCCTGATCGGGCTGTTGCTGATCGCCGTGTGGCTGCTGATCGCGACGCTGCTGGTCCACTACCTGGTGCCGCACCGCGTCGACCCGTCCGTCTCCGGCCCGGCCCCGGCCGCGCAGCCGTCGGGACGCCCCGGGGGCCCGCCGCCACCGGAACACCAGCACCCGGCCAACAACTCCGGGGACCTGTTCGGGGTCCTGCTTGCCGGCGCGATCCCGATGATGCTCGTGATCGTCGCCGGCTCGGTGATCATGGCGCGGCGGCGGTGGCGCGCGGCCCCGCCGGCCGTTCGGGCCGACGATCACCCCGAGCCCCCGGCGCCCGCGCCCCGCGCGGAGTCGCTGGCCCGCGCCGCCGAGGTGGGGCTGGCCGAGATCGGCGACCTCAGCCGGGAACCGCGCGAGGCGATCATCGCCTGCTACGCCGCGATGGAGCGGGAGCTGGCCAACGTGCCGGCCGCCGCCCCGCAGGAATTCGATACGCCCACCGAGGTCCTGGTCCGCGCCGTCGAACACCATGCGCTGCGGGCCGATAACGCCGAGCGGCTGGTGAACCTGTTCGAAGAGGCACGGTTCAGCCCGCACGTGATGAACGAGGAACACCGTGAGGTGGCGGTGGACGTGCTGCGGCTGGTCCTCGCGGAACTGCGGAGCCCGGTATGAAAAAACTGTTGGCCCTGGGTGTTTGCCTGGTGGTGGGCATCGAGTTGTTGGCGTTGATCCTGCACGGTCGCAGGTTCCTGCTGGCGGGCGCGGGCATCGCCCTGGCCCTGGTGCTGCTCAATGTGCGCCGTTACCTGGGCCGCGGCAACGAGCCGGCGGCCGAGCCGGACTACGACGACCTCGGGGATTCGTTGCGCCGCTGGCTTGCGACCACGGAGACGACGATCCGGTGGTCGGACTCCACGCGCGCCGACTGGGACCGCCACCTGCGTCCCATGCTCGCGCGGCGTTACGAAATGACAACGGGCCAAAGGCAATCCAAGGACCCCATGGCCTATCACGCGAGCGGCCGGATGCTCTTCGGCGTCGAATTGTGGGAATGGGTCAATCCCAACAACGTCACGCGCACCGGTGACCAGCACCCCGGCCCGGGTCGCGCGGTGCTGGAAGAGATCCTGCGAAAGTTGGAGCAAATATGACACTGCCGGCCGCGACAACCACCGCACAGTGCGAGGCGGTGCTCGACGAAATCGAACGAGTGGTGGTGGGGAAGCGCTCGGCGCTGACGCTGATCCTGACCGCCGTCCTGGCGCGCGGCCACGTGCTGATCGAAGACCTGCCGGGCCTCGGCAAGACGCTCATCGCCCGATCCTTCGCGGCCGCGCTGGGGCTGCGCTTCACCCGGGTGCAGTTCACGCCCGACCTGCTGCCCGCGGACCTGCTCGGCTCGACGATCTACGACATGCAGTCGGGTCATTTCGCGTTCCGGGCCGGCCCCATCTTCACCAACCTTCTGCTCGCCGACGAGATCAACCGCACGCCGCCGAAGACACAGGCGGCGCTGCTGGAGGCGATGGCCGAGGGCCAGGTGAGCATCGACGGCGAAACCCACAAGCTGCCAACGCCATTCATCGTCCTGGCGACCGACAACCCGATCGAGTACGAGGGCACCTATCCGCTGCCCGAGGCGCAGCTGGACCGGTTCGCGATCCGGCTGGAACTTCGGTACCTCTCGGAGCGCGACGAGACGTCGATGCTGCGCCGCCGGCTCGAGCGGGGCTCGGCCGAGCCCACGGTCAATCAGGTGGTGGACGCTCACGACCTGCTGGCGATGCGCGAGTCGGTCGAGCAGGTGACCGTGCACGAGGACGTCTTGCACTATGTGGTGTCCCTGGCCACCGCCACCCGCCACCACCCCCAGGTCGCGGTGGGCGCCAGCCCCCGGGCGGAACTCGACCTGGTCCAACTCGCGCGCGCCCGCGCGCTGTTGCTCGGTCGCGACTACGTGATCCCCGAGGATGTCAAGGCGCTCGCCGTCGCGGCCGTGGCGCACCGGATCACGTTGCGCCCCGAGATGTGGGTGCGCAAGATCCAGGGCGCCGACGTCGTCGGGGAGTTGCTGCGGCGCTTGCCGGTGCCCCGCACCGGCGCCGGCCACGGGGGCACCGGATGAGCCCGGCGTGATCCGCAGCCGGGAACTCGAGTTCCGCTGGCGCGCATCGCCGTTGGCGCGGGCGATCGCGACGTCCGCCGGCGTCGCGCTGGCCGCCGCCGTCATCGCGGCGCGCTGGCAGCTGATCGCCTTCGCGGCCCCCCTCCTGGGCGTGCTGTGTTCGATCAGCTGGCAACGCCCGGCACCGAAGATCCGGGTGCACGGCGAGCCCGACTCGCAGCGGTGCTTCGAAAACGAGCGGGCGCGGCTCAAGGTCTGGGTGACCGAAGAACGCGCGGCTTCCGGCCCCTCGGCCGTCGAACTGACGGTTTGTCCGGTCGGCGGCATGGAGCTCGAGGCGCTCGCGCCGGATGCCCGCCACGCGAAAACCGTTGCGGCGACCGCACAACGCTGGGGCCGTTACCCGGTCCGCGCCCGCGTCGAGGTGGTCGCCCGCGGCGGGTTGCTGACGGGGACGGCCACCGTCGACGCGGCCGACGTCCTCGTGTTCCCGCTGACGCCGCCGCAGTCGACGCCGATCCCGCAGACGGAATTGCTCGACCGCCTGGGCGCCCACCTCACCCGGCACATCGGGCCGGGCGTCGAGTACGCGGACATTCGCCCCTACGTGCCCGGCGACCAGCTGCGGGCGGTGAACTGGCCGGTGAGCGCGCGCCGCCGCCAACTGCACGTGACGCAGCGCCTGACCGACCGCGCCGCCGACGTGGTGGTGCTGATCGACACGTACCGCCAACCGGCGGGTCCGGCGACCGAGGCCACCGAACGGGTCGTACGCGGCGCGGCGCAGGTGGTGCAGACCGCGCTGCGGCACGGTGACCGCGCCGGCATCGTCGCGCTGGGTGGCAACCGCCCGCGGTGGCTCGGCGCCGACATCGGGCAGCGCCAGTTCTACCGGGTGCTCGACACGGTGCTCACCGCCGGCGACCAATTCGAAAACACCACGGGCACACTGGCGCCGCGCGCGGCCGTTCCGGTCGGCGCCATCGTGATCGCGTTCTCTACGCTGCTGGACACGGAATTCGCGCTGGCGCTGATCGACCTCCGCAAGCGCGGCCACGTGGTGATCGCGGTGGACGTCCTCGACAGCTCACCTTTCGAGGCGCAGCAGGATCCGCTGATCGATCGGATGTGGGCGCTGCAACGTTCGGCCATGTATCGCGACATGGCGACCGTCGGCGTGGACATCGTCGGTTGGCGGGGGGACAGCACGCTGGACCAGTCGATGGGTGTGCTGCCGGATCGCCGCCACCGCGTGCGGGGACGGCTGAGGGGATAGCGGTGGCATGAAATCGATCCCGGGTTCGGCCGCCCTCGCGGTCTCCACGGTTTTCGGCGTGCTGATGGTCGGACTGGCCGCCGTCGGCTCCCACGGACCGGCGCTCGTCGCGGCGGTGGCGGCCCTGGTGGCGGTGGGCGCCGGGGTGGCCTCGCGCCCCGCGGCGACGGTCGCGGTGTTGCTTTCGGTCGCAGCGATCGTGGCGTCGGATCCGTCGCTCGTCTTCGCGGCCTGGTCCGGGCTGTGCGCCACCGCCTACCTGGTCTGCCGCCACGCGGCGGCCACTGCCGGGGTCGAAATGTGGAGCTGGCCGACGGCGGTTGCCGCCGTTGGCTTTACGTGCGCGGGGCTGGTGGCGGCCGCGTTCCCGCTGCAGTTGCCGTGGTTCCCGCTGGCCGCGCCGCTCGCGGTGCTGGCGATCTACGTCCTGGCGACGCGCCCGTTCGTGAACTGAGCGCCAAAAGACCTAAATATCCCCACGTCGCCGCAATTCATCTTTTTCGGATCATTTGAGGGCAATTTCCCTAAAGGCCATTGTCCGCGCAGCCCAAAATGGCAACTCGCGGCACCGACCGGGATCGAGATCGAAATCGATTTTTGTCAAAAGCAGGGATTTTCAGACCGCGGCTTCTTACAGTTTCTTCACCGGTCAGATGCTCCGGGGCTGAATTTTACGGCGCGGCCAACGGGAGGGCGGGCTAATGAGTTTCCTGACGATGCCTCCGGAGATCAATTCCTTGCTGATGTTTTCCGGTGCCGGATCGGCGCCGCTGCTCTCGGCCGCCGCGGCGTGGGAGGGACTGGCCGCCGAATTGGGGTCGGCTGCGGATTCGTTCTCGTCGGTGACGTCGGGGTTGGCCGGGCAGGCCTGGCAGGGCCCGGCGTCGGCGGCGATGATGGCGGCCGCGGCGCCGTACGCGGGCTGGCTGCAGGGGGCCGCGGCCGAGGCGGCCGGGGTGGCCGCGCAGGCCAAGGCCGTGGTGAGCGCCTTCGAATCCGCGTTCGCCGCGACGGTGCATCCCATGCTGGTGAGCGCCAATCGGTCCGACCTGGTGCGGCTGGTGATGTCGAACGTGTTCGGGCAGAACGCGCCGGCGATCGCGGCGGCGGAGTCTGACTACGAGCTGATGTGGGCGGCCGACGTGGCGGCGATGGTGGGGTACCACGGCGGGGCGTCGGCGGCGGCCGCGCAGCTGGCGTCGTGGCCGGGCGCACTGCAGGGCCTCGGCTCGGCGGCGGCGAGCACGCTGGTCGGCATCCCGGCGGTCAACACCGGGCTCGGCAACATCGGCAGCTGGAACCTGGGCGGGGGCAACACCGGCAACTTCAACCTCGGCGGCGGCAACAACGGCAACGTCAACCTGGGCAGCGGCAACCTGGGCAACCTGAACCTGGGCAGCGGGAACTTCGGCTTCGCCAACCTCGGCAGCGGCAACGTCGGCAACACCAACCTCGGCCTGGGCAACTTCGGCAACTCCAACCTGGGCAGCGGGAACAACGGCTCCGCGAACCTCGGTTTCGGCAACGGTGGCGGCGCGCTCGGTATCGGGAACGGAAATATCGGCAGCGGAAACTCGGGCAGGTTCAACCTCGGCGGCGGCAACTTCGGCTCCTTCAACTTCGGCTTCGGCAATCAGGGTTCCTCCGACATCGGCTTCGGCAACCTCGGCAGCTTCGACTTCGGCTTCGGCAACGCCGGCAGCAACGACATCGGGTTCAACCTGCCGGGCGACAACATGGTCGGCATCGGCGGGCTGAACGGCGGCCTGAACAACGTCGGCTTCGGGAACTCGGGCAACGGCAACATCGGCCTCTTCAACTCGGGCAGCGGAAACGTCGGCTTCTTCAACTCGGGGAATGGCAACTTCGGCTTCTTGAACTCGGGCAGCAACAACTTCGGCTTCTGGAACTCGGGCAGCAGCAACATGGGCTTCGGCAACGCCGGAATGCAAAACGTCGGGTTCGTCAACGCGGGTCCGCACAACATGGGCTTCGGGAACTCGGGCATCGACAATGTCGGAATCGCCAACTCGGGCAGCTTCAACACCGGCAGCTTCAACTCGGGCGGCTCGTTCTCCGGCATGGGCGCAAACACGGGCTGGTTCAACTCGGGCAGCCTGAACACGGGCTTCTTCAACTCCGGTGACATCAACACCGGGCTGTTCGACGCGGGCACGCTGAACACGGGGATCGGCAGCTCGGCCGACCTCACCGGGATCGTCGCCAACTCCGGCATCGGCAACAGCGGCACGGACGTCTCGGGCTTCTTCAACTCGGGCGTCGGCGTCTCCGGCTTCCAGAACACGGCCACCGGCGTCCTGGGCCTGCCGACGTCCGGCTACCTCAACATGGGCCAAGGGGACGCCGGCATCGACAATCTGGGCTCTCAGGTGATCGGCGTCCTCAACGGGGGCAGCTTCAACGTCGGCATCGCGAACTCGGGCATGAACAACTCCGGCATCGCGAACTCGGCCCCCAACCCGACCTTCACCACCTCCGTGGGCGTCGGAAACTCGGGCAGCAACAGCGTGGGGCTGTTCAACGCGGGCGACAACCTGGTCGGCATCCTGGGTGGGGTCTTCGGCCAGCTGTAGTCCTGGGATGCAGCCCTGAGATCAGTGCAGCAGCTGGGCGGCCTGATCGGCCAGGTCGAGCAGCGGCTGCGGGAAGATCCCCAAAAGCACTGTGACCAAGGCGCATACGGCGATCGCCGCCTTGCTCAGGATGCCCGGTGCCACCACGTGCGGGGTGTCGTCGGTTGCCTCGGTGAAGAACATCGAGACGATGACACGCACGTAGAAGTACGCGGCGACGCCGCTGGCGACGACACCGACGATGACCAGCGGCACCGCGCCGCCCTGGGCGGCGGCCCGGAACACCGCGAGCTTGCTGACGAAGCCACTCGTCAGCGGGATGCCGGCGAACGCCAGCAGAAACATCGAAAACATCACGCCCACAATGGGGGAGCGCTGCCCGAGCCCGGCCCAGTTCGCCAGCGTGGCGTCCTCGACACCGTCGGCGTTGCGGATCAGGCTCACGATGGCGAACGCGCCGATGGTGCTGAAGCTGTAGGCGACCAGATAGAACAACGTGGCGGAAAGCCCCGCCGCGTTGTCCGCGATGACGCCGGTGAGGATGAAACCCACATGCGCGACCGACGAGTAGGCCAGCATCCGCTTGACGTCGGTCTGGTTGACGGCCGTGATGGTGCCCACCGCCATCGTCAGGATCGAAATCGTCCACAGCACCGGGCGCCACTGGTCGTGCAGCGGGGGCAGCGCCACGTAGATCACCCGGAGCAGCGCGCCGAACGCCGCCACCTTGGTGGCCGCCGCCATGAACCCGGTGATCGGGGTGGGCGCGCCCTGGTAGACGTCGGGAATCCAGGAGTGGAACGGCACCGCGCCCACCTTGAACAGCAGCCCGACCGACAGCAGCGCGACGCCGATCAACGCCATCGACGTATCGCCATGCGCGGCAAGGGCATCGCGGATTCCGGACAGCAGCAGCGTGCCGGTCGCGCCGTAGAGCAACGCCACGCCGTAGAGGAAGAACGCCGAGGAGAAGGCGCCCAGCAGGAAGTACTTCATCGCCGCTTCCTGCGAGACCAGGCGGCGATGACGGGACAGCCCGCACATCAGGTACAGCGGCAGCGACAGGACTTCCAGCGCGACGAACATCGTCAGCAGGTCGTTGGACGCCGGGAACACCATCATGCCGCCGACCGAGAGCATCAGCAGCGGGAAGAGCTCGGTCTGCGCGGCCCCGGCCCGCTGCGCCTCGCGTTCGGCATCGCTGCCGGGAACCGCGGAGGCCTGCGGCGTAAAGGAATCCAGCCCGGCCGCGACGCCCGCCTTTGACAGGACCTTGCTGTCGGCCCTGGCCTGCGTCCGTTCGGCGATGAAGATCACCGCCAGGACGGCGACCAGTAGGATGGTGCCCTGCAGGAACAGCGTCGGCCGGTCGACGGCCACCGCGCCCAGCACGGTGGCGCGGCCCGACGCCGGGATCGACTCCGCGACCTCCACGTCCGCGAAGAACGCGGCGGCCAGGCCGGCGAGGGCCAGCGTCACCTGGGTGGCGTAGCGAATCCGCCGGGGCGCAAACGCTTCCACGAGGACCCCGGCGATGGCGACGCCGAAGACGATGAGCATGGGGCAGAGCAGGAAGTACTCGACGCTGGGGGTGGGCAGGGTCATCGGTGCGGTCCTTCGGCTGTCCGGGGCACGCCAGTGCCCGGTGGCACGCTCGGTGCGGGGTCATGCTGGCCGATGGTGGTCATCGTGTTCGCGACGGCGGGGTTGATCAAATCGAGCACGGGCTTGGGGTAGACGCCGAGCACGAGCAACAGCGCGATGAGCGGGGCCACGACGAGCAGCTCGCGCGCCTTCAGGTCGCCGATGCGTTCGTTGCCGGCGGCCACCGGCCCGGTCATCACCCGCTGGTAGAGCCACAGCATGTAGATCGCGGACAGCACCAGCGCGGTGACGCCGAACGCCGCCGCCAGCCAGTACCGGTTGAAAGTGCCCAGCAGGACCAGGAATTCGCTGATGAACGGCGCCAGGCCCGGGAGCGACAGGGTTGCCATCGCCGAGACGAGGAACGTCCCCGCCAGGATGGGAGCCACCTTCTGCACGCCGCCGTAGTCGGCGATCGCCCGGCTGCCGTGCCGCGAGATCAGGAAGCCCGCGATCAGGAACACCGCCGCGGTGGACAGGCCGTGGTTGAGCATGTACAGCGTCGACCCGCTCTGTCCCTGCGAGGTCATCACGAAGATGCCCAGGATGATGAACCCGAAGTGGGAAATGGAGGTGTAGGCGATCAGCCGCATGATGTCGGCCTGACCGATCGCCACGACCGCGCCGTAGACCACCCCGATCACGGCCAGCACGATGATCAGCGGACGGAAATACGTTGAGGCGCTGGGGAACAGCTGCAGGCAGTAGCGCAGCATGCCGAAGGTGCCGACCTTGTCCATCACCGCCATCATCAGCACCGCGGTCGCCGGCGTGGCCTCGACGGCGGCGTCGGGCAGCCAGCGGTGGAACGGCCACAGCGGCGCCTTGATCGCGAAGGCGAACATGAAGCCGAGGAACAGCGCCTTGAACACCGCGGGGTCGGCGCCGTAGCGGCCCGACGCGACGCCGGCGACGATGTCGCGGAAGTCGAACGTGCCGGAACCGTGCTGCGCGGTCACCACGTAGAGCCCGATGACGGCCGCCAGCATGATCAGGCCGCCGAACAGGTTGTACAGCAAGAACTTCACCGCGGCGCGCGACCGGCCGGGGCCGCCGCCGAAGCCGCCGATCAGGAAGTACATCGGCACCAGCATGGCCTCGAAGAACACGTAGAACAGCAGGACGTCCAGCGCGACCACCGAGACCAGCACCATCGACTCGATGGCCAGCGTCAGCGCGACGTAGGCGTGCACGTTCCGTGACGATCGCGAGGGCGGCGAAGCCGGGCGAAGCGGGTCGTCACCATTGGCACGGGAATTGTCCTGGGTGCCCTGCCTGCCGTCGTTCCAGCCGGCCACCTGCAGCAGCGGGATCAGCACCGCGGTCAGCAGCACCAGCACGACGGCGATGCCGTCCACGCCGAGGGAGTAACCCGCGCCGAACGCCGGGATCCACTTGTGGCTCTCCACGAATTGGTAGGTGGGCCCGCCGGTTTTGAACCCGACCGTGACGACGACCGCGACCGCCAGCGTCAGGACGCCGAAGACCAGGCCGGTCCACTTGGCGACCTGCCGCAGCCCGGGGGGCAGCAGGATGATCAGCACCGAGCCGGCCAGCGGCAGCAGCCACAGGACGCTCAGCCACGGGACGTGCGAGTTCACCATCCCCGCACCGCCAGGATCAGCGCGACCACCAGCACCGCGCCGGCCAGCATGGACAGGGCGTAGTTGCGCGCGAAGCCGGTTTGGAAGCGCCGCAGGCCGTTTGACGTCCGGCTCACCAGCGCCGCCAGGGCGTTGACCGAGCCGTCGACGCCCGCGTTGTCGATCTCGACCAGCGCTTCGGTCAGTTGTGCACCGGGGCGCATGAACACCTCCTCGTTGAAGGCGTCGCCGTAGAGGTCGGCGCGCGCGGCGGTGGTGAGCACCGAGACGCGGACCGGGGCGACCCTGGGGATGGGCGCGGTGGCGTACATCCGGTAGGCCACCGCGATGCCGATCGCGACGACACCCAGAGCCACGACGGTGGTGACCCAGGCCGGCAGGGCATGCGCGGCCTCTTCGCGGATCCCGACGACGGGTTCGAGCCAGTGCTGCAGGGCGCCTCCCCACCACAGCAGCAGGCCGGAGAACGCCGAGCCGACGGCCAGCAGGATCATCGGCCACGCCATCACTGCGGGCGCCTCGTGCGGATGGCTGCCCGGGGCCCAACGCTTGTCACCGAAGAAGGTCATCAGCATGACGCGGGTCATGTAGAAGGCGGTGACGCCGGCGCCCAGCAGCGCCGCCCCGCCGAGCACGTAGCCGCGGGTGTCCCCGGAGGACAGCGCGGCCTCGATGATCTTGTCCTTGGAGAAGAAGCCGGCGAACGGCGGCACGCCGATGATCGCCAGGTATCCCAGGCCGAACGTGGCGAAGGTGATCGGCAGGGCCTTGCGCAGGCCGCCGTAGCGGCGCATGTCCTGCTCCTCGTGCATGGCGTGGATCACCGCGCCGGAGCCGAGGAACAGGCCGGCCTTGAAGAAGCCGTGCGTGAGCAGGTGCATGATCGCGAAGGCGTAGCCGGCCGGGCCGAGGCCGGCGGCCAGCACCATGTAGCCGATCTGGCTCATCGTCGAGGCCGCCAGCGCGCGCTTGATGTCGTCCTTGGCGCAGCCGATGAACGCCCCGAACAGCAGGGTGACGGCGCCGACGATGACCACGCCGAGTTGCGCGTCGGGCGACAGGTTGTACAGCGGATTGGACCGCACGATCAGGTACACGCCGGCGGTCACCATGGTGGCGGCGTGGATCAGCGCGGACACCGGCGTCGGGCCCTCCATGGCGTCGCCGAGCCAGGCCTGCAGGGGAACCTGCGCGGATTTGGCGCAGGCGCCGAGCAGCAGCAGCAATCCCATCGCGGTCAGCGCGCCCCGGCCGGCGGCGGGCGCGCCCGCGAACACCCCGGCGTAGGACAGCGTGCCGAAGGTGCTGAACATCAAGAACATTCCGAGAGCGAGGCCGGCGTCGCCGACGCGGTTCATCACGAACGCCTTCTTGGCCGCGGTGGCCGCCGTGGGCTTGTGATACCAGAAGCCGATGAGCAGGTAGGAGGCCAGGCCGACGCCCTCCCAGCCGACGTAAAGCACCACGTAGTTGTCGGCGACGACCAGCAGCAGCATCGAGGCCAGGAACAGGTTGAGGTAGCCGAAAAACCTTCGGCGGTCCGGGTCTTCGGCCATGTAGCCGACCGAATAGATGTGGATCAGCGACCCCACCCCGGAGATCAGCAGCACGAAACACACCGACAGCTGGTCGATTTGCAGGCCGAGGTCCACCTGCAGCTGGCCGACGGGGATCCAGCTGAACACCTTCTGGTGGATGACCCGATCGTCGGCGCCGCGGCCGAGCAGCTCGGTCAGCAGGCTGAGCCCCACGCCGAACGCCGCCAGCGCGGTGGCGCAGCCCAGCAGGTGGCCCCACCCGTCGGTGCGCCTGCCCCCGAACAACAAGATCGCGGCACCCGCCAATGGCAGTGCCACCAGCAGCCAGGTGTAGTCAGTCATCGTGGCGTTGTTCAGCCTTTGAGTAGGTTCGCGTCGTCGACCGACGCGGATTTGCGGGCACGGAAAATCGTCATGATGATGGCCAGGCCGACGACGACCTCGCACGCGGCCACCACCATCGTGAAGAAGGCGATCATCTGGCCGTCGAGATGGCCGTGCATCCGCGCGAAAGTGACGAACGCCAGGTTGACGGCGTTGAGCATGAGCTCGACGCACATGAACATCACGATGGCGTTGCGGCGCAACAGCACGCCCGCGGCGCCGATGGTGAAGAGCAGCGCCGAAAGGTACAGGTAATTGGCCGGATTCACGACGCACCGCCCTTCACGGCCTCGGCGGGGGTTTCCTTGCCGTCCGCGCCCCGGATGCGCAGGATCGGGGACACCGACAGTTCCGAGTAGGAGCCGTCGGGCAGCATCGCGGCCACGTCGACCGCGTTGTGCCGTGCGTAGACGCCCGGGTTGGGCAGCGGGGTGGCGCGCCCGCCGGGGCGGAACCGCTCCTCGGACAGTTCGCGCTGGGTCTTGCGGCGTTCGAAGCGCTCGCGGTGCGCCAGCACCATCGCGCCGACGGCCGCGGTGATCAGCAACGCGCTGGTGAGCTCGAACGCCCAGAGGTAGCGCGAAAAGATCAGTGCGGCCAGGCCTTCCACGTTGCCGTTGGCGTTGGCGGCGGTCAGGCCCACGAAACCCGGGTTGCCGGCCGTCGCCACGTTGCCGATGCCGGCGAGCAGCAGGATGCCGAACCCGACGCCCGTCAGCACCGCGGCGACGCGCTGGCCGCGCAGCGTCTCCTTCAGTGACTCCGCGGAGTCCACGCCGATCAGCATCAGCACGAACAAAAACAGCATCATCACCGCGCCGGTATAGACCACGACCTGGACGACGCCCAGAAACAGCGCGTCCTGGATCATGTAGAACACGGCCAGGATGATCATCGTCATCGCCAGGAACATCGCCGAGTAGACGGCGTTGACCGCCAGCACGACGCCCAGCGCGCCGATCAGCGCCACCGCGCCCAGCACCCAGAAGGTGACGGCCTCGCCGGTGGAGGTGCGGACGATGGCGTCGGCGGCGAGCGTCGCGGTCATCGGGTGTCTCCGGCGTTTTCGTGCTCGCGCAGCCCGTGCGGGGTCACGTTGCCCAGGTAGTAGTCCTTGTCGGTGGCGCCGGGCGCCCTCGGGTGCGGCGGCGCGAGCATGTCCTGCAGCAGGGGCGCGAGCAGCCGGTCCTTCTCGTAGATGAGGTCGGCGCGGTTGTCGTCGGCCATTTCGTAGTCGTTGGTCATCGTCAGCGCCCTGGTGGGGCAGGCCTCGATGCACAGGCCGCAGCCGATGCAGCGCAGGTAGTTGATCTGGTAGACGCGGCCGTAGCGTTCACCCGGTGAGTACCGCAACTCCTCGGTGTTGTCGGCGCCCTCGACGTAGATCGCGTCGGCGGGGCAGGCCCACGCGCACAGCTCGCAGCCGATGCACTTTTCCAGCCCGTCGGGGTACCGGTTGAGTTGATGACGGCCGTGATAGCGCGGCGCGACCGGGCCCGGCTTCTCCGGATATTCCTCGGTGACGCGCTTTTTGAACATCGAGCCGAGCGTCACGCCGAACCCGGCTACGGCGTCGAGAAATTTAGGCACGTGCTTCCTCCTTGCTCGCGACCTTGCGCGCCGGCAGCGGCGGCGTCGGGAAGGCCGGCTCGGTCAGTGCGGGGGAGGGGGTGTCGTCGCGTGGCCGGCGCAGCTGCCGCTCCATCGCCCGAATGCTCGGCGCTGTGAACGGTTTTCGCAACATCAGCACCAGCGCGCCGGCCACCACGAGGCTGCTGATCACCAGCACCGGCGTCCAATGCGCGTATCCCTGGTTGCGCGCGGTGCGGATCACCGCCGCGATCAGCACCCACACCAGCGAGGCCGGGATGAGCAGCTTCCAGCCCAGCGCCATGAACTGGTCGTAGCGCAGCCGGGGCAGGCTGGCGCGCAGCCAGAAGTAGATGAACAGGAAGGTCCACATCTTGAGCGTGAACCACAGCACCGGCCACCATCCGGTGTTGGCGCCCGCCCACATGTTCAGCGGCCACGGCGCGTGCCAGCCACCGAAGAACATGGCCGTCGCCAGCGACGACACCGTCATCATGTTGACGTATTCGGCGAGCATGAACATGGCGAACTTCAGCGACGAGTACTCGGTGTGGAATCCCGCCACGAGTTCGCCCTCGGCCTCGGGCAGGTCGAAGGGCGCCCGGTTGGTCTCGCCGACCATGGAGATCAGGTAGATCACGAACGACGGCAGGAGCAGGAAGACGTACCAGACCCGGTCCTGGGCGGCCACGATCTGCGACGTCGACATGGAGCCCGCGTAGAGGAACACCGCGGCGAAGGACAGCCCCATCGCGACCTCATAGGAGATGACCTGGGCCGTGGAGCGCACCCCGCCCAGCAGGGGGTAGGTCGAGCCGGACGCCCAGCCGCCGAGCACGATGCCGTAGACGCCGATCGCCGAGAGCCCCAGGATGAACAGCACCGCGACCGGCAGGTCGGTCAGCTGCAGCGGCGTGCGGTGGCCGAACACCGACACCACCGGGCCGAACGGGATGAACGCGAACGCGGTGAACGCGGGGATGACCGAAAAGACCGGCGCCGCAAAGTAAACGAACTTGTCGATGCCGCCCGGGGTGATGCTCTCCTTGAGCGCCAGCTTGATCCCGTCGGCGAGGCTCTGCAGGGCGCCCCACGGCCCCACCCGGTTGGGGCCGGGCCGCAGCTGCATCCAGCCGAGAATCTTGCGCTCGAGCAGGATCGCGACCAGCACGTTGAGCATGAGGAACACGAAGATGGCCAGCGCCTTGCCCAGCACCAGCCACCAGGTGTCGTGTCCGAAGGCGGCCAATCCGGTCATACGCCCACTCCGATTTTCACTGTGCTGCCGATGGTTACGCCCAATTTCCGGTGCACCGCCGAACCCGGCGAGTTGAGCGGCAGCCACACCACCCGGTCGGGCATGTCGGTGATGTTCAGCGGCAGGCTGATCGACCCGCGCGGCGTGCTGACCGTGACGTTGTCGCCCTCGGCGGCGCCGATCTCGGCGGCGGTGTCGGCCGACAGCCGGACGACGGGCTTGCGGGCGGTGCCGGCCAAATGCGGTTCGCCGTCCTGCATCCGGCCCTCGTCGAGCAGCAACCGCCACCCGGTCAGCACGGCCTCACCCTGCCCCGGCTCGGCCGGCTCCGCAGCGGCGACCTGCGGCGCGGCGGCGTGTTCGCCGTCCCAGGTCCCCAGCGCGGCCAGTTCCTCGCGGGCCGCCTCGACGGTGGTCGTGCCGAGGTAGACGCCCATCTCGTCGGCCAGCGTGTCGAGCACCTTGTGATCGGACTGGCGGGCTTGCTGGGTGCTGCCCTGCAGCGCGGGCGCGAACCCGCGGTAGCGGCCCTCCCAGTTGACGAACGCACCGGACTTCTGCGTCGTCGGCGCGACCGGGAACACGACGTCGGCGCGTTCGGTCACCGGGCTGTGCCGCAGCTCCAGGCTGACGACGAAACCGGCGGCGTCCAGCGCGGCCAGCACCGCGTCGGGATCGGGGAAGTCGTTCGGCTCGATGCCGCCGACCAGCAGCGCCGCCAGGGAGCCGTCGGTGGCCCCGGCCAGGATGGCCTGCGCGTCGCGCCCTGGGGCGGAAGGCAATTCGTCGACGTTCCAGGCCGCCGCGACCTGCGCGCGGGCGGCGTCGTCGGCGACCGGGCGGCCGCCGGGCAGCAGCGTGGGCAGCGCGCCGGCCTCCAGGGCGCCTCGCTCGCCGGCCCGGCGCGGCACCCACGCCAGCCGGGCGCCGGTGGCGTCGGCGAGCCGGGCCGCGGCGGACAGCCCGCCGGGGGCCGTCGCCAGGCGTTCGCCGACCATGATGACGGCGCCCGGCTTGGACAGCAGCTCGCCGAGCTCGCCGCCGGCCAGCCCGTCCAGCGCGGCGGCTTCGGTGCCGGGAACGGTCTTGATCAGCCGGCCCGACAGCTTCGTCAGCGCGCGGGTGGCGAACGGCGCGACCGCGTATACCGGCACCCCGTGCTTGCGGGCGGCCTTGCGCAGCCGCAAAAACACGATCGGCGACTCGTCCTCCGGCTCGAAGCCGACCAACAGCACCACCGGGGCGGTCTCCAGGTCGGCGTAGCTGACCGACACCGGCCGGCCGGCCACCCGGGCCGCCAGGAAGTCGGTCTCCTCGGCCGAGTGCGGCCGGGCGCGGAAGTCGATGTCGTTGGTGTCCAACGTGATTCGCGCGAACTTGCTGTATGCGTAGGCGTCTTCCCAGGTCGCCCGGCCGCCGACCAGCACGCCGGTGCGTCCGCGGGCCGCCTCGAGCCCCTGCACCGCCGCGACGATCGCGTGCGACCACGACGCCGGCTGCAGTTCGCCGTTCGCGTCCCGGATCAGGGGCGTGGTGATCACGTCCTGCTGGGTCGCGTAGGTGAACGCCCACCGGCCCTTGTCGCAGTTCCATTCCTCGTTGACTTCGGGGTCGTCGCCGGCCAGCCGGCGCAGCACCTTGCCGCGGCGGTGGTCGGTGCGCTGCGCGCACCCCGAGGCGCAGTGCTCGCACACGCTCGGGCTGGAGACGAGGTCGAAGGGGCGGGCCCGGAAGCGGTACGCGGTCCCGGTCAGCGCGCCCACCGGGCAGATCTGCACCGTGTTGCCCGAAAAGTACGAATCGAACGGCTCATTGGCGTAGATGCCCACCTGTTGCAGGGCGCCGCGCTCCTGCATGTCGATGAACGGGTCGCCGGCGATCTGCTCGGAGAACCGCGTGCAGCGCGCGCACAGGATGCAGCGCTCGCGATCCAGCAGCACCTGCGCGGAGATGTTGATCGGCTTGGCGAAGGTGCGCTTGACGTCGGTGAAGCGGGAGTCGGTGCGGCCGTTGGACATTGCCTGGTTCTGCAGCGGGCATTCGCCGCCCTTGTCGCACATCGGGCAGTCCAGCGGGTGGTTGATCAGCAGCAGCTCCATGACGCCGTGCTGGGCCTTGTCGGCGGCCTCGGAGGTGAGCTGAGTGCGCACCACCATGTCGTCGGTGGCGACCGTCGTGCACGACGCCATCGGCTTGCGCTGCCCCTCGACCTCGACCAGGCACTGGCGGCACGCGCCCACCGGGTCCAGCAGCGGGTGGTCGCAGAACCGCGGGATCTGGATGCCCATCAGCTCGGCCGCGCGGATCACCAGAGTCCCCTTGGGAACGGTGATCTCGGCGCCGTCGATGGTCAACGTCACCATCTCCGGTTTGGCCACCTGGTTTTCGGTGTCGGCCGCCTGCGTCACGCGTTACCTCCGTTGAGCATGGAATCCCGGGGGTCGAAGGGGCAGCCGCCCCCCTCGACGTGGGCGACGTATTCGTCGCGGAAGTACTTGATCGACGACATCACCGGGCTGGCGGCGCCATCGCCCAAGGCGCAGAACGACTTTCCGAGGATGGTGTCGGAGATGTCCATCAACTTGTCGATGTCCTCGCTGGTGCCCCCACCGGTTTCCAGCCGCTCGTAGATCTTGTCCAGCCAGAAGGTGCCCTCGCGGCACGGCGTGCACTTGCCGCACGACTCGTGCTTGTAGAACTCGGTCCAGCGGCGCACCGCGCGCACGACACAGGTTGTCTCGTCGAAGATCTCCAGTGCCTTGGTGCCCAGCATCGAGCCGGCGCCGCCCACGCCCTCGTAGTCCAGCGGCACGTCGAGGTGCTCGTCGGTGAGCAGCGGGGTCGACGACCCGCCGGGCGTCCAGAACTTGAGCCGGTGCCCGGCCCGTACGCCGCCGGCGTAGGCGAGCAATTCGCGCAGCGTGATGCCGAGCGGCGCCTCGTACTGGCCCGGCCGGGTGACGTGGCCGGACAGCGAATAGAGCGTGAAGCCAGGCGATTTCTCGCTGCCCATCGAGCGGAACCATTCGGCGCCGTTGAGGATGATCGGCGGGACGCTGGCGATCGTCTCGACGTTGTTGATCACGGTCGGGCAGCCGTAGAGGCCGGCCACCGCGGGGAACGGCGGCCGCAGCCGCGGCTGCCCGCGCCGGCCCTCCAGCGAGTCGAGCAGCGCGGTCTCCTCGCCGCAGATGTAGGCGCCCGCGCCGGCGTGCACCACCAGCTCCAGGTCGAAGCCGGAACCGTTGATGTCGCGGCCCAGGTACCCGGCGGCGTAGGCCTCGGCCACCGCGTTCTGCAACCGGCGCAGCACGGGCAGCACCTCACCGCGCACGTAGATGAACGCGTGGCTGGCCCGGATCGCGTACGCGGCGATGATGACGCCCTCGACGAGCACGTGCGGGGTCGCCAGCATCAGCGGAATGTCTTTGCACGTACCGGGTTCCGACTCGTCGGCGTTGACCACCAGGTAGTGCGGCTTGGCGGCCGCGCCGGTGTCGCCCTGCGGGATGAACGACCACTTCGTGCCCGTCGAGAAACCGGCGCCGCCGCGGCCGCGCAGGCCGGAGTCCTTGACGACGCCCATCACCTCGTCGGGGGTCATGCCCAGCGCCTTCTGCATGGCCTGGTAGCCGTCGTTGCGACGGTAGGTCTCCAGCGTCCACGACTCGGGATCGTCCCAGAAGCGGCTGATCACCGGCGTCAACGGCGTCGCCTGCACGGTGGGAGTGGCCATCACTGATCCTTCCCGGACGAGGGGGCTTCCGGCGCCTCCATGCCGAGTTCCCTCGCCACCTGCAGCCCGGCCAGGGTCGCCGCGCCCGCGCCGCCCTGACCCTGGTCCGGACGCTCGTCGGGCAGGCCGGCTAGGATGCGCGACGTCTCGCGGAAGGCGCACAGCGGGGCCCCGCGGGTCGGCGCCTTGGGCTCGCCGGAGCGCAGCGAGTCGACCAGTTCGCGCGCCGACTCTGGGGTTTGGTTGTCGAAGAACTCCCAGTTGACCATCACGACCGGTGCGAAGTCGCACGCGGCGTTGCACTCGATGTGTTGCAGGGTGATGGATCCGTCCTCGGTGGTTTCGTCGTTGCCGATGCCTAGGTGTTCCTTGAGGTCATCGAAGATGGCGTCGCCGCCCATCACCGCGCACAGCGTGTTGGTGCAGACACCGACCAGGTAGTCGCCGGTGGGTCCGCGGCGGTACATCGTGTAAAAGCTTGCCACCGCGGACACTTCGGCGCCGGTCAGCCCAAGCTGCTCGCCGCAGAACTCCAGGCCCGCCGGGGTCAAATACGAGTCCTCGGATTGGACCAGGTGCAGCAGCGGCAGCAGGGCGGAGCGCTTGTTGGGGTAGCGGCCCATGATCTCTTTGGCGTCGACCTCCAGCCGGGCCCGCACCTCCGGCGAATACGACTGCGGCGCACCCTCGGTCACGAACGCGTTGGGCTCCTCGGGCGGCGGCCCGAGCCGGATGAACACCGGCTGGCCCTGTGGTCCCGTCATCGGTCCACCCCGCCCATCACCGGGTCGATGCTGGCGACGGCGGCGATCAGGTCGGCGACCATCCCGCCCTCGCACATCGCGGCGACCGACTGCAGGTTGGTGAAGGACGGGTCGCGGTAGTGCACGCGGTAGGGCCGGGTGCCGCCGTCGCTGACCATGTGCACGCCGAGCTCGCCGCGGGGCGATTCCACCGCGGTGTAAACCTGGCCGGCGGGAACGCGAATGCCCTCGGTGACCAGCTTGAAGTGGTGGATCAGCGCCTCCATCGAGCTGCCCATGATCTTCGCGATGTGCTCGGGCGAGTTCCCCATGCCGTCCGGCCCGACCTTCAGGTCGGCCGGCCAGGCGATCTTGCGATCGGAGATCATCGTCGGGCCCGGCCGCAACTTGTCCAGACACTGCTCCACGATCTTGATCGACTCCCACATTTCCTTGACGCGAATGATGTAGCGCCCGTACGCATCACAACCGTCGTCGGTGATCACGTCGAACTCGTAGTTCTCGTAGCCGCAGTAGGGCTCGCTCTTGCGCAGGTCGTGCGGCAGCCCGGTGGCACGCAGGATCGGACCGGTGATGCCCAGCGCCATGCAGCCGGTCAGGTCGAGGTATCCCACGCCCTCGGTGCGCGCCTTCCAGATGGCGTTTTCGTTGAGCAGGTCGCCCATTTCGCGCAGCGGTTGCTTCAGCTGCTCGAGGGCCTCGGCGATCTCGGTCTCGGCATTGGGCGGCAGGTCCTGCGCGAGGCCGCCGGGCCGGATGTAGGCGCTGTTCATCCGCAGGCCGGTGATGGATTCGAACAGGTTCAGGACGATCTCGCGCCCGCGGAAGCCGACGAACATCGGGGTCATCGCGCCCAGTTCCATGCCACCGGTGGCCAGCGCGACCAGATGCGAGGAGATCCGGTTGAGCTCCATCATCATCACCCGGATGACGTTGACGCGCTCCGGAATCTCGTTGGTGATGCCCAGCAGCTTCTCCACGCCCAGGCAGTACGCCGTCTCGTTGAAAAACGGTGACAGGTAGTCCATTCGGGTCACGAAGGTGACGCCCTGGGTCCAGTACCGGTATTCGAGGTTTTTCTCGATCCCGGTGTGCAGGTAGCCGATTCCGCAGCGGGCCTGGGTGACGGTCTCGCCCTCGATCTCGAGGATCAGCCGCAACACCCCGTGGGTGGACGGGTGCTGCGGCCCCATGTTGACGACGATGCGTTCACCCGGGTCCGCGTTGCGGGCGGCCTCCACGACCTGGTCCCAGTCCTGACCGCCCGCGACCAGGACAGTGTCAATGTCGGTGTCGCTCATCAGTTGTAGCCCCTGCGTTCGTCGGGTGGGGGTATCTTCGCGCCCTTGTATTCGACCGGGATGCCACCCAGCGGGTAGTCCTTGCGCTGCGGATGCCCGTGCCAGTCGTCGGGCATCTCGATGCGGGTGAGCGACGGGTGGCCGTCGAAGATGATCCCGAAGAAGTCGTAGGTTTCCCGCTCGTGCCAGTCGTTGGTGGGGTAGACCCCGTACAGCGAGGGGATGTGCGGATCGCTGTCCGGCGCAGCCACTTCCAGCCGCAGCCGGCGGTTGTGCGTGATCGACTGCAGCGGGTAGACGGCGTGCAGTTCCCGGCCGGTCTCGTGCGGGTAGTGCACGCCGCTGACGCCCAGGCACATCTCGAAGCGCAGGTCCGGTTCGTCGCGCAGCCGCTGGGCGACCTGCGGCAGCAGCTCGCGGCGGACGTGCAGCGTCAGCTCGTCGCGGTAGACCACGACTTTCTCTATCGCGTCCTCGAATTCGACACCGTCGCGGCCCAGCGCCTCGGCCAGCCGGTCGGCGATGTCGTCGAAGTAGCCGCCGTAGGGCCGGGGGCTGCTGCCGGGCAGCGTGACCTCGCGCACCAGCCGCCCGTATCCGGAGGTGTCGCCGGTGCCCCTGACCCCGAACATGCCGCGGCGAACGTCGATCACCTCTTCGTCGGCGGTGGGGACCGATCCGCCGACCTCGCTGGCCGCCACCTTCGGGTCGTGGTCCGGCGAACTCATCGCAGCAGCCCGCGCATCTCGATGGTGGGCCGGGCGGCCAGCGCCGCCTGCTCCGCCTCGGCGATGGCCTCCTCGCGGTTGACGCCCAGCGGCATCTGCTGAATCTTCTCGTGCAGCTTGAGGATTGCGTGCAGCAGCATCTCCGGGCGCGGCGGGCAGCCGGGAAGGTAGATGTCGACCGGGACCACGTGGTCCACGCCCTGCACGATCGAGTAGTTGTTGAACATCCCGCCCGACGACGCGCACACGCCCATGGCCAGCACCCATTTGGGCTCGCCCATCTGGTCGTAGATCTGGCGCAGCACCGGCGCCATCTTCTGGCTCACCCGCCCGGCCACGATCATCAGGTCGGCTTGGCGCGGCGTGGCCGAGAATCGCTCCATGCCGAACCGCGCGATGTCGAACCTCGGCCCGGCGGTCGCCATCATCTCGATCGCGCAGCAGGCCAGCCCGAAGGTCGCCGGCCACAACGAGTTCTTGCGGACGTAGCCCGCCACCTTCTCAACCGTCGACAGCAGGATGCCACCGGGCAGCTGTTCTTCCAGGCCCACGTCTACCTCAATCCCACGTCAGGCCGCCGCGGCGCCACACATAGGCGTAGGCCACGAAGACCGTGAGCATGAACACCACCATCTCGACCAGCGCGAACGTCCCCAGCGCGTCGTAGCTGACCGCCCAGGGATACAAGAACACGATTTCGATGTCGAAGACGATGAACAGCATCGCGGTGAGGTAGTACTTCACCGGGAACCGCTGCCCGGCCGTCGCATGCGGGCCGCTCACGGGGGTTTCGGTGGGCTCGATGCCGCACTCGTAGGCCGCCAGCTTCGACTTGTTGTAACGGGTCGGGCCCGCCAAACTCGCGATCGCAACCGAGCCCACGGCAAAGGCAGTGGCGATCGCGCCTAGCACCAGGATGGGTATGTAGACGTTCAACTCGCTCCATGATCCGTCGTAATGTGGCCGCCTTCCCAAGCTGAGCGGGCGGCCAGGCGGTAACCGGGCTGCTGTGACGAACCGGGTCTGTAGCCCGTCACAGTGACCTTCAACATAGCGTCGTTGCGGCTGGCACACGTGCCCGGGGTGGTGCTATTTGCCCGGTTTTAACGTGCCCGCATCCGGGCGCGTCGCGGCGCGGATGCTGAGCGACCGCCCACACGGCCTGTGTTTCCGTGTCGGCGCAGGTGAAAGCGCTAAACGCTTAGCGAGCGGGAGCGCGGAGCAGCCCCAGGACCGTGCGGCCCAGGACGATGGGGTCGAGCGGGTGCGGCACCGCGCCCTCGGCGCGCGACCAGCTGGCCAGCCACGCGTCGTCGCGGCGGCCGGTGAGCACCACGATGGGTGGGCAGGTCGGCAGTTCGTCCTTGAGCTGTTTGGCGATGCCCATGCCGCCGGTCGGGGTGGCTTCCCCATCGAGGATGGCCAAGTCGATGCCGCCCTCGTCCATCGTGCGTACCACCATGGGGCCCGTCGCCACCTCGACGTAGCTGAGCTCGGGGAGGTCCGGGTGCAGCTGCTTGCCCAGCGCCCGCATCACTTCCTCGCGGGTTTCGGCGTTGTCGCTGTAGACGAGGATCCGCAGGGCGTTGGAGTCGGCCACGCTCAGATGGTAGCGGTGGGCCGGCCGCCCTACCGGGCCGCCCGAACGAAAACCGCCCGCGCGGCCGCCGTCGCCGTCGCGCCGACCATGCCGAACCTGTTCCAGCCCAGGTCGAATTGGGACCGGTCCACCTTGGTCTCGCCGGAGATCTGGATCGAGCCGTCCTCGAGTTCGGTGACCGTGACGGGCAGGGGCAGCGGCGCCGTGATGCCCTTGATCGTGAAGTTGGCGCGCAGGTCCGCGGCCCTGCCTCTCGGGGGGCCCTGGGTCGGGTGCACCGCGGTGACGACGACGCTGATCTCGCCGAAGCGGTCGACGTCGAAGAAGTCGGCCGAGCGCAGGTGCTTGTCGCGACGGCCGATGCCGGTGTTCAGCGACGCGGCCCGGATGTCGAGGCGGCCGAAAACGGCGCCGTTGCCGGTCAGCTGGCCGTCGCCGGTGAACTCGGTGAAGCGGCCCTTGACGTTCAGCAGGCCCCAGAAGTTTTTGACCTTGAACGTGATGGCCGAGCGTTCCGGAACGAGGTTCCAGACGCCGGCCACGTCGGGATCGTGCAGCAGTGTTTCTAGAGTCGTCATCGTCACCCCCATCTGACTCGTGGCGAATCTAACCGTTAGCCGAGCAGCGGCGCGATCTCGGCGGGGTCGAAGTACTCGTCGATCCGGTCGATCAGGCCGCCCGCGCCCACCCTGATCACGATGCAGACCCGCATGGAGATCGATTGGCCGGCATGGCCGGTGGCGTGCAGGATGTGCTGCTGCACAAAGCCGCCTACCGATTCGTCACCGAAGAGCTGGCGGTCGAGGATCTCGTAGCGACGCCGGGTGGTCGCCGTGATGAACCAGTCGATGACCCGCATCGCGCGGGCCTTGTCGTTATCGCGGCGCGCGCCGACGCGCCACACCGCAATGTCGTTGCTCCACAGGCGATCGACGCCCGCGACGTCGCCCCGCTCGATCGCCGCGAACAGGCGGTCGGCCACGTCGACGATGGTTTCCGCGGTGGTCGGCATGGTGGCTCCTAATCTGATCGGTCGTATCCGGGGTGGGCGACCGCCAGCCGGTTTCGTACCAGCGTGCGCAGGCAGGCGGTGAGCTCGTCGGCGCGCCCGTCCAGCTCGCCGGCGCGGATCGCGGCGGCGAGTTGCTCCTCGTCGGCGAAACCCAAGCCGGCCAACGCGGCGGCGGTTTCCGCCGCGCTCTCGTCGAGCAGCTCGCGCTCCACGATGCGCAACGCGTTGGCGGCCACCCTCGCGTGAAAGTTGACCTGGCCCCCGGTCGCCTCCCGGACGTCGGTTTCCAGGAACTCGGCGACCGCCGCGACGAGTTCGGCCGCGAGCGGCCGGCCATAGGAGCCGATCATGCTGTCGCTCCCTCCAGCAGGTCGAGCAGGTCCCACTCCGTCTCGCAGACGCGGCGGCCGATCGTCGCCAGCTCCACCGAGCGGAACTCGCCGCTGAGATGGCGCTCGGCCTGGTAGCGGCAGATGACGCCCCAGCGCAGCGTCGCCAGCACCAGCCACCAGTGCAACGCCACCCGGTCGACGGTAGTCGCGCTGGCCTCCTCGTAGGCCCGCACGAAGCTTTCGACGCTGCCGAGGCCCCCGGCCCCCAGGCCGGCCGGCGCGCCGAATCGCCACGCCCGGATGCAGAACCAGGCCAGGTCTTCGCACGCCTCGCCGACGTGCACCAGCTCCCAGTCGAGGACGGCGGCCAGGCGCGACCCGTCGACGATCAGGTTGCCCATCCGGTAGTCCCCGTGCACCAGGACCGGCGCCGACGGCTGGGGGCGGTGGGCGGCGAGCCAGCGGAACGCCCATTCGAAGGTGGCGGTGGTGTCGCCCATGCCGTCGAGCCGCTCGCGCCACTGCACGAGTTGGTCCTCGTGGGCCAGGCCGGGGATGCCCGGGTCGGCCCGGTGGATGGCGGCCAGCGCCCGCGCGCACTGCCGCAGCAGCTCGGTGCGAGCCGCGTGCCCGCCGTCGGCCTCCAGGCGGCGCTGGATGCGCCGGACGATGGTCTCGCCGTTGATCTCGTCGCAGATGAGAAACGGGTTGCCCAGGGCGGCAACCGAATCGTCGGCGACCAGGACGTGGGGGACCGGTGCGCCGGCCGCGGCGGCCGCGGCCTGGGCGCGGGCTTCGAGCTCCATGCCCGCGTGCACGTCGTCGGGCGGGCCGGTGCGCAGGATCAACGCACGGCGCCCGCCGCCGGTGACGGCGTCGAAGGCCCAGGTGGTGCGGCTGGCACCGCCGGTCAACGCGCGCAGCCGTTCGATCGCCAAACCGTCAGAGTCCGCGCTGAGCGCGGGCTCCAGGACCCGCGCCAGCTTGCCGGCCAGCTCCTCGGTGTCGGTCACCTGTGGCCAAACTTGAACAGCCGCTGGGCCACCCGGCGGATCTGGATCTCCTCGGCGCCCTCGGTGATCCGGTAGCGGCGGTGGTGGCGGTAGATGTGCTCGAACGGCTCGTGGCGGCTGTAGCCGAGGCCGCCGAAGATCTGCATGGCGCGGTCGGCGGCGTCGCAGACCAGGCGGTTGGCCCGGTAGTTGGCCATCGACACCTTGTCCGAGACCTCCATGTGGTGGTCGCGGTCCAGGTGCCAGGCCGCGTAGTGCACGAGCAGTCGCACCATCTGGGCCTCGGTCTGCAGCTCGGCCAGCGGCCATTGCACGGCCTGGTTGACCGACAGCGGCTTGCCGAACACCGTGCGCTTGCCGGCGTATTCGGCGGCGCGGTCGATGCAGTATTGCGCGGCGCCCAGGCTGCTGGCCGCCTGCCGAATCCTGTTCTCGTGCAGGAATGTTTGCGCGACCTCCAGCCCGCGGTCCACCTCGCCGAGCACGGCGTCGGCCGGCACCCGCACATCGGTCAGCTCGACCTCGCCGTGGTCGGTGGGCATGTTGAACGTCCACCAGTAGTACGGGACGTTGAATCCCGGCGCGTCGGTCGGGACCAGGAACGCGGTGATGCCCAGCGCGGCGCCCGGCTCACCGGAGGTGCGGGCGAAGACCAGGTCGTGGGTCGCGCGGTGGACGCCGGTGTTGAATCGCTTGGAGCCGTTGATCACCCAGCCGTCGCCGTCGGGTTCGGCCCGCGTCTCCAGCCACGTCGCGTCGGAGCCGTGCCGCGGCTCGGTGAGGCCGAACGCCATCGACCGCTCCCCGGTGATCAGCGCCTCCGACCAGAGGCGGCGTTGCTCGTCGGTGCCAAACCGCTCCATCATGATCACCTGCGGGAAGTTCCCGACGATCGACGACTCGTTCTGCAGGTCGTTGTGCAGGCCAAGGCCTTTGTGCGCCAGGTGTTCCCGGATGACGGCCATGTCGACGTTGGTGCCGTCGCGGCCGCCCAGCGACGCGGGCAGCCCGTAGCGCAGCCAGCCCGCCTTGTCGGCCCGCCTGCGCATCTCGGCCAGCAGGTCCTCCCACTCACGCGTCGGGATGCCGTCGTTGTCCCAATCGGTCCGGGCGTGCTCCCGGCGCTGGTCGAAGTACTGCATGTTCTCGGCCTGCAGCGGGGCGATCTCGCGCTCGATGAACGCGTCCATCTCCGCGAGCACCCCCGGAAGATGTTCCGGCAGTGTGAAATCCATGTCGACTCCTTACGCGCCGTAAAGCGTTTTCTTCCAAATGGTGGACAGGGTGGCGATGGCGTCCTCGTCGTTGATCGCCAGGCCCAGGCCCGACGGCCCGACGAACACCGTGGTGAAGTTCTCGAACAGCAGCGCGATGGCCGCCGCGGTGTGTTCGGCGTTGAGCTCGGCGCCGTAACCCTGCTCCTGCGCACGCCGCACCGACGCGGCCACGATGTCCATGCCGAAGCGCCGGAATTCGTTCTGGACGGTGGCGAAGCGCCGCTGCGTGGCGGCCAGCTGGGCCACGGCGATCATGATGCCGATGTTCTGCTTGAACATGCTCCAGTAGCCGGTGACCACCCCGGTGAAGAACGCGTCGTCCTCCGGGGATTCCGGCAGCTCGACGCTCAGCCCGGACGGCCTGACGACCTCGTGCAGAAACGATTCCGCCAGCGCGGCCAGCAGGTCTTCCTTGTCGGCGAAATACCGGTAGAACACGGCCGACGACTTGCCGGCCGCCGACGTGATGTCGGCCAGGGTGGTGCCGTGAAAGCCGCGTTCGGCGAACAGTTTTCGGGCGGCCTGCTCGATGGCCTGCCTGGTCTGGCGGCCCTTGGCGGTCAGGGTCTCGGTCGGCATCAGTTCCGGATCCGGTCGCCGGCGCGCAGCAGCGCACTCGGCAAATCATGGCCCACAACGGATTTGGCGACTTCGGCGGCGGCGATGGCGGCCGGCAGGTCGACGTCGACGTCGATGTCGCTGTCGCGCAGCAGATAGACCAGGTCCTCGGTGGCGATGTTGCCGGTGGCGCCGGGCGCGAACGGGCAGCCGCCCAGCCCGCCGACCGAGGCGTCCAGCCGGGTGACCCCGCATTCGACGGCCGCATAGGCGCTGGCCAGCCCGGTGCCGCGGGTGTTGTGGAAATGCCCGCCCAGCGGCATGCCGCCGAGCACCGGGCGCAGTTGCGCGATCAGCGAACGCACCCTCCTCGGGGTGGTGGTGCCGATGGTGTCGGCGATCGAGAAACGGTCGACGTCCCGCTCGCGGGCGGCCGCGCCGATCTCCAGCACCCGCTGCGGCGCGGTCGGCCCCTCGAACGGGCAGTCCCATGCGGTGGCGACGATCACCTCGACCGTCACGCCGGCGTCGTGGGCGATGGCGACGATCTCCTCGATCTGCCCGGTGGCCTCGGCGGTGGACCGCCCGACGTTGGCCTCGCTGAACGCGTCGCTGGCGGCCACCACGTACTCGATCGACCGCAGGCCCGCGGCGACGGCACGCTTGGCGCCGTTGGGGCTGGCCACCAGGGCGGAGAATTCGATGTCGGGGTAGTCGCGCAGGTGCGCGGCGAGTTCGGCGGCGTCGGCCATCGAGGGCACCTTGGACGGGGACACGAACGCCGTCGCTTCCACCTCCCGCACCCCGGTGGCGGCCACCGCGGCCAGCAGTTCCAGCTTGGCGGCCAACGGGATTGGCTTTTCGATCTGCAGGCCGTCGCGCAGCGACACCTCGCGGATGTCAACCCTCGTCGGAAATTCCGGGTGCGTCATAGCACCTCCTCGGCCCTCAACTCTTCGAGTTCCCCAGCGGTCTTGCCCAGCAGCCCCAGATAGACGTCGTCGTTGTGCTGGCCCGGGCGCGCGGGCCCGGCGGCGCGGACGCCGCCCGGGGATTCCGAGAGCACCGGCACGACGCCCGGGCCCAGCACGCTGCGGTGCACCCGCTCGTCGTAGTGCTCGACCAGCATGCCGCGGGCCCGCAGCTGGGGGTCGTTGACCACCTCGGCGACCGTGTTGATCGGACCGGCGATTACGCCTGCGGCGGACAGGGTTTCGATGATGTCACCGGGCTGCCGCTCGGCGGCCCACGCGCCAATGATCGCGTCGAGTTCGTCCTGGTTGCGGCCGCGGGCGCCGTGCGTGGCGAACCGCTCGTCGGTGGCCAGCTCCGGGCGCCCCATGGCCTTGCACAGCCGGGCGAACACGGTGTCCTGGTTGGCGGCGATCACCACCCACGAGCCGTCGGCGCTGCGGTAGATGTTCGACGGCGCGATGCCCTCCAGCCGGGTGCCCGAAGGCCCGCGCACCACGCCGCCGACGTCGTAGTCGGGGATCGTGGATTCCTGCACGGCCAAGCATGATTCGGTGAGCGCGACGTCGACGACCTGTCCGCGCCCGGTGACGCTGCGGCGGTACAACGCGGCCAGGGCGCCCTGGGCGCCGAACATGCCGGCGAGGCTGTCGCCGAGCGAGAGCGCCAGCCGGGGCGGGGGGCCGCCCGGGAAGCCGTTGAGGTGCCGCAGGCCGCTGGCGGCCTCGGCCACCGAGGCGTAGCCCGCCTTGTGCGCGTCCGGCCCCGTCTGCCCGTAACCGGACACCCGGACCAGGATGATGCCCGGGTTGCGCTCGGACAGCGCGTCGTAGCCGAGGTCCCACTTCTCCAGCGTGCCGGGGCGGAAGTTCTCCACCACGATGTCGGATTTCGCGACGAGGTCCAGGAACAGCTCGCGGCCGCGGGTCTTGCGCAGGTCGAGGGTGATCGCGCGCTTGTTGCGCGCGTGCACGGTCCAAAAGACGTGGTGCCCGTCCAGTTCGGCCTGGCCCCAGGTGCGCAACGGGTCCGGGGCTCCGGGGGGTTCCACCTTGATGACGTCGGCACCCATGTCGCCGAGCAGCCGGCCGGCGAACGGACCGGCGATCAGGGTGCCGAGCTCGAGCACCCGAATGCCGTCCAGCGGGCCGGTGACCGTCACTGCGTGCTCGCGAAGTCGTGCCGGATCAGCCAGTCGGTGACGACGTCGACCGCGTGCCGCAGCTTGTCCCGCTGGTCGGGCCCCGCGTAATAGTGTGTGGCACCGGGAATCTCGTGTATCTCCTTGTCGGGGTGCCCGATCGCCTCGAAGAGCCGTCGGGTGTGGCTGGGCGTGCAGGCGTCATCGGCCAGGTTACCGATCACCAGCGCCGGAACCGCAAGGTCGCGCCCGCACGCCACCCCGTCGCCGCGGGCGTCGTCGTAACTCCATTGCGACAGCCAGCCGCGCAGCGTCGAAAACCGGGCCAGGCCAACCGGGCTCATGTTCACCACCCGGGGATCGCCCAGGTAGCACGTTCCCGGCGTGCGTTCGTTGGGATCGACGGCCGGATCCAGCCAGCGCGGGTCGGCCATGGTGCCGTGCACGACGAAGCAGAATTCTGCAACATCAGCGTCCGGGCGGCCGCTTGCTTTGAGTTCGGCGAGCTTTTCCTTGACCCACGCCGTGATGCGCCGGTTGCGGTCGATCTGCGCCTGCCGGTAGCGGTCCAGGAATTCCTGGCTGTAGGGCGGTTGGTTGGGATTGGCCGGGTCGTACAGGTCCAGCTCGGGATCGCGCTTGGTGGGATCGGATTCGTCGAGGATGGACGCGTCCAGCCATTCGGTCAGCGTGCCGTGCCGGCTGACGTGTGCGGCCAGCAGCATGATCCCGTCGGCCTCGGGCAGGTCCAGCTTGGTGAGGTCGGGGCCGTCGCCGGACGGGCTCGCCGTGATCGTCGGTTTCTGGGCCTGCTGCTGGTAGAACACCGACAGCGAGCCGCCGCCGCTCCACCCGGCCAGCACGACCTTGCGATAGCCCAGCCGGTTCTTGGCGTCCTTGATGCACTCGCCGAGGTCCTCGACGACCTTCTCCATCAGCAGCGCCGAATCCGTGCCGCGGAACCGGCTGTTGCAGTAGATGACGTGGTGCCCCGCCCGGGCGAGGGCGTTGATCATCGGCAGGTATGCGCCGCCGCCGATCGGGTGCATGAAGACCAGCACGGTGTCCGACGGCTTGTCCTTGGGCTTGAGCAGGTAGCTTTCCAGCACGGTGATCTCGGCCAGCCCGCCGTAGACGTCGCGCACCGCGGAATTGTTCTGGAAGGCAACCAGATACGGGATTCGCTCGTAGTCGTGCTTCACGAGTGCTGCCCCAGGTCGTGGGCGAGCACCTCGGCGGACGGCGTCAGCCGGCGGCGCGTGTCGACGGCGATCACCTGCCAGTCCACCCGCGAATGTTCGTCGAACTTGCGGCGGGCTCGTTCGCGCGCCTTCTCCGGTGCGCCGTGGTGAACCCCTTGCGGCGCATGGGTGATCAGCCCCGGTGGCATCGGGATGCCGTAGAGCGAACCGCCGTGGAAGAAGGCGATCTCGTCGTAGTCGACGTTGCGGTGGTACCAGGGCGTGCGCTCGGTGCCGGCGACGCCCTCGGCGGGCTTGGGCAGGAAGTTCATCACGTACACGCCGGTGGCCTGCATGAAGAGGTGGACCGTGGGCGGTAGGTGGACGCTGTCGGAGGTGATCACGTTGTAGTCGGCGATGTTGAAGGTGAACGCGAAGTTGTCGCCGCGCCAGCCCTCGACGTCCAGCGGATTGTGTTGATAGAACAGCGTTGTCGGGCCGCCTTCCAAAACATCCCGGTGCAGGAGCCGCACCTCGTACTCGTCGCGTTCGTCGTCGTCGATCGGGGCGGGGTCCGGAATGGTGGCCTGCGACGGGTCGAACGGGAAGTGGCGGCCCAGCGCGCCGGGCGGTGGCACCCGGAATTCGTCGCTGGCCTCGATCATCAACAGCGTGGTCTCGCTGTCGGGCAGCTGACGCCAGGTGCACGCCTTGGGGATGTAGACCCAGTCGCCTTCCCGGTAGGGCAGCGGCCCGAACTCGGTCTGAAGCAGGCCCGCCCCGCGATGCACGAAGCACAGCAGGTCGCCGTCGACGTGCCGGGCGTAGAACGGCATCGCCTCGTGACGGCGGCTCAACGAGATCCGGCAGTCGTCGTTGCTGAACATCAGCAGCGGCCCGCCGTCGGCGTCGGTGGCGTCGCTGGGCTTGAGCTGGTCGGCGAGCACGTCGACGGGGCGCAGGGGACCGACGGCCCGATAGGCCGTGGGGTCGTTGCGCCGGTACATGTTGGCGGTGCGGCCGGTGAATCCGCCCCGGCCCAGTTCGTCGTCCTTGAGCCCGTCGAGGTCGGCGTGCAGCCGCCGCGGGGTTTTCCCTTTTCGCAGGTGGACGAAGGATTCCATGGAGACTCCAGGATCGGCGGGGCTACGAAACTGAAAGTGACATTACTTTTTGTTTATCCGCCGCACAAGGTGCGTTCGAGGAGTGCCACCCGGCTCGCCCCGTTTGTCGCTGTGAGGCGGGCACAAGGTCGATTCCTTCTCCGCTGGGGCTCATGAGGCATTGCGGCGCAACGGCCTCAGTCGCGGACGCGCACCACGACTTTCCCTTTGGCCGTGCGATTCTCGAGCGACGCGACGGCCGCGCCGGCCTGCTCCAGCGGGTAGACCTCGGGCGTCGGGGCGGCCAGCCGGCCCGAGCTGAGCAGGGCCTCCAGCCCCGCCCACTGCTCGGCGAGGGCGTTCGGATGCGTCCCCGCCCAGGCTCCCCAGCCCACGCCGACGACGTCAATGTTGTTGAGCAGCAGCCGGTTCACCTTCACGGTCGGGATCTCCCCGCCGGTGAACCCGATGACCAGCAGCCGGCCGCCCGGGGCGAGCGAACGCAGCGAATCGGTGAACCGGTCGCCGCCGACCGGGTCGACCACCACGTCGACGCCGCGGCCCCCGGTGAGCTCCTTGACCGCGTCCTTGAACCCCTCGGCCAGCACCACGTCGGTGGCGCCGGCCGCGGTCGCGACGTCCGCCTTGTCTTCGGTGCTGACGACCGCGATGCTGCGGGACGCCCCGAGCAGCGGCGCCAGCCGCAGCGTCGACGTCCCGATCCCGCCGGCGGCGCCGTGCACCAGCACCGTCTCGCCCTGGGCCAGCCGGCCGCGCACGGTCAGCGCGAAGTACACCGTCAGGTCGTTGAACAGCAGCCCGGCCCCGGCCTCGAAGCTCACGTTGTCCGGCAGCTTGAACGCCCGGTCGGGCTGCAGGATCGCGACCTCGGCCATGCCCCCGGACAGCATCGTCAGCCCGACGACCCGGTCGCCGGGTCGCACGTGCGCGCCCTCCGGCGCGGAGCGCACCACGCCGGCGATCTCGGCCCCGAGCACGAACGGCGGCTCCGGCCGGTACTGGTAGAGGCCGCGGGTCAGCAGCGCGTCGGGAAAGGCCGCGCCGGCGGCGTGCACGTCGACGACCACACCGTCACCCGAGGGTTCGTCGACCTCCGCCACCTCGATCGCGTCCGGACCATCCAGTCGAGTCACCCGTGCAGCCCGCATGGTCGGACAGCCTACTGCCGACTCAAAACCCGCCCGCGACCCGCACCACCGCGCGACCGGAGAAGGCGCTGTCGCGCAGCTGATCCAACACCCCGACGACGTCCTTGACGTCGACGTCGCTGATCAGCGCCTCCAGGTGACGCGGCCGCAACGAATCACCCAGCAGCGCCCACAATTTGCGGCGCCGGGCGATCGGCATCAGCACCGAGTCCATCCCGAGCAGCGCGACGCCGCGCAGGATGAACGGCATCACCGTGGTGTGCAGCGCCGGCCCACCCGTCAGCCCGCTGCAGGCCACCGCCACGCCGTAGTCGACGGCGCTGAGCACATCGGCCAGCGTCGCCCCGCCCACGCAATCCACGGCGCCGGCCCAGCGCGCCTTGGCCAGCGGCCGCGGTTTGGCGTCGGGGTCCTCGGGCAATCGCCCGATAACCTCCGCGGCGCCAAGCTCTTTCAGCAGCCCGGCCGCCTGCTCCTTGCCGCTCGAGGCGACCACCCGGTAGCCGGCGGCGGCCAGCAGGTCGACGCTGACGGAGCCGACACCGCCGGAGGCGCCGGTGACGACGACCGACCCCGCGCCGGGTTCGATGCCCCAGTCGATCAACGCCTGCACGCTCATCGCGGCGGTGAAGCCGGCGGTCCCGATCGCGGCGCCCTCGCGCGGCGTCAGCTCGCCGAGCGCCACCACCTGGTCGGCCGGCAGCCGCGCGTATTCGGCGTAGCCGCCGTGGTGGCCGGTGCCGATCGCGTAGCCGTGGGCCAGCACCTTCTCGCCGACGGCGAAGTCGGGGGACTGCGACTCGACGACCTCGCCGGTCAGGTCGATGCCCGGCACCACCGGGTAGTTGCGGACCACGCCGCCGCCCGGCGTGAGTGCCAGCGCGTCTTTGTAATTGACGCTCGAGTACTCCACCTTGATCGTCACCTCGCCGGGCGGCAGGTCCTGCTCGCTCAGCGTCTCGACCGACGCGGTTATCCGGTCACCATCCTGGCGCGCGACGAGCGCGTGAAACGTGTCCATACGACGACGCTAACCTCACCCCATGGATTCCTTTCCACTCGGTGGCTTTTCCGTCGCGCGCATCGGCTTCGGCGCGATGCAGCTGCCCGGCCCGAACGCGTTCGGCCCGCCGCGGGACCGCGCCGAGGCGCTGGCGGTGCTGCGGCGGGCGGTCGAACTCGGCGTCGACCACATCGACACCGCTCAGATCTACGGCCCGGACGTCGCCAACGAGCTGATCCGCGCCGCGCTGCACCCCTACCCGGAGAACCTGGCTCTGGTCAGCAAGGTCGGCGGTCGCCGCGACGACGCCGGCGCCTGGCTGCCGGCCGGCGAGCCGGGCGCGTTGCGGCGCGACATCGAGACGAACCTGCGGGCCCTGGGGGTCGATCGGCTGGCCGCGGTCAATCTGCGGTTGTTCGACAGCGACGGGCCGGATCAGCTGTTCGACGATCAGCTCTCGGCGATGATCGAGGCGCGCGACGAGGGGCTGATCGCCGGGATCGGGCTCAGCAATATCAACCGTGAGCACCTGCTGCACGCGCTGGGCCGCACCGAAATCGTCTGTGTGCAAAACGCTTTCAACCTCGTCGACCGACACTCCGCGCCGGTGCTCGAGGAGTGCACGAGGCAAGGGATTGCGTTTGTCCCCTTCTTCCCGCTGGGGGCGGCGTTCGCGCGGCCGAACCCGGTGCTGAGTCACCCGCTGGTGACCGAGGCCGCCGAGCGGCTCGGCCGCACGCCCGCGCAGGTCGCCCTGGCGTGGACGCTGAGCGTGGCGCCCAACGTGCTGCTGATCCCGGGCACCTCGTCCGTGCGGCATCTGGAGGAGAACATGGGCGTCGCGTCCATCGAGCTGGACGAGGACACCCGCGAGCGGCTGAACGCCGTCGCCGCTTGAGCTACTTGAGCTCCGCCGACGACAACCCCAGCAGGCGACGGGCGACCACCAGCTGCTGGATCTGCTGGGTGCCCTCGAAGATGTCCAGGATCTTGGAGTCGCGCGCCCACTTTTCCAGCAGCGATTGCTCGGAATACCCTGCGGTGCCGGCCAATTCGACGGACTTCAGGGTGACGTCGCTGGCCATCCGGCCGGCCTTGGCCTTGCTCATCGACGCCTCTTTGGAGTTGGGAATCTTGTTGTCGGCCTGCCACGCCGCCCGCAGCGACAGCAGGTAGGCGGCCTCCCAGTCGGCCTCCATCCGCAAAAACTCTGCGGCGGCGGCGCTCTGGGCGTGTGACGGCCGGTCGTAGGAGATCTCGACGCCGGCCTCGGTGAGGATCTTGCGGATCTCCTCCAGCGCGGCGCGGCCGACCCCGATGGCCATGGCGGCGACGATCGGCCGGGTGTTGTCGAAGGTCTCCATCACGCCCGAAAAGCCCTTGCCGACCTCGATTTCCGGGTTGCCCAGCAGGTTGTCCTTCGGGATGCGCACGTTGTCGAAGCGGATCGCGGCGGTGTCGGAACCCTTGATGCCGAGCTTGTGCTCGAGCCGCTCGACCGTGACGCCCGGATGCTCGCGCGGCACGATGAACGACTTGATTGCCGCGCGGCCCTGAGACTTGTCCAGCGTCGCCCACACCACGATGTGGGTGGCGCGCGAGCCGGCGGTGACGAAGATCTTCTCGCCGTTGATGACGTACTCGTCGCCGTCCAGTTTGGCGGTGGTGGACACCGCCGCCGAGTCGGAACCGAAGCCGGGCTCGGTGATGGCCATCGCCGCCCACACCTTGCCGAGGCGCTCGAGCTGCTCGTCTGTGGCCACCGCGGAGATGGCCGCGTTACCCAGCCCCTGGTAGGGCACCGACAGCATCATCGCGACGTCGCCCCAGCTGGCCTCCAGCGTCTGCAGCAGCGCGGCCATGTTGGCGCCGTTGTGGTTTCGGTCCCGCTCCTCGTCCTCGTCGCGCAGCGCGTCGGCCCCGGCGAAGGCGACCGATTCGGACGCGCCCTCGAACAGGTTGATCAGCGTGTCCAGCTCGACCGGGTACGCGTGCTCCTTGAGGTCGTACTTGCGCGCGATCGGGCGCATCATCTCCGCGGCGCCCTGGTGGGTCTTGACGCTCACCGCTTGCAGCTTGCGGGGCAGTTCCAGATTGATTGCCATGATTGGTCTTTCGGGTCGGGTGGGATAACGACTCAGATGACGACGACGCCCTCGGCCACGCCGATGGCCCGCAGGTCGCGGTACCAGCGCTCGACCGGGTGTTCCTTGGTGTAGCCGTGGCCGCCGAGCAGTTGCACGCCGTCCAGGCCGATCTGCATGCCCTTGTCGGCGCCGAGCCGCTTGGCCAGCGCCGCTTCACGGGCGAACGGCAGGCCCTGTTCGGCGCGGGCGGCGCCGCGCCAGGTGATCAGGCGCAGGCCGTCCAGCTCGATGGCGATGTTCGCGCACATGAAGGCCACGGTCTGGCGCCGCGCGATCGGCTCGCCGAAGGCCTCGCGCTCCTTGACGTAGGGCACAACGTAGTCGAGCACCGCGTGCGAGGTGCCGACCGCCAACGCGGCCCAACCGAGGCGGGACAGCGCGATCGCCTCCGAGTAATCCTCATCGGAGGCCTCGTCCTCGCCGAGCCGGGCGCTCGCCGGCACCGACACCCCGGACAGCTCGACCCGGCCCAGGGCCGCCGCGCGGATGCCCATGCTCGGGTCGGCCTTCACGGTCAGGCCCTTGGTGGACGACTCGACGATGAACAGCGCGGGCTTGCCGTTCAACTGGGCGGCGACGATGAACAGCTCGGCGTCGGCCGCCGCGGGCACCAGCGACTTCACGCCGTCGAGCCGGTAGCCGCTCGGCGTGCGCACCGCGGTGGTCTTCAACCGGGTCGGGTCGAACAGCGGTTGCGGTTCGGCGATGGCCACGCAGGCCTGCGGGACGTTCTCGCCGGCGAACTCGTGCAGGTAGGTCGCCTGCTGATCGGCGCTGCCCCAATGGGTGAGCGCCGCCGCCACGCCACCGGGCGCGAGGATCGGCAGCGCCAGGCCCATGTCGCCGTAGGCGAGCGCCTCGGCCACCAGCACGTTGGTGACGCTGGAGCGGTGGGCGGCGATGCCCTCGAAGTCCTCGGGGATGTTGATCGCGGTGATGCCCAGCTCGGCGGCCTTGGCGATCAAATCGGGCGGGTAGGTCGCGGCCTCGTCGGCGTCGTGCGCCGCGGGACGCAGCACCTCCCCGGCGAACTCGTCGAGGGTTTCGACGATCATCTTCTGCTCGTCGTCGGGCGTCAGGTCGAAGTAGTCCTTGCCGCTGGACTTGAGCCGGGTCGGTCCGCCCCGGAGGTTCTGCACCCGCTTGAACTGGCGCGACGCTGCCCCGGCGGTGGAGAAGATCGTCTTGGTGCCGTAGCGCAGGCCCCGGTTGAGCGGGTCGCGCAGGTGATATTTGTCCAGGAACTCCTGGCCGACGAGCGGGGTCAGCAGCGCCAGGGTGAGGTCGATGCCGGTCCGCTTGTGCGGTTGCAGGCCGACGCCGGTCTTGCGGCCGCGCCGCTTCACGCGTGGGCGGGTGTTCTGGGAAGTCTGTTGTGCACCGGAAGTCTCGGTCATTTCAGCAGCCTCTGTCGTTGGGGCAATGCGGATGCTTCTATCTTACTCCGGAGTAAGATAGATGGGACTGCGTGTTAACTAATTCACAAAGACTAGGCCCGCAGGCGGGAAAGTACCTGCTCATGCAAGAGGCCGTTGGTGGCCACGGCGCTGCCGCCGTGCGGGCCCGCGGCCCCGTCCAGGCCGGTGAACTTCCCGCCCGCCTCGCGCACCAAGATGTCGAGCGGCGCCAGATCCCACACCGACACCTCCGGTTCGGCCGCGATGTCCACCGCGCCCTCGGCGACCAGGCAATAGGACAGGAAGTCGCCGTAGGCCCGCACCCGCCACACCTCGTCCGTCAGCCCGATGAAGCGGTCACGCAGGCCGCGCTCCGCCCAGCCCGACAGGCTGGAGAACGACAGGCTGGCCGAATCCAGTTGCGCCACAGAGGAAACCGTGAGCCGCCGCGGCAGGCCGCCGTCGACGGCGGCGAACGCGCCGCGTCCCTGCGCCGCCCACCAACGCCGGTGCAGCGCCGGGGCGCTCACGACGCCGACCGAGGGGACGCCGTCGGCCAGTAACGCGATCAGACTGGCCCACACCGGCACGCCGCGCACGAAGTTCTTGGTGCCGTCGATCGGGTCGATGATCCACTGCCGCCCGCTGAAAGTCGCGGTGCCGCCGAACTCCTCGCCGACGACGCCGTCGTCCGGCCGTTGTTGTCCGAGGATGTCGCGCAGCTCGGTCTCGACCCCCCGATCGGCGTCGGTCACCGGCGTGAGATCCGGCTTGGTGTCGATGCGCAGGTCGAGCGCCCCGAACCGAGCGGCGGTCAGCGCGTCGGCGCGGTCGGCCAGGGCCAGCGCCAGCGTCAGGTCGTCGCGACTCATGGGAGCAGTCCTACCATGGCCGGGTGTGGGAATTCGGTGTGCTGATCCTGCTGGTCGCGGTTCTGGGGGTGTTCCTGGCCCAGCGGTTCATCCCGCGCGGGCCGCGCGGCGAGCTGGCGAGCGGCACGCTGCTGGTGACCGGGGTCAGCCCGCGGCCCGACGCCACCGGCGAGCAATTCGTCACCATCGCCGGCGTCATCAACGGGCCGACGGTCAGTGAGTACGCCGTCTATCAGCGCATGGCCGTCGACGTCGACCACTGGCCGACGATGGGCCAGCTGCTTCCCGTGGTGTATTCGCCCAAGAATCCCGACAATTGGCGGTTCGCACCGGCCGAACCGCCCCCCGCCTAGCCCGATGGTGGCGACCCGTCCCCCAGCTCCGCGGGGGTACCCCCAGCGCCCGGCTGCGCCGCGCTTGCGATCGCCACTAGCCTCCCGCGGGCGGGCGCGTCATCACCGTGAGCCGGGTCCCGTAGCGCGGCAGGACGCCCGAGGCCCGCGCCATCGTGCCGGCCGGCATCCCCGGGACGCCCGGGTACCCGGAGCCGGCCAACTCGTCGGTGCCGGGGATTGTGGTGAGGCCGGCGGGCTGCAGCGCCGCGACGCGCGTCGCCGACGGCGCCGACCAGCTGGCCGGCACCGCCATCGGACCGATCGTGTTGGCCCGGCCCATGCTCACCGTGATCGCGTTGGGCAGTCCGCCGACCCCCGTCGCGCCGGCGGCACCCTGTAATTGCCCGAGGCCTATCGGCCCGAGGGCCGGGGAAGGCCCCGCGAGGCCGGCCAGGTACGCCATGTTCGCTTGGATGCCGAAGAGATTGGCTGTGTTGCCGCTGAGCGACGCGGGGATCCCCGCCATGGTTCCGGTCCCCGAGATCGCCGTGTTCACGAGCTGTATGGAGTCCAGCACGCTGAGGTTGTTCCAGCTGCCGGGGCTGATTGGTATGGGGCTCAGGTTCAGCAAGTTCTGCAGACCGTTGGAGAACTGTGTGCTCAAGCCGAGCAGCGCGTCGTACAACTGCGACAACGGGTCGCTGGCCGCCTGGTTCGCCGCGGCGGTCTGCTGGTTCACCCCGTCCGCGTTCGTGTTCTGCTGCGGCGACGCGAACGACGTCAACCGCGAAGCGGCGGCCGAGCTGACGGCGTAGCCGTTCATCGCGGTGGCGTCCTGGGCCCACATCTCGGCGTACTGGGCCTCGGTGGCGGCGATCGCCGCGGTGTTCTGGCCGAAGAAGTTGGTCGCGATCAGCGCCTGCAGCTGCGCGCGGTTGACCGCTATGACCGGCGGGGGCACCGTCATGGCGAAGGCCTGGTCGAACGCCGCCGCCGCCGCCCTCGCTTGCATGGCGGTCTGTTTGGTCTGCTGGGCGGTCGTGGTCAGCCACTCCACATAGGGGGTTGCCGCGGCGGTCATCGCCGCCGACGCCGGGCCGTGCCAGTGCAAGGTGGTCAGGGCCGAGAGCACGGATTCGTAGGTCTCGGCCGTGGTGCCCAATTCGGCGGACAGCGAATCCCAGCTGCCCGCCGCGGCCATCAGCGATCCCGATCCCGGACCGCTGTAGATCCGGGCGGAATTGATTTCGGGCGGAAAAAAGGCGTAATCCATTGTCAGGTCTCCCTGTTGGTGTACGTGATGGACCGTGCCGATCCCGATTCGGCACCCTGTCCGCCGCCGCCGCGCTGGCAGTGGTGATAAGAATGTAGGCGCCGTCGTCCGTCCGTACTGGAGATTTAGGACCAAAGGTCAAGCGTGTCAGGCGGATCCGTGGCCCGCCGGACTGAAAATCGCTGATTTCAGCGACGGCTGGCTGTCGCAGGAACGGCGTAATGACGTTGACGGGCAACGGGAAAACAACCGTGCAAATGGCGCAACCGCAACCAGGCCGGTCCTTCGGCAGCGTCTCGGCGGATTCCCGCTGCCCCCTCGACGACCCGCTTCGCGCGCGGGTGGCACCGGTGTTTCGCCCCATTGATAGGGACCAATGGCCCCCAAATGTGAACCGAACGCCCCTGGGTGTCCGGGCCTGCCGCCAATACGGTACGGGTGGGCCGTAACCGTATTGGCAATTCCGAGCAGCGCAGGAGACCCGGATGGGTGATTCAGCCCCGAGCGTCGTCGTTGGCGTCGACGGATCGAAAGCGGCCGTTGCGGCCGCGCGCTGGGCGGTCGACGAGGCGGTGAGCCGCGACATACCGCTGCGATTGATTTACGTGATCGAGCCGTCAGAACGTCAGGCGGCAGGGGATCGCGAGGGCCGGTTGGCCACCGCCCGGTCGGCGTTGCAAGACGCCCGGCGGGCCGTCGAGGCCACCGGGCAGCCGGCGAAGGTCGAAGCCGAAATCCTTTGGGGCAAGCCGCTTGCCAGCACGATGGAAGAGTCCAGGTCGGCGGTGATGATGTGTGTCGGGTCCATTGGACTCAACCACGCAGCCCACGGCGTCGGCTCCCTTTCTGCGAGCTTGGCCGCGTCGGCGCTGTGCCCGGTCGCCGTCATCCGGCGCCCGTCGGGCAGGCGGGCAGCCGCCAGGGTTGGTCGAGTCACGGTGCAAGCCGACAACGCCGGCGTGCTGCGGCAAGCCTTCGAGGAGGCGAGGCTGCGACACGCCCCGCTGCGCGCGATAGCGGTAGCCCGGTCCGCGGGGCCGGATGACGTCGAGGCGAAACGTGCCGCGCACGCGCTGCTGAGACGGCGGATCGCCCGGTGGACGCGGCAGTACCCCGACGTCCCCGTCGATTCCGCCGTGGTGCGGGGGACCGTCGATGACTATCTGGCCGCCAACCAGGAGCCGGATCAGCTCTTCGTCACCGACGCCCGCGCGTGCTACGACCTGTGCGGCGCGCACAACGCCGGAAACTCGATTCTCGCCACGCGTTCGAGCAATCTGTAGAGGCGTGCGGGCGGCGACTCGGATGAGCATGACTTTCTTTTTGGTCGACGATCACGCGGAGGTACGGCGCGGCCTGATCGACTTGCTTTGTGCGGACCCGGAACTCGACTGCGTCGGGGAGGCCGGGTCGGTCGCCGAGGCGATGACCAAGATCCCCGCGGCCACTCCCGACGTCGCGGTACTCGACGACTGGCTGCCCGACGGGAACGGCGTCCAGTTGTGCCGCGATCTCCGGTCGTCCATGCCGGATCTGCGCTGCCTGATCCTCACGTCGCAGGGCTCTGAAGAGGCGATGCTGTATGCGATCTTGGCCGGCGGCAGCGGATACGTCGTCAAAGACATCAAGGGTATGGAATTGGCTTCCGCCATCAAGCATGTCGGGGCGGGGCGATCCCTACTCGATCCGCGCGCCACGGCCGCGCTGATGGAGCGGCTGTGGCGGATCGCCGAGGGAAACGCCGGGCGCTGGGGCCTCGACGAGCGGGACCGCGCGTTGTTGAGCTTGCTCGGTGACGGCCTGACCGACAGCCAGATCGCCGAGCGGACGACGTTGGCGGAAGACGTCGTGCGCAAACGGGTGTCGCGGGTGCTGGTCAAGTTGGGGGTGACCCGCTACCCGTACTCGCTCGATCGCCAATGGTTTTAACGGCGCAGGATCAGCCGTGCCCGATGCGCAGCAGCTCCGCCAGGCTGGGTAGCTTGACGCGCGGACGCCCGTGGGGCTCGCCGGCGGCTCGCTCGTGGCGGTCGATGACCTCCCAGTGCTCGGAGGTGACCAGCTTCGGCTGGCGCGATGCCAGCCAGTCGACCAGCTCCTCGGCGTGGTCGTCGCCGAAGTCCGCGAGTTTCTCGGCGGCGGCCAGGTCGCTCAGCAAGGTGTCGACGGTGTCCTGGGAGTCCTTCTTATTGGTACCGATCACACCGGTCGGCCCGCGCTTGATCCACCCGACGACGTACTCGTTGCGGCTGCCCTCCACCCGGCCGTCGGTGTTGGGGATGGTCGCGCTCCTGTCATCGAACGGCAGCCCCGGGGTGGGCACGCCTCGGTAACCGACCGACCGCACCACCAATTGGGCCGGCAGCTCCTCGCGCTCGCCGGTGTCCTTCGCCGACACCCGCCCGCTCTCGTCGGTGACCAGCTCGTTGCGCCCGAGCACGATGCTCTCCACCTTGCCGTCGCCCTTGATCTCGATCGGCGAAGTGAGGAACCGGAAGACGATTCGGCGATGGCCGGGCCGCGGGGCGCGCTGGGCGTAGTCGCGCAGCACCTTGATGTTCTGCTTCGTCGTCTTGCCCACCGCGGCCGCGTCCTCGTCGCTGATGCCCTCCAGCTGGGCCGGGTCGACGATCACGTCGACGCCCTCGAGGTCCGCGAGCTCGCGCAGCTCGAGCGTCGTGAACGCCGTCTGCAGCGGCCCGCGCCGGCCGATGATGACCACCTCATCGACACCGCAGGGGCGCAGCGACTCCAGGGCATGGTCGGCGATATCGGTCTGTCCGAGCACGTCCGGGTCGGTGACCAGGATGCGCGCCACGTCGAGCGCCACGTTGCCGTTGCCCACGACGACGGCCCGGGTGCCCGACAGGTCCGGCGTGCTGCGCTCGAAGCTCGGGTGCGCGTTGTACCAGCCCACGAAGTCGACCGCGGCGACGCTGCCCGGCAGGTCCTCACCGGGAATGTTGAGCGCGCGGTCGGACTGCGCCCCGACGGCATAGATCACGGCGTCATAGCGCTCGGCAAGTTCGGCCGCCTCGACGTGCTCGCCCACCACCACGTTGCCGAAGAAGCGGAAGCGATCGTCTTCCGCGGTCTTCTCGAATTGCTTGCTGATCGACTTGATCTTCGGGTGGTCGGGGGCCACGCCGGAGCGGACCAGCCCCCAGGGCGTCGGCAGCATCTCCAGCATGTCGACGGCCACGTCGATGTTCTCCGACGCGTCGGCGGCCTTCAGCAACGATGCCGCGGCGAAGAATCCCGACGGTCCGGAGCCGACGATCGCGACGTGATATGGGCGCATCCTCGAGCCTTCTGTTCGTGTGGGGCTGGTCACTTGATGCTAAACGCTGGCGCCCGGGCCACGACCTGAGCATTGGTAACGTGGGCGCCTGTGGAACCCGACCGTCAAGCCGACATCGCAGCTCTTGACTCCACCCTGACCACGGTGGAGCGGGTGCTCGATGTGGACGGTCTGCGCAGCCGCATCGAGAAGCTGGAGCACGAGGCGTCGGACCCCAAACTGTGGGACGACCAGACCAACGCCCAGCGCGTGACCAGCGAGCTTTCCCATACGCAGGGCGAGTTGCGCCGGATCGAGGAGCTGCGGCAGCGCCTGGACGACCTGCCGGTGCTCTACGAGCTGGCGGCCGAAGAGGGTGAGGGCGGTGACACCCTCGCCGAGGCCGACGCGGAGCTCAAGGCGCTGCGCGCCGATATAGAGGCCACCGAGGTGCGCACGCTGCTCTCGGGGGAGTACGACGAGCGCGAGGCCCTGGTCACCATCCGTTCGGGCGCCGGTGGGGTGGACGCGGCCGACTGGGCCGAGATGCTGATGCGGATGTACATCCGCTGGGCCGAGCAGCACAAGTACCCGGTCGAGGTGTTCGACACCTCCTACGCGGAAGAAGCGGGCATCAAGAGCGCGACGTTCGCGGTGCACGCTCCCTTCGCCTACGGCACGTTGTCCGTCGAGCAGGGCACCCACCGGCTGGTCCGCATCAGCCCGTTCGACAACCAGAGCCGGCGGCAGACTTCGTTCGCCGAAGTCGAGGTGCTCCCGGTGGTGGAGACGACCGATCACATCGAGATTCCGGAAGGCGACGTGCGGGTGGACGTCTACCGTTCCAGCGGCCCCGGCGGCCAGTCGGTGAACACCACTGACTCCGCGGTTCGTTTAACCCACATCCCGACGGGTATCGTCGTCACTTGCCAGAACGAAAAATCGCAACTGCAGAACAAGATTTCGGCGATGCGAGTGCTTCAGGCAAAGTTGTTGGAGCGCAAGCGATCCGAAGAGCGCGCTGAGCTGGACGCCTTGAAGGGCGAAGGCGGCAGCTCCTGGGGTAACCAGATGCGCTCGTACGTACTGCACCCGTATCAGATGGTCAAGGATCTGCGAACCGAGTACGAGGTGGGCAATCCGACCGCCGTTCTGGACGGGGACATCGACGGATTCCTGGAAGCGGGGATCCGGTGGCGCAATCGAAAAGATGCTGACTAACACGACACTTACTGCCGCAACTGCCTCGATACAGGCGATGGGCTGGCACGAATTCTGGCGCGGCGACGCCGGCCAATGGATCATCACCCGCGGCCTGCGGATCGTCATGGTGTTGATCGCGGCGGTGCTCGCGGCCCGCTTCGTCAACTGGGTGGCGCAGCAGGTCACCCGCCAGCTCGACCTGGGCTTCGCCGAAAGCGACGCGCTGGTGCGCTCGGAGGCCACCAAGCACCGCCAGGCCGTGGCGTCCGTGATCTCCTGGGTTTCGGTCGTCATCATCGGCATCTGGGTCATGCTGCAGATCGCCGACATCCTGCGGTTTTCGGTGAGCGGCCTGGTCGCGCCGGCGACGGTGGTGGGCGCGGCGCTCGGTTTCGGGGCGCAGCAGCTGGTGCGAGACCTGCTTTCCGGGTTCTTCATCCTGGTGGAAAAGCAGTATGGGTTCGGAGACCTGGTCAACCTCACCGTCGTTGCGTCGACGGAGGCCAGCGGCACGGTCGAGAACGTGACGCTGCGGGTGACCAGGCTGCGCTCGCCGGACGGCGAGGTGTTGACCATCCCCAACGGGCAGATCGTCAAGGTGGTCAACCTGTCCAAGGACTGGGCCCGCGCCGTCGTGGACATCCCGGTGTCTACCAGCGCCGACCTGAACCGGGTCAATGACGTTTTGCACCAGGAATGCGACCGCGCGATGGACAATCCGGTGCTCGGGGAACTGTTGCTGGACCCGCCGACCGTGATGGGCGTGGAAAGCATCGAGGTCGACACCGTCACCCTGCGCGTGGTGGCCCGCACCCTGCCCGGCAAGCAGTTCGAGGTCGGCCGGCAGTTGCGCGTGCTCGTCATTCGGGCGCTGGCCCGCGTCGGGATCATGACCGCGGCCGACGCGAAGGTCGGCCTCGTCGACGACCCCTCGGTGCCGGCCGCCGAGGCCGCCGAACGACAAGCCGATGCGGCGGTGCAGGGCCGGTGAAGTTCACCGTGAGCATCCTCGAGCGGCGCGCCGAGGATAAGCAGCAACGGCGCTGGAGCCACCTGTTCGGCGGCCGGATGCGCACCTCGACGCTGATCCTGATCGTGATATTCCTGGCCACCTGGTGGGTGTACGACACCTACCGCCCCGAACCGGCTGCCAAGCCACCGGCCCCGCAGGTGGTGCCGCCGGGCTTCGTGCCCGACCCGAACTACACCTGGGTGCCGCGCAGCCGGGTGCAGCAGCCGCCGGCCACCGTCACGTTCACGCCCACCCCGACGACGACCGTGCCGCCGACCACCACCACGCCGCCGACCACCACGACGACCACCACCACGACGCCCCCGCCATTCGCGCCGCCACAGCTGCCGTGCCTGCTGCCGGCGCCCTTCTGTCCGCCGAGCACGAGCCCCACGCCGACCCCGCCGCAGCTGCCCCAGCCGGGGCCCGGCCCGGTGCCGAGTTCGCCGGCGCCGGCCAGCTGACTTCGCTTGCCAGCGAAATTCACCGCTACACTGGCGTGCCGTGATGATCACCCTTGACAATGTCAGCAAGAAGTACAAAGCGTCGGCCCGCCCGGCGCTGGACGACATCAACGTCAAAATCGACAAGGGTGAATTCGTCTTCCTGATCGGCCCCTCGGGCTCGGGCAAATCGACGTTCATGCGGCTGCTGCTGGGTGAGGAGTCGCCCAACACCGGCGACGTCCGGGTCTCGAAGTTCCACGTCAACAAGCTGCCCGGACGGCACATCCCGAAGCTGCGCCAGGTGATCGGTTGCGTGTTCCAGGATTTCCGGTTGCTGCAGCAAAAGACCGTCTACGAAAACGTCGCTTTCGCGCTGGAGGTCATCGGCAAGCGCCGAGATGCGATCAACCGGGTGGTGCCCGACGTGCTCGAGACGGTCGGCCTGTCCGGCAAGGCCAACCGGCTGCCGCACGAATTGTCGGGTGGCGAGCAGCAGCGGGTGGCGATAGCCCGCGCGTTCGTCAACCGGCCCCTGGTGCTGCTGGCCGACGAGCCGACCGGCAACCTCGACCCGGATACCAGTAAGGACATCATGGATTTGTTGGAGCGCATCAACCGCACCGGCACGACGGTGCTGATGGCCACGCACGACCACCACATCGTGGACTCGATGCGGCAGCGGGTCGTCGAGCTGTCTCTGGGCCGGCTGGTGCGCGACGAGCAGCGCGGCGTCTACGGGATGGACCGCTAAGTGCGCTTCGGCTTTCTACTCAATGAGGTCCTGACCGGCCTTCGTCGCAACGTCACCATGACGGCCGCGATGATCCTGACGACCGCGATTTCGATCGGCCTGTTCGGCGGCGGCCTGCTGGTGGTTCGGCTGGCCGAACACTCCCGGGCCATCTACCTCGACCGCGTCGAGACGCAGGTCTTCCTCACCGAGGACGTCTCCGCCAACGACCCCTCCTGCACCGGCAACCCGTGTAAGGCGCTGCGGGAGAAGATCGACAAGCGTGAGGACGTCAAATCGGTGCGGTTCCTCAACCGCGAGGACGCCTATAACGACGCCATCCGCAAGTTCCCGCAGTACAAGGACGTGGCCGGAAAGGACTCGTTTCCGGCATCTTTCATCGTCAAGCTAAATAACCCCGAGCAGCACAAGGACTTTGACACCGCGATGCAGGGTCAGCCCGGGGTGCTGTCCGTGCTCAACCAGAAGGACCTGATCGACCGGTTGTTCGCGGTGCTGGACGGGTTGAGCAATGTCGCGTTCGCCGTCGCCCTGGTACAGGCCGTCGGCGCGATCCTGTTGATTGCCAACATGGTCCAGGTCGCGGCGTTCACCCGCCGCACCGAGATCGGAATCATGCGCCTGGTCGGCGCCAGCCGCTTGTATACCCAGCTGCCGTTCCTGGTGGAGGCGATGGTCGCCGCGGCGCTGGGTGTGGCCATCGCGGTCGCCGGCCTAATTCTGGTCCGGGCAACGTTTTTGGACAACGCGCTCAACCAGTTCTATCAAGCGAACCTGATCGCCCGGGTCGACTACGCCGACATCATTTACATCTCGCCGATCCTGTTCCTGCTCGGCGTGTCGATGGCCGGACTGACCGCCTACGTGACGTTGCGCCTGTACGTACGGCGGTAGCTGTGGCCAAAGACTCGAGCCGGGGCAAGGCGGCGGGCGACAAGCGCGGCAGCAAACAGATCGTGGCCACCAATCGCAAAGCGCGCCACAACTATTCGATCGAGGAGCTTTACGAGGCCGGCGTGGCCTTGCAGGGTACCGAAGTCAAGAGCCTGCGCGAGGGCCACGCGTCGTTGGCCGACGCTTTCGCAACGGTTGACGACGGCGAAGTGTGGTTGCGCAACCTCTACATCCCCGAGTACCAGCACGGTAGCTGGACCAACCATGACCCTCGTCGCAATCGAAAGTTGTTGTTACATAGGCAACAAATCGACAGACTGGTCGGCAAGATACGAGATGGTAACCTCGCGCTCGTGCCAATGTCTCTGTATTTCTCCGAAGGAAAGGTCAAGGTCGAGCTCGCGCTCGCGCGCGGCAAGCGAGCCTACGACAAGCGCCAGGACATGGCCCGTCGCGACGCCAATCGCGAACTGCATCGAGAGTTGGGCCGGCGAGCCAAGGGCATGAACTGATCGGGGCGGCTTACGCCCAGCTGTCTGCCGTCACGTACGGGGTCAGCGATTTCGTGGGCGGTGTAGCTGCTCGACGGGTGGCCGCATTGCGGGTGATGCTGGTGGCCTACCCGCTCGAGGCGCTGATTCTCGGTGTGCTGGCCATTGGCGTGGGCGGCCCGATCCAATCCGGCGCGATCATCTGGGGCAGCCTGTACGGCATTGGCATGGCGTTCGGGATGTGGGCGTTCTTCGCGGCGCTGGGCTCCGGACCGATCTCGGTGGTCTCACCGCTGGCCGCCGTCTTGAATGCGGCCGTGCCCGTCGCGGTCGGGGTGGCGCTGGGGGAGCGGCCGGGACAGGCGGCCTCGGTGGGCGTCGTGCTGGCGCTGATCGCGGTGATGCTGGTCAGCCGCGAGGCCACCGCCGACGGCGTGACGCCCTACCGATTCACCCCGAAGGTGGCCTGGCTCACAGTGCTGGCCGGGTCGGCGATGGGGCTCAACATGGTGTTCCTGCATCAGGCCCCACATGCGACGAAGCTCTGGCCGCTGGTGTTCGCCCGCCTGGCCGCGACTGCGGTGGTGGTCGGCATGTCCGCGATGAGCAACAACTTGCGGCTGCCGCGCGGCAAGCCGATGAAGATGGCGCTGACGGTCGCCCTGCTGGACATCTGCGCCAACGTGACGATGCTGCTGGCGCTGCACACCTGGCTGCTCTCGCTGGCCAGCATCTTGATCTCGCTGTATCCGGCCGCGACCGTCGTGCTGGCGATGGTGGTGCTGCGCGAGCGGGTCAGCCGCCTGCAGGGGGTCGGCATGGTGATGGCCATGGGCTCCGTGGCGATGATCGCCGCAAGCTAACGATTGGCCGGTGATCGGCCTACTATCCGACCATGGCCGATCGACCGGTGACCAAGCTCGACAAATCCGAGGTGCTCGCTGGCCTCTTCGCGGTGTGGGACGACATCGACGCCCTGCTGGACGGGCTCTCCGAGGCGGAATGGCAGGCGCCCAGTCCGCTGCCGGGATGGGACGTCAAGGCCCTGGTGGCGCACATGATCGGCACCGAGTCCTTCCTCGCCGGTGTCCCGGCTCCCCAGCCCGACATCGACGTCTCGGCGCTCGAGCATGTCCGCAACGACATCGGCGTCATGAACGAGTGCTGGGTCCGCCACCTCAGCTCGGAAGCCGGCGCCGACGTGCTGGCACGGTTCAGGGACATCACCGGCGACCGGCGCAAGGCCCTGACGAACATGTCCGCCGAGGACTGGGATGCGGTGGCGCCGACGCCGGTGGGCATGGAAAGTTACGGCCGGTTCATGCGGGTCCGGGTGTTCGACTGCTGGATGCACGAGCAGGACATCCGGGAGGCGCTGTCGCGGCCGTCGTCCGACGACGCGCTGCGCGGGCCTGCTTCGGAACTTTCCCTCGATGAGGTCGCCGCGACGATGGGCTACGTGGTGGGCAAGCGCGCCAAGGCGCCGGACGGTTCGCGCATCCTCTTCGAGCTGACCGGGCCGGTGGCCCGCGAGATCCGCGTCAACGTGGAGGGGCGCGCTCAGCTGGTCGACGACTTCGGCGGCCAAGAGCCGACGGCGACGATCCGGCTGGACGGGCTGCAGTTCACCCGGCTTTCCGGGGGGCGCCCGATGAGCCCGGCGCGCCCCCAGGACGTCGAACTCGGCGGCGACAAAGATGTCGCCGGCCAGGTCGCCGAAAATCTCAATTTCGTGATCTGACAGCCGTTTTCGCCGCGAGATAAATCACACCGCGCGGCGCATGTGTAGCCATGCCGCCTCATTGGGTAGCCGAAAGCGTACAGGCGCGCCTCGCGCCGACACCGAATCGTCTACGCCAGGAGGGCCGATAGTAATGACTGCACCCGACACCACCCGTTTGCTCGCGCAGCTCCGCACGCTGCTCGACTTGACCAACACCGAGATCCAGATCGCGGAAACCCGCGTCGCCCAGGCGCGCACCGAGGCGGTGCGCCGCGAACTGTCGCAGAACGCCGCGAACGGCCGCAAGCGGGCCGGATCCCTCGAGTCCGCGATCCGCAAGCTGGGGGGCTACCCCGACGTCATCGGCCCGTTCCTGGGCCGCGCCGCGGCGGCCGTCAAGGCGCTGACCGAGCAAGCGCAACCGTTCGACGAGGCGCTGCTGGGCGACCTTGCGCTGGAGGACCAGCTGCTGGACCGCGCCCGCTACCTCAAGGCGCTGGCCGTCGCGGCCAAGCGCCAGGACATCGAGAACCTGGCCGAGCGCCTGATCACCGCGCACTCGGCCACGGTGGACTGGCTGACCACCGTGCTGGCCGAAGACGCGCTCGGCGGGCCCGCCGCGCTTCGCCGCACGCCCCTACAGGCCGCCGCCGGCACCGCGGTGAAGCTGGTCAACCTGCCGGTTGAGTGGTCGGCGCGTGGAGTCGATCGGACCGTCGATGCGCTGCGCTCTGCGGGTCCGGCTTTCAACGACCTGGTCAAGCGAGGCGGCAACGCGGGCGAGATCGCCGCGAGGGCGCTGTCCGCGTCGCAGAGCGCAGCGTTGAAGGCCGCGGAGCGGGTCACCCGTTCCGAGGGGGCCGACGACGCCGCCGATGCGCTGCACTCGGGCCGCGCGGCGGCCGGCGTCCTGGACGCCAAGGAGCTGCCGATCCGCAAGTACGACGAGCTGAACGTCAGCGACGCCGTGGCCGCGATCAAGGACCTGACGTCACCCAGCGACGTTCGCGCGATCCTCGCCTACGAGGAGGCGCACAAGAACCGGCAGGGCATCGTCTCGGCAGCGCAGACCCGCGTCGCAGCCATCGCTCAGGACGTGGTGGGCATCAAGTAACGGCCCGCCGGCCGCCGAGGCACCGAGTACCCCCTGGAGTCGTGAGACCGGGGGGTACTCGGCTTTGGCGGCCCGCTGGGGAAGTTAATTCCGTCGCCGGGTGTTGCTTACCGCGTACCATTGATAGTCCTGCCGAAAGTCGGCGGGGATGCGAGGGGCTGAACGGCTTCGACTTCGCGCATCGAATCAAGGGAAGCGTGCCGGTGCAGGCAAGAGACCACCGTAAGCGTCGTTGCAACCATATAAGCGCCGATTCACATCAGCGCGACTACGCTCTCGCTGCCTAAGCGACAGCTAGTCCGTCAGACCGGGAACGCCCTCGACCCGGAGCCTGGCGTCAGCTAGAGGGATCCACCGGTGAGTCCGGTCGCGGGACTCATCGGGACATGCACAGCGACTGGGATCGTCATCCTGGCTGGTTCGTGTGACCAGGAGATCCGAGTAGAGGCATAGCGAACTGCGCACGGAGAAGCCTTGAGGGAATGCCGTAGGACCCGGGTTCGATTCCCGGCAGCTCCACCAAGAATGTGCTGGTAGAAGCGATATGCAGGGACGCGCGCGACTCCGTCGATCGACCTGCGGGTTGGATTGCGCCCGGGGTAAGCGGCTTTAATCGTCATAAGACGGCGATGTCACGTTGTGCACGCCCGACACCACATCACGAGAACGTGTGTGAACTTTCGCAGCTGGAACGAGGAGCTCTCATGGCCTATGGCCGTCTTGCTTGTGCTTTCGCGGCGATGGTGGCGGCGGTCATCATTCCCGTCGAGGCGCATGCCCAGCCGCCGACGAAGTGTCTGACCAACACCCAAACGGGCAAGCAGGTGTATGTGCCCTGCGATCTGCTCAACGCCGGCGCTAATTTCCCGCCGGGGCAGCGTTGTCCTCCGCCGCTCGAGCAGTATCCGAAAGATGTGGCGGACTGGTGTGGCGTAGGCCCCGGCCTTGCGACTCCCACGACCACGACTCCTGTCAGCCCGACGAGTCCAACGAGCCCGACGACTCCAACGAGCCCTGTGCGACCCACGAGCTCCGTGAGTCCCACGAGTTCTGCGACTCCAACGAGTCCCACGACCCCGGCGGCTCCAACCAGTTCTGCGATCCCAACGAGTTCCGCGAGCCCGGCGGCTCCGGGCAACGCACAGTAGCGACGTTCTGCAATGGCCCTTCGGGGCCCTGGCTCTTGCAAACCGCCACGTGACTGCGCGGGGCGCGCATAGGCTCTGCATATTCGGCGATCGGTACCGGGAGTGGCGCGATGTCGTATGTTCTTGCGTTGCCAGAGATGATGTCCGCCGCGGCCACGGACGTGGCCTCGATCGGTTCGGTCGTGGCGACGGCAAACCAGGGCGTTGCGGGCGCAACCACAGGGGTATTGGCAGCCGCCGAGGACGAGGTGTCCGTCGCGATCGCCGCAGTGTTCTCCGCCTATGGCCAAGGCCATCAAGCCCTGTTCTCGCAGGCGGCCGCTTTCCATGCGGCGTTTGCGCGGGCACTGACCGGCGCGGCCGGTGCGTACGTCGCCGCCGAGGCGGCCAATGCCTCGCCGTTGGCCGCCATCGAGCAGGCGCTGCTCGGTGTCCAACATCAGGTCCAGCAGATCCCCACGACACTGGCGACCGGACTCAGCCAGGAATTCGATTTCCTCTTCGCGAACCCGAGTTCGCCGCTCTTAACGGCGCTGAACGGCGACAATCCGCTGCTGGGGGTGTTCACGGGCAACACGCCGCCGCGGTTGTTGCCGTTGCTGTTCGGGGAGACGGTGCAGCACACCACGTATAACGGGATGCCCGTCGTGCAGATCACGCCGGCTCATCCATCCGGCGACTACGTCGTCGCCATTCACGGCGGCGCGTTCATCTTCGCCCCGTCGATCTTCCACTGGCTCAATTACGCGGTGATGGCGTATCAGACCGGCGCCACCATCGAGGTGCCGATCTACCCGTTGCTGCAGCAGGGCGGCACCGCCGGCACGGTGGTGCCCCTGATGTCCGGGTTCATTTCCCACGAAGTCGGCCTGTACGGGCCCGCCCACGTCAGCGTGATCGGTGACTCCGCGGGCGGCAACCTCGCCCTGGCGGCCGCCGAATACCTGGCGGCGAATAACCCTTCAGGCGTACCGGGCGCAATGGTTCTGCTGTCCCCCTGGCTGGACTTGGCCCGATCCGGGGGGCCGATCGGCCCCGTGTGGGCGGGCGGTCTTTCCCTGACCAACCCCGAGGTGAGTCCGCTGCATGGATCGCTCAGCGGCCTTCCGCCGACGTACGTCTATTCGGGCTCGTTCGATTCGCTCTTTCCCGAGGCGCTGGCTCTGCAGCAAGAAGCGATCGCCCAACACGCCCCGATGGGCTTCATCCTGGCCAACGGCCAAGTTCACGACTGGATTCTGCTCACCCCGACCGGTCCTCGGTTCTGGGCGCAGATCGATCAGGAACTCGGCATCGCCTAGCCGATCGCTGCAAGGTGAAGGGCGCGGCCTCCTGGAGCGGTCTAAAATTCGGAGCGCCATGCCGGCGAACAAAGGGGGAGGTCATCGTGACCGATGGGTTCAAGGTCGATCCCGTCGCATTGCACGTCGGCAGCAACGACATGTTCAACGCGATCGGTCAGGCCGCGGTGGAATTCGTCAGCCATGAGGAAGGGCTCGCCGGGGCCGCCCCGGGTTGGGTCGGATCCTCGCAGCTGGCGCTGGCTGAGCTGGCGGCGCGGTGGGAGATCCGCCACGACCAACACCAGCTGCGGGTGGACGGGTTGGGGTCGCACGTCGCCGAGGCGATGTTCAGCTATGCCACCAACGAGGACGACTCGGCGCGAGCTTTCAGGTCGTTGCGGGACTAGGGGTAGCGCGTGGGGCCGTTGACCCCAAATGACGTCAAGCGGTGGGATCTCGGCGCAATCCAGCAGGTGTTCGAGACGGCCAACGGGCGCGCCAGCACCTTGCAGCGGTTGGGGGACAACCTGCAGCAGGTGCACAACGTTCTCGGCGGCTGGGATGGGGAAGCCGGCGAGGCGTTTCGCGCCGACCTGGGCAAGGCCCGCCACGACATCGAGGCGGACGGCCAGGAGTCCAGGCAGGTAGCGGCCGCGGTGTCCCGCGCCGAGGCGGACGTGCGCGCGTGCAAGAACGAGCTGGCCGACATCGAGCGGGCCGCTGATGCCAAGGGCTGGAAGATCACGCCGGACTGGCGAATAGACGTGGGCGACACCTGGATTGGGCGCGACACCTTGGAGTTCGCCGCGCAGCAGCAGGTGTTGCAGGACCGGCTGATTCTGTTGAAGGCGCACGCCGAGAGCGCCGACCACGAGCTTGCCGCCGCCATCCGCGCCGCCGTCAGTGAGGTCCCGTTGGATGCCGGCGGACGTCCCCCCGCAGGCGGCCCGCCGCCGCAGCAAGCTCGGCCCAAGCCCCCAGGGGTACGCCACCCGCGATCGCTGGAAGACATGCTGTTGCCGGACGGTCCCGCGGACCCGGCGGCCGCTAACGGGCCGCCGTCCGACGCTCCCAATGCGCCCGCCGGCACTACCGGCAAGCACCCGTCGCTGCAGGACATGCTGCTGCCCAGCGACAAGCAGCCGGCCGCCGGCCAGGGCGACCAGCCGCAGCCCGGCAGCCTCCCGGACCTCCTGAACCGGCTGCATCAACCCGTGGTTCCCGGCCCGCCGCCGCAGCTCAAGCCCGCAGACATCGAGAGTTTCAAGGCGATGGTCCGCCCATCCATGATCCGCGATGGCGTGCCGCCGGAGCAGATCGAGGCCCGCCTCAACGACATCGTCGGCCGCACCCAGCAGTGGATCGACAACGGGATGCCGAACTACGTGCCCCCCGAGCCGAAGGCCCCGCCACCGCCGGGATTCGGCGAGGGATTCGCCGACCGCTGGTTCGCCACCGAACAAGGCATCCACAACCTCCTCGGGGTCGGGGGTCCCGGAGCGCCCGGCGTGCTCGAGTCATGGCAGCAGATGCTCAAGGGCACCATGGAGACAGTCCAAAACCCGATAGGTGCGGCGTTCGGCGAGATCAAAAACGCGGTCGATTCACCCAGCCCGGCCTACTACCTGGGCGGCAAAGCCTCCGACGGCGCCTTCGCCCTGCCCGGCCTGCTCTTCGGCGGTGAAGGGGCGGGCATAGGCCGCTTGGCTGATATCGATGCCGCCGCCGCCGTCGATTACGGCCCAACGCATTTGCCGCATATACCGGTCGGGTTGGATCACCCCGTCAGTTACCAGCCCTTTGCAGGCGACGCGGCGCTAGATCTCTATTCCGCGTTCGTACACGGCGAACCCACCACAGGACTCAGCCAGCAACTCGCTGACATGTCGACCCACTACGTTGGTGACAACCCGGACCGAGTCGTGCTCGGTAAGTGGGACGGCCTGGACGGTGGATATATCGGGGAAGCTCGAGCCAACGGCGGGATCTACTTCGATACAGGCAAACCCGTCTGGGACGCGATGACGTTTGGGCTTCCCAAGCCTGTAGTCGACGACCTCGCGTGGCCAGTCAATGAACAGTTCCTCCGCGGCCAGATGGAAAGCCATGTCGGTCGTATCGATTACCTCCTCGACCACGATGAATACTCTTCCCTCGAGGACATGGCAGAGGATCGCGCGACATCATTCTCCGCGATGGAGGTAAACTTCCTTAACCAGAACGCAGCCGCATATGGATATGAACGCGTTGGAGACTCTTGGGTCTATGTGGGGGGCGGTTCAAAATGACGTCGGACTTTTCGGCACAAGTTCAAGCGACCGTTGGGCCGCTGCTGGCGGAGCTCGGTTTCGCTTTGGATGAGGTAGACGACAGTCCTGATCAGGGTGGCATCGAACGACACATCGTCTACTACCGGTCAAACGACTGCAAGATACAAATCTACGAATCATCTCGTGAGGGCGAGGTGAATTGTATGATTGCTACGCTGGACGCGCCGAACGAGTTTGGTTTGACAAGCAAGCAGTGGCATTACATTAGCAAGTTCTCGAGACGATCGGATATTCCACCTGACGAACGCCTGAGGCTTGCAATAGCTGAGGCAAAGTCTTACGCCAATCCGCTGGAATGGGTGCGAGATCGCATTGCTAAGCACTATGAGGCGGCACACGCCGGCGTCCTCTCCACAAGGCAATAAGTGGCCCCGGTGCCGATATGCGGGAGAGAAAGATCTTTCGAAGGAAAAGTAAGCAACCCGCCATCGATTCGGCGTGGGCGGCGACGGCACAGGAGTTCCTCGCCGGAGTCCGTTCAATCGTCGAGCCGCTACTGATCCAGCTTGGATTCCAACTAGATGAGTTCGGCGATGCGGTCTACTACGATCGGAAGGCCTACGTCGTCTTCTTCCGTGCGAAGGATTGCAAGATCCAGGTCTACGACGCACCGCGAGAAGGGGAAATCAATTGCATGATCGCGCCACTGGATGCCGCGAATGTCTTTGGTCTATACGATAAGTCGGGCAAGTGGCAGTACCTTCCCATGTTCGCCATTCGGCAGGGTGTCCCTCTTGAAGAGATAATCGACGATGGTTTGCCAAGGTTTCCGACGACTACTCAGTTCCTTGAATCAGTGCGCCGTCGGATCGAGAAGCACTTTCCCGTCGCGCACGAGGGCATTGTCAAGACGACGAATGATGATGTCGACCTGAGCGAAGCGCTTGTGTTATACCTGCGCGGGTACCCCGCGAGCAATCGCGCGGAGTTCGAGTCGCGCTTTGGACCAGCGGCCGCGGCTGTGACGGAACGAGTGCGTGTAATCCTCGACGAAGCAATGCGGGTAGAGCCGGATTGGGATGACATGACCCTCAACGAGGCAGGAGATTATGTCCAAACGGTGATGCGGGAACGGCATCCGGGCCTCTCGCCACAGGCCCTCGAAGCCATCGGCAACTATTACACTTTTCAGATGCGTTAAGTCGACTCGCGCGATAGAAACAGGTAGACGAGGATATCGTTGACGAACACCGATCACTTCTTAGATGAAAGATCTGCCGAACTACAAGCCGCGCTCGATCGGCTCTCGCAAAAGCTCGGCGTTCGTCCTACGCCTGTCGGATTCCGAACAAAAGATGGTCTCAATATCTACGTTGCCGACGACGGCTCGTATCATTTCACTTTCTACGAGCGAGGAAAGCTGGGCTTCGATCGGGTTGGCAGTCTCGATGATGTTCTCTATTGGTACAGCCAGGGTGTGGTTAGCAGTAGAGCGGCCAAACGGGTGGGAGACCGAGCGGAACGCTTCAAGTACGAGTACCAGGTGCTAACTCATCTGAATGGCGAGTGGGCCAAGAGAAACGTCCGCGAACTTGCCGCCGTTTTCCGTAATCATCAGCCCGAGGACATTGCCCTACTTCCCGACATCGGCGAAGCACTATGACGGCGGCTCGCGCGGTGTCTGCCGCCGTGTCATGGCGCCGCAGTCGCTAGTCAGCTCCCCGCCTCGATAGCTGCGACTCTCGCAGCAGCGTCGGGTCCGCAGAAGCGCTGAAGATCCACCGGGCCGGCGGACACCAAATCGTTGATGCGCCGCTTCAGGTCACCTGAGGTGAGGTGGGCGTACAAATTCGCGCCGGGGCACGATGTCTGGGCCAGGTCGCGATGGCCGGCCAGCGTGTCGGTCGCGATGCGGAAATTCTGCACGGCCCACGCGAACGCGAGAGCCGCCCCGTGCAGCTGCGCCTCCGACACGGCCTCCTGATCGAAGTCTCCTTCGCAGAGGACCAGGAAATGACCCGTCGTGTTGTAGTCCGTCGCGGTGTCGCCGGCGATCTCGGTGCTCCGCAGTTCATAGATGTTGCCGTTGCGGTCGACGCCGACGTGATACGCGATGTCGATCCAGCCCTTCTGGTCCTGGTGGTACCGCTGATCCTGACGCAGGCGCTCGGGGGCGTTGCGGTTGTCGCCCAGGACGACGGCCTCGTGGTGCAGCGTCATGCGGGTGATGGTGTGGGGCTTGCCGCCGGGTCGGGCGGCCCGCGCGCCCCAGGCGTCTCGGCACAGCAATTGCGCCGAAGTCGCAGCGGTCAGCCGCAAACCGGTCGTTGACGTCGAGCACGCACCGAGCATCGACGCCAAGCCGACACCGCCGCCTAACGTGAGGAGCTGGCGGCGGTCCAGGAGACCGGGTGGTTCGGGCGCAGGCATACCAGTTGAACCTTCCCCGGGCGCCTGATCGCGTCAAGACCCGAGAACGGACGCTTCCCCGCCCATCGCCCCCTATGGGCCTTTAATCTCCTGCCATGGACCGCATCTGGCAGTGGATATGGGATTGCTGCGGGGCAAGGTATTACTGGTGGGCGCTTTGCGTGGCCGCGTACATCGTCTCGTTTCCGATCTACTTCGCACTTTTGTCCATGCCGATCGTCGCTTTTGAACAGTCCGGTCGTTACCTCGATGCAACGGTCATCACCGTTGTCGCGGTGCTGGGGCTCGTCTGCATCATGTCGCTTCCGTATCGCCGATGGGCACGCCTTTGGGAGCGGGGGGCCGCGGGCCACGACATCGATCGAGCGACCGCCCTCGAGGCGACCTACCGCTACACCCGTATGTCGTCATCCCAGATGGTGTGGGCCACCGGGGTCTGGGCCGCTGTGTTGTCGGTCGTTGTCGGTGCAATCGCCGGAGCGACGTGGACGCGGCTGATCCAATACGCGGTCCTCGGCGCCGCGGTCGGCATCGCGATCCAGTTGGTCGCTTTCCACAGCATCGTGGAGGCAACATTGCGGCCGGTGCGAATCGCCCTTGCCGGTGACACGGGCATCGGCGATTCGCTGCCGCGCTCCCGCCCGACTTTTGCCGCGCGGTCGAACGTATCCGTGATTGCGGCAGCGTTTACGTACGCCGTCGCCGGCGCTTGGCTGGCAACGGTGCTGGATCCGGTCCGTCATGCCCCGATCCTGTCCCTCGCCGTCGGATGCGCGTTGGCGGTCGTGTTCGCGGTGCCGATCACGGTCGGAATCGGGTTTTCACATTCGCTGCGACCCATTCGCGACCTCGCCGAAGGCGCCGAACGCGTCGCGGCGGGCGACTACGGCCAACGCCTGCCGGTCGTCCAGGACGACGACCTGGGCGCACTGGCCGCGTCGTTCAACCGCATGCAGGCGGGTTTGGCCGAGCGGCAGCGGCTGCAGGGCGCGTTCGGGACCTACGTCGACCCTGCGCTGGCCGCGCGGCTGCTCCAGCAGGGCGATGACGTGTTCACCGGCGAGCGCCGCGAGGTGACCGTCATGTTCGTCGACATCCGCGACTTCACCCCGTTCGCCGAGGCGAACACCGCCGAGGACACCGTCGCCCGGCTCAATGCCCTGTTCGAGATCGTCGTGCCTGCCGTCGTCGCCGCCGGGGGCCACGTCAACAAGTTCCTCGGCGACGGAGCGTTGGCCGTCTTCGGCGCACCGAACGATCTTGCGCATCACGCCGACGCGGCGATGGGTGTCGCCGCCTCGATTCAGCGGCTCGTCGGAGAGCGATTCGGGGGCGCGCTTCGGATCGGAATCGGCATCAACACCGGTGTCGTCATCGCCGGCACCATCGGCGGCGGAGGCAAGCTGGAGTTCACTCTGATCGGCGACACCGTCAACGTCGCGTCGCGCGTCGAGCAGCTCACCAAGACCACGGGTGACACGCTCCTTCTCACCGGTTCGTGCGTCGACGCGCTGCGGTCCAGACCGCCCGGGCTTATCGATCGCGGTTCGCACGCCGTGAAGGGCAAGTCGGCCCCGGTGCAGGTCTTCGCGCTCCGGTCGGCTGCGCCCGAAATGTGACGTACGTCACACTCATCTGCTTCCACTAACAGACGCTCGCTGCCGCTGGTAGAACGCACGTACCGCTGATAAACACACGTCAAACACGCGTAATCTTTGCTGGGGGCGAAGTCCTGACAGCGATCAGGAAGGAATTTGCCGTTGACCGCAGGTGTCCACGACGCGACAGCGGCCGAACCAACCACTGAGGCAGTAGACGAGAAAGTCTCTGTCGATGTCGATGCGAGCACCACCACCAACGGCGAATACCTCTCCCACCTGCTGGAGGCCGGCGAACCGGAAGATCGCCCGGCCCCCGCGGAGCCACCGGCCGGCCAGCACTTTCTGACGCTGCTGGGCAAACCGCTGCGGTATGGCCTCAACCAGTTCGATTCTTCGCTGCAGACGTTGGGCCGCTTCTTCGAGCTGACCGCTCAGTCCTTCGCCTACCTGCTCCGGGACTTGATCAGGTTGCGGCACCCCTGGCGCGACACCCTCAACCAGGCCTGGTTCATCATCAGCGTGACGGCGATACCGGCGTTGCTGGTGTCCATCCCGTTCGGGGTCATCGTCGCGGTGCAGGTGGGTAACTTCATCCAGCAGGTCGGCGCCTCCTCGGTCTCCGGAGCGGCCGGCGGCCTCGGGGTGATCCGGCAGGGCGCACCGGTCGTCGCCGCGCTGTTGCTGGGCGGTGCGGCCGGTTCGGCGGTCGCCACCGACCTCGGCGCGCGCACCATTCGCGAAGAGGTCGACGCGCTGCGCGTCATGGGCATCGACCCGGTGCAGCGGCTGGTCACCCCGCGGCTGGCGGCGATCGTGATCGTGGCGCCGGTGCTGTGCTCCTTCATCATCTTTATGGGGTTGGCGGCGGGCTACGCCATCAACGTGGGCTTCCAGTCCGGCACCCCGGGTAGCTATATCGCGTCGTTCGCGTCCTTCGCCAGCGTCAACGACGTCATCGTCGCCGTCCTCAAGACGTGGCTGTTCGGTGTGGTCGTGATCCTCGTGGCCTGCCAGCGTGGGCTGGAGGCCAAGGGCGGCGCGCGCGGCGTGGCCGACGCGGTCAACGCCTCCGTGGTCATCGGCATCGTGGCGGTGTTCCTTCTCAATCTGCTGATCACCCAGGGACTCTCGATGTCCATGCCGCTGAGAGTGGGCTGATGGCAACGCCGGCACGGTACCTGCCGCTACCCCTGCGGGCCCCGTCCTGGGTCGCCGGACGGGGTGACTCGGTGATCCAGCGGCTCGGCCACCAGGTCACCTTCCTGTTCCAGGTGCTCGGCGCGATCCCGCACACGCTGAAGCGATACCGGCACCAGACCGGCGTTCTGCTGGTCGACATGATCTGGGGGAACGGGTCGCTCATCGTCGGTGGCGGCACCATCGGCGTGCTCATCTTCATGGGCGCGGCGGTCGGCGGTTCGGTGGGGATCGAAGGGTACGGCGCCCTCGACATGGTCGGCATGGGCCCGTTGACCGGTTTCGTCTCGGCGTACGCGAACACCCGGGAGATGGCGCCGATGATCGCGGGGATCGGCTTCGCGGCGCAGGCGGGGTGCCGCATGACCGCCGAGATCGGCGCGATGCGCATCTCGGAGGAGATCGACGCGCTGGAAGCCCTTGGCATTCAGTCGATTCCGTTCGTGGTCACGACGCGTGTCATCGCCGGGCTGATCACCATCGTTCCGCTGTACGTGGTCACGCTCGCGTTGAGCTATGTGTCGTGCGCGTTGGTGGTCAACGTGCTGCACGGGCAGTCGTCGGGCACCTACTACCACTACTTCGACTCGTTCATCCACCCGTCCGACGTGCTGTTCTCGGTGCTCAAGGCGGCGATATTCGTCACGCTGATCATTGCCATCCACTGCTACCAGGGTTACTTCGCCAGCGGCGGTCCCGAGGGAGTGGGGCGGGCCTCGGGTCGCGCGATCCGCGCCAGCATCGTCACCGTCGTCGCCGCCGACATGGTGCTGACGCTGTTGTTCTGGGGCAACAACCCCGGCATCCGGATATCGGGGTAAGCGTGCCGACGTTTCCCGACCAAGGAGTGCGGGCGCCCAGTTCGCGCTCGTTGCGGATCCGCGGACTGATCGCCGTGCTGGTGCTGACTGTCGCCGGCATCGCGCTGTATCAGCTGGGCAACGGCAGCTACGACGACACGTTCAAGCTGACCGTGGTGGCCGATTCGATCGGTGAGGGTCTGACGCCGGGCGCGGAGGTGAAGTTCCGCGGGCTGACGATCGGATCGGTGAAAACCCTGCAGTCGGCCGGATACAACCGTCAGAAGATCACTGTGGAACTCGAGCCGCGCCAGGCGAGGGCCCTGGCCGCCGACACGACGGCAAACTTCATGTCGTCGAACACTTTTGGCCTCGCGGCGGTCGAACTGGTCAGCAGCGGAACCGGCGCCCGGCTGAGGCCGAACCAGACGCTGCTGATCGGCGCCAGCGCCCGGTCGACTTCCATCACCGGGCTGCTGCGGCAGGGCCAAAAAATCGGCAAGATGGTGGACTCGCCCGACGTCGACCACATCATCGACATCGTGCGACGGCACGCCGAACTCACCGAGCCGGTCACCCGGTCGTACTTCGACCTGATCAAGATGCTCGTCGACGCCCAGAAGGTGCCGTTCTCGCACTCACTCTCGGTGTTCGCTTCGGTGGTCAACGGCGCCAGCGACGCCATCCCGCTCATCGGTTTGGCGTACGACCTACTCAACGGGATGGAATTCCTGGCCCATCCCGACGGGGTCGAGCGCATGAACGTGATCCTGGACCAGACCGCGAAGCTGCTCTTCAATACCGACCGGATCTTCGCGAAGAACATCGCGTGGCTCGCGCCGTTCATGAAATCGATGATGGACGTGCTGCTGCCACTCTCATATCTGCAGGGCAGCCAGGCGCCGGTTTATGACCGCCTCTCGGGCCTGCTGGACCGCACCAGCGCCGCGTTTCCGATCATCAACGGCAAAGTCCGCATGCAAATCGAAGTCACCCTGGACACGATGCCGGGGCTGGCGGCGGCGCTGCCTCCGGCGCCGCCACAAACAGCGGCACCCGCGCCCGCACCGCCGGCGGGTGGCCGATGAGAAGCGTTACCAAATCGGTGATTTGGCTGACCATCTTCACCGCGATATCGGTGGTCTGCACGCTCATCGTGCTGACCGCCTTGCGCAGCCCCGTCACCGGCGCGGTCTCCCACTACACCGCGGCGTTCTCCGACGTGTCGGGCCTCTACGCCGGCGACGACGTCCGCATCTCCGGCGTACAGGTGGGCAAGGTGCAAACCATCCGGCTCGACGGCCGGATCGCCAAGGTGGATTTCACCGCGCAAGACGATCACCCGGTGTTCGCCAACACCGTTGCCGCGGTGCGTTATCAAACCCTGGTCGGCCAGCGCTACGTGGAACTCGTCCAGCCGGTCAAGCCGGACCGACGGCTGCCGGCCGGGGGAACGCTCGGCCTGGGGCAGACGATTCCCTCCTTCGATGTGGCCAAGCTGTTCAACGGGTTTCGGCCGATATTTCAAACGCTGGACCCGGCCCAGTTCAACCTGCTGGGGGAGAACCTGCTGCGGTTGATCCAAGGTGACGAAAACGGCATCGGCCCGTTCCTGCACGACCTCGACGTCATTTCCAAGTTGGCCGTCAACCGCCAGGCGGTCATCACCGCCGTGCTCCGCAACCTGAGCGCGATCTCCCAGGATCTGGGCGGCAAGTCGCAGCAACTGTTTCACCTGATCGCCACGCTCAACGACGTGGTGACGAAGTTCGGCTCCAAGGCCGAGGAGTTCCGCACGGCGATGGACGAAGGGCTGCCCGTCCTGCGGAACACCACCCACATCTTGCAATACACCGAGCACACGTTCGACGGGACGACCGTTCCGCTCTACGACCTGACCAGCCGCATGTGGCCGCAGACTCCGACGATCATCGCGGGCCTGTCGCTCGCGCCGTCGCTGATCCAGGGAATGCGGGACTGGCTGGCCGACGACCAACCCGCCCGGCCGTCGTTTTCGTGCTCGCACGGCGAAGTCACTTTGCCCGGGATCGGGCAGGTGTCGTTCGCGCAGCAGAACCTGGTGGTGTGCCGGTAATGCTGTTCGGGGACAAGGGCGTACGACGGCGGCGGCCGGTGCTCGACGAGCGCGCCGCCGCCGTCCGCAGTCGCCGGCACGGCATCGTCGGCGTCGTCGTCATCGTCGCGGCGTTGGCCGCCACCGCGATGGCCTACCTGAATCCCACCGGCCAGACCGGTTATGTCGCCCGCCTGTCCAACTCGGGCGGTGTGCGCGCCGGCGACCAGGTTCGTATCGCCGGCATCCCGGTCGGCAAGGTCACCGGCGTCCGGCTCGACGGCGCCGTCGTCGAGATGAAGTTCGACGTCGACCGATCGGTGGCGGTCGGTTCGGAATCCACCCTGGACATCAAGCTGCTCACCCCGCTGGGCGGCCATTACGTAGCGCTCGACCCGAAGGGTGCTCTGCCGCTGGGCCGCAACGTGATTCCGCCGCAACGGGTCAGCCTGCCGTTCGAGGTCAACGACATCATCCAGGCGGCAACCCCGCTGATCAAGGAAGTCAACGGCCAAGTCATCCACGACACGTTCACCGAGGTCGCCAACGCCGCCAACAAGTTCCCCGACGCGGTGCGCGACCTGCTCCGGTCGGCCAATGCCCTGACGGCGTCGATGAGCAAGTCCACCGGGGACTTCCATCGCAGCCTGGACTTCACCAACAACGGCCTGCGCGCCACCGTCGCCGCGCGTAAGCAGCTCATCACGCTGTTCGAGCAGCTCGACATCATCGGCCAGTCGTACACCTCCAAGTCGGTCGACATCGTCGAGTTCTTCGGCCTGTTCAGCGAATTGGCCCGCATCCTCGACCGCATCGTGGTGTTTTACGGCCGGGAGGTCGGGCCGGTCGTCAACGGACTCGAAGACATCACCGACACGCTGAACGCCCATCCCGAGCGGTGGGGCGAGGCGCTCGAGGGTCTGGGGCAGACCCTCAACATCGTGCTGCCGATGCTCAGTGGCAATGGGGTCGTCTTCGACAAACACAGCCGGCTGGTGCCCGGACAGGACCTGTGCCTGCCCAACATCATGAGGAACTGTTGAGATGAGCAGGTTTTCGGCTGTCGGCTCGCGGCTGCGTTCCCCGTGGGGCATCGCCGCCGTGGTGGTCGTCGTTGCGGCGGTCGCGGCGGCGGTGGTCTTCGGCGCCAGGATGGTGATGCCCAACCACACCCGAGCGATGTGCGCCGAATTCACCGACGCGGTGGGGCTGTATCCGGGCAACAAGGTGGCGCTGCTGGGTATCGAGGTCGGCACGACGACCGCGATCGTCAACAAGCCCGACCACGTCGAGGTCGACTTCACCGTGCCCACCGACCTCGACCTGCCGGCCGACATCGGGGCGGTCACCTACTCCCAATCGATTGTCACCGACCGCCACATCGAACTGACCAAGCCCTACACCTCGGGCCCGAAATTCACCGGGCCGGGGTGCATCGGGCTGAAGTCCACCAAGACCCCGATCAGCATCAGCGAAACCTTCACCGCCATAGGCAAGCTCGCCGACACGATCTTGGAACCACAACACGGTCAGGACCCGTCCCGGTCGCCGGGCGTGCAAGCCATCAACGACAGCTTGCACGCGGCCAGCCGCTCGCTGGACGGAACCGGCGCCGGCCTCAACCAGACCCTGCGCAATCTGGTCACCATGCTGGCCGACCCCTACAAGGCCGACGCCGACTACCGGCAACTGTTCGAAAACAGCGAAATCCTCACCTCGGACTTCCTCAAGAACTGGGACAGCTTCGCGGGGTTTGTCCAAACGCTTCCGGCCACGACCCAATTGGTCGAGGGTCTGTCGGACAATTTCGGAGCGGCCATGAGCCGGCTGTCGCACCTGCTGCCGATCTTGGTCGAGGCGATCAACCGGTGGGGGCCGCGGGTCTATCAGAGACTCGACCACTGGACCACCTGGCTGCGGGACATGCTGAACAGACACACCCCGGCCATCATGGCCATGATCAACTCATGGCCGCAGTTCAGCCACTGGCTGAGTGACATCTACGAACCGGCGTGGGGCACCCACAACGTCACCTATATCCCGCCGCAGGTGGCGATTTCGCCGTCACAGGCCGGCGCCATCTGCGAGGGCCTGCGGCAGCGCAATGTCCCCGGCGCCGCGTCGGCGTGCGCGTCGGGCACCGCGTCGGATCCGGTCACCCTCGGGCTCACCGACCTCATCCTGGGGGCCGCGCTGTCATGACCCGACGACCGACGCGCGTGCTGCTGGCGACACTGGCGATCTGCCTGACGGCCGCGTGCTCGCTGGATCCGACCCGGCTGCCGGTTCCGGGCGCCTACAGCCCCGACCAGGCATACCGGATCAAGATCCAGTTCTCCAGCGTGCTCAACCTGCCCGCCCGGGCCAAGGTGGACTCCGGCGGAGTGCAGGTCGGCGTGCTCGACCACGTCCAGCTCGACGGCACCACGGCGGTCGCCTACGTCGATATCGCCGGCGACACAAGGCTTCCCGGCAACACTCGCGCCGAACTGCGCCAGGCCACGCCCCTCGGCGATATCTACATCGCGCTGGTGCCGCCGGCGGATCGGGCCGGGGACGTGCCGGTGCTGCGCGACGGCGGCACCATCCCGCTGCGCAACACCGCCCCGGCCGACAACGTCGAAGACCTCTTGCGGTCGGTGTCGAACCTGGTGGCCGGCGGCGCGATCGGCACGCTGCAAAGCACCGTCGTCAACGCCAACAAGGCGTTCCCGCAAAACCCCGCCGAATTGACCCGGATGCAGCAGACCCTCGCAGGCGTCCTCAATGACCTGGCGGCCAATCAGGACACGATCGACGGGATCCTGTCCAGCATGGAGAACATCACCACCAACATGGCGGCCAATACCGCGGTGTTCAACCGGCTGGTGACCGAGGGCCCGCCGAAACTTCAAGGGCTGTCGGCGATCACCATGGCGATCCTCACCGTCGTCGGCGACTCCCGAGACGTCAGCAAGCTCGGCGGAGAACTCACCAACCCCATCACCGGCGACATCATGCAGATGTTGTCCTACCTCACGCCGATGGTCGGAACGGTGGCGACCCTCGACACCACCATTCCGGTGCTCGCCGACAAGCTGATCGCATTCCTGCACTACAAGCTCCTCGGGTTCTTCCGCAACGGGGGCCCGAAATACATTGTCTCGGAACTTCACCCACCGACCGGGCACGAGGGCGTCGATCCCGCCGACAAGGCCGACGCGGCGGTGAAGGCGATGCAGAGCATGGGGATGTTGCCATGAAGTTCGGTGCCCGCGCCACGCTGGCCATCCTCGCGGTCATGACGCTGGCCGGCGCGGCTTACATGTCGATCGGCGTGCTCGACATCAGCCCGACCAAACAGGTCACCCGACTCACGTTGATGCTCAACGCTTCCGGCGGCCTGATGCCCACGTCGGAGGTGACGATGCGCGGCATCAAGGTCGGCCGCGTGACGGGTATCGAGACCACGACGAGTGGGCTGGCGGTCTCGATCGACCTGGACCGCGCGCACCCGGTGCCCGCGGACAGCGCGATCAGCGTGGAAAACCTCTCCGCCGCCGGCGAGCAATACATCGACTTCAAGCCGAGACTGATTGCGCCGCCGTACTTCAGCGACGGGACGGTGATCCCCGCGGATCGGGTGGCGCCGCTGGTAACCGGCGCCGACCTGCTCACCAAGGCCAATGCCTTGATGTCGGCGCTGAACCTCGACCAGGTACACACCATCATCGACAACGTCTCCGCGGCGCTCGCCGGCAACGACGACACCGTCGATTCGCTGGCCACCACCGCCGGGCTGACCGCCAAGGTGATCCACGACGACAAGCAATTGCTGGCCACGCTGTTCAGCAACTTCGCCACGATGACCACCAACCTGGGCGACATCAACGCCGGCGAAGTGATCAGCGAGACCGGCAAGCTGCTGCCGCGCTCGGTGCCCGCGTTCTTGCGGATGATCCACGAAATCGAAACCCTTTCGCACACCGGCGTGGGCGTGGTCGGCCCCGACGATCCGGCGGGGGTCCTGGTAGCCAAGCTGAGCCAATGGCTCGACGCCCTGGCCGGACCGCTCAGCACCTTCACCACCGTCCTGGAACCCGCGGTCGCACCGCTCCACGACATCAAGGTGGACGCCGGGCACTGGCTCGACTTCTGGGAATCGACGTTCAACGACACCGGCGGCATGCGGGTGCAACTCAACGTGCCCGAATGGCACCGGTGATCGGCGAGCGAAGTTACGGCAAAGAAAGAACGGGCATGACAAACTCAGCTATCAGCGAAGACGAAAAGACAGCCGACAGCCAGCGCGAGCCGGACGGCGCCGACGTCACGGCGGTGACCGCCGACGAGGCCGACACCAAGCCGGTCGCCGACGACGCGCGGCCCACGCGGTCGCCGAAGTTGCTGCTGCGGCCCAACAGCCCGAAGCGCTGGGCCGCGGCCCTACTCCTGGCGGCGCTGCTCGCCGGCGGCGTGTTCGGCTTCATGAAGTATCGCCAGGTGACCGGCCAGCTCGCGGAGCTCCGCCGACAGCAAGCCGATCGCGACACCGTGGCGCAGCTGGCCAAGGACTACGCGCTGAAGTCGCTGACCTACACCTTCGAAGACCCCGACGCCTTCTTCCGCTCCGTCGAAGACGGTGTGTCGCAGCAGCTTAAAGACAAATACGTGAACGCCAGCGATTTGCTCAGAAGCGTGATGCTGCAGGCCCAGGTCACCTCCACCGGTGAGGTGCTGGCCATCGACCCGGTCGCCCAGCCCGGCGGGGTCTACCAGGTAGTGGTGTCGGCCCACCAAACCACCCGCAATCTGCAAAACCCGACGCCGAAGGTCTCGATCATCCTGTTGCAGGTGACCGTCAACAAGGTCGGCAATACCTGGCAGGTTTCCGATATCGGCCCCAAGACCGGGTCCCACCCGCCGGTCGAGCAGCAGCTCCCGCCGGCCGAGGCCCCGCCCGCTCCCGCTCCGACCCAGCCGGCGCCGAAACGGTAGGTGCGCGGCTGTGAAGCGGCTGCCGTTGCTGGTCGCGGTCCTGATGACGGTCACCGCGAACACGGTGTGCCCCACCGGGGCCGCCGACACCGCGCTGCCGCCGTGCCCGCAGAGCGCCGCACCGATCAGCCCCCAGGCCACGTCGGCGCATACGGACTGCCGAATGCATTCCGGCGCCCTCGATTTCGCCGTCACGTACTGGTCCGCGCCCGAGTTGTCCGGACCCGGCGCGGTGAAGGTTGTGGTCACCGATCCGTCGGGTGAGGTGGTGCAAACGATCGACGAGCTGCTGGAGCCCTCGAGCCCCGGGGGCGTCGTCCTACAGGATGTCGACGGCGACGGCCGCGACGAGCTGATCGTGCCGATCGCGCGACATCCGTTCAACGGCAGCCCGAATACCCGGTTCGCGGTGTGGCGCGCGCCGGGTGACCGCAACCATTACGAACGCACCCAGATGGTCGGGCAGGCCGTTTATCCCAGCGGCGACGGCTACCTGGTAACCAACGGCGGCGCGCTGGACAGCCGGGACCTCACCTTCTATCTGCCGACCGGCGCCGGCTACACGCTCGTCGTGGTGTTGACCATCGAGGCCGAAGAGGTGGACCCCAACACGCACCGGGTACTGACCGTCGTGTGCCGCGCCCACCAGGAAGACGGCCTGCACGCGGTGGACATGAGCCTTCGCCAGGCCGAGGAAACGTTCTGCGCGTCACCGGCCGCCAAAGCCATCTGGCCCGACGCCGAGCGCATCCAGATTCGGCAGTGGCGCCGAGGGCAGCAATAACTAGGCCGCGCAGTAGGCGCGAGCCGTCGCCAGCTGTTGCCTCGCCTTGGCGAGATCGCTGCCGATTTGTTCCGGGCTTGCCGGTCGATAGGGGTCGCTCGCGTCGATCTGCGACGCCAGCATGTCCGAGCGAATGCGAAGGTCGACCGCGGCGGCGCTCTTCAAGCCGTGCAGCGGAGCCAGCGCGTTCCGAACCTGGCCTGCCACGTAAGCCGGTGTGCCGGAGGGGGAAACGAGGTCGAACGCGTTCTCCAGGCGGTCGGCCGCCGGGAGGATGACGCTGCACTCCGCATCACCGGCGGCCGCCGCCGGCCCGGCGGTCGGGCACATGATGACCGCGGCGACCGAGAGCGGCACGCAGAGAATTCGTCGATGCATTGGCCCTACTCTCGCACCGCCGGGCCGTTCTGTGGCGAACTTCGCCCGATCCGGTGGCCGTCAGGACTCGGGCTCGGGTGCCCACCGCGGCGGCCGCGCGTCGGGCCGGTGCGCCGCACGCGCCGCCGCCAGTGTCGCCGCGCGCTCCCCGTTGACCGCGGTCTGCGGTGGCGGCTGGCCCTTGCGCAGCGTGGTGATCAGCTCCCGGTAGGGGCCGATGATGTAGACGGTGTCGCCGGCTTTCAGCCGGGCGTCGCGGCGGGGACGCAACCTGACCGGTCCTTCCGGTCGGGTGATCGCGATGACGCGGGTCTGGGTGGACAGCTCCACCATCCGCAGGCCGTCCAGCTCGCTGCCCGGCGCCACCAGCATTCCGCCGACCATGAAGGAGCGCTGCCCGACCCAAAACGTCCCGAGCACTTGCAAACCCATCGCCGCGCCGATGAACCAGGGGGCCGCGAGGTCGACGATCGACCGCACGTTTTCGAAGCCGAACCGCCGATTCACCGCCGCGCCCAACGCGCGGCCCTGGACGCGCATCACGATCGGCACCTTGGTGTCCGAACCCAGGATCTCCAGCAGGACGATGCCGGTTTCGATGTTCTCCATGTCGTCCTGGGTCACCACCGCGACGCCGCGGGCGCGATCGACGCGCGCCGATTCCAGCGTCTGGCGCATCGTCGAATCCCCGAAGATCACCGGCACATCGAGTTCGGCCACCGTTGGCAGGAAGCGGTTGTTCTCGTCCGGCTCGATGACGAGGACGTCGTATCCGGCGGCGCTCAGATCGCTGACCACCCGGACGCCGATGGAACCCAGCCCCACCACGACGACGTGGTCGCGCATGTGGCGTGCGCGGCGGAGCCCGGCCGTCTGCACAAAGCGGCGCGACAGCAGCAGGTCGGCGAGGAACGCGACCAGGATGGCGGTCACGATCGCGCCGCCGAACATCAGCGCGACCCCGAACAGTCGCAGGGCGGTGGATTGCTGGGCGAAGCTGAAATCGCCGTAGCCCACGGTCGTGATCGTCTCGGACGCGAAGTAGAGGGCGTCGATCCACGACATGCGCGGGTTCCGGTAGGTGAAGTGCACCACGGCCGTCGAGCCGAGCGTGAGGAACAGCGCGAACGCCAACGACGGCACCAGCATGGGGTTCACGTCGTCGCGCATGGCGCGCGCGGCATCGATCGCGCGTCGCACCCGGGAGTGGCGGGAGCGCGCCGCGGGCGGGGGAGGCACGGTGATGCCCCGGGCCTCCAACTCGTCTCGGACGCCGATCATCGACGTCCAGTCCCCGGCATAGACCCGCAGATCCCGCCCCGGGCACGGCACCACCTCGCCCGGGTTGGGTGAGTTCCTGCCGTGGACCACCGCGACCGGGGCCAGGTCGGCGTAGATCTCGCGCAGCGTCGCGTCGTACGGCGCCTCGGCTCCCCAGACGACGAACTCGATGCCGGCCGTCTCGAACTGGTGCGCGTTGCGCGACAGCACGGCCTCGACGAGGGAGGGCGTCGCCAGGTCGGCGACGTCCAAGATCGCGCCGGGTCCGCTGACGGCGGTCACCGCCTCGCGCAGCACGTCGTTGGCCAGGCGCGCCACCACCCGGACGTTCGGGCTGTATTCCCTTGCCAGTAATGCGATTTCGAGGTTGACCGCATCGTTGGGCCCGGCGCACACGACGGCGCGCGCGCGATGGACCCCGGCGCCGAGGAGATCGGCGGCGGTGTTGATCTTGATGATCCGCGCGCCGGCGCCCCGGAGCTCCTCGGCGATCGTCTTCGACAGCGGGTCGTCTCCGAAGACGATGATTTCGCGATGAAATTGGAAAACCTCTCCCATGTCGCGGGATGGTTTCACTCGTGTGTCGCCGGGGGCGCTCGCGGCAACGGTCTTCATTCCTACGACTATCGGCCACCGGGCCCGAATGTGCCACCGGAGAAAGCCGGGTCTTACTGTGACGCAACAGGTTCGACTTGGGCCCGTCACGCGGACGAAATAGTTGTGGCGTAGAGAGAGCCATCGCACCACTGCCGTCGCACGTGAAAAGTCTTGCGCAAAGGAGCTTTCTGTGTCCGAAAAGACGCCCGACGACATCTTCAAACTGGCCAGCGACGAGAACATCGAGTACGTCGACGTCCGATTCTGTGACCTGCCGGGCACCATGCAGCACTTCACGATTCCGATCTACGCCTTCGACGAGAACGTGTTCGAGGACGGCCTGGCCTTCGACGGCTCGTCGATTCGCGGGTTCCAATCGATCCACGAGTCGGACATGCTGCTGCTTCCCGATCCGGAAACCGCGACGATCGACCCGTTCCGCGCCGCCAAGACGCTGAACCTGAACTTCTTTGTGCACGACCCGTTCACCCTCGAGGTGTACTCGCGCGATCCGCGCAACGTGGCCCGCAAGGCGGAGAACTACCTGATCGCCTCCGGTGTCGCGGACACCGCGTACTTCGGCCCGGAAGCCGAGTTCTACATCTTCGACTCGGTCAGCTTCGACTCGCGCACGGACACCTCGTTCTACAAGGTGGACGCGACGTCGGGATGGTGGAACACCGGCGCGCAGGCCGAGTCCGACGGCGGCCCCAACCGCGGCTACAAGGTCCGTCCCAAGGGCGGGTACTTCCCGGTGGCCCCCACCGACCACTACGTCGACCTGCGCGACGAGATGCTCACCCACCTGACCAACGCCGGCTTCTCCCTGGAGAAGGGCCACCACGAGGTGGGCAGTGGGGGCCAGGCCGAGATTAACTACCAGTTCAACACGCTGCTGCACGCGGCCGACGACCACCAGATGTACAAGTACGTCGTCAAGCAGACCGCGTGGCAGGCCGGCAAGACCGTGACGTTCATGCCCAAGCCGCTGTTCGGCGACAACGGCTCCGGCATGCACTGCCACCAGTCGCTGTGGAAGGACGGGGTGCCGCTGATGTACGACGACACCGGCTACGCCGGCCTGTCCGACACCGCGCGCCACTACATCGGCGGGCTGCTCTACCACGCGCCGTCCTTGTTGGCCTTCACCAACCCGACGGTCAATTCCTACAAGCGCCTGGTTCCCGGGTACGAGGCTCCCATCAACCTGGTGTACAGCCAGCGCAACCGCTCGGCGTGCGTGCGGATCCCGATCACCGGCAACAACCCGAAGACCAAGCGGCTGGAGTTCCGTTGTCCCGACGCGTCGGGCAACCCCTACCTATCCTTCGCGGCCCAGCTGATGGCCGGGCTGGACGGCATCAAGAACAAGATCGAACCGCCGCCGCCGGTCGACAAGGACCTCTACGAGCTGCCGCCGGAAGAGGCCGCGGAAATCCCGCAGGCGCCCACCCAGCTGTCCGCGGTGATCGACCGGCTGGAGGAAGACAGCGACTACCTCACCGAGGGAGGCGTTTTCACCCCCGACCTGATCGAGACGTGGATCAGCTACAAGCGCGATTACGAGATCGCGCCCGTCAACCTGCGGCCGACCCCGTACGAGTTCGCCCTGTACTACGACGTCTAGGGCGCCGCCTCACGGCCGCTCGAAATGCTGGTAGTCGAGGGGGGTCGTCCACGCGCCACCCCATCGCCAGCCGCGGTCGGTGAAGACGCGAACGGCAGGGTCGCCGTCGTGGAGGAGTCCCGGGTCGGTGCGGCCGCGGTCGAGGTAGGCCGCGGCGTTCTGCGGCGCGAAGGCACCGCCCGAGTAGACGCACGGGTTGAGAAGCGGGTTCAGGTCGATCGCCCGGCCGTACGCGTGGGGAGACCATTGATCGGATCCCGGGATGCCCCGGCAATTGAATGCCGAAGTGTTGTTGTCCGCCATGGACAGCTCGTCATCGGCGCCCGGGTAGTGGTCGACGGTACGGATCTTCTCGATGGGAAAGCCCAGCCGGTACAGCTGCTCGAAGATCGCGATGACCTCCGGCACCAGGTCTTGGTGCACGATCAATTCGCCGCGGTGGGTCTGGCCGTCGAACCCGATGTGGTCGACGTCGACGCGCCGGAGCTGGGCGGGTTCGACCGGGCAGCCCGGGCGCCAGCTCGCGCCGAGTTCCGCGGGGCTCACCGGCGCAACGGTTGCGGCGGCGGCCGCGGACGTGGCGCCGGGCGCCGACGGCGGGGCGGCCGGCGGTGGCGGTGTGGCCACCCGCGGCGGCGGCGTGGCGGCGCACTGCACCAGCACGACGGTGGCCACCGCCATGAGGGCCGGCCCGAAAAGCCTCCGGCACCGGGACGTGACTGGGGATTCCACGGGGCATCAACTATAGGACTGCGCCCGGCCCGGCCGTCGACTTACGCTTGCGGCATGCCCGGTAAGCAATCGGTGCGAAGGGTCGTTGCCGTCGGCGCCATTCTGATTGTCCTCGCCGCGGCTTCCTCGGCGGGCGATGCGGCGCGCACGGGGGTAGGCGAGGCGCCGCAGGAACCGCAGGTGGTGCAGGCGCCGCAGGCAGCCCCGGCGCCGCCGGTGGCGCAGGCGCCGCCCGAACCCTCGGCACCCGAATTCGCCACCGTCTCCAAGCTGATGAACGACGCGATCGCGGCGCGGCGGCTGCCGGGTGCGGTGGTGGTCGTCGGGCACGGCGGCAAGGTCGTCTTTCACCAGGCTTACGGTGAGCGCAAGCTTGACGGCGAGCAGGGGCTGGACGGGTCGCCCGCGCCCGCGGAGCCGATGACCGAGGACACCATCTTCGATTTGGCTTCGCTGACAAAGTGTCTCGCGACGGCGACCGCCGTCATGCAGCTGTACGAACAAGGCAAGGTTGCGTTCGACGATCCCGTGCAGAAGTACCTCCCGGACTTCAACCCGGCGAACGATCCGCAGCGCGCCGAAGTGACGGTCCGGATGCTGCTCACGAACACCTCGGGCGAGGGCATCGACGTGAGCCTGGGCGACCCGTGGGGACTGGCCGGCGCCGATAAACCAGAGGGCATCCATCGCGCGCTCAGCACGCCGCTGCAGTCGGGCCCCGGCGCGGTCTTCCGCTACTCCGACATCAACTACATCCTGCTTGGCGCGCTCCTCGAAAAAGTCACCGGCGAGGCAGAGGACGCGTACGTTCAGCGCAACGTCTTTGCGCCGCTTGGCATGAACGAGACCCGCTATCTTCCCGCGACCAAAGCCTGTGGGCCGCATGGGATTCGGGGGTCCGCGATCGCCTGGGCCCCCGTGCCGCCGGGGCGCGAGCCCGAAACTTGTGCCGCCGACGCGTGGAACGCCGGCCTCTTACCGCGCATCGCGCCGACCGCGATTGACGAGGAAAGCCGGGCCGACCCGAGCAAGAACCCGGATTACGGCCACCTGTTGCGTGGCACCGTGCACGACCCGACGGCGCGCCGGATGGGAGGAGTCGCCGGCAATGCGGGCGTGTTCGCGACGGCGCACGATGTCGGCGGCTTTGCGCAGGCCCTGCTCGATCGGCTCGCGGGCCGGCCGAGCGCGTTTCCGCTGCAGCCGGCGACTCTGGGGCTGATGACGACTCCCCAGCAGCCCGGGCATACGGCGCACCAACTCGAAGCGGCCAACCAAGCCGCCCGGACCACCAACTACCCGGCGATCTGGGGGCAGAACCTGTTCGGCTTCGGCTGGGACATCGACACTGGTTTCTCCAGGCCTCGTGGCACCGTCTTTCCCGTCGGCAGCTTCGGCAACACCGGCTTCACCGGAACCACGCTGTGGATGGACCCCGGCTCGGACACCTATGTCGTCCTGCTCTCCAACTCGATCCACCTGCGCGGCAGTCCACCGATCTCGGACCTGCGTGGTGAAGTGGCCACCGCCGCCGCTCAGGCCTTGCGCCTGTACGGCAGTGCCCCGCGGCCGCGGAAGTAGGAGAACCGCGGCGCTACTTCTGCGCGCTCGGGCAGTATGCGGTGATAGCGGACTGCGCCAAATGCTCCGCGTCGTCACGCGTGAGGCGCTGCGGCCACCGATTGCCTGCGGCGGTGTCCTGGTCCTGTGCGGACAAGATGTTGTTCACCGTCAACTCGAGTGACTGGGGCCGCGGCGGCAGCAGCAGGAAACAGGTGTGGTGGCCCAGCTCCATGAACCGCTGCCGGATCGCGGCCTTGCCGTTGTCCTTGATGCCGTAGCCGTCCAGCATGGACAGGAACTGGGCGTCCGCCCCGTCGGCCGGGGATATCGCCGCCGACGAGGCGCTGATCGTCACCGTCTGCGGGCCGGGCGATGTCGCCGTCTTGTCGCGCGACAGGTACACGCCCACGGAGATGAGACCGGCGAGGGCGGCAGCGGCGAAGGCGGCGGCCGCAACGAGGACTCCGGCGGGCGTCTGCCTCCGGCGCACCGGCCGTGGCACGTGATGAGGCGCCGATCCGGTCGGGACATCGCGGCCCTCGACAGTCATGCGCCGCCTCCTACGACTCCCGGATGCGCGGCAAGGGTGCTGCCACTTCGCGGACCACGTCTACCCCCTGCCGGGCTTCCCCGGGTAACGCCACGTCCAATCAATATCGCACCGTTTGCATTCCTCGGTTTCATCGACACTCGGTAGTCGATGTCGAAGTTTGTCACTTCTGCGGCGGTCCGTACAGGGTATCGGCGCCGCGCTACGGCCCTCCGCCGACGAGGTTGGAGTTTTGCGGGCAGTAGGCGTGAACGGAGATGCTGACGTACGTGTCGGCGTCGAGCCCCGGGTTGCTCGCGCGAAACGCGCTGACGATCTGCGGCACCGACACCCCACGGCCGATGTCGTTGCACACCATCTTCCCGTTGGAGATGGCGGCATCGGGATTGGCGAACGAGATGCCGTGGTCGTTCAGGTTCTGTACGTACTTGTTGTCCTGGTCCGGCGTGGAGACGATGGACGACGGCGCGGCCGAGGCCGACGGGCTCGCGGGCGCGGGAGTCGTGCCGCCCTTGGGCGCGGCCGCCTGAGGACCCTTGGAATCCGGGCTCATGAGCCAAAAGGCGAGGATGATCGCTCCCGCAAGCGCGAGACCACCGACGAGCAGCGCGCCGGCCTTGCGCCAGGTCGCGCTCCAGGATTGGCGGTCGCTCGCGGGTTCGGCCCCGGCGTCGTCGTCGTAGTCGCGCGCGGACGTCCGATCTGCGGCATCCGCTGCTGCGTTATTGGGTACGGCAACCGTCTCGGCTCGGTTGAGCGCGAACGTTTCGTCGCCAGCCGGGGACGGCTCGGCCATGACGGCAATGGTAGCGAATTGGCGGCCCGCTGTGAGACCCTCACATCTCGATGGACCTGCTGCGGCGCGTGCTGCAATACGAGGTCAGCGTCGGGGCGCTGATCGAGGTGGCGCTGTGGCTGGCGATTCCCTACCTGTCCATCGGCTTCGTCTGGGCCGTCTTGCACACCGAGGAAACGCAGCGAATGCAGGCGCGGCTGGAAAGCGTCGTGCCCGCGGGATCCGACGTCGCGGCCTTCGGGCTGACGGTGGCGCTGTGGCCGGCGTCGCCGCAAATCGCCGCCGCGTGCCCGGCCAAGTAAGACTCAGCCCGCGGCGCTGCGCCGCCCGGTGACCTGCTCGATCCGGTGCGAAGAAACGCCCAGCCCCCGCAGGCAGAACCGCAGCGCCCGCTCGCGAACCACCGAGCGGTCCCATTGATGGGTGGCCCACTGCCGTTGCGTGCCGGCCCACACCACGCCGTGGATCGATTTCGCGGCGGTTGTCGGGATGATGTCCTCGAACACGCCGAGTTCCAAACCGCGCTCGAGCTGTTCGACGAGCGGCTCGAGTATCGCGCTGTAGGCGGGCGCGACCATCTCGGGAGAGGAGACCCCCTTGGAGTGGGCGTCCAGGGTCAGACGCCGCACACCGTTCTCGCCGGCTTCGCCGAATGCGAGTTCGAGTCGCCCGTCGACCCACGCGACGACGGCCTCGACCGGGTCGGCCGCGTTCGCCATCTTTCCTCTCAGCCGCTGCGTTTCGTGCCGGGCCAATTCCAGAAAGACCGCCGCGACCAACTGGTCCTTGGAGTCGAAGTGCCGGTAGAACGCGCGGGTGCTCAGCTGCGCGTGTTCCAACACGGTCGCGACGCTGAGTCCGCGGACTCCGTGCTCGTGCATGGATCTCGATGCGGCGGCGACGATGGCGCAGCGCACGTTGGGGTCGGGATCGAGCTTGTTCCGTCGTCGGGTGAGCGTGCCGGTCATGGCGTCAGCCGAGGGAAGCCCGGTTGTACAGACGTGTCATAACGCGTAGGTACCCCGTGTGCCGGTTAACGGAAACATCAATTTCAGACAAAAACGGGCGGCGTGTACGGCAAGCGGAAACCGGCGTTGCACTAGCTCGCCGCTTCATCCCCCGCGATGAGTTCTTCGATGGTGTGGGGCGCCACCCCAAGGCCGCGCAGACAGAACCGCACCGCTCGTTCGCGGACTTCGTTGCGGTCCCAGTGATTGGTGGCCCACTGCCGCTGCGTGCCGGCCCACACCACGCCGTGGATCGATTTCGCGGCGGTCGCCGGAATGATGTCCTTGAACACGCCGAGCTCCAGGCCGCGTTGCAGCTGCTCGACGAGCGGTTCGAGAATCGCACCGTAGGCGGGCGCCACCGTGTCCGGAACCGAGAACGATTTCGACTGCGCCTCCAGGGACACCTGGCGCAGTTCCGCTTTGATCTCCTCGTCGAAGGCGAGGTCGAGCCTGCCGTCGATCCAGGCGGCCACCGCCTCGACGGGGTCGGTGGCTTCCGACATCCGCGTCTTCAGCCGCTGCACCTCGCTGCGGGTCATCTCGAGAAAGACCGCGGCCACCAACTGGTCCTTGGAATCAAAGTGCCGATAGAACGCACGGGTACTCAGCCGTGCGCGTTCCAGCACCGTGGCAACGCTGAGCCCCCGAACCCCCTGCTCGCGAACCGATTTCGAGGCGGCGTCCACGATGGCGCGGCGCACGTCCGGATCGGGTGCGAGCTTCTTGCGTCGAGGCGTGACCGTGTGGCCGACGTACTGCTGCGGACGTGCTGCCGGATCCCCCTGTCCCGTCATAGTTAACCAAAATAATCCGCTGATCGTTTGTCCACACCGCTTTCGTAAAGCCCGTGTCGGGTCGGCCTCGGCGCCGCAACGCCCCTGAGCCATCGCGATGTTCGCGGACACGCTATTGGACTGATGCACAATTGTTTCGCTCCGAGTCGTCGGCGAGCGTTCGGTGCTGGTCTTGGAGGTTTCGGCGGGGGCGCGTTCAGGTCATCGGGTGCCGTGCGGCAAATGTCTGGCGCGGGAACGTGTTTGCCGAGCTCTCTGAAGGCGTCGCAAACTTTTTCCGCTCGCACGGGCAAATTGTTGGTAACTGAAAACAGTAATTTCAGTGAACCGTAGTTCACCGGGGCGATTGGCTCTAGGCTGCGGCCATGTCGATTGATCGCGCAGCGCTCTTGGCCGGCGGCATCCGTCTCGCCTCGGGCATCTCTTTCCTCGTCGATCCGCTCCGGGCGAACCGGTGGTGGGGCGATCCTGACGAGCCGACGCCGACGGCGCGACTGCTGCTGCGTTCGATGGGTTATCGCGACGCGTTGATCGGCGGATTGCTCGCGGCGGCGGCGCTGCGCGGCAAGGGCACCCGCGGCTGGTTTTTGGCCTCCGGCGGCGCCGACGCGGCCGACCTGCTCGGCGGTGTGAGCGTGCACGATGAATTGAAGCCCTCGCAACGGCTGATCGGTCTGGGCGGCGCCGCGGTCGGCATCGGGGTCGGCCTCTGGGGCGCGACCCGCCGGACGCCGCGAGGGGAGGAGACGCAATGACGACGGGAGCGAACATGCCGTTCGGTGTCCTGACTTTCATTACCGACGAAGGGATCGGGCCGGTCGAGCTGGGCCGGGCGCTCGAGGAGCGCGGGTTCGCCTCGCTGTTCCTGGCGGAGCATTCGCACATCCCGGTCAACGCCAAGACCCCGTATCCCATGGGCGGCCCCATCCCGCGGAAGTACTACCGCACGTTCGATCCGTTCATCGCGTTGACGGCGGCGGCGGTCGCGACCGAGAACCTTCTGCTGGGAACGGGCATCGCGCTGGTCCCGCAGCGCGATCCGATCATGACGGCCAAGGAGGTCGTGTCGCTTGATCTGGTCTCCCAGGGGCGGTTTCGCTTCGGCGTCGGGGTGGGCTGGCTGCGCGAAGAGATCGCGAACCACGGCGTCGACCCCAAGGTGCGGGGGCGGGTGGTCGAGGAACGGCTGCGGGCGATGATCGAGATCTGGACGCGGGAGGAGGCCGAATTCCATGGCGACTTCGTCGATTTCGACCCGATCTACAGCTGGCCGAAGCCGATCACCCGGCCGTATCCGCCGCTGTACCTGGGCGGCGGGCCGGCGAGCTTTGAGCGCATCGCCCGGCTCAAGGCCGGCTGGCTTGCCATGAGCCCGTCGTCGGGTGCCCTTGCGGGTCAGCTCGAGGAACTGCGCGCCACCGCCGGCCACGACGTGCCCGTGATCGCAACCCATATGGGGAATCACTCCGCGAAGGAACTCGAGGGCTACCGTGCCCTCGGGCTGGAACAGGTGTTGGTGGAACTGCCCACCGAACCTCGCGACGAGACGCTTCGCCGCCTCGATGAGCTGCAGGCCGAGTTCGCGAAACTGGCGTAGGGCCGCGCGGCTAGTTCACCGCATTCTCGACCAGCGACCAGTACTTCGCTTCGCGCTCGGTCAGCTCGTTCGACGTGATCGCGCCGAAGGCTGCGGCGTCGCGCACCAACTGCGCCGGTGCCCGGTCGAGGGCATCGGGCCCTTCGAGGCGAAAACAACTCGGTGCCAGCGGGCCGAACAGCAGGGCGCGGCGCAGCTGTGGCCAGTTCTCCAGATGTGGCTCCACCCCGGCGGCTCGGGCGAATGTCATTGCCGCCAGGTGCATTTGGGTCTTCTGCGGTGACCCGCGCCGCGACCGGTATGCATCGATCGACTTGCGTTGCTCGTCCTCGGCCGGGGCTGGCACCGCGCCGCCCCACGCGTGCGCGATCCACCTGGCCTGAAGCTCAAGCGGCACAAAGTATCCGCCCGACTGGTCCCACATGCCGACGAAGGCCATGCCCGGCAGGTCCGGGTGGAACGTGTAGCGGTCGGCGTCCATATGCACCGCGTCGAGGTCGAGGGTGGCGCGGATGTCCTCGCTCAGGAACGGTAGGGACAACGTGAAGCCGGTGCCGAACACGATCCCGTCGAAGTCCTCGGCATTCCCGTCGGCGAAGGTCACGCGGGTGCCCGCGACGGCCTTTATCCAGGGCCGCACCGTGATCCGGCCCTCGGCGACGAGTGGCAGGTAATGCTGATTGAGCGTCACCCCGGCCGCGAAGAGGGACGGGTCGGGCGCGGGCGCGCCGTATTGCTCGGGGCTTCCCGCCGCTTCGACGACGATCTCCTTCAGTTGCCGGTCGATCTCGGCCGCCGGGAGGCTCTCGCTCGCCAGGGCGCCGTACCGCGTGTAGATCCGGCTATCGGAGGGCACTCCGGCGGCGAACTTCGGCAGGACGTACCTTTGCCGCCGTTGGGTCACCACCACCCGCGCCGCGCCCAGGTGGGCCAGGTCGGCGGCGATCTCGAGGGCGCTGATCGCGCAGCCGGCGACCAGAACGCGCTTGTCGCGATACGGCGCGGGGTCCCGGTATTGGTAGCTCGGGATAGCCCCGGCCGCCCCGGCGAACGTCTCGAGCCCCGGCACCGCGGGGATGGCGGGGGTGTGGAACCTGCCGGTTGCCACCACCACTCGCGCGAAGACGTCGTCGACGCCGTCGTGGCGGACGAGCCACCCGTGGCTGTGACGTCCGATCAGGTCGACGCGCGTGCCGAGCAGAAGGCGCGGGGTAAGGCCGAACTTCTCGGCGTAGCGATGCAGGTAGGCGAGGATCTCGCGGTTGGGCGGGTAGACGAGTTCGGTGTCGTGCTCGAGGTCGCCGAAGGCCGTGAGGGTGCGACTGCTGTTGGTATGCATGGCCGGCCATACGCCGCTCAGGCCGGGCAGGCCCGTCCACTGCCCGCCCAGCATCGGCGCCTTATCGAAGATGGTCGGTTCGAAGCCCTGCGCCAGGAGCCAGCGCGCCGCGGCCAGTCCGCCGGGGCCCGCCCCGATCACGGCGACGCTTGTCGTCACCTTGGAACTGTAAACGCTCAGCCCATGCCGATACGAATGTTCTTGACTTGCAGGAATTCGTAGAGGCCCTCGACACCGCCGGTGCGCCCGAAGCCGCTCTGCTTGAAGCCGCCGTACGGGCCCTGCGGCGAGATGTCGCTGAACGTGTTGATCCACACCGATCCCGCCTCGAGCCGGCGCGCCATCCGGTGGGCCCGGGCGAGGTCGCGGGTCTGGACGAAGGCGTTCAGGCCGTAGGGCGTGTCGTTGGCGATGCGCGCCGCCTCGTCTTCGCTGCCGAACTTCATCAGGGACACGACCGGCCCGAAGGTCTCCGTCTGGGCCAGCGTGGAATTGTTGTCCACCCCGCCGAACACCGTCGGCTCGATGTAGTAACCCGCGGCCAGCGCGCCGCCCAATCTGGTTCCGCCCGTGAGTAATTCGCCCACCTTGCTGCCGGCCGCCTCCTCGATTTCGGCGACGATGCGGTCCGCGGCGGCCTGGCTGATCACCGGCCCGAACACGACGCCGGGGTCGAGTGGGTCACCGACCGTTGCGGCCTTGACCACCGCGACGAACCGCTCCGCGAACGCGTCGTAGACGGATTCCTGCACCAGGATCCGGCTCGCGCAGGCGCAGCTTTGCCCCGATTGGATCAGGGGGCCCTGATGGGCCGCCAGCACCGCCGCGGCGTCGAGGTCGGCGTCGTCGAAGACGACGCAGGCCGACTTGCCGCCGAGCTCGGTGACCACCGGCGTCAGGTTCGTCGCCGCGGCCTTGAGGACGTTGCGGGCCGTCGCCCCGCCGCCGGTGAAGTGGATCTTGCGGACATCCGGGTGGCGGACGAGGGCGTTGCCGCCCTCCGGGCCCGCCGGCACCACGTTGACCAGGCCGGCCGGCAGCCCGGCCGCGACGCACAGCTCGCCGAAGCGCAGGGCGGCGAACGGCGCCACCTCCGAGGGTTTGAGCACGACGGCGTTGCCGGCGGCCAGCGCCGGGGCGACGCAGGATCCGATCACCACCAGCGCGCCGTTCCACGGCGTGATGACGCCGACGACGCCGTAGGGCTCGCGCTCCACGAGGTTGACATCGAACGATTCGGCCACCGGCGTGCTGATGCCGTGCGGCTTGTCGACGTAGCCGGCGAAGTGACGCAGAAATCGCTCGAGGAGAATCCCGTTGTGGGCGAACGAGATCGGGACGGCGTAGTCGTGCACGTTGAGCCGCGCCAGCTCGTCGAGGTTGTCATGGACCGCGTCGGCGAGATCGATCAACAGGTCGCGGCGGCGATCGGCGGTGAGCGACATCCATTCCCGGTGGGCGCCCCACGCGGCGGCGACCGCCTCGTTGATCTCGGCGGCGCCGGCCAGCGGCACGCTCGCATTCGGTTGGCCGGTGGCGGGATAGATGTGTTCGTGGGTCCCCCCGGACGACCGGGTGATGCGGTCGCCGGCGATCAGCAGCCCTCCGGACAGGTTCATGCGGTGGTGGCCTCCGTGCGCCATTCCGCCGAGACCCGCTGCTTCTGTTCGCCGATCACCTGGCTGAGGTGGGTCGCCTTCGGCCAGCCGTAGTACGCGGCGAAATGCAATGCCACCTCGTCCATCTCGTCGAAGGAGACGTCGCGGCTCTTGAGTGCGGCGTAGACGTGGCTCAGGATCGGGATGGGTGCGTCCTGGATGGCCACGCACGCCACCGTCACCAGCCGCCGCTCCTTCATCCCCAGCCCGGGCCGCAGCCACATCTCGCCGAACACGAAGTTCAAGATCCCCGCGCCCGAGTACGGGTTGTCCCGGATCGGCGCGAACGGGATGCAGTTGACCGCCTTGAAGCACTCCTCGCCGGTGGCCAGCCTGCTCTCGGGATCGCTCGGCGTGGCCAGGGGCAACAGCGGCTCGGGCGGCGGCACGTCGTGGCCGCGCTCGCGGTGGATGCGCTCCCACTGCGCGTCGACCGCCATGTTGAAGCGAGAGGCCTTGGGCCACCCGGCGTACACCGCGAAATGCAGCACGGTTTCCCGCATCTCGGTGATGGTCAGGTCGCCGCTGTTCAGCGCCGCGTACACGTGATCCTGCAGCGGCCCCTCGGCGTCGGCGGCCGCGACGCAGGGCAGCGTGACGAAGCGCCGGTCCCGCCGGCGCAGGACCGGCCGCGACCAGATTTCGGCGAAGACGAACTCGATCAGGCCGGTGGCCGTCGTGGGACTGGGATCATCGGGCGGCGGCGCCGTCATCACCTCGGTGAACAGGCGCCTGCCGCGTTCGGTGCGTTCTGTCATCAAATCCGCTCTCTGCGTTGAACCTTGGATGCCTAGCGCAGGGTGACGCCGGCGTCCACCTTGAACTCCAGGCCGGTGACGAATCGGGACTCGTCGGACACCAGGAACAACACCGCGTTGCTGATGTCGATCGCTTCGGCCATGAGTGTCGGCAGGGCGTTGAGAAATATCGGGATCAGGTCGGGCCGCCCCTCGGCCAGCAGGCCCTGCAGCGACTCCGGGCGCATTCCCGTCTCCACGCCCGTGGGGTGCACGGTGTTGACCCGAACGTTCTGCGCCGCAAGCTCATTCGCCAGCGCCCGGCTGAGCCCGACGACGCCGTGTTTGGATGCCGTGTAAGGAAGGTGCAGCGGGGTGCCCTTCAGGCCCGCGGAGGAGCTGATGAGGACCAGGCTGCCGCCCTCGTCCACCAGATGGGGGAGCGCGGCGGCGCAGGTGTTCCACGTGCCGATCAGGTTGACGTCCACCACGGTGCGCCACTGCTCCGCTGTGGTGGTGTCCCAGGTCCCGACGGTCAGCACGCCGGCGTTGGCCACGGCCGCGTCGAGGCCGCCCAGTTCGGCAACGCCCTCGGCGACGGCCGATGCCAGCGCCGCGGCGTCGCGGACGTCGACGACATGCGTGATCGCACGGCGGTGATGCTTTTCGACCAGTCGCGCCGTCTCGTCGAGATCCGCGCGCGACGAGAGGGGATACTCGATCTCCGGCAACGAGGCGCAGATGTCGACCAGGATGAGGTCGGCGCCCTCTTCCGCCAGGCGCACGGCGTGGCTGCGGCCCATGCCCCGCGCGGCGCCGGTCACGAGCACCCGCTTGCCGGCGACGCGGCCACTGGTTGCGCTCATAGGGTCCTTGCGGCGTGGAAACCGATGGCTTTAGTGGGGGGAGGCAGCGCCGCGTCTCCTTTCCGTGCGTTGTCGGTGGTGGCGGTTAGGTTGCGGGGGTGTCGCGTTATCGGTTGCTTCCGACTGTCGAGCAGGCGGCGATGTTGGTCGAGCACTGTCGCCACGCCCGGTATGTGTGGAACCTGGCGGTCGAGCAGCAGCAGTACTGGCAACGGGGTCGGCGCGCGCCCCGCTACAACGAGCAGTGCGCACAGTTGACCGTGGCCCGTGCCGAATACGAGTGGCTGGCAGCCGGCTCGCAGACGGTGCAGCAGCAAGCGTTGCGGGATTTCGCCCAGGCGATGCGCAACTTTTTCAATGGCACCCATCGTCGCCCGACATGGCGCAAAGCCGGTGTGCATGAGGGCTTTCGGCAGGTCGGGTTGAAAGCCCACCATGTCGAGCGTCTGAACGGCCGGTTCGCTCGGGTGTGGGTACCCAAGGTCGGCTGGATCCGGTTGCGCCTGTCGCGGCCGGTCCCCGCAGGTGTCAAGTCCTACCGCGTCACCTGCGATCGGGCCGGGCGCTGGCACATCGCGTTCGCCCACGTCCCGGAACCCATTCCCGGGCCTGCTGATGGCTCGGTGGTGGGTATCGACCGCGGCGTGACGGTGGCGGCAGCCCTGTCGACCGGTGAGCTGCTGCATGCCCCTGGCCTGAGCCACGGTGAGGCCAAGCGCCTGAGGGTGCTGCAGAAGCGCCTTGCGCGCGCCAAGCGTGGCTCTCACCGGCGCGCTCGCACGAAACGCGCGATCGCGAAACTCAAGGCCCGCGATACCGACCGACGCAAGGACTGGGTCGAAAAGGCCACCACGGATGTCGCGCGCCGGTTCGAAACGATCCGCATCGAAGCCCTCGATGTGCGCGCGATGACCCGCTCGGCGCGGGGAACCGTGGAGCAGCCCGGTATGGGTATCGGTGCCAAACGAGCTCTGAACTGGGGGATCCTCCGCAGCGGTTGGGGCCTGCTCGCTGCGCGCTTGCAGGCCAAAGCCGTCGGTCGAGTCGAGCAGGTTCCGGCCGCGTACACGTCGCAACGATGCTCGGCGTGCGGGTATGTCGCTCGCGGAAACCGTAAGAGCCAAGCGGTTTTCGAGTGCGAAGCCTGCACTGCCGGTCCGTGCAACGCCGACATCAATGCCGCACGCAATATCGCCGCCGGACGGGCGGTGACAGCACGGGGAGACCTCGGCATTAGCCGGTCTACGAACCGTGAACCTCAACTCTGCTCTCCTGCCGCATAGGTAGTGGGATGGGGTTGGAATCCTCTGGCTCGGCCAGAGGAGGACGTCAAAGCTTGTTACAGAAGCCGGCGTCGACCGGAAACGTCACCCCGGTGACGTACTTGGCCGCGTCCGAGACTAGGTAGGCGATCGCGGCGCTGATGTCTTCGGGCTCGAGCAGGCCGACGGGCATGGGGTTCTGCAGGTGCGGGCCGCCCTCGGGGTAGTTCTCCAGGAATTCGGTCATGGCGGGATTGACCGCCATCATGGTGTTGACCGCCGTCGGGTGCACGGTGTTGACCCGGATGTTCATCGGCGCAAGGGCATTGGCGAGCGTGCGCATCAGCCCGACGATGCCGTGCTTGGACGCCGCGTAGCCGAGGCCGCCGCCCTGCAGGCCGCCGAAACCGCGCAGCCCCGCCGTCGAGCTGGTGAAGACGATCGCCCCGCCGCGGTTACCCGCGAGCAGATGCGGGATCGCCGCCCAGGCGGTGTGATACGCGCCGTCGAGGTTGACGGCGGTCGCCGCCCTCCACTGCTCGAGTTCCTCCTCGATGGTCAGCGCGCGAAACGCCACCGGGGCGATGCCCGCGTTGGCCAGCACGATGTCGAGCCGGCCGAACTGCTCGACGCCGCCGTCCACGGCCGACTTGACCTGATGGAAGTCGCGGACGTCGGCGACCACGCCGAGCATCTTCGCGCCCTCGGCCTCGACCAGGGCCACGGTCTCGTCCAACTCGTCGCGGCTCGCCATCGGATAGCCGTTCGCGGGGATGTCGGCGCAGATGTCGATGCCGACGATGTTCGCTCCGTCGCGTGCCAGGCGGATCGCGTGACTGCGCCCCTGACCGCGCGCGACGCCGGTGATGAAGGCGACCTTGCCGTCGAGTTGGCCGACCATTTCGTCATCCTCGCTTTTGGGGTATCGCCGCAGCCAGAGCGGCGGTAACGTCGTTACTGAGCGATACAGTAACATGGTTACCGTGGTTGCAGAAGGGGGTTCCGGCGACGCACCGGACCCGATCATCGCGATCGTGGTCGAGCTGTTGGACACGCAGGGCTACGAGGCCGTGCAGCTTCGCGAAGTGGCCAGGCGCGCGCGGGTGTCGCTCGCGACCATCTACAAGCGGTACGCCACTCGCGACGAGCTGATCGTCGCGGCCCTCGACTGGTGGATGGACGCCAATCGCTACGCGAACCTGCCGTCGCCGGCCCACGGGGTGTCCGGGGAATCGCTGTACGAAGGCCTGATGCAGGTGCTGCGCACGATTTTCGAACCCTGGGAGCGGCATCCCATGATGCTGCGCTCGTACTTTCGCGCCCGCTCGGGACCCGGCGGCGACAGGTTGATCCAGCGCGGTGTCGATGCCGTCGTCCCGGTCGCCAAATCGATTCTGGCCCAGGTTGATTCGGGATACGCCCAAGACCTGGAGCTGATCTTGACGGGCGTGATCTTCGGCTTCCTGGCGCGCTTTACCCAGGGCGAGATCGAGGTCACCGAGATCGTGCCGGGCCTCGAGCGCGCCGTGTTCTGGCTGACCGCCGCCTACGAGAGCCGCGCAGTCGCGCAATAACGGAAAACTAAGTGCCGCAGAACGTTTGGTACGCGCCGAAATCCTCCGGCGCGGGGCCGGCGTAGCGCTGCAGGCCCGGTCGTTCGTCATACGGCGCGGTGACGGCGTCCAGGAGCCGCATCAGCGGATCGAGGTCGCCGGCCGTCGCCGCGGCCAGGGCCTCCTCGACGAGGTGGTTGCGCGGGATGTAGATCGGGTTGGCGCGGTCCATCGCGTCGGCGTCCGGGCCCAGGGCGCGCCAGCGCGACAGCCAGTCGTCGAAGCCGGCCAGATCGAGGAAGAGGCCGCGCGCGGGCTCGGCGTCCCCGCGGGCAGCGTGGGCGAGGTGGCGGAAGAAGGAGGTGAAGTCGACGCGGCTCTCCTTGAGCAGGGTGAGCAGCTCATCGGCCAAGGGCGTGAGGTGTTGCGCCGCAACGTCTTCGGGCAGACCGAGCTTGGCGCGCATGCCGGACGACCACACGGCGTCGTACGTCGGCCGGAACACGCCGAACGCCTGCTCCGCCAGCGTCACGGCCTGCTCGGCGTCCTCGGAGAGCAACGGCAGCAGCGCCTCCGCGAACCGGGCGAGGTTCCACCCGGCGACGACGGGCTGGTTGCCATAGGCGTAGCGGCCCCAGAAATCGATCGAGCTGAAGACCGTGTCCGGGTCGTAGGCCTCCATGAACGCGCACGGGCCGTAGTCGATGGTCTCCCCGGAGATCGTCATGTTGTCGGTGTTCATCACGCCGTGCACGAACCCGATCAGCATCCATCGGGCGATCAGCGCCGCCTGGGCGGCCACCACGGCTTCGAACAGCGCCAGGTAGGGCCGCGCGGCCGTCGCCGCGTCGGGATGGTGGCGCGCGATCGCATGGTCGGCCAGGCGCCGCAGCAGGTCAAGATCGGCGGTGGACGCCGCATATTGGAAGCTCCCGACGCGCAGGTGGCTGCTGGCGACGCGGGTGAGCACGGCGCCCGGCAGCAGCGTGTCGCGCTGCACCTGCCGCCCGGTGGCCACCACGGCCAGGGACCGCGTGGTCCGCACCCCCAGGGCATGCATGGCCTCGCTGATGATGTACTCACGCAGCATCGGCCCCACCGCGGCCAGCCCGTCACCGCCGCGTGCGAAAGGCGTAGGGCCCGAGCCCTTCAGGTGGATGTCGCGCAGGCGCCCCTGGTCGTCGACGAGTTCGCCCAGCAGCAAGGCGCGCCCGTCGCCCAGGCGCGGCACGTACCCGCCGAATTGGTGTCCGGCGTAGGCCTGCGCCACCGGAACGGCCCCGTCGGGGACCTGGTTGCCCACCAGGAAGCGCAGCCCGTCGGGGCTGCGCAGCCAGGCACCGTCGAGGCCGAGCTCGGCGGCCAGCGCGTCGTTGACCACGAGCGGCCGCACCTCGGGGGCCGCGTCGGCCTGCCAGCGGATGGCCAGTTCGGGCAACTCGCGGAAGAACCGGTCGGCCAGGGCGACGGTCGTCTGGGGTGTGACGCTCACTCCACCGACACTACGGAAAGCTCGGCGCTAGCCGATAGCTTGCTGGATCAGGTCGCGGGCGCGGTCGAGCATCGAGGCAAACGGCCCGACCGCGAAGTTCAGCTTCGCCGACTCCACGCCCGGGTGCGGGCGCGTCGGCGCGATGGCCTCGGCCGCTCGCACCGCCGACCCCATCCGCTTCAGGTCGTTGTCGTCGACTTCCCGCTGCAGCACAGGGAATTCCTCGTCTTCCTCGTGGCGGGCGTGGTCGAGGACGGCGTCGCGCAGCTTGGTGACTTCGTCGATGAACTGCTGCGAGGTGATGTCGAGTTTCTCGATCTGCGAGAGCAGTTCCTTGGCCTCGTGCTCTTCCTTCAGCCGGGCGTCGACGATGCGGTCGCCCGAATCGGTCTCGCGCCGCACGCGCGGGTGCACCACCATCTCCTCGGCCGTCTCGTGCACGGCCAGCAGCTGACGCAACTCGATGAAAGGCTTTTCGCGCGCTTTGGGATCCGAAGCGTGCAGCACTTCCTCGAACATGTCCTCGATGAGGTTGTGCTGCGCTTTGAGGAACGCGACGACTTCCTCGGGTGATTGAACAAGCATCTCGGCCATCGCCGATACCTCCAGTGATAGGGGAATTGAAGAAATACCCGGTGGGAGAACGCATAAACGCGAGCCCCCGCCAGACGCGGCGGCGCCTGACGGGGGCTTGGGCTCAGGCGACTAGACGCCGCGCCCGGGGTTCGTGGTGGTGCCGATGCCGGTGACGGCGTCGGTGTCCTTGCGGCGCTTCAGCCCAAGGAGCCCGCCGAGGCCGAGCAGGCCAAGCAGCCCCCACAAGCCGTTGTTGTCGCTGTGTTGGTCAGTGGATGTGGTGTTGTTGTTGTCCGCCAACGTCGTTGTGGTCGACGACTGCGCCGGGGCGCTGTCGACGGTGGCGTTGGCGACGCCCGCACCTCCGAACAGCAGGGCGCCGGTGGCCGAAATGACTGCAATGGTCTTACGCATGTTTGCTCCTTGATTGATTTCTCTCGACCGAGGGGTGACCGAGAAGGAAGTCGGGACCAGTCGCCTCTAGCCCTTGCGACACGCGACGAGAGACGAAGGTCCCTAACGTCGCAAGCCATGGGCTACCCCGCGCAGCGGCGATAAAACCTCGCGCGGGGCTGCCTGGCGCAATGCCTGCGACGCCGTTTGCGAAATGCGATCATTTGCTGATGGACGACCCCCAGCAGCGCATCGCCGAGCTGGAGCAGCAGCTGGCACAGCAAAAGCGCATCGCCGAGCTGGAGCGGCAGCTGGCCGAGGCGAAGGCGGCGGCGGGGCCACAACAGGCCGTCGAGCAGCCGGCGCCGGTCTCCGCCGCGCAGCTGGAGGCCATCGACGAGCACGCCCGCCGGTTGGCGCAGGCCCTGCAGGCGGAGCGGGGCAACCCTTTCGCGCCGGGCCTGACGCCGGTTCGCGAGGCGCTCTCCCGCGCGGTCGTCGACGCCGGCTTGTCGCAGCAGCAGTACCGGGACGTGCTGGCCCGCGCCGGTCTGCGGGCCGGCGGCACCATCAAGGTCGGGAGCCAAGTCGTCTTTTCGCGGTGCGACCCGTCCGATCCCGTTTTCCTGGAGCCCGGCGTGCGCACGGCGTCCGCGGCGCCGGCCCGCAAGCGCGGTCGGGCGGGTTGGATCGGGCCGGTCATTGCGATGCTGGGCGGCGTGATCGGCCTCTGCGTCGGCGGCGCGGCGGCGGTGACCGCGGTCATCCCGTCGACCGCGCTGTGGATGAGCCCGATCGTGTGCCGCGGCGGGTACCAGATGGCGTACAACACGTCGCACTACAGCTACAAGCCGGGCCAGTCGGGCACCAGCGTGAGCTTCCAATGCGTTGGCGACGGCGACTACTACGACGTCAACGACTTCGCGGTGTTTGTGCTGCAGTCCCTGCTCTTCGCGGTCGTGCTCTTCGTCGCCCTGGCCGTCGGTCGCGTGCTATGGCGCCGGTCGCACAAGCCCGCCTGACCGGCCGTTTGACATGCGGCTACGGTTTAACAGATGGCGACAGATCAGACGTATGAACAGGTCGGCGAGCAGACGCCCGATCCCTCCGACATCGGCTGGCGCATCGATCCCGTTCTCGCCCGGAGCTGGCTGCTGGTCAACGGCGCGCACGCCGACCGGTTCCAGTCCGCGGCGCATTCCCGAGCCGACATCGTCGTCCTCGACATCGAGGACGCCGTCGCGCCCAAGGACAAGCAGGCGGCCCGCGAGAACGTCGTGCGGTGGCTCAGCGCCGACAACACCGACTGGGTCCGGATCAACGGGTTCGGCACCCCGTGGTGGGCCGACGACCTGGCGGCGCTGGCCGGCACCCCGGTCGGCGGGGTAATGCTGGCGATGGTCGAGTCGGTGGACCACGTCACCGAGACCGCCCAGCGGCTGCCCAACGTGCCGATCGTGGCGCTGGTCGAAACCGCCCGCGGGCTCGAGCGCATCACCGAGATCGCCGCCGCCAAGGGCACCTTCCGGCTCGCCTTCGGCATCGGCGATTTCCGCCGCGACACCGGTTTCGGAGAAGACCCCTCGACTTTGGCGTACGCCCGGTCCCGGTTCACGATCGCCGCGAAGGCGGCCAACCTGCCGAGCGCCATCGATGGGCCGACGATCGGCTCCAACGCGTTGAAGCTCATCGAGGCCACGGCGGTTTCCGTCGAGTTCGGCATGACGGGCAAGATCTGCCTGACCCCGGACCAGTGCGCGGTGGTCAACGAGGGGCTGTCGCCGTCGCAGGACGAGATCTCTTGGGCCAAGGAGTTTTTCGCCGAATTCGAGCGGGACGGCGGAGAGATCCGCAACGGCTCCGACCTGCCGCGCATCGCGCGGGCGACGAAGATACTCGAGCTGGCCCGCGCGTACGGCATCGAGGTGTCCGAGTTCGACGACGAAGAACGGGTTCACTCGCCGGCGCCGTCGGACACCTATCACTACTAGGCCGGGAGCAGGTCCGATGAGCGACGCGGTGGACTTCCACTTCGACCCGATGTGCCCGTTCGCCTATCAGACCTCGCTGTGGATCCGCGACGTGCGTGACCAGCTCGGCATCACCGTCAACTGGCGGTTCTTCAGCCTCGAGGAGGTCAACCGGTCGGAGGGCCGGAAGCACCCCTGGGAACGGGAGTGGTCCTACGGCTGGTCGCTCATGAGGATCGGGGCGCTGCTGCGCCGCACGGACATGGCGTTGCTGGACCGGTGGTACGCCGCGATCGGGCGCGAGCTGCACACCCTGGGCGGGAAGCCGCACGACCCCGCCGTTGCGCGAAAGCTGCTGGGCGACATCGGCGTCGGCGCGGAGCTGCTCGACGCGGCGCTCGCCGACCCCAGCACCCACGACGAAATTCGCGAGGAGCATCAGCGCGTCACCGACGCCGGGGGATTCGGTGTGCCGACGCTGTTCCTGTCGGGCCAGTGCCTGTTCGGTCCGGTGTTGGTGGACCCGCCGACCGGCCAGCCCGCCCTGACGCTGTGGAGCGTCGTGACCGGCATGGCCGAGTTGCCGCACGTCTACGAATTGCAGCGACCCAAGGCGCAGGCCGATCTGGAGCTCATCGGCCGAAGCCTGCGCCCCTACCTCGACGGGCGCGACTGGGTCAGCATCAACCGCGGTGAGGTCGTCGACGTCGAGCGGCTAAGCGGCGTGTCGAGCCAGCGTGACGCCGATTCGTAATGCGACCTCGCTGACCGTGATGGCGGGCGCGCGGGGCGGGGCCGCCGACCGGTACGTGTGTCCGGTCGGCGTGGTGAATTCCGCTGTGTGCGTGTGGTTTTCGTCGTTCTGCGTGCGGACCCGCCAGCCCGCGGCTTCCTTCGCGTAGTTGCAGAGCTCGCAGCAGCCCAGGCCGTTGTCCGCCGTGGTGGGCCCGCCGCCGGCCCACGGCTGCGCGTGGTCGTTGTGCCGGATCGGCGCGTCGCAGTAGGGGGTTCGGCACCGTTGATCGCGCAGCTCGATGAAGCGGGCCAGCCCGCGCGGGAACAGCCGCGCCCGCGACTCCATGGCCACCAGCGCCCCGGCCGCCGGGTGGGCGTAGAGCCTGCGCAGCGTCGCCCGGGACCGCCGGTCGCCGACCGCGCCGGCCACCAGCCCGCGCGCGACGGCCGCCGGAATCGGCCCATAGCCGGCGATGTCGGCCGGCGCGTCGGCACCGCCCAGCAGCGTTTCGTCGGTGAGCACCAGGTTGACCGCGATGGGTGTCGGCACGGCCGCGTCTCGGCCGGTGACCCGTTCGACGAGGGTGTCGGCCATGACCTGCCCGCGGGAGCGACCGTCACCACGGGTGTCGGCCTCGCGGCGTAGCGCCGCATACACCGAAACCCCTTGGGCGACAGGCAACAACGCGGTCACATACGTCATCGTGTCGGGCGCGGGCCGGATGGTGACCGTGCGCTCGTTTTCGGCCTTGGCCGCCCGGTCGACCACGGCCTGCGGGTCCAGCCGGTAGGCGATCGCCTTGGCCGCCGCGGCCACCCGCCTGTCGCCCATCCCGTCCAGGCCGGCGGGGTCGGCGCACATCTCAGCGTCCAGTTTCCGGCGGTCCTCGACGTCCAGGCATGCGCTCTCGCGCACGATCAACGTGGCGCGCCACTCCGAGAGCGCCCCACAGTCCAGCGCGGCCAGCGTGTGCGGCATCTCGTACACCAGCGCCTTGGCGAAGCCCAGGTGCCGCCCACCCCGGGCCGGCGAATCCCGCCGCGCCAGCGCGACCTCGCTCGCCACGCCCCGTCCGCGTTGCGCCGCCGGGACGCCGGCGGCAGCCTCGGCGGTGCGCCGCGCCTCGTCCAGCGCGACCGCCAGCCGGGCCTGGTCCGCCGCCGCCGCCGACTTGACCCTTTCCAGCTCGGCAATGCGCTCTACCAGCGCTGATTGCTCATCATCGAACATGTGTTCGAGTATAGCCGGTCCCTCCGACCGCGTTGACTCGTCAGAAATGCGCGCGAAAGGGTGATTCGTTGCCTCATTGAAAATGCGCGCGTACGCCCAGTGGATGGGGTTGACGTTGGCAGAGCGCAGGGCAATCACCGAGACGGCCGCGACCCGCTACCAGCTGGCGAGTAAGCGCGGAAAGAGTCGGATCCTCGATGAGTTGTGCGCCAACACCGGCTGGCACCGAAACCATGCTCGTAAGGCGCTCAAAGCGGCGCTGCAGCCCAGGATCGTCACCCCGCGCAGTGCCCGGCCCGTGACGTACGGGCCTGAGGTCATCGCGGCACTGACGATCTGCTGGACCGTGCTGGGCATGCCTGCCGGCAAACGGCTCGCGCCGATGCTGGGTGAGCTGGTGGCCGTGCTGCGTCGTTTCGGAGAACTGGCCATCGATGAGGGCACCGCGGCGCTGTTGGTGTCGATGTCGGCAGCCACCATTGATCGCCGCCTGGCCGGTGAGCGCGCCAAATACCAGCTTCGGGGACGTGTCGGGACAAAGCCGGGCTCGCTGCTCAAAAGCCAGATCCCGGTGCGTACCTGGGCCGAATGGGACGACGCTGTGCCCGGCTTCGTCGAGATCGACACGGTCTTTCACGACAGCGGCATCCGCGGTGGAGGCCATGCCTTCACCCTGACGGTCACCGACATCGCCACCGGCTGGACCGAGAGCCGCTCACTGCCCGACAGGGCGGCCAAACACGTACTGGCCAACCTCAATCACATCGCCGCCGCGATACCGTTCCCGATCGTCGGCGTGGACTGCGACAACGGCTCGGAATTCATCAACGATGACCTGCTGGCATGGTGTCAAAACCGCCGCATCACTTTCACCCGGTCACGGCCGGGCAACAAGAATGACGGCTGCCACGTCGAGCAGAAAAACTGGGCCGTGGTACGCACAGTGGTCGGCTACCACCGCTACGACACCGCATCAGAGCTGTTGCTACTCAACGAAATCTGGCACCTGCAGTCGAAGCTGACCAACTACTTCCACCCCCAGCAGAAACTGATCTCCAAACTCCGCACAGGAGCCAAGGTGTCCCGCAAACACGACCAGGCCAGGACCCCGTTTCACCGCGCGATCAATCACCCGAGCATGGCCGTGGAACGCATCGTTGCGCTCAAGCGGACCCACTCGCTGATCAACCCGGCCGCCACCCAACGCCAGATCCAGGCGTTGACCGCCCAGCTCTTCGCCCTGGCCACCAGCAAAGCCCCAGCCGGCACCCCGGCTCCCATCACCAAGCGCGCACGCGCACGTGAGGCAACAAGCCACCCTTCGCGCGCATCTTGACGTGAGGCAACAGGCCGACAGCCGTGGTTACGCTGGCCAATGTGAGCATCCGGGTGGCGCGCGTGTACGACGACGTCGGCCCCGACGACGGTCAGCGCGTGCTGGTGGACCGCATCTGGCCGCGGGGATTCCGCAAGGACGACCCGCGGGTGGGCACGTGGTGCAAGGACGTCGCGCCGTCGAAGGAGCTCCGCGAGTGGTATCAACACGACCCGGAAAAGTTCGATCAGTTCGCGGCGCGCTACGCCGAGGAGCTGCACGACAGCCCGGCGCTCGCGGAGCTGCGCAAGCTGGCCCGGCGCGGTGTCGTCACCCTGGTGACGGCCACCCGCGAAGTAGACGGGAGTCACGCGGCCGTGCTGGCGAAGCTTCTTAAAAACCGCTGATCGCCGTGAGACTATTCTGCCGTGCGCCTCGGATTGCACGCGTTGGGAATTGGGGCCGGTGCTGACCGGGCCGTGATCGACGCCGTCGCATCGAGCGCAGATGCCTGCGGCTTCGCCACCCTCTGGGCGGGTGAGCACGTGGTCATGGTGGATCGACCCGCGTCGCGCTACCCGTATTCGGACGACGGCGTCATAGCCGTTCCGGCGCAAGCGGATTGGCTCGACCCGATGATCGCGCTCAGCTTCGCCGCCGCCGCGTCGTCCCGGATCGGCGTCGCGACGGGCGTGCTTCTGCTCCCCGAGCACAACCCGGTGGTGGTGGCCAAGCAGGCTGCGAGCCTGGATCGGTTGAGCGGCGGGCGCCTGACGCTCGGCGTGGGCGTCGGGTGGTCTAGGGAGGAATTCGCCGCGCTCGGGGTGCCGTTCGAGCGACGGGGGGCACGCACCGCCGAATACGTGGCGGCGATACGCGCGTTGTGGCGCGACGACGTTGCCTCCTTCGACGGGCATTTCGTCGCCTTCGATGCGATCCGCGTCAACCCCAAGCCGCTGCGCGATCGTCGCATCCCCATCGTGCTCGGGGGCAACAGCGACGCCGCGCTGCGGCGGGTGGTGGCATGGGGCGACGGCTGGTACGGGTTCAACCTGAACGGGCCGGCCGCCGTGCGCGACAGGTTAGGCAGGCTCGACCAGCTGTGTGCCGAGTCCGGGCGTGACCGGGCTGGGCTGCGGGTGTCCGTGGCGCTGCGCAATCCCGGTATCGCCGATATCAGAGCCCTGGCCGAGTGCGGTGTCGATGAACTGGTCCTGGTGGCGGCCCCACCGGACCGCCCCCGGGCCGCCGAAGACTGGGTGTCCGCGCTGGCCGACAAGTGGATGGGGGCGGCTCGGTAGGCTGCCGGTTTGATATGAGCGAAGCCGAAGTGATCCTGCCGCGGGAACTGACCGACATCAGTGACGAGGTGCGCAGTGTGCCGCCGCCGCCCGGCGTCGCCGAGGTCCCCGCCCCGTACGCCTTCCGGCTCGCAGACCCGGACGCGGACGCGGAAATGGTCGCCGAGTGGATGAGCCGGCCCGCCCTCGCCGAGGCGTGGGAGTCGGTCTGGCCGGCCGAGCGCTGGCGTCGGCACCTGCGCGCGCAACTCGACGGCGACTATTCGCGACCGTTCTTCGCCAGCCTGAACGGCGAAGACCACGCCTACATCGAATTGTACAGGGCCGCAAAGGATTCCATCGCCACCCGATACGAGGCTGACCCGTACGACTTGGGCATCCACGCCGCCATCGCCAACGAAGGTTTAGTCAACCAGGGAATCGCCGGCTACGTGTTGCCACACTTCGTGGCAAGCGTGCTGGGTCAGGAACCGCACTGCCGCCGGATCATGTTCGATCCCGACTACCGCAACAAGACGGCGCGGCGATTCTGCGAGCGCGCCGGCTGCGCGTTTCTCGGCGAGCACGACATGTCGAACCGGCGGATGGCGTTGTACGCGCTGCCGCGTACGCCCGGCGACGTGCCGAAGCTCCGCGAGGCCTGATCACCGCTGCGCGAGCCATTGTCCGAGCGTCGCGGCGGCTATGCCGAGCGCGACGCTGACGACGATGTTGGCCAGCGCCGTCCACGTCTGGCGCTCCTCGCCGAGGCGCTGGGTTTCCAGCATCCAGGTGGAGAAGGTGGTGTAGGCGCCGACGAACGCCGTCCCCGCCAGCAGCGCCGCGTCCCTGCTCAACACCAGGCCGCCGAGGAAACCCAGCAGCACGGCGCCGCTGATGTTCACCGCGAGCGTTCCGAACGGGAAGGCCCGCGCCGCCCGGCGGGCCACCGCACCGTCGATCACGAAGCGCATCACCGACCCGAAGCCGCCGATCACGGCCACGCCGGCCCACAGCAGGATCGCCGTCATCGGCGCACTCGCACTCGGCGAACCAGGGCGGTGGCCAGGTGCACGGCCAGCAAGCCCAGCACGATGCTGCTGGTGGTGTAGCCCACGGCCGTGGCCCACTGGCCGTGCCGGATCATGGTCACGGTTTCGACCTGCATCGTGGAGAAGGTGGTCAACCCGCCGCAGAGCCCGGTGCCGAGCAGCGGGCGCCGGTAGCTCGACAGCGGCAGCCGCTCCAGCAGACGCGTGGTGAAGTAGCCGACCAAAAACGCGCCGACGATGTTGACGATGAACGTCGCCCACGGCCAGCCCGCCGGTTCGCGCATGACGACGCTGCTCAATGCCGCGCGGGCCAGGGTGCCGAGCGCCCCGCCGACGAAAACCGCGGCCAGCTCGCGATAGTCGTGTGCCACGCCTGTTCCCTTCCCCTTCGCCGGGACTTACAGCTGGGTGAACCCGGGACGTCAGAAAAGTACCTGACAAGTCAGCGAGCTGGGGCACGGGCAGAATTGATAACCATGGCCCACCCGCGCGCCGGTCAGCCGGCCCAGCCCGAAGACCTGGTCGATCTGCCCCACCTGGTCACCGCGTATTACTCGATCGAGCCCGATCCGGAGGACGTCGCCCAGCAGGTCGCGTTCGGCACGTCGGGTCACCGCGGGTCGGCGCTGAACGGAGCGTTCAACGAGGCGCACATCCTGGCGATCACCCAGGCGATCGTCGAGTACCGCGCCGCCCACGGCACCACCGGGCCGCTGTTCATCGGCCGGGACACCCATGGCCTTTCCGAGCCGGCGTGGGTGTCGGCGCTGGAGGTGCTGGCCGCCAACGACGTTGTGACGATGATCGACTCGCGCGACCGCTACACCCCGACGCCGGCGGTCAGCCACGCCATCCTGACCTACAACCGCGGCCGCACCGAGGCGCTGGCCGATGGGATCGTCGTCACGCCGTCGCACAACCCGCCGTCCGACGGCGGCTTCAAGTACAACCCGCCCAACGGCGGCCCCGCGGACACCGACGCGACCAACGCAATCGCCAAGCGCGCCAACGAGATTCTGGGCGGTGGGTCGGGCGTTAAGCGGGTGCCGCTGGCCCGCGCGCTGGACGCCGTCCAGCGCTACGACTACCTCGGCACCTACGTCGACGATCTGCCCAACGTGGTCGACGTCGACGCGATCCGCGCGGCGGGGGTGCGCATCGGCGCCGACCCGCTCGGGGGCGCCAGCGTGGACTACTGGGGCGAGATCGCGCAGCGGCACGGGTTGGACCTGACCGTGGTCAACCCGCTGGTCGACGCGACGTGGCGGTTCATGACGCTCGACCACGACGGCAAGATCCGGATGGACTGCAGCTCACCGGACGCGATGGCTGGGCTCATTGCCAACCGCGACCGCTACCAGATCGCCACCGGCAACGACGCCGACTCCGACCGGCACGGCATCGTCACCCCCGATGCGGGGCTGCTGAATCCGAACCACTATCTGGCGGTGGCCATCGACTACCTCTACACCCACCGCCCGTCCTGGCCGGACGGGATCGCCGTGGGCAAGACGGCGGTCAGCTCGTCGATCATCGACCGCGTGGTCGCCGGCATCGGGCGCAAGCTGGTCGAGGTGCCGGTCGGGTTCAAGTGGTTCGTCGACGGCCTGATCGGCGGCACGATCGGCTTCGGCGGCGAGGAGTCAGCCGGGGCGTCGTTCCTGCGGCGCGACGGGTCGGTGTGGACCACCGACAAGGACGGCATCATCCTGGCGCTGCTGGCTTCCGAGATCCTGGCCGTCACCGGTCTGAGCCCGTCGCAGCGCTATCAGGAGCTGACCTCCCGGTACGGCACGCCGTTCTACGCGCGGGTCGACGCGCCGGCCGACCGCGAGCAGAAGGCGCGGCTGGCCAAGCTGTCGGCCGAGCAGGTGACCGCCACCGAGGTGGCCGGGGAGCCAATCACCGCGAAACTGACCGCCGCGCCCGGCAACGGCGCACCGCTGGGCGGGCTGAAGGTGACGACGGCCAACGCGTGGTTCGCCGCCCGGCCCTCGGGCACCGAGGACGTGTACAAGATCTACGCGGAGTCGTTCAACGGCCCCGAGCACCTGGCCGAGGTGCAGAAGGCCGCGCGCGAGGTGGTGAATTCGGTCATCGGGTAACCGGCTGACCAGCGGCTTTGAACGCCTGTTGCCAGTGGTGTAGCTTCGATTGGCACGACTTGGGGCTATGGCGCAGCTGGTAGCGCACCACACTGGCAGTGTGGGGGTCAGGGGTTCGAGTCCCCTTAGCTCCACTTTTCGGACACCTAGAGTGTCACTTTCAAATCTGCGACGCTCGACGCGGGTTTGTCGTCGTATCAGTCTGGGTCAGCATTCGCGACAAGCGTAGTTCGGGGTGGGGGTATCTACCGCTCGCGACGGTTAGTTGTGTGCCACTGATGATTTGCCGGCGGGAGCTTGTGCGAGCAGGAAGTCTGCGCAGCGTTCACCGATCATGATCGAGGCAGCGTTGGTGTTGGCACGGGGAATGCGAGGCAGCGCCGAGGCGTCGGCGACGCGGAGATTGTCCACGCCGCGGACCCGCAGGTTCTCGTCGAGGGGACTGTCAGATTGATTGCCCATGGCGACCGTGCAGGAGGGATGCCATGTCGTCATTGCGGTCTGTCTGATCGACGTCTCGATGTCCGCACCCGGGCCCGGCAGAAGTTCGCGCTCGATGGCGGAGGCGATCGGTTCGGTGGCCATGATTTCGCGGCTCCGCCGCACCGCCCAAGTGAGTGCTTCGACATCCTCGTGATCGGCGAGCAGGTTCATTCGGATGGCCGGCGGAGTCGCGGGATCCGATGAGCGGATGAGGACACTGCCACGGCTCTTGGGTGTCCAGTACGAGTGCCCAATCGACAACGCAGGCGCGAGCTTCCCAGCGCTTGGATCGGCCGTGGCATCCGCGAGCGCAAAGACCAGCTGAAAATCGCACGCTGGCAGGTCGGCCGTCGACCGGACATGGGCTACCGCCTCGACCACGCTGTTGGCGAACTTGCCTCGTCGGCCAAATAGCCACTGCAGCAACCACTTCGGGTTCGTGACGTCCGACAGCCCGACATAGCCTGGCGCGAGAGACCAGACCGCATACGCATGCGGGTGGTCGGTCAGGCCTTGGCCGACGCGCGGGCTGTCGACGATCGGGGTGATCCCGACGCTGCGCAGGTGGTCGGCCGGCCCGATGCCCGACAGCTGCAACAGATGCGGCGTGCGGTACGCACCCGCGCTGACGATGACCTGTTGGTCGGCGGAAGCATGCTCGATACGCCCACGGCGAAGGTACTCGATGCCGACAGCACGGCCGCTGCGGACGATCACCCGGCGGACCTCGGCCTTGGTGAGGATCGTCAAATTGCTGCGGGGCCGGAGATAGCCGCGCGGTGTGCTCCAGCGCTGACCGTTGTGAATCGTGAGGGGTGCGATCGTCGCGCCCTCGAGGTCCGGCCCGCTGACGTCGTTGTCGGCGCGGACACCTGCCGCACGCGCAGCGGCGACGAATCGCACAGACAGGTCGTCGGGGTAGGGCGTTCGACCAACTCGCATCGGACCTTTTTCGATCCGGTCGAACACCGGCGCCACGTCCTGCCACGACCAGCCGGGCAGCTGCCAGCCGTCGTAGTCGAGATCGCTGCCCTTGACCCACACCATCATGTTCATCGCGCTGGTACCGCCGAGCACGCGACCGGCGTGCAATGGAATCCTGCGATCGGCGCAGCCGGGCTCTGGATCGGTTTCATAACCCCAGTCCAGCTTCGTCCCGAACTGTCGGATGCTAGCCAGCGGCGCTCGTACTGCCAATCGTCGATCCGAACCACCGGCTTCGATTAACAGCACCGTCGATGAGGATTCAGCGGCCAATCGTCCCGCCACCGCACATCCGGCTGAACCGGCTCCGACCACGATGAAGTCATATGCAGCCACCGGACGCCTCCTGCCCACGATGGACACAGATTGTGCTGTCTAACTTGACACGTGTCAAGTTAGACAGCACCGTCCTACTGGGCGAGCGTGTGACCCGGCCCAACGTGTGACCGTCGGGATGGCGGAGGTCATCCGCCTGGCATTGCAATCGGATGATGCCGTGGCCGGGCGTGCGTGGGCGTACCCTCCGTTCATGACGGGCGATGCGGCGTCCTGGGTATCGGCGATATCGGCAGCCGTGTCGGCCGTTTTCGGCGGCTTAGCGTGGTTCTCCTCGCGTAAATCCAAAGCGGAGCGGATCAAAGCACAGGAGCAGGCGGACAGGGCCGAGGCCGCTGCTGAACTCGTGACATGGGAAATACGGCCAGGGGCATCGCTCACTGACTTCAGGTTGCGGAACACAAGCGCCAACACTGCGTTTCACGTGACGATCGAGGGAGGCGAGGCTCACGTCCCGGAACCGATTGAAGCGATTGAGGCGAACAGCGAACATGGCTTCTCGGTCAACGTAAATCCCGCGTGGAATGTGCAGATGACGGTGACCTGGTATCAAACTCCCGACAAGTCAGGCCCGATGCGTAGGTGGACAGGCGGCCTACCAAACAGGCCAACGACCGCGCATTGAAACCCTAATTCTGGCACCGGCTCAGGGGTGCAGGTTCCACTGTCCGCAATCCTCGGCGAGGACGTCGTTGACGTCGACTTCCAGACCCCCGACCACCGGGCCGGGACTCGACGCCGTACTCACCACCCGTTGGTAGAGGACCGCGGCGGGCTCGATCTGGCCGTGGGACCAGGACCGGGTCTGCCAGGCCCACCGGCGGCCGGGGGTGCGCGAACTTCCGATGACGCCGTCGGCGGCGGCCCATCGGCACACATCGATGCCGCCGTAGACGCCGGTGCGCTGCACACCCAGCACCGAGTTGATCCCGCGAAACCACTTGAGCGCCAGATTGTTCCACGTGTCGTGGTTGATGTCCTCGTCGACGCTGAAGAAGATCGGGGCACTCTGACCGCCACCCGCCGCGGTGTGCAGCTGCCAGGCGGTGCGGGCATCGGCGACGCCGCCCTCGAACCCGCGCCGGAAATCCGATGGCGCCGTCCCGCCCGGCTTGCCGTACTGGTAATTGCTGACGATCATGAGCCCGGCGGCGGTCAGCTGCTCGGCGTACGGCCGGGTGATCGGCTTGGCCCCCATGGAGGAGCCGGGACGCGACAGCGACACGTAGTTGATGACCCCGGCGTAGCCGGCCGCCCGAATGGCCTCCGCCGGAACTTGGCGCATGGCGAAATCGATCAGTTTGGGAGCGGTGGTCGCCACCGTCGGGACGGCGGCGGCCGTGGGGAGGGCGACACTTGCCAATCCCGCAACGAGCCCCGGCAGCGCCGATACGGCGACGGCGCAGCGCAAAATGTCGCGCCGGGGAATGGCGCGTGATCGCCCGAGGCACACGTCTACCGACAAGTCCTGCATCGCGTGATGGTAAATATTTGACTTTTGTCAACAGAAGTAGCGGGCGGCAGTCGATATCAAATCGGTCTTTGCGGTTCACCGGCCTGAGTCAATGGCATTCAGCGGACGCATCGCCTCCAGCCCGTCGGCTTCCGTCGCCGAAATCGTGGTGCGCACCATGTAGCGCGGCTCCGACGCCGGCCAGGGCCGGCCTCGATGCATGGTCGCCCGGTTGTCCCACATCAGCACGTCGCCCTCGTGCCACGAGTGCGTGTAGCTGCCACCGGGGGCCGTCGCCGCCTCGATCAGCTGGGCGAGCAGCTCCTGCGCCGCCTTTTGGTCCATGCCTTCGATCGCGTAGGCGTGCGAGGCGATATAGAGCGCCTTGCGGCCGTTGACGGGGTTCTTCCACACCAGGCGCCAGCATTGCGGTGGCAGCGCCGCGCGCTCCGCCGGGCTGGCGAGGTCGGGCGCGATCTTGCCGCGCGAATAGGCGTATTCGTGCCAGGCGAAGGCGTTCTCCAGCCGCGACTGCAGCGCCGGATCGAGGCGTTCGAACGCGAGCCGCGTAGAGACATACTCGGTCTCGCCGCCCCGCCCCGGAATGACGCGCGACGACAGCACCGAGGCGAGCGCCGGCACTTTCTTGAACGGGCTGTCGGTATGCCAGAGCTGGTTCGCCTTGTTTTCCAAGGCGATCCGGTGATCGCCCGGCACCACCTTGCCGTCCTCGTCGAGGGTCTTGAGGATCACCAGGTTGCTGCCGTAGCCCGCCGAACCCACCTTGGTGGCCTCGAGCGGGCCGAAGCGGCGGGAGAAAGCGAGCTGCGCGTCATCGGTGACGTCCTGGTCGCGCAGGACAATGACCGAGTGCTCCTCGAACGCGGCGCGCACCGCCGCGTAGGCGGACTCGCCGGCCGCGACGTCCTGGATGCTCACGCCGCGCAGTTCGGCGGCAAAGCCCGGACCCAACGGCAGGATTTCCATCGACGCACTCCATACATCACGCGTGTGAGCACGACTTTTCACCCAAAGCGGGCCGGTGACAAGCCGTCCCGCTCAATGGGTTTGCCCCTACGGCGGCCGATCCGTTTCTCCTATACTCCACATACCGCTTGGAGGTGCGATGGCTACAACCTGGGACACACTGGATCGCTACGTCGTCATTTCGACGGACACCCACGCCGGGGCGGATCTGCTCGATTACAAACCGTATCTGCCGGCGCGGCTGCACGACGAGTTCGACGAGTGGGCCAAGGCCTACGCCAGCCCGTTCGACGACCTGGTCATCGCCACCGCCAACCGGAACTGGGACCACGAGCTTCGGATCGCCGAGATGGACGCCGACGGGGTGGCCGCGGAGGTGCTGCTGCCCAACACCATTCCGCCGTTCTTCCCGACCACCCCGAACATCACCATCAGCCTGCCCCGCACCCGCGACGAATTCGAGAAGCGTTGGGCCGGCGTGCAGGCCCACAACCGGTGGCAGATCGACTTCTGCTCGTTGGCCCCGGCCCGGCGCCGGGGGCTGATTCAGATCTTCCCCAACGACATCGACCTGGCGCTGGACGAAATCCGCTGGGGAGCCGAGCAGGACTGCTTCGGTGGCGTCCTCATTCCCGCGGTCTCGCCCGGTGACCCGCTGGTGGCCCCGCTATTTCACACCCGCTACGAACCCATCTGGGCGCTCTGCGCCGAGCTGGACCTGACGGTGGTGCAGCACGCGGGCGCCGGCAGCCCGGAGATGCCGATGGACCAGCCGGCGTCGAACGCGGTGCTGATCACCGAGATGGCGCTGTGGGCCCAGCGCACCCTGGGCCACCTGATCCTGGCCGGGGTCTTCGAGCGGTACCCGACGCTGCGATTCGCGCCGACCGAACAGGGCACGTATTGGGTGCCCGGCCAGATCGGCATGCTCGACGCCATGGTGCCCACCATGAAGTCCGAGGCGCACAACCGCACCTACGGGATGTTCGGCGGCTCGTCGGTCGACGAGCTGACCATGGCGCCGAGCGAATACGTCAAGCGGAACTGCTACCTGGCCACCGAGCTCAGCCCGATCGACTCGGGGATGATCGATTTCATGGGCCCGGAGCACATCATGTGGGGCAGCGATTATCCCCACGAGGAGGGCTTTGCGCCCCACTCGAAGTTGGCGATTCGCTGGGCGCTGCACGACCGGCCGGAGGACGTGTGTCGAAAGATCTTGGGCGGCAACGCCGGTCGCCTGTATCGTTTCGACCTCGAGGCGCTGGCGCCCGTCGCCGCCAAGATCGGCCCCACCGTCGACGAGGTGCGTACTCCCTTGGAGGACACCGGCTATCGGGCCCCGGCCGCGTTCGGCTTCCGGCCGTTCGAAGGGGGCCTGGCCCTCAAGCGCCTGGCTCCCGAACGAAGCTAGGGCTCTTCGGCCAAGGCGGCGCTCAGCCGGCGGGTCGCGGCGGCGAGCTGCCTTCCCAGCGCGGTGACCGCCGCGCCGCTCATCGGCTCGGCGCTGGGAACCATGCTGAGCATCAAGGCGATGCGTGAACCGCCCTCCAGGATGGGGGAGTCGATGTGGCTCACCTCGTAGGTGCGGTCCGGGTCCAGGCTGATCGGGAACCACTCCTCCTGGTGGATGAGCTCGTCGGTCAATTCCTGCGCCAGCTGACTGAGCCGGGTCGACCGCACCTCGGCGCTCCGGACGATCTGCGCCAGTTCCCGCAGGCGCAGATCGGGCAGGATGTGCAGGCCGACCGCATAGCCACGCCGCTTGGCGGCGGCCAGCGCCTCGCGATAGCGATCGCGCACGTCCTCGGGCAGGGCGGCCAGCCAGCGCTCCCGGGCCGCCGTCCCGGCCCAGGCGACGATCGACGCCCCGTACGGCGGGCGGTGGGGGAACTGGGTGCCGACGGGCATCGGGTGACCGCCCCCGCGCCGGCTCCGGACCTGATCGACGACGGTCGAGAAGTCGTCGCTCACCGAGAAGGCGACGCAGTGCGCGCCGGTCGCGGCCGACAGCTCGGCCATCGCCGAGCGCGCCAACACCAGCGCCGGATAGCGGCCCGCCGCCTCCCGGCCGAGCCGGACCAGGGCGGGACCGAGGTGATAGGTCTTGCGAACCGGGTCGCGCAGCACCCAGCCGGCCCGGAGCAGTTCGGACAGCATCGAGTGGCAGCTGGCCTTGTGCACGCTCAACCGGCGCGACACCTCGGCCAATGTCAGGCCTTGGCTCCCATCGCCCGCCAGCTGCTCGAACAGCTGCACGACCCGTTCGGTCTGCGGGGAGGGACGCGGCGGCACGGTGCTAATGGTCGCATAATGCGACCGCTTGCGGTGCCATGCGCGACCATGTGACGATGGCCACGATGACGGACCTTCAGGGCAAGGTGGCGGTCGTGACCGGGGGAGCCGGCGGCATCGGCCAAGCCATGGGCCGGCGCTTCGGCCGCGAAGGCATGAAGGTGGTGCTGGCCGACGTCCTCGCCGAACCCCTCGACGAGGCGACCCGCACGCTCGCGGACGAGGGCATCGACGCCGTCGGGGTGGTCACCGACGTCACCGACTATTCCTCGGTCGAGTCGCTCGCCAAGGAAACGCTCGACCGGTTCGGCGCGGTGCACCTGGTGTGCAACAACGCCGGCACCGGCGGGGTCTCCGAGGGATTCATGTGGGAACACGACCTGGCCGACTGGCGCTGGGGCATCGACGTCAACGTGCTCGGCGTCATCCACGGCATCAAGGCTTTCGTGCCCCTCCTGCTCGAGCAGGGCGAGGGACACGTCGTCAACACCTGTTCGGGCAACGGCGGGTTCGCACCGATCGCCCGCGGGGCCATGGGCGGACCGGCCACGGCGGTCTACCCGATGACCAAGGCCGCGGTGCTCTGCCTGACCGAAAGCCTCTACACCCACCTGCAGATGACCGGGACGCGGGTGCGCGCGCACGTGCTTTTCCCCGGCGGCTTTCTGAACACCGGGATCTGGGAGTCGTGGCGGCACCGCCCGGAGCGCTACGCCGCGACGCAGGAACGCCGCACACCCGACCAAACCCTGGCAAGGGTGGTGGCCCGCTTCGAGTCCGCCGGCGCGCGTGTCGAGTTCACCCCGCTCGAGACTGTCGCCGACCTGGTGGTGGACGGCATTCGGGCGGACCGGTTTTGGATGATGGGGCCGCCCACCCCGACCGATCAGGTCGTCAGCAGCAAGGCGGCATCGATCCTCGCCCGCGGCGAGCCGGACTACCTGGTCGACGTCCTCGGCCGGCATGCCGAGAAAACCGAAGGAGGAAAGCCTTGAGCACCAACGGAGTTCGCTACGGCCCCCGTCCACCCGAGGCGCAGGTCGACCACGAGATCGACGCCACCAAGGCGCCCATCGCCACCGAGGCGATCACCATCACGTACCGCACCGATCCGGAGATCGTCGCGGCCGTGCTGCCCAAGCCACTGCAGCCCGCGGCCGAACCGCTGGTGCGAATTCAGCTGCAGCGCGTTCGGATCGAGGGCCGGCCGCCGTTCGGGTCGGCGGTGTTCTCGGTGACCGCCCGGCACGGTCGGCTCGACGGCGACTACCCGCTATTCATGCCCCAGTCCACCGAACAGTCGGTCACGGGCGGGCGCGAAACATTCGGCGAGCCAAAGAAACTGGCCCACATCGAGGTGGAACGCGACGGCGATCGCGTCACCGCCGCCATCGACCGGCTGGGCTATCAGCTCATCCGGGTCGACGGGCGGATCATCGGCCCGGCCGAGTTGCCGCCGGACCAGGCGAACACCGAGTTCTACTTCAAGTTCCTGCGCGCTCCCGACGGCGGCGGCATCACCGACCCGCACCTGGTCTACGGCGAATACCACCGGCACTACGAGCTGCTGGAAAACATCGACGGCACCGTCGAATTGGGCGAGTCGCCGCTGGACCCGGTGGCCGACATCGTGATTCGCGAGATCCACTCGATCACCTGGTGCCGCCGGCGCACCATCCAGGTGGGGCGGATCGCGGAGCGGGTGCCGCAGGAGTGGCTGCTGCCGTACGTGCACCAGCGCTACGACGACGTGGCCCTTCTCGCCGCGCCCAGGCCCGAGCCGGCACGGGCCTAGCGCCATGGACCGGTACCCGGTCATCTCGGCCGACTGCCACGCCGGCGCCGATCTGCTCGACTACCGCGAGTACCTCGATCCGCAGTACCGGGACGAATTCGACGGCTGGGCAAAGACATACGTCAACCCGTTCGGTGACCTCACCGAGGCCGACGCCGAGCGCAACTGGAACAGCGCTCGGCGCAACGCCGAGCTCGATGCCGAAGGCATCGCGGGGGAGGTCATCTATCCCAATACCGTGCCGCCGTTCTTCCCGCAGGCGAGTCTGGCCGCCCCGCAGCCGGAGGGCGGCCGCGAGCTCGAGCTGCGCTGGGCCGGGCTGCGTGCGCACAATCGCTGGCTGGCCGACTTCTGTTCGTTGTCGCCCGAGCGGCGCGCCGGGGTCGGCCAGATCCTGCTCGGCGACGTCGACGAGGCCGTCGCCGAGGTCGCGCAGATCGCCAAGCTGGGCCTGCGCGGCGGTGTCCTGCTGCCCGGGATTCCTCCGGGCGCCGGCCTTCCCCAGCTCTACGCCGAGCACTGGGAGCCGCTGTGGGCGGCGTGCGACGACGCGGGCGTGGTGGTCAACCACCACGGCGGCAACGCCGGACCCAACCCCACGGACGGGTGGGGCAGCTCCTTCGCGGTGTGGGTGTACGAGACCCACTGGTTTGCGCACCGCGCGCTGTGGCACCTGATCTTCAGCGGCGCGCTGGATCGCCACCCCGACCTCACCGTCGTCTTCACCGAGCAGGGCGCCGGGTGGATACCGGCGACGCTCGACTCGCTCGACGTGGCGGCGGCCCGCTACGGGCGGGCGAACTCCGCGATCGCCCGCTTCGCCGGGCCCACCGCCGGCTCGCTGAGCCTCAAGCCCAGCGAGTACTGGACGCGCCAGTGTTACGTCGGCGCCAGCTTCATGCGACCGGTCGAATGCGCCGAGCGCCACCGGATCGGCGTCGAGAAGATCATGTGGGGCAGCGACTACCCGCACCTGGAGGGCACCGCCCCCTACACCCGAGAGGCGTTGCGCCACACCTTCTCCCGCGTGCCGGCCGAAGAGGTGGCGGACATGATCGGCCTCAACGCGGCGGGCGTCTACGGCTTCGACGTCGACGCCCTGGCGCCGCTGGTGAGCCGGATCGGCCCGACCGTCGCCGAGATTGCCGAGCCGCTGGCCGTCGTGCCGGCCGATGCCAGCAGCACCGTCTTCGAGCCCGACCCCATCCGTACCTGGTAGCGAAAGGACTCTTGATGAAGCCCTACGTCATCATCTCGGCGGACTGCCACGCCGAGCTGCCGACCGAGCGGTACCGCGAATACGTCGACCCGGAATACCGGGAGGACTTCGAGGTGTACCTCGCCGAGAAGACCGCGGCGGCCCAGGCCGGGGGGTTCATCGACGAGGAATTCGCCGAGCAGTGGTTCTCCGAGCACGGCGACGGCATCGCCGGCGGCTGGGATGTGGGCCTGCGCGACAAGGAATTAGACGGTGACGGCGTCGTGGGCGAGGTCATCTTCCCCGACGCCGACGCCGTGACCGGGGTGGCCGGGGCCCCGTTCGGGGCCGGCCTGGGCCAGTCGGGCGACCTCGACCCGGGGCGCGCCATGGCCGGCGCGCGAGCCCACAACCGCTGGCTGGCCGAACTGTGCACGCACAGCCCGGAGCGGCGGGCGGGGGTCGCGGTCGTGCCGATACTGGCGGACGTCGACGCGGCGGTGGCCGAGATCACCCGGGCGGCGGAGTCCGGACTGCGGGGCGGGATCCTGATCCCGGCGCGTTGGGTCGGCTATCCGCCGTATCACGACCGTCGCTACGACAAGGTGTGGGCGGCCTGCCAGGACCTGCAGATGCCGGTGCACACCCACTCCGGCCCGGCGCCGCAGGAGGAGTACGGCGGGCACCTGGGCATCTACGTGACCGAGGTGCGCTGGTGGGGGGCCCGACCCCTGTGGTTCGCGTTGTGGTCGGGCGTGTTCGAGCGCTTCCCCCGGCTGCGCTGGGGGGTCACGGAGTGCGGCGCGTTCTGGGCCAACGACCTGCTCTGGCTGATGGACACCCGGTACCTGCGTGAGCACTCGGCCAAGAAAATGAGCCATCAGATGGAGGGCGACCTGACCATGCCGCCGTCGGCCTACTTCGACCGGAACTGCTTCATCGGGGCGACCACCACCGAGCGCAGGGAGCTGGCGCGGCGCTACGAAATCGGCGTGTCGAACATGCTGTGGGGCAACGACTTTCCCCACCCGGAGGGGACGTGGCCGCACACCCGCGACTGGCTGCAGCGGTCCTTCTGGGACATCCCCGTCGAGGAGACGCGGCAGATGCTGGGGCTGGCCGCGGCCGAGGTGTACAACTTCGACCTGGATGCCCTGGCCGGGCTGGCCGAGCGCATCGGCCCGACTCCCGAGGACCTGGGCCAGGACGACGCCGTGAGCGTCCCCAAGTGGGAGGCCGCCCGGCGGACCGGACGCCACTGGCTGACGGACGCGGAGCCCATCCCCGACCTCGTGGAGAACTGAGTACGAGAAAAATTCCGTTCCGATCAGGCGGATTGTGATCCTTCCGCGTCAGGAGCGGGGCCGCATACCTTTCCGGGATGACCTCGAGCGTCGGCAGCATCCCGGCCCAGCTGGCCCGGGCCACCCCCGCAACTTTCAAGCAGGCCCTCTTCGTCGCGGTGACGGCGGGGCTGGGCTACGGCTTCGATTCCTACGCGGTCAACATCTACGGCCTGGTGCTGCCGGACATCAAGAGGACGTTGCACATCACCGACGCCGAGGCCGGCTACATCGGTTCGATCTTCTTGCTGGGCTACACGATCGGCACCATCGGGTTCGGCTACGCGGCGGACCGGTGGGGGCGTAAGACCACGCTCGGGGCGTCAATCCTGCTCTACGGCATCACCACGTCGGTGGCCGGACTCACGGCGAACGTCGCCGCCTTCACGGGACTGCGTTTCCTCACCGGTGTGGGCGGCGCCGGGGAACTCGCGGTCGGCGCGCCGTACACCGCCGAGGTGTGGCCCGCCAAGACCCGCGCCCTCGGCGTCGGCGGCGTGATCTTCTCCTTCTTCTCACTCGGCTACGTCCTTGCCGCGGCCGTCGCGCTGGCCCTGGTGCCGCACTTCGGCTGGCAGTCGGCGTTCATCGTTTCGATCGTCCCGGCCATCATCCTGTTCCTCGCCCGCCGCGGCATCAAGGAATCCCACCGCTACACCGACGTGCAGACCAAGGTCGAGCGCGGGGTCGCGAAGCCCCGGCTGTGGAAGCTTCCCGGCGTGCGGCGGCGGCTCGTCGCGGGCTGGCTCATCTACACCGCCAACGCGGTCGGCTATTGGGGCCTGACAGTGTTTTTGACGACCTACATCGTGAAGAGGTTTCACGCATCCCCGATCGACGCGATCCGCTACGCCCTGGTGTTCTTCCTGCTGCAGGTCGTCTTCGTCTACCTGGGGACCGCGCTCGCCGATTGGGTGGGCCGACGGCCCTCGGCGATCCTCGCCGCGGTCATCGAGTTCTTCTCGACGATCCTGGCCGCCACCTCGCACTCGCTGGACCGCTACCTGGTGTTCGGGGCGATCGCCATCGCCACCCTCGGCTGGCTTTGGGGCGTCGGCGACACCTACGTCTCGGAGTTGTTCCCAACGGTGTTGCGCGGCACGGGTTTCGGAATCGCGGTCGGCGGCGGCCGCGTCGTCTCCATCGCGGCCCCGGCCGTGGTCGGCTGGGGCATAACGCATTACGGGCTGCAGACGCCCTACCTGGCACTCGCCGGCCTGTGGGTGTTGACCGTGGCCGGCTACCTGCTGGGACCGGAAACGAAAGGCAAAGAGCTCGAAGACCTGGCCGACGAGGCCCTCACCGAGGACCTGGTGAGCAAATAGGCTAGCCGTGGTGCGGGGGTTGCTCGTCGCGGAGCCGGCGCTCGTCCGACGCCGCGCGTGCCTGCTCCTCGTCGCCGAACCTCTCCAAGTCCTCGGGGGTGAGCGGCGCCCGCGGCGGTTTCGGCGCCGGGCGCGGTGGCGGTGCGGGTTCGTCGGACATCCGGTCATTGTCTCGCACGCCGCCCGGTAGCGTTGCGCGACATGTCACCACTTCAGGGCAAGGTCGCGTTCGTGACCGGAGCGTCGTCGGGCCTCGGCGCCGAGACGGCCCGGCTGCTTTCCCGGCAGGGCGCAACGGTTTTCGGCATCGGCCGGGATACCGGGCGCCTGGGCGAGGTGTTCGCCGACGTGGAGCGGGGCTCCTACGCGTCGGTGGACGTCGGTTCGGCGCAGGCCTGCCGGGACGCGGTGGAGCGGTGCGTCGGCGAGTTCGGCGGGCTGGACGTCCTGATCAACATCGCCGGGCGGCACCAGATGCGCCGCACCGAGTCCATGACCGACGACGACTGGGCCCAAGACCTCGCGGTCAACCTGAACGGGCCGTTCTACCTGTGCAGGGCCGCGCTGCCCCATCTGCTGGAACGCGGCGGCAACATCGTCAACGTCAGCTCCATCGCCGGGGTGGAGGGCCAGGCCTACTCGGCGGGCTACTGCGCGGCCAAGCACGGGCTGATCGGTCTCACTCGCGCGCTGGCCGTGGAGTACACCGCGGATCGCCTGCGGGTCAACGCGGTGTGCCCGGGCGGCATGCTGACCCCGCAGATCGAACAGTTCAGTGCGCCGGACAATCCGAACTACGACCTGATCATGCGGACGGCCTCGCCACGCGGCATGATGCAGCCCCTGGACGTTGCCAACGTGATCGCCTTCCTCGCCAGCGATGCCGCGGCCGCCGTGCACGGCGCCGTCTATCGCGTGGACAACGGCAAGGGCGCCGGCTAGCGGCGCTCAGTCGAGGGTTGCCCAGAACCCGGTGAGGGCCGCGGCGGCTCGGGCCGGATCCTGCAGCATCCACCAATGCCCGAGCCCGTCGAACACCTCGGTGTGCGCCCCGGCTCGCTGCGCCGCCCGGCGCCGCATGGCTTCCGAGCCGACGTAGCCGTCCTCGGTGGCCAGGATGGACAGGCCGGGTCGCGCCGCGGCCCGGTCGAGTTCGCGACCGGCCTCGGCCATCGCCGGCTGGCGGGCCGAACGGTAGAGCAGCAGGATCGCCCGGCCCATCTCCGGGCCCTGCGCCGCCGCGACCGAGGCCGCGATATCGGCGGGCATCCCCCCGATTTCGATCATCCGGGCGGTGCGCTCCTCGAGCGTCCCACCCACCAGCGCGTCCACCAGCTGCTCGCCCTCGTCCGGGGTCTGCCATACCTGCGCCATGTCGTGCCAGACGTAGTCGGCGTCGAAACAACCGAGGATGTCGCTGACCCAGCTGCGCACCAGCTCGGGTCGATGCATCACCACGTTCATCACGTGGCCGCCGCCCCAGTCGTGGCCCACCAGGTCGACGGGCTCGCCGGCGCTTTCCAGCTCGCCCTCGAGCCAGTCGCGGTAGGCGAGGTAGGTGGCCGGGAAATCGTCGGGCAACGGCGCCCCGAAACCCGGGGGAGACAGCCGCACCACGTCGGTTCGCCCGAGCGCGTCGACCAGCGGCCCCCAGATCGCGTCGGCCTCCGGATTGCCATGCACCAAAACGACAGTCACGGCGCCCTCCCTTCAGTGGGTCACGTCGGCGCAGCTCGACTCTGCCAGCAACCGGGGGCAGATGCACAGGCGGATTAGGTTCTGGGCGCGAATCGGACTACTCTTGCGCGCGGCCCGTTTCTGACCCAGGAAAGCAGACATGCCCATTCAGCCCAGTCTGCGGCACCCAAACGCATTGCGCCGCAGCCGCACGCGACGTGCGGCTCCTCGTGTGAACTGCCCAACGGTCGGTCAGTGCTTCGACATCGAAGTCGCCCGAGACGCCGCCGGGTGGATGGTCCGGATTCCCGAAATCGGTGGCCTGGTCCGCGTCAGCCGCCGGGCCGAGGTGGACGTGGCCGCGCGACAGTGCATCGCCACCCGCACCGGCATCCCGATCGGCTACGTCTCGGTCTTCGTCGCGCGCGAGACCGCCAGCGCCACTTAACGCTGCGGTAGCGGGCGCGAACGCACCAGCGTGGGCCACCAGAACCACGGCCCGAGGATCCGCAGGATGCACGGCACCACGAACGAACGCACGATCAGGGTGTCGAGCAGCAGGCCGATGCACACCGTCGAACCCACCTGACCGATGGTCCGCAGGTCGCTGGTGAGCATCGCCAGCATGGTGAAGGCGAACACCAGACCCGCGGACGTCACCACGCCACCGGTGCTGCCCAGCGCGCGGATCAGCCCGGTGTGGATGCCGGCGTGCAGCTCCTCCTTGACGCGGATGATCAGCAGCAGGTTGTAGTCCGAACCCACCGCCACCAGGATGATGAACGTCAGCGGCAGGATCAGCCAGTGCAGCGGCAGGCCGATCAGATGCTGCCAGACGAGTATGGAGAGCCCGAACGCCCCCGCGTATGAGAACGCCACGGTGCCGGGAATGACCAACGCGGCCATCAGACTTCGCGTCAGGACCAACATGATCAAGAAGATCAGCACGAAGGCGGCGATCGCCACGATCAGCAGGTCGGACGCGGCGTACTGCTTGATGTCCTTGTTCGTCGATCCCGAGCCACCGATGTAGACGCGGGCGCCGGCCAGCGAGGTTTCCTTGAGCGCGATGGTGATCGCCGACGGGAACTGTTCGACGTGCTGCACGCCTTCTGGGCCGTTGGCGTCGCCCTCGTGCGTGACGATGATGCGGGCGGCCTTGCCGTCCGGCGACATCAGCAACTGCATGCCCGTCTTGACGTCGTCGTTGTCGAACCCTTCGTGCGGGATGTAGAAGAAGTCGTCGCTGCGGGACTGGTCGAAGTCCAGTCCCACGTTGACCTGGTCGTCGAACGTCTGGGCGGTCTGGGTGGACTGCAGCGACGACTGCCCGTAGCTGCTGACCAGCAGCCCGGCCAGCGCCTCCGAGTCGTCGGCCGTGAGTTTCAGCTGGGTGATCACCTGCGGCAGGATTTTGTCCAGGGTCTCGAGGGAGGTTTTGGCGTCGGTGATGTCGTCGGCCAGCTTGTCGATGTTGTCGAGCGCGTCGAACAGCGATCTGAACGTCCAGCAGATCGGGATGTCGAAACAGTGCCGCTCCCAATAGAAGTAGCTCTTGATGGGGCGGAAGAAATCGTCGACGTTGGAGATCTCCTGGTTCATTTCGGCGGTGAGCCGTTGCAGATCCTCGACGGTGAGAACCGTCTTGTGCAGCTCGTCCGACATGTTCTGGAAATAGACGATCTCCTGCCGCAGCACGTCGACGGAATGCTGCGTGATCTGCGCCTGCTGGCTGGTGTTGGCGTTCTGCTGCTTGGTGAACGGCAGCTGTTGACCGCTACCGCTGCCCTGCGTCGTGAACAGGTACGGCAGGGTGGCATGTTCCAGGGGCCGGCCCAGCGGCCGGGTGATGCTTTGCACCATCGCGACGCCGGGAAGGCGAATGAGGGCCTTGGCCGCCCGGTCCAGCGAGATGAAGTCGCCGGAGTTCCGCATGTCGTGATCGGTCTCGATCATCAGCATCTCGGAGAACAGCTTGCTCTTCGGGAAGTGCCGATCGGCCGCCGCGAAACCCAGGTTGGCGGGGGAGTTGTGCGGCTGATATTGGCGGTCGTCGTAGTTCTGCCGGTACGTCGGCACGAAGACGGCGCCGAACAGGACGGCGGCGGCGCTGGCCACCAGGATCGGCACCGGCCACCGGACCACGCTCGTGCCGATCCGGCGATACAGGTGCGCCTTGGCCGCCCGCCTCGGGTCGAAAAGCCCGAACAGGCTGCCCACGGTCAAGAAAGCCGGGCCGAGCGTCAGCGCCGCCGCGATGGTGAACAGCATGGAGATGGCGACCGCCGGCCCCATGGTGTGGAAGTAGTTGAGTCGCGCGAACGTCAGGCAGTAGCACGCGCCCGCGATCGTCAGCCCCGAGCCGAGGATGACCGGCGTGACACTCTTGTACGCGGTGTAGAACGCGTCTTCCCTGCTCTCGCCGGCCTGTCGCGCCTCGTGATAGCGGCCCATCAAGAAGATGCCGTAGTCCGTCCCCGCCCCCAGGGTCAGCGCGACGACGATGTTCACCGCGAACGACGACAGCTCGATGTAGCCGAAATGCCCGAGGAATGAGATGACACCCTTCGCGACCAGCATCTCGAACAGCACCCCGGCCAGGGGCACGAACAGCGTGACGATCGAGCGGTACACCAGCAGCAACATGCCGATGATCAGGAAGATCGTCACGATCGTGATGTCGTTCAGGCTCGAGTTCGCGATGGAGACCGTGTCCGACGCGAGCGGGGCCGCCCCGCTGACGTAGACCTTGAGCCCGGGCGGCGGCGTGTCCTTCGCGACGACGTCCCGGACGGCGGCGACGGACTCGTTCGCCTGCATCTGGCCGATGTCGCCCGCGAGCCGCAGCAGCACGTACGAGGCCTTGCCGTCGAGGCTCTGCGCCCCGGCCGCGGTGATCGGCTTCCCCCACAGATCCATGACGTACTGCACGTGCTTGGGGTCTTGCTTGAGGCGGCGCACCAAGTCGTCGTAGTAGTGGTGGTCGGCGTCGTCCAGCGGCCGGTCGCCCTCGAACACGAGCATGGCCAGGCTCGTCGAGTTGGACTCGTGGAACTTCGCACCGATGGACAGCAGGGCCCGCTGTGACGGCGCATAGTGCGGGACGACCGGCCCGGCGAGTTCTTCGGCGACCCTCTCCACCTGCGGCATGAAGGTGTTCGTCGACACGGCGAGCAGGGCCCAGAAGGCGATGATCGGGATCGCGAAGATGCGAACCATTCGGGGGACGAAGGGTCGTCGCGGCCGCTGCTCCGCCGGGTGCTCGCTCATGCGGATTTCACCAGGCAGAAGACGTGCGCGTCCTGATGGTTATCGGAGTGTTCATCGCGAACGACGCCGTTCACCAGCATCCGGCAGCCGACCTGACCACCGTGAACCTGCGCCGAGATGCTGCCCGACACCACGGTGAGCGTGGTCGTTTCCGTGTGCGACCACGGCAGGGTGGTGAGGTCGACCTGATGCGGATGGCCGTCGACGTCGACGTAGACCAGCATCCCGCCCTGCCCGACGGAGCCGGACACCTCAAACGTGAGCCGCTTGAGGTTGAACTCCGGGGGCGCGGCCGGGCCGTTGACCGTGACGACGGGCGGCGGGGCGGAGAACTGGTGCACCTTCCACATGCCCACCGCCCCCACGGCGAGCGCGACGACGGCCACCAACGGCATCCAGATTCGCGCCAGGACGGTCCTGCCGACCGAACGAGGGCTCATTCGTCACCTCTCGAAGCTCGGTCCGGACATCGTCTTCTCCCCCCAGCTGCCGCCCGCAGGCGCATGCAAATAGTAGACGCTCATGTGCCCAATGGACATCGTGCAAAGAGTATCGGTACTGGTCCGGGAGCGCGACCCGGGGGCTGTGTGGGGATGCCGCGATTGCGTCAAGGCATCTTCCGCAGTCGCCGCTTCAACCGTGCGCTGCGAAGAATCTGGGTCGTGAAGTTGATGGAGGCCAGCATGGGGAAGACGCCGAGGAATGTTCGCTCGGAGGGCGTGGCCCCGTGCAGATGGTAAAGACTGCCGAACACGTAAAAGCAGCCCACCGAGAACAAGGCGCCGGGAATGCAGAGCGCCATCACGGAGCTGCGAATGGCGACGATCTCCCTGGCGTAAGCCAACTCTTCGGCCGACATTGGTTGGCGTTTGCGGACTTTGGTGACCACCTTCTTGGCGGCCCCGATTTCCTCGCTGATCGGCAGGGTCGTTCGATCTCCCAGCCGTCTGACGTAGACGCCGGCGATCGCGGCGAACACCAGCGCCGCCGCGAGGGCGACCACGGTCAGGAAACCAAACAAGGCGGTATCCATTTCCCGTCCTCCTTACCGCCAGCCCGCGGGCAGGTCGGTGATGTGGTTGGGGCAGAAGTCCTGGGCGGCCTCGGACATGACAGTGCGCGCGGCCTCGGCCGACATCGTGGCGCGCAGCCGCATGAAGGCGTATTCGGCTGGCAGGTAACCCGATTCGGGCCCGGCCGGATCGTCCATCAGCTGGCAGGCCTCCTTCTCCTGGCCGCTGTCGGCTCGCGCTGTGCCCAGGCCGATGCCCGAGCCGAACAGCGAGGCCAGTGCAACCAGCCCGCCCGCGGCGATTTTTGTGATCCTCACTGGTGTTCACCTTCACTCGCACGCCTTGCCGGCCCAGTGTAAAGCTCGGCGCCGGCCGCGCGGCGATGCCGGCTTCGTCAAACCGGTCGCGGCCCCGCCCGTCATTGTCGAGAATGGTCCAGATGGCGGTCATGCAGGTCATTCCTGGGCAGCTGGCGTCGGCCGCGCAGGACGTCGGCAGGATCGGTGCCGCGCTCGAAGAGGCCAACGCCCTCGCCGCGCTGCGGACCGGCAGCGTCCTGCCCGCCGGGGGCGACGAGGTCAGCGCGGCGATCACCCCGCTGTTCATCAATCAGTCGAGGGTCTACCGGGAACTGGCCGAACAGGGTCAGGCGTTCGAGCAGCGGTTCATGCAACTGCTGGGCGAGGCGGACGCCGTCTACGTCGCGACCGAGCAGGCCGCCGAGCAGACCTTGCGGAACGCGGTCGGGGAGTTGCAAGCGCCGCTGGTCTCGTTCGCCACACAGGCCGAGAACCCCGCTCCGGCGAGCATCCCGCCGCTGATCGTGCCGTCGAACAGCTCGGTGGCGCTGGTCGTCGGCGGCACCACGTTCCCGCTGCCGGACGCCAAGTACGTCGGCAACATCATGGCCAACTTCCTGAACAACCCGACGCTGTCGCCGCTCACCGGGGCGCTGGGGCAGGCGCTCTACACCCCCGAGCAGTTCTGGCCGTTCACCCCGCAACTGGGAAACCTGACGCTGGGTCAGTCGGTGGCCCAGGGCGTGCAGCTGCTCAACGGCGCCATCAACACCGAACTCGCGGCGGGCAACAAGGTGATCGTCTACGGCACCTCACAAGGTGCGCTTGTGGCCACCGACGAGATCCGCAACCTGATGGCGATGGCCAATCCGCCCGACCCGAGCAAGCTTTCGTTCTTTTTGACCGGTGACCCCGGCAACCCCAACGGCGGGTTCTTCGAACGCTTCCCCGGCCTGTACATCCCGCTGTTCGACGTCCTGATGAACGGCGCGACGCCCCCCAACTCGCCGTACCCCACGGTGATCTTCACCAACCAGTACGACATGGTGACCAACCTGCCGCAGTACGTGCTCAACCCGGTCAGCGACCTCAACGCGTTCATGGGGTTCGCGCTCTACCACGGGACGCACGACTACGTCGACCTGACCCCGGGACAGATCGGGGCCGCGATCCAGCTGCCGACGTCGCCCGGCTACACCGGTTCCACCCGCTATTACGAGCTGCTGACACAGAACCTGCCGCTCGTCTCGCCGCTGCGCCTGTACGTGCCGGCGCCCTACGGCAACGCCCTGGCCGACCTGCTGCAGCCGGATCTGCGGGTGATCGTCGACACGGGCTACGGGTCGGGGGAGTACGCCGACATCCCCACCCCGGCCAGCCTGTTCGAGCTGCCGAACCCGTTCACCATCGTGCCCGACCTGGTGCACGGCGCGGTGCAGGGGCCGCAGGCGGCGCTGGTGGACCTCGGGCTGCTGCCGCCGTCGATGATGCCGACCGGCTATCCGTTCAACCCGGCGCTCGACCCCGGCCTGAATTTCCCGCTGCCGCAGTCGTCGGTCACCGGGGTCTCGCTGCTGACCGGGTTCGAGGGCCAGTTGATGCGCGCGCTCGGCCTGGTCCCGAGTTGGGACGGCTGATGGCCGACGGCCGCAGCCCGTTTCGGGCCGACCTGCTGGACGGGCGGGTGGCGTTGGTGACCGGCGGTGCCACCGGGCTGGGCCTGGAGGTCGCCCGGGTGCTGGGCGGTCACGGCGCCCGCGTCGCGATCTGCAGCCGCAAGGAGGTCAACCTGCAGGCGGCGGTTACGCAGTTGCGGGGCGGGGGGATCGAGGCGATCTACGGCGTGTGCGACGTGCGCCGCTACGACGAGGTCACCGCCGTCGTCGAGGAGGTGGTGCGCGCCTTCGGCCGGCTCGACGTCGTCGTCAACAACGCCGCCGGAAACTTCCCCGTGCCGATCAGCGACTTGAGCCCCAACGGATTCAAGGCCGTGGTCGACATCGACCTGCTGGGCACCTTCAACGTGTCGAAGGCGGCCTACGAATGCTGGCTGCGTGAGCACGGCGGCGCCGTGGTGAACATCAGCGCGGCGACCCAGTACCGCGGCATGGCGCTGCAGGCGCACGTGGTGTCCGCCAAGGCCGGCATCGACGCGCTGACCCGCAGCTGCGCCATCGAATGGGGGCCCGACGGGGTGCGCGTGAACATCGTTGCGCCCGGCGCGATTTCGGGCACGGAGGGCGTGCGCCGGGTCACCGGCGACAACCAGCACCGCACCACCCAGAACCCGCTGCGGCGCCCCGGCTCGACCACCGAGGTCGCCGAAGCCGTGCTGTTTCTGGCCAGCGACGCGGCCTCCTACGTCACGGGCGCGACGCTGGTCGTCGACGGCGGCGGCTGGCTGACGGCCAGCGGCGTGCCGGATCTGCCGGGCTACCGCTAGATCTTGACGGCCAGCGGCCAGACATTCCAGATGTCGTCGCAGTACTCGGCGATGGCGCGATCCGACGAGAACTTGCCGCTGCGCGCGGTGTTCAGGATGGACATCTTCGTCCACGAGTCCCGGTCCTGCCACGCCGCGCTCACCCGCTCCTGGCACTCGACGTACGACGCGTAGTCGGCGCAGACCAGGAAGGGGTCGTCGTAGCGGAGGTTGTCCACCAGCGGCCGGAACACCTCGGTGTCGCCGCGCGAGAACGTCCCGCCCGCAATGAGATCCAGCACGGCGCGCAGCTCGTCATTTCCAGCGTGGGGGCCATCGATGTAATCGGCCGGGCGGTAGCCGCCCGCCTTGAGGTCCTCGACCTGTTGTTCGGTGAGGCCGAACAAAAAGAAGTTCTCGGCGCCGACCTCCTCGCGCATCTCGACGTTGGCCCCGTCGAGCGTGCCGATGGTCAGAGCGCCGTTGATCATGAACTTCATGTTGCCGGTTCCCGAGGCCTCCTTGCCCGCGGTGGAGATCTGCTCGGACAGGTCGGCGGCGGGGTAGATCATGTGCGCGTTTTGCACGTTGAAGTTCGGCACGAACGCCACTTTCATGAAGCGGTTGACGTCCGGGTCGGCGTTGACGGTCTCGCCGACGGCGTTGATCAGCTTGATGATCCGCTTCGCCATGAAGTAGCCCGGCGCGGCCTTGCCGCCGAAGATGAAGGCGCGCGGCGGTATCGACAGTCCCGGGTCCTGCTTGAGCCGGTGGTACAGCGCGACCATGTGCAGGACGTTGAGGTGCTGGCGCTTGTATTCGTGGATGCGCTTGACCTGGATGTCGAACATCCAGTCGGGGTTGAGCTCGACGTCCGCCACCGAGCGGATGTACTTGGCGAGGCGCGCCTTGTTGGTGCGCTTGATGTCGCGCCATTCCTGGCGGAAGGACGCGTCGTCGACGAACGGCTCCAGGCCGCGCAGCCGTCCCAGGTCGGTCAGCCAGCCGTCCCCGACGGTGCGGTCCAGCAGTTCCCGCAGCCCCGGGTTGGCCAGCGCGAGGAAGCGCCGCGGCGTCACGCCGTTGGTCTTGTTGCTGAACCGCTCCGGCCACATTTCGTAAAAGTCTTTGAGCACACTGGTCTTCAGCAGCTCCGAGTGCAGCGCGGCGACCCCGTTGACGGCGTGGCTGCCCACGGTGGCGAGGTGCGCCATCCGGACGTTCTTGCCGTTGTCCTCGCCGATCAGCGACATCCGGCGGACCCGATCCTCGTCGCCGGGGAAGCGGGCGCGCACCTCGTCGAGGAAGCGACGGTTGATCTCGTAGATGATCTCGAGGTGGCGGGGCAGCGACTCGGCGAACAGTTCCAGCGGCCAGGTCTCCAGCGCCTCGGGCAGCAGGGTGTGGTTGGTGTAGCCGAACGTCGCGACCGTGATGTCCCAGGCCTCCTCCCACGCCAGCTCACGCTCGTCGACCAGCAACCGCATCAGTTCGGCCACGCCGATCGAGGGATGAGTATCGTTGAGCTGCAAGGCGAATCGCTGGGGCAGTTCGCGCACGCCGGCGTCGGCGAGGTCGTCCATGATGTGCAGCACGTGCTGCAGCGAGCACGACACGAAGAAGTACTGCTGCAGCAGTCGCAGCTGTTTGCCCGCCTCCGGCTCGTCGTTGGGGTAGAGCACCTTGGTGACCGTCTCGGACATGACCTCGTCCTCGACGGCCCCGTAGTAGTCGCCGGTGTTGAAGGCCTCCAACGCGAACGACTTGACGGCCCGCGCGCTCCACAGCGTCAGCACGTTGCAGGTGTTGACCCCGTAACCCTGGATGGGCGTGTCGTAGGCGACGCCCTTGAGCAGCCGCCCGGGCACCCAGCGGACGCGGTCGCGGCCGGAGTCGTCGGTGTTGTGCGCGACGTAGCCGCCCCACTTGACCAGGTAGGTGACGTCGGGTTTGGGGATCTCCCAAGGGTTTCCGTGGTCCAGCCAGTTGTCGGTCTGCTCGACCTGCCAGCCGTCGCGGATCTCCTGGTCGAAGATGCCGAATTCGTAGCGGATTCCGTAGCCGATCGCCGGCCGCTCCAGGGTGGCCAGCGAGTCCAGGTAGCACGCGGCGAGCCGGCCGAGCCCGCCGTTGCCCAGGCCCGGTTCCTCCTCACACGCCAGGACCGTGTCGAGATTCTGGCCCATGGCCGCCAACGCTTCCCGCGCCGCGCGTTCCATGTTGAGGTTCAGCAGGTTGTTGCCCAGTTGCGGGCCCATCAGGAATTCGGCCGACAGGTAGCAGGTCACCTTGCGGCCGAGGTCCAGCGAGGTCTGCGTCGACGCCACCCGGCGGTCCTGCATGCGGTCCCGCACGGCCAGCGCGAGCGCGCGGTAGTAGTGCTCGGGCCGCCGGGCCGCGGCCGGGCGGCCGATCGAGTAGCGCAGGTGATCGTTGATCGCCCGCTGCAGCGCGGCCGCGCTCATCCCGGTGCGGGAGTGCTCGACCAGGTCGGCCCGCGTGGGGCTGGGGGACATTCCATCGGAGGGCGTCTGATCTAGGTCGGTCATTGGTGAGTCCTACTCCCTGAGAGCGATGCCCGGCGGCGCGCAGGCGAATCAGTGTGGCAGCGGTGTTTGCACGCCAGGCGCGCAATTGGCGTCCGCCACGTGAACGAGAGCCCACGCGCCGGCGACGAAACGGCGAGCCGGTCAGGCGAGGTAGCCGCGGGGCAGCACGGAGAAGTCGACGCACGCCGCGGCGAGCATGTCGCCCAGCTGGGGGAAGGCCGGGGCGCGGAGCTTGAGCATCGCACCGGCGGACGGCGCCTTCAGCGTGGCGATGTTCTGGTTGGACAGCAATTGGATTGCCTCGGTTTCGATGTCGCGCCACCCGGTGTGGACCGTCATCAGCGTGAGGACGCCCAGTTCGTCGCCCGCGGGGGACAGGATCGGGTGATGCCACGCGCCGTCGGCCTTGGATCCGGTGTGCGGCCGCAGCACCGCCAGGACGGTGCCGCCACCGTCCTCCAGCCGCGCCGCGCCGTCGGCGGGGACGATCTTTCCGACGGTGCCGTCCCGGTTCGTCACAGTCGTCGTCCCCGCCACCGCCAGCCGGAGTTCGTCGCCCGCCGCCCCGGACAGCGTGTAGTCGCTTTTCCCGCCGTTCTTGAATCCGAGCAGGACGCCGACGCCGCCCTTTTGTTGAGCGCGCGCCAATTCGGTCCCGTCGGGGCCGGTGAGCCCGATCCGCAACGCGTTGGACGTCGCCCTCGTCACTCGCGCGGCGACGAAGGTTTGCTCTCCAAGAATCGGCATGGCGAAATCCTAGGCGCAGAATGCTCAACCATGGGACCCTCCGCAACCCCGCTGCCGTTGGGGTCGCCCGGCGCCCGCTGGCTGATCGCGGCGGCCGTCCTCGGTTCGGGCATGGCGCTGCTGGACGGCACCGTCGTCAATGTCGCGCTGCCGACCATCGGGCGCGAGCTGGGCGGCGGTTTGACCGGGCAGCAATGGGTGCTGGACGGCTACCTGTTGACGCTGAGTGCGTTGCTGCTCTCCGGGGGCGCCGCGGGTGACCGCTACGGCCGCCGCCGCGTCTTCCTCGCCGGCCTGGTCGTTTTCACCGGGGCCTCGATGGTGTGCTGGTTGGCGCCGAGCATTGGCTGGCTGGTCGGGGCGCGGCTGGTGCAGGGCATCGGCGCGGCGGCGCTGGTTCCGGGCAGCCTCGCGTTGGTCGATGCCGGCATCACGGACGACGACCGGGGCCGGGCGGTGGGAATCTGGGCCGGCATGTCCGGCGTGACGACGGCGCTGGGGCCGTTCATCGGCGGCTGGCTCGTCGACGCGGCGTCGTGGCGCTGGGTGTTCTTCTTGAACCTTCCGCTTGCGGTGGCGGTGGTGTGGATCGCGGCTCGGCACATCCCCGAATCACACGGTCCCACCGCGGAGGGCCGTCCGGACGTGCTGGGGACGGTCGCCGTCACGGTCGGGCTGTCCGGGGCGATCTACGCGCTGATCGAGGCGCCGTCCCGTGGTTGGACATGGATCACGGTGTCCGCGGCCGTCGTCGGCGCGGCCGCGCTGGTCGCGTTCCCCGCGATCGAACGCCGTGCGGAATCACCGCTGTTGCCGCTGACCCTGTTGCGGTCGCGGCAATTCACCGGCGCCAACCTCGCGACCCTGGCCGTGTACACCGCCCTTGGCGGCGCGTTCTTCCTGTTGGCCCTGCAGCTGCAGCAAAGCCTGCGCTACTCCGCCCTGGCGGCGGGGCTGGCGATGCTGCCCACGACGATCATCATGCTGATCGGCTCGCCGTGGGCGGGCGCCCTCGGGCAGCGGCGCGGGCCGCGGCTGCCCATGACGGTCGGCCCGCTGATCGCCGCGGCGGGCCTGGCGCTGATGGCGCGCATCGTGCCCGGGGCGACCTATCTCGGCGCGGTGCTGCCCGCCGTGGTGGTGTTCGGCGTCGGCCTGGCGGTCACCGTGGCGCCGCTGACCGCGGCGGTCCTTTCCGCCGTCCCCGACGCCTACGCCGGCACCGCCTCCGGCGTCAACAACGCCGTGGCGCGTGTCGCCGGGTTACTGGCCGTCGCGGTGCTGCCGGTTGCCGCGGGCATCCATGCCGGCCCGGATCAGCCGCTCGGTCACGGCTTTCCGATCGCGATGCTCATCACCGCGGCGCTGTGCGTGGTCGGCGGAGTCATCGCGTTCGCGACCATTCGCACCGGCGGCGACTTCGCCCACCAGATGCTGCCCGGAATCAACCACGCCTGCCAGGACCCGTGCACCCGGCTGACCTCGCAACGGCCGCAACGCAATTAGGCTACGCGGTGACCGTCATCTGGTCGTCGCTGGTGGCCCACGACTGCGCGAAGACGTCGATCGGCACCTGTTCGTCGCGGCCCTGCTCGCTTCCGCTGTCGTTGAGGTGCACGACGCCGGCCGCGGTGTCGATGCCGGTCACGACGACGGCGTGGTTGGCCTCCGGCCGGCCGTCGGGGGTCTTGTCCTCGACGGGCTCGCGCCAGATGAGCTCGGAGTTGACGCCGACGATCACCTTGCGGCCCTTGGCCAGGTCCTGCTCCAGTGCGGTCAGTCCCTCGGGCGCGCCCGCCTTCGCGGCGCTCGCCTTGTCGGTGGACGCGGCGCGGATGCCGTAGTGCGCGAGCAGCGCCGGCTCGTCGTCGAACGAGGTGCCGCTGCCGGGCTTGCGTTTCTTCGGCTTGGTGTAGACCGGCCCGGCGTGGACGGTGCTGGGGGTCGATTGGGCCAGCCTGACGATGGCCTGCTCGGAGGGCTGCCGCCCGGTCAGCTCGCCCACCACGTCGGCGACCGCCATTTCCACGCAGTCGTCGTCGTATCCCTGGTAGCGCCAGAACGCCGCGGCCGCCGCGGGATTGCCGTACAGCGTGCCCTCGCCGCGCGGCGGGTCCGGCGCGGCGTGCGCGGTGCCCACCGCGAGGACCAGCGCGGCGGCGCCGGCCAGCGCGGCGACGCCGGCGGGGCGGCTGACACTCATGCAGTGAATGTCTGCGCGGCGGCCCCGTTCGTTACCTAATGCGCGCCGGCCAGGTTCAGCGTGACCACGCCGGCGATGATCAACCCGACGCCGACGACCTTCGCCGCCGACACCGGGGAGCCGAGGAACAGCACGGCGATCAGCACGATGGCGGCCGTCCCGATCGCCGACCACAGCGCGTAGGCGACATCGGTGCGCATGCCGCGCGAGATCGACAACGAAAGCAGCGCGAAGGACGCGGCGTAGCCGACCAGACAGGTGACCGTCGGCCACAGCCGGGTGAATCCCTCGGTGCTCTTGAGCAGGCTGGTCGCGACGACCTCGGCGAAGATCGCGCCGAGCAGGAGCAGGTAGGTCAACGCGTCAGCCCGACGTGGACTTCTGGGGGTTTTCGGCCTGCGCCTCGTCCGCTGCGGCGTCCAGGTGGCTGTCGTGCGCGGCCTGCCAGTGCTGGTCGGCGGCCTGCTGCAGCCGGGCCGAGGAGCCCCGTCCGTCCATGGCGGCGCGTTGGTAGGTGTTCGCCGTGCGCTCGTGCACGTGCGCCAACTCCTCGTGCCGCTGGGCGGCGGCGTGGTGGGCCGCGGTGGCGAAGTGCAGGGATTCCTCGGCCCGGTGGCGCGCGAAGCTGACCGACTCCTTGGAGGGCCGCTCGCCGGCGGCCAACTCGGCCCTTCGGTTGCGAAGCTCCTTCACCCGCTGCTCGACCCGGGCGGCGCGTTCCGCCGGGCTCGGGTGCCCGGCCACGGGCTCTTCGGCCATTTGCCACTCCCCACTTCATCGCGCGGTTCAATCTGAACTCAACTATGACGCTACGACGGAAGGCGCGCCATGACCGTTTCCCCACGACCGGTGCGCTTCGACGTCGGCGACGTGGTCGGGGAGCGGGCGTCGTTGGCGGCGACGTATTACCCGCCGCCCGGCGCCCCGGGCGCCGTACTCCTCTGCCTCCCGGGCGGCACCTACAGCCGCGAATACTGGGACCTCAACATCGCCGGCCGCAGCGGCTACAGCTTCGCCGAGTTCGCCACCGAGAAGGGCTACAGCGTCGTCACGATCGACCCGCTGGGCACCGGTGAGAGTTCCAAGCCGGCGCGCGATTTCGGCTTCACCGACATCGCCGCCGCGCTCGCGCGGGCCGTCTCCGCGCTGCCCGACGTCACCGGCGGCCGCGTACCCGTGGTGGCGGTGGCGCATTCGCTGGGTGCCTATCTCGCGATCGTCCAGCAATCGGTGTTTTCCAGCTACGCGGGCCTGGCGGCGCTCGGCTGCACCAACCAGCACGTGGCGCCGCTGAACCTCGATCCGGGATTCATCGCCCGGGCGGCGACGCCGCAGGGCCGCGAGGAGCTGGCCGGGCAGATCCTCGCCGCCCTGCCCGAGCCCTATGCCGATGCCCCGCGCGAGTATCTGCAGAGCTGGTTTCACCTCGACGACGTCCCCGCCGATGTGGTCGCGGCCGACTGCGTCACGGCAAAGTCGGTGGTGCCGCGCGTGTTCGGCACCGCGATGGTGCCCGGCGTCGTCGCCGACCACGCCGCGCGGATCGGCGTTCCGGTGCTCCTCGGCTACGGCGCCGTCGACGTCTCGCCGGATCCACGCGCGGAAGCCGCCCTGTTTCGCAGCAGCCCCGACATCACCACCGTCGTGCTGGCCGGCAGCGCGCACTGCCACAACATGGCGTCGAGCCGGCACCGGCTGTGGCGTCGCTTGCTCGACTGGGTCGCGACCGTAACCTCTGAGGGGTGACGAAAGCTCTCGACCGCCGCCTCGAGCGGTTTGCGCCGGCCGTGCTGAGTCTGTTCCGGTTGGTCTACGGGCTGCTCTTCGCGGCGTACGGCTCGACGAGCGCCTTTCACTGGCCCGTGCGTCTCGGATGGCGCGTCGAGTTCGGGGTCTGGCCCGGGTGGTACGCCGGCCTGCTCGAGCTGGTCGCGGGGCTGCTGATCGCGACCGGATTGTTCACCCGCGCTGCCGCTTTCATCGCCTCGGGGGAAATGGCGGTCGCCTATTTCTGGATGCATCAGCCGCGAGCGCTCTGGCCCATCGGCGACCCGCCCGCGGGCAACGGCGGCGCTTTGGCGATCCTGTTTTGCTTCGCTTTCCTGCTGCTGGTCTTCACGGGCGGCGGGAGATATGCCCTCGACGCCCTGCGGGCCGAAGGCGGGGGCTGACACTACATTTCGCAGTGGGCGTGCGGCGCCGGGTCGAAGCACGTCACGGTCCCGTACGGGCAGCAGGGCAGGTCGATCCGGCCGTCGTTGCGCCAGCCCTTCCTGAGCAGTTGCCGTGCCAGGTAGCGCGCCGCCGTGATCGCCTTCGCCTTCTCCGGCGCCGGGTAGAGGCGCGGGCGGTCGTAGGCGTCGTAGATGTCGAAGGCGAGCGCGTCGATCAGCTCGACGACCTCGCGCGGTGTGCTCATGAGCGGGGGATTCCCGTTCGGTTGACGAGGGAATCCTGGCCGCCCTTCCGCTCGGGCGACGATAATGGCATTCTCTGTTTTCGAGAAGCTGTTTCCGTTCCGCGGGTCCCGAGGAGGTAGACGATGGGCGCAGACCCACGGTGCGACGGGATGGTTGCCCTCGTGACCGGCAGCAGCCGGGGGCTGGGCAAGGCGATCGCGGCTCGGCTCGCCGCGCGCGGCGCGACGGTGGCGCTGACCGCGCGCACCATGGAACCCGACCCCAAATACCAGGGATCGCTGAACCAGACCCGCGACGAGATCGTCGCCGCCGGCGGGCGCGCCGTCGCGATTGCCGCGGACCTCGCCCACTCCGAGGAACGCGAACGGCTTTTCGCGGAGGTGGTGAGCGCCGTCGGGGCCCCCGACATTCTGGTCAACAACGCGGCGGTCACCTTCCTGCGGCCGCTCGACGGGTTCCCGCAGCGGCGGGCCCGGCTGATGTTGGAGATGCACGTGCTGGGGCCGTTGCACCTGTGCCAGTTGGCGATTCCCGCGATGCGCGACCGCGGGCGGGGGTGGATCCTCAACCTGACGTCGGTGGGCGGCGACCTGCCGCCCGGGCCGCCGTTCTCCGAATTCGACCGGACGGCGGGCTTCGGCGTCTACGGAACGGCCAAGGCCGCGCTCAACCGGCTCACCAAAAGCCTGGCCGCCGAACTCTACGACGACGGCATCGCGGTCAACGCCGCCGCTCCGTCCAACCCCGTCGCGACACCGGGGGCCGGCGCCCTGGACCTGGCCAAGACCGACACCGAGGACATCGAACTGATCACGGAGACCGCCCTGCGGCTGTGCACCTGCGATCCGAAGTCCATGACCGGGCGCATCGCGCACACGCAGCCCTTCCTCGCCGAGGCCGGCTGGGCCGGCTGAATGCCCGAGCTCGATCTCGAGGAGCTGCGCAGGCGGCTCGCGGCCGCGGACGTCGTCGGCCTGGCGCCGCTGGCCGGGGGCGCCTCCAGCCTCACGTTCTGCGGTCAGCGCGACGGCCGGGCGGTGGTGATCAAGGTGGCCCCGCCCGGCGTCGCGCCGGTGGCGCACCGCGACGTGCTCCGTCAGGCCCGGATCATGAAAGCGCTTGCCGCGACGCGGGTTCCGGTGCCCGAGGTGGTGTGGGAGGACCCCGGCAGCCCGCCCGATGTCCCGCCGCTGTTCGTGATGTCGCGTGCCGAAGGCGACTGCGTGGAGCCGCTTTTCGACGGCTGCCCGCCCGGTGCGGACCTGGCCGAGCGCTACCGCGGCGCGTGCCGGGCCATGGCCGCCCTGCACGGCCTGTCGCCGCGCGCCCTGGGCCTGGCCGGCGAACCCGTGTGTGACCCGGTCGCCGAGGTCCAGCGCTGGTGCGACACGCTGCGGACCGTCGACCCGGCGCTGGTGCCGGGCTGGCCCGGCGTGCGTGACGCGCTACTGGCTTGCGCGCCAACGGCTATGGGGCCCGCCGTCGTGCACGGCGACTTCCGGCTGGGCAACCTGATGGCCGTCGGCGCGCGGATCACCGCCGTGATCGATTGGGAAATCTGGTCGATCGGCGATCCGCGCATCGACGTCGGCTGGTTTTTGATCAACTGCGACCCGGAGACGTATCGGCGGGTTCCGGCCTCGGCGGGTGTGGCGCCTCCGACTGTTGAGCTCGCCGAGCTCTACCAACGCGAGTTGGGTTGTGGGGTAGCCGATTTGGGTTGGTTCGGCGCGCTGGCGTGCTTCAAGTCGGCGGCGACGTGGTCGCTGATCGTCAAGCACAACCGCCGAAGGCCCAACCCGCGCGCCGAATGGGAGGCCATGGCCCCGACGCTGCCTAGGTTGCTCGAGCGAGCGCGGTCAATGCTGGACTAGCGGTGGGTCACCGGCATCGCACGAACAAGTTTTCGCAATACATTCCGATCCGGCCCGAATTCGTTGACGGCCCGCCCTCGTCGCGTGGGTCGACGAAGAGGTCGGGTGTCTCGGTGAGCATCTGATCGATCAAGCCGGGCGCCGGCGGGGTAAACGGATCCGGGTCGGCGTGCGCGATGCCTGCGCCGCTCGCCAGCGTGACGCCACCGGCCAACAGGCCGAGCGCGAGGATGCGACGCTTCATAGCAGGCGATTCTAGCCTTCGGCGGCCGAAACGGTCGCCGAAGTTGCGTTCGCGTTACGAACGCACAACGACTGTGGCGGTGCGCCCAGCAAATGTCGCACGGTGAATCCGGCGCCGCTTACGGTGTCGTCCGTGAGGCCCATAGCCGTGGTCGTCCGCCGCGCCGCGGTCGTCGCGGCTTGCCTTGCCATGCAGCTGGCCACGGCGCCGTCGACCAGCGCCGACCCCGAAGTCGACCCCGCCGCGGCCACGGCAGCCGCGCCCGACGGACGCATCCCCTCGAACCCGCCAGCAACCCTCAACACCCCCGATGGCTGGACGCTGGGCCTGGGCGCGAAGGACGAGTCGCAAGTTCCCGTGGCGCCGTTGACCACCGCGCTCTCGTCCCGCGAATACCTGTCCAGCGGGATCTTCGTCGGCTCGCTGATCGGACCGGAACAGCCCAGAGGCGAGCTCGAGGTCGGATACGAGATCGGCTGCGGCATCGACATGAGCACGTCCAACGGCGTCACGATGGCGGGCAGCGCGGGCATCACCCCGGGCATCGGGACGACGGCGCTGTTGCCGGGGACGGTGACGGGCCTGTTGCCGATCGTTTCCACGCCGGTCAACGGCGTGATGAGCGTGGGGCTCAAGCCCGGCCTGGTGATCGTGGTGCCGGTGGTCAAGAAGGAGTTCAAGGGCTCGAGCCCGTGGGTGATGATCAGCAACTTCCACGTCAAGATCGACGGCTGTGTGGGCCAGTCGTTCATCCGCTCCTATGCCACGTTGACGCGGGTGACCGACCAATCCGACGTGGTGCTGTCCTACGTCGGCGTCACCAAGGCCGTCTAGCCACGGGTACTACCCGCGGGGGATGCCCGCCAGCCGGTCGGCGAACTTCGCCTCGGCTGCCGCGCGCAACCGCAGCAGGTGCTCGGAGGGGAACAGGTCCGGCGCCGGCGGGCGGTACTTCAGCAATAGCCGGGCCAGCGTCACCTTGTGCACCTCGGTGGGACCGTCGGCAAGGCCGAGCACGAACGACTCCACCAGGTACTGCACGAACGGCATCTCATGGGTCGTGCCCAGCGACCCGTGCAGCTGCAGCGCCCGCGACGACACGTCGTGCAACACCTTCTGCATCATCGCCTTCACCGCCGAGATGTCGGCGCGCACCGCCTTGTAGTCGTTGAATTGGTCGATCTTCCAAGCGGTTTGCAGGGTCAGCAGCCGGAAGGCCTCGATCTCCATCCACGAGTCGGCGACCATCTCCTGGACCAGTTGCTTGTTGGCCAGCACCTCGCCCTGGGTGTAGCGCGACACCGCCCGCTCGCAGATCATGTCGAAGATGCGCCGCACCAACCCGACCGTGCGCATGGCGTGGTGAATCCGCCCACCGCCCAGTCGGGTTTGGGCCACGACGAAGGCCCCGCCGCGCGGGCCCAGCATGTGGTCCGCGGGCACCCGGACGTTCTCGTAACGGACGTACCCTTCCCGGCCGCCGCCCGCCGGCTGATACCCCAGCCCGACGTCGCGCAGCACGTTGATGCCGGGGGTGTCGCCCGGCACGACGAACATCGAGTATCGCTGGTACGGCGGCGCTTCGGGGTCGGTCATCGCCATCACGATGATGAACGACGCCATCGACGCGAACGAGGAAAACCACTTCTCCCCGTTGATGATCCAGTGATCGCCATCGGGCACGGCGGTGGTGCGGAACACCTTGGGGTCCGCGCCGCCCTGCGGCTCGGTCATCGAGAAGCAGGAGACGATGCGGTTGTCCAGCAGCGGCTCGAGGTAGCGGGCCTTGAGTTCGGGCGTGCCGTAGTGCGCGAGGATTTCGCTGTTGCCCGAATCGGGGGCCTGCGAGCCGAACACGATCGGCGCGCACTCCGAGCGGCCCAGGATCTCGTTGAGCAGGGCCAGCTTCACCTGCCCATAGCCCGGCCCGCCGAGGTGCGGCCCGAGGTGGGTGGCCCACAGGCCGCGCTCCTTGACGATCTCCTGTAGCGGTGGGATGAGGGCCTGGCGCACCGGGTCGCCCAGGTCGTGAGATTCCTTGACGATCAGGTCGATCGGTTCGCACTCGTTGCGGACGAAATCCTCGACCCAGTCCAGTTGCTGCGCCCACTGCGGGTCGGTGGAGAAGTCCCAGGCCATTTAACGTCCCCTCTTGCTCTGTGCCACCACGCCGGAGTCGACGAGTTCGGTGATGGCCTCGGTGTCCAGTCCCAGCTCGCGCAGCAACGCGCGCGTGTGGTCGCCCGGCAGCGCGGGACCCGACGGCGCGGCGGGCCGGCTGCGCGAGAAGCGTGGGGCGGGTGCGGGCTGCGTGACGCCGTCGACCTCGATGAAGGCCCGGCGCGCGGCGGCGTGGGGATGCCGGGGCGCCTCGTTCAGCGAAAGCACCGGCGTCGCACAGCATCCCGGCGAATCGAGGATCCGCTCCCACTCGTCGCGGGTCCGCTCGGCGAAGCGGGCGGCCAGCTCGGCGCGGTGGGCGGCCCAGGTCGCCGGCCGGTCGTCATCCTGGGGCACGTCGACGCCCAGGCGGTCGCACAGCTCGGCGTAGAACTTTCGTTCCATCGCGCCGACGGCCACGTGGCCGCCGTCGGCCGTGGCGTAGACGCCGTAGAAGTGGGCCGCGCCGTCGAGCAGATTGTCCTGCCGATGGTCGCGCCAGGTGCCCGCGGCGACCATCCCGAAGTACGGCGCCATCAGCGTCGCCGCGCCGTCGACCATCGCCACGTCGAGGACCTGGCCCACGCCGGACTGGCGGGCTTCGAGGATCGCGCTGAGCAGCCCCACCGCCAGGAGCATCCCGCCGCCGCCGTAATCCCCGACCAGATTCAATGGGGGAACGGGTGATTCGGCGGTGCCGATGCCGTGCAGGGCTCCGGCCAGGGCGATGTAGTTGATGTCGTGGCCGGCGTTCCCCGCCAGGGGTCCGTCCTGCCCGTAGCCCGTCATCCGGGCGTAGACCAGGCGAGGATTGCGCTCCCGCAAGGCATTCGGCCCGATACCCAGCCGTTCGGCGACGCCGGGGCGAAACACGTCGACGAAGGCGTCGGCGTCGGCGACCAACCGGTGCACCAGCTCGGTGCCCCGGGGGTCTTTGACGTCGGCGGCCAGCGACCGCTGGCTGCGCCGAACCGTGTAGTCGATCGGCAGCGCACCGTCCACCCCCGCGAGGGCATCGACGCGAACCACGTCGGCGCCCAAGTCCCCCAACAACATTCCGCAAAAGGGTGCCGGACCCAGGCCGCCCATCATCACGATGCGCACGCCGTTCAGCGGGCCGGTCACCGTGACCACTTCTCGCGGCGCTCGGCCGCTTCCTTGGTCGCGTGCGCGATCACCTGGTTGCGGTTCTCCAGCTCGAGCGCCGCGGGCAGGCTCGCCGCGTCGGTGTTAACCTGCAGCGCGCGCTTGGTGAGTTGCACGCCGAGCGGGGCGAGGCCGGCGATCAGCGACGCCAACTCGAGGGCCCGGTCGACCAACCGATCGGGTTCGACGACCTCACTGACCAGCCCTCGCCGATCGGCTTCGCCGGCCGACACCGTGCGTCCGGTGAGCATCCAGTCGGCCGCGACGCTGGTGCCGACGATGCGGGGGAGGTGGTAGCTCATGCCCATCTCGGCGCCCGACAGCCCCAGCAGGATGGCCCCGTTGCCGAACGAGGCGCCCGCCGAACAGATTCGGATGTCGGCGGCCAGGCACAGCGCGAACCCGGCACCGACGCACGGGCCGTTGACCGCGGCGATGACGGGCTGCGGCACTTCCCGGATGCGTGCGGCGAGCGCGGCCATGCCCTCCTGGAAGCGCATCCGATCCAGGGCCGGGGCGGTCGCCTCGGGGACGCTGGGCCCGAAGTCGCGCACGTCGATCCCGGCGCAAAAGCCGCGGCCGGCGCCGGTGAGCACGACGGCGCGCACCGACGAGTCGTCCGCCAAATCGCCGAGGGCTCCGGCCAATTCGGCTTGCATGGCCTCGTTGATGGCGTTGAGCCGCTCCGGGCGGCTCAGCCGCACGACGACGACGCCGTCGCGGGGGCGCTCGAGTTCCAGCGTGTGGGGCACCCACCGATCGTAAAGCGTCTCTCGGTTCCGAAGAATAATCTTCTCCTAAATGGCGAAGGGGTTCTCGCGATGCTGGCTTTCACATGCGCCACATTGGCCCCGCCGCGGGAAGATATGGGCTTTGTGCCCGCCTCACAGCGACAAACGCGGCTCGTTGTCGCTCTGAGGCGGGCACAACGGATGGTCCCTGCGATTTCGTGACTGGTGTGGCAGGAGTGTCGCGGCGCATAAGCCACCGCGTACCGGGTAGCCCGTCGCCATGACCAAGTTCGGATACTTCCTTTCCTGCGAGCAGTTCGGCCCCAAGGAACTGGTGGACCAGGCCAAACGGGCGGAGGCGGCCGGATTCGACGCGCTGTGGATCTCCGATCACTTTCACCCGTGGAACGACGAGCAGGGCCAGAGCCCGTTCGTGTGGGGCGTGATCGGCGCGCTGTCGGAGGCCACCTCGCTGCCGGTGAGCACGGCCGTCACCTGCCCGACCGTGCGCACGCATCCGGCGATCATCGCGCACGCGTCGGCCACCGCCGCCGTGCAGCTCGACGGCCGCTTCGTCCTCGGGGTGGGCAGCGGCGAGGCGCTCAACGAGCACATCCTCGGCGACAGCTGGCCGTCGGTGGCGGTGCGCCAGGAAATGCTGGAGGAGGCGGTCGACGTCATCCGGTTGCTGCACCGCGGCGACGAGGTGAGCCACCACGGCAAGCACTACGAGGTCCAAGAAGCGCGCATCTACACGCGGCCCGAACGGCCGGTGCCGATCTACGTTTCCGGGTTCGGACCGCAGGGCGCGGAGCTGGCCGGGCGCATCGGCGACGGCTACGTGCTGGCGATGCCCGAGGCGGACCTGGTCAAGGCGTTCCGGGAATCCGGCGGGGGCGACAAGCCGGTGCAGGCCGGCACCAAGGTGAGTTGGGACGCCGACGCCGACGCCGCGCTGAAGGTGGCGCACCGGTTGTGGGGCAACGAGGGGCTGCCCGGGCAGACCTCGCAGATCTTGCCGCGGCCCAAGGACTTTGCCGCGCTCATGTCGCTGGTGCCACCGGAGAAGGTCGCCGAGAGCGTCGCGTGCGGGCCGGACCCGGACAAGCACATCGCGCAGGTGCGCCAGTACCTCGACGCCGACATCGACGAGGTCTACGTGCAGCAGATCGGCCCGGACATGGACGGGTTCTTCGCGGCGTGGGAACGCGACGTGCTGCCCGCGGTGCGCGGCTGAGCCCTAGTCGAAATTGGTGCCGCTGGTCACCGCTTCCCATTTCGCGATCTCGCCGGCGCGCGCGTCAGCGACATGGCGGTACAGGGCCAGGGCGTCGGGGCCCAGCAACAGGAACCCGGGCGGCTCGCTTGACTCGACGGCCGCGATGATCGCCGCGGCGGCCTTGGCGGGGTCGCCGGCCTGGTTGCCGTGCATGGTGTCGTTTTCCTTGCGCCGCTGCCCGGCGGTGGCGGCGTAGTCGTCGATGACCTCGGCCGACTGCGCAAGCGAGCGACCGGCGAAGTCGGTGCGAAAGGCGCCGGGCTCGACGACCGTCACCGAGATGCCCAGCGGCGCGAGCTCGCCGCGCAGGGCGCCGCTGATGCCCTCGATCGCCGCCTTGGCCGCCGCGTAGTACCCGGATCCCACCGGCGTCACCGTCGCGCCGATCGAGGAGATGTTGACGATCGCGCCGCTGCGGCGCGCCCGCATGCCGGGCAGCACCGCCTTGATCATCGCGACCGTGCCGAAGAAGTGCGTCTCGAACAACTCGCGGACCTCGGCGTCGTCGCCCTCTTCGACGGCGGCGCGGTAGCCGTAGCCGGCGTTGTTGACCAGGACGTCGAGGCCGCCGAACCGCTCGTGGCCCCGCCGCACGGCGGAGGTGACCTGCGCGGGCTTGGTGACGTCGAGGGCGACCGCCAGCACCCGATCGGGAGTGGCCTCGGCCAGGTCGGTGACCTTCGCGACGTCGCGCGCGGTGACGACGGCGTTGTGGCCGGCGGCGATGACGGCCTCGGCGAGCGCGCGGCCCAGGCCCGTCGAGCAGCCGGTGATCAGCCAGGTGGACATCGTTGTCTCCGTTCGTGGTTCGGCCTACGACGCCGCCGCGCAGCGCTCCAGCCGGAAGGTGCGCTTGAAACCGGCGGGGTGCGTCGTCAGCGTCACCTCGACGGCGCCGCTGGGGGCGACCACGTAGCGTTCCTCGACGTCGGGGCCGTCGCTCCAGCGGCCGACCGGTTGCCGGCCCAGGTCGTCCCGGTCGTAGAGGGCCGGGTCGAAGGGAAACAGGACCGGGTCGTAGGGCGTCACGTCGCCGTCGGGGCGCCCGTCGACCAGGCGGCTGCACTCGACGAAGCGGAAGTGCCCGATGTTGTGCGCCGCCCGGTAGGTCCGCCGCACGACCAGCGGGGAGTCCCCGGGCAGCGAGGCGTCCTTCGGCACGATCGGGTCGAACACCACGTCGGAGCCGGCCTGCGCCTCCCGGAACACCCCGAAGTGCCGCGAAAAGCGTTCGGACAACGCGAAACCCGCCTCCTTGTCCAGGAAGACCGCCAGGCCGATGGCCGTCGCGGCGAACGGGTGCGGCGAGCGCTTCACCCGCTTCTCGCCGAATGCGGTGCGCAGCATCCGCGAAACCAGCGGGAAGCCGCCGGCCCCGCCCACCACGTAGATGCCCGCCACCTCCGACCACGCCACGCCCCTGCCGGGAGCGGGGGCGCGCAGGACGCGGTGCAGCAGCTCGGTCGTGTGGTCGACGAGCGGCGCGCAGACGGAGTAGACGTCGTCGATGCCGCAGGAGAACGGGGGCCGGTCGACCGCGTCGACGCCGGTGAGGTCCACCAGGAATCGGCGCGTCTGCGGCCCCACGGCCTCCTTGCGGGCGGCGCACTCCTCCCGCAGCAGCTCGCGGGTGGCCGGATCGACCGTCCGCAGGTTCAGCCGGGCCAGGACGAGGTCCGCGATCGCCTCGTCGAAGTCGTCGCCGCCGAGGCGTTGAATGCCTTCGCTGATCACGACCTCGTTCTCGTGCCCGGTCATCCGCAGCAGCGACGCGTCGAACGTGCCGCCGCCGAGGTCGTAGACGAGGACGTACTCGCGTTTGGCGGTGATGGTGGAGCGGTACCGGTGGGCGTACTCCAGGCTGGCGGCCGACGGCTCGTTCAGCAGCGCGACGACGTGAAAACCCGCCGCGACGAACGCGTCGAGCGTCAGCAGCCGCTGGGCGCTGGAGGCGTTGGCGGGCACGCTGATGGCCGCCTCGATGGTCTCGCCCGGCGCCAGGGTGGCATTGGAGCGATGCTGCAGGTCGCGTCTCAGCTGGGCCAGAAAGCCGGTGAGGAGGTCGGCCAGCCGATGGTCGCGGCCGGCGAGGTTCAGCTCGGTCTGCGGTCCGGCCTCGTTGAGGAGGCGTTTGAACGACCGCAGCACCGACCAGCCCGGCTCGTGGCGCACGGCGGCCGCCTCCACCCCGTATCGCAGCTCCCCGTCGGCGTTCGCGGCGATGAGCGAGGGCCAGGCGTCCAGTCCGTCGAACGAGATGACCGGATAATTACCCCGATCGACGGCCGCAACGACGGTGTGGGTGGTGCCAAAGTCGATGCCGACCCTCATTCCGCACAATTCTAGGAGGCTGCACGGGATTTCGGCACGAACTTTTTCCTCGGGCGCGCCGCCCGGGCGGGGGCGGTCAGTCCTCGAAATGACGGATGTAGTCGCTGCGCTCCAGCCACCACTGCAGGCTGTAGATCCCCTTCGCGATCATCACCATCAACATCGCGGACGCAAGTGCGACGACAACGTTCATAATCTTTCCATTTCGCGTGCCATGAGGGCGTTCTCGAGGAATCCGTAACGCTTCGGGTAGTGCCGCCGCTGCGGGTCCGTCTTGCGGTGCGCCCCCAGGGCGGCGGCGGTGCCGAACAACACCTGCTGCGTGCTGATCAGTACCTCGGTGGATGTCGCCTCCACCGGCGGCGCGGCCGGCGGCTGCCGGTTGATGGGCTCGTCGAGGCCCGTGGGTGATCCCAACATCGTCTACCTCTTCTCCGCTGTGGCGCCTTGACCGGGCAAGCGGTGGTTGGCGCACCAACCGTAAGGTCGACGAACGCCCCGTGGGATGCGTAGTTGACTACCTGTGTTGCGCGGGGCGCGCGATTAACCGCCCGGGGCCGGGACCGCGTCCCATTGCTTTTGCAACTCCCGCTCGGCCGGCGTGGGGATCAGGCCGGACGGCGCGAACCGTTTCGAGGGCACCGGCTCGTCTTCGGTCAGCGGCCGGCCGCCGCCGCGAATTGCCTTGACGGCGACCACAACCCCGGCCGCGAACACGATCACGACGACCAACGCGAAGAGGATCGACAGGGTGCCCTGGATGAAGGTGTTGCGGATGACCTCGTCGAGCTGGTGGGCGTTCTTGGCCGCACCGTATGCCGTCTTGCCCGCGTTTCGTGCCGCCAGGTAGCGCGCGTGCTGGGTCCAGTAGCCGACCGCGGGATCCCCGGAGAAGATCTTCTGCCACGACGCGGTCAGCGTGACGGCCAGGTCCCACAGCAGCGGCGCTCCCGGGATCCACGCCCACCTCAGCAGGCCCTTCTTGATGACGACCACGGTGACGACGGTCAGCGCGATGGCCGCCAGCAGCTGGTTGGCGATACCGAACAGCGGGAACAGCGTGTTGATGCCGCCCAGCGGGTCGGTCACACCCATCAGCAGTGTGCTGCCCCACGCGGCGACCACGGCCAGGCTGCAGATCCATACGCCGGGGCGCCAGCTCGGGTTTCGCAGCTTGGCCAGCGGGCCACCGAAGTTGCCCAGCGTGTCGGAGAGCATGAAGCGGTTGACCCGGGTCCCGGCGTCGACGGTGGTCAGGATGAACAGCGCCTCGAACATGATCGCGAAGTGATACCAGAACGCCTTGAACCCGGCGCCGCCGAACACCCGCTGCAGCACCTCGGCCATGCCGAGCGCCAGCGTCGGCGCCCCGCCGGTGCGCGACACGATCGACTTCTCGCCGACGTCAGCGGCGGCCCGGCTGATCTGGTCGGCGGTGGCCGGCGCGCCGGACAGGCCGAGTGAGTTGACGTAGTCCGCGGCGCTGGCCGCGGTGCCGCCGGTCTGCGCCGCCGGCGCGTTGAGGGTGAAGTACAGGTGCTGGTTGATGATCGACGCGGTGATCAGCGCCATGACGGCGACGAACGACTCGGTGATCATGCCGCCGTAGCCGATCACCCGCATCTGGCCTTCCTTCTCCAGCATCTTCGGCGTCGTTCCCGACGAGATCAGCGAGTGAAATCCCGACAGCGCGCCGCACGCGATGGTGATGAACAGGAACGGGAACAGCGAGCCGGCGAACACCGGGCCGTTGCCCCGGGTGGCGAAGTGCGAGATCGCGGGTGCCTGCATTTCCGGCCGCGCGATGACGATGCCCAGCGCGATCAGCCCGATGGCGCCGACCTTCATGAACGTCGACAGGTAGTCGCGCGGCGCGAGCAGCAGCCACACCGGCAGCACCGACGCGGCGAGGCCGTAGACGATCAGGCACCAGCACAGCGCCACCGGCGACAGCGTGAACCAGGATGCGCCCCAGGACGTTTCGGCGACCCAGTTGCCCGACACCACGGCGAGCAGCAGCAGCGCGAAGCCGATGACGGACACTTCCGATACCCGCCCGGGCCGCAGGAACCGCAGGTAAGCGCCCATGAACAGGGCGATGGGGATGGTCATGGCGATCGAGAACACCCCCCACGGGCTCTTGGCCAGCGCCTGCACCACGATCATTGCCAGCACCGCGATCAGGATCACCATGATGACGAGCACGCCGAGCAGGGCGGCGGCCCCGCCCACCAGGCCCAGCTCGTCGCGGGCCATCTGGCCCAGGGAACGGCCCCGGCGCCGGGTGGAGATCCACAGCACCAGGTAGTCCTGGACGCAGCCGCCGAACACCGCGCCGATGACGATCCAGATCGCGCCCGGCAGGTAGCCCATCTGGGTCGCCAGCACGGGGCCCACCAGCGGCCCGGCCCCGGCGATGGCGGCGAAATGATGGCCGAACAGCACGCGCCGGTCGGTCGGCACGTAGTCGCTGCCGTCGTCGAGAACCTCGGCGGGCGTGGCGTGCTCGTCGCGCGGCCGCACGATCTTCATCTCGACCAACCGGGCGTAGAACCGGTAGCCGATGATGTACGTGCAGATCGCCGCGACCACGAACCAGACCGCGTTGACCGTCTCGCCGCGAACGAGCGCGATGATCGCCCAGGCGACCGCGCCGACGACCGCGATCACGGCGAAGGCGATCTTGTGCCGGGTGGTGATGGGGGAGCGGTCGATGATGGCGACCGGCGGCAGGTGTTCGAGGGTGCGGATGAAGCTGACGTCTTTGTCACGCTCTTCGACTGTCACGGCGGAAACCCTACGCGCGCAACCATGACAATGCGTGTTGCAGCGTGTTTTAGTACAGCGCGCGGACGGCGTCGATGGTGTCGGCGTCGGCCGGGCCCTTGTCGTCGCGGTAGCGCACCACGCGGGCGAACCGCAGCGCCAGCCCGCCCGGATACCGCGACGACTTCTGCACGCCGTCCAGGGCGATCTCGACCACCTGCTCGGGACGGACCCGGACCACGTACTCGTCCGTGCCGCCGACCGCGAGCTCGCCGAATCGGGCGGTCTGCCAGTCCAGCATGGCGTCGGTCATTCCCTTGAAAGTCTTTCCCACCATGACGAATTCGCCGGTGGCGGGATCCCTCGCGCCGAGGTGGATGTTGGAGAGCTTGCCGCGACGGCGCCCCGAGCCCCACTCCACGGCGAGCACCACCAGGTCCAGGGTGTGCACCGGCTTGACCTTGAGCCAGCCCGCCCCGCGCCGGCCCGCGAGATACGGCGCGTCGGGCGCCTTGGCCATCACCCCCTCGTGGCCGGCGGCCAGCGTCGCGTCCAGGAAGCGGGCGGCCTCCGCGGGGTCCGACGTCGTCAGCCGGTCGACCCGCTGCGCGGGCGGCACCAGCGCGTCCAGGGCGGCCAGCCGGTCGGTGGTCGGCGCGTCCAGCAGGTCGGCGCCGTCGCGGTGCAGGACGTCGAAGAAGAACACCGAAAGCCGTTGGGCCGCAACGGCCTGAGCCACGTCGACGGACCGGCCGAATCGCGAGGCGGTGACCTGGAAGCGGTGTGGCCGGTTGTCGGGCCGCAGCGCGATCGCCTCGGCGTCGGCGATCAGGTCGGTGACCGGCAGCGCCAGCGTCGCCTCGACCACCTCGGGCAGCCGCGCCGTGACGTCGTCGAGGCTGCGGGTGTAGACGGTGACGTCCTCGCCGGCCCGGTGGATCTGCACGCGCGCGCCGTCCAGCTTCGCCTCGAAAATCGTTGTGCCGTCGTGGCGTTCGATCGCGTCGGCCACGCCGGTCGCGGTCTGGGCCAGCATCGGGCTGACCGGCCGGCCCACCCGCAGGGTGAACGCGTCGAGCGCCGCGGCCGAGCCGGACAGGGCGGCCGCCGCCACCGCCGGCAGATCCCCGCCCAGCATCGCGGCACGCTGCACCGCCGCGAGGGGTATTCCGGCGGCCTTGGCGACGGCGTCGGCCATGATCCCGGCCAGCGCCCCCTGGCGCAGCTCGCCGCCGAGCAGGCGCACCAAAAAGGCCTGCTCGGTTTCGGTCGCCGCGGCGAACAAGGCGTCGAGGAGCTCGGCCCGCCGCGCCTGCGACCCCTTGCCCGACACCGCCCCGATCTCGGCGAACGCGGCGTCGACTCCCGCCACGGTCAGCGTCGCGGGCTCGGGCGCCGGCGGCGGCCGGGAGCGCAACGACGCCCAGCCGACGCCGATCTGGCGTTGGCGCAGCTCGCCCGAGAGCCACGAGACGATGATCGCGACGGTCTCGGGGTCGGGGGCGGCGCGGCGCAGTAGCTCGGCGATGTGGCCGATCTTCGTCAGCCGCGACGACGTCCCGCCGACATTAAGCGACGTGCTTGCGACGTCGAGGAGGAGCACGCAACTCAGCTTGGCATGGCCCTTGAACAAGGCGGGGTCAACCCCGTTGGGCGGACACGCTAGCGTGCCTAGGAAACGTTACAAATTTCAGGGATTCTGACAAGCCTAACGAGGAGGTCCGGATGGAGATCAACGGCAAGAAGGTCGTCGTCATCGGCGGCGCGTCGGGGATGGGTCGCGCCAGCGCCGAACTGTTGCACGAACGCGGCGCGGACGTCGCCATACTCGACCGCGAGGGCTCCGACGGCAAGACCGTCGCCGAGGCCGTCAGCGGCTCGTTCTACCCGGTCGACGTCACCGACTTCACGGGAACCGAGGAGACGCTGCAGACCGCGGTCGACAAGCTCGGCGGCCTGCACGTCGTCATCACCACGGCCGGCGGCGGGATCGCCAAGCGGACCATGACCAAGTCCGGTCCGCACGACCTGGAGTCCTTCCAGTCCGTCATCGACCTCAACCTCATCGCCACCTTCAACATCAGCCGGCTGGCGGCCGCCCACATGGCCCAGAACGAGCCCGAGGACGAAGAGCGCGGCGTCATCATCAACACCGCGTCGATCGCGGCGTTCGAGGGCCAGATCGGCCAGGTCGCCTACACCGCCGCCAAGGCGGGCATCGCCGGGATGTGCCTGACCATGGCGCGTGACCTGGGTTCGCTGGGCATCCGCGTGCTGGCGATCGCGCCGAGCCTGTTCGCCACGGGATTGACCCAGGGCATTCCGGATGAATTCGCGGCGGCGCTGACCAAGGACGCGGCCTTCCCGAAACGCCTGGGCCGGCCCGAGGAGTACGCGAAGCTGGTGGCGGCCATCGTGGACAACCCGATGCTCAACGGCCAGTGCCTGCGGCTGGACGCCGGGCAGCGCTTCGCGCCGAAGTAGGCACCCCCGCCGAGGCCCGCGCGGGGAATAAGTACACTCTTTAGGCAGCCGCCCCGCTCCCCCTCGGAGCGGGGCAGGCAGTCACCCCCGGCAGCGGCGCGAGGAGGCCCTCATGGGTATCGCACTGACCGACGACCATCGCGAACTCGCCGAGGTAGCCCGCGCGTTCCTGACCGCGCAGAAGGCGCGCTGGGCCGCCCGGTCGCTGCTCGACGCGACCGACGAACCCCGGCCCCCGTTCTGGCACAACCTGGTGGAGCTGGGCTGGCTGGGGTTGCACATCGACGAGGAACACGGCGGCTCGGGCTACGGGCTGCCCGAACTCGTCGTGGTCGTCGAGGAACTCGGCCGCGCGGTGGCGCCGGGGCCGTTCGTGCCGACCGTGATCGCCTCGGCCGTGGTCGCGAAAGACGGCACGCCCGAGCAGAAGTCGCGGCTGCTGCCCGGGCTGATCGACGGCACCGTCACCGCGGGGATCGGCCTGGCAGGCGATGTCCGGGTCTCCGACGGCGTGGCGAACGGCAGCGCCGGCATCGTGCTGGGCGCCGGGCTGGCCGACCTGCTGGTGATCGCCGCCGGTGACGACCTGCTGCTGGTGGAACGCGGCCGGTCCGGTGTCTCGGTGGACGTGCCCGACAACCTCGACCCGACCCGGCGGTCGGGACGCGTCCGCCTGGACGACGTCGGCATCGGTTCCGGCGACATCGTGCCGGGGGCGCGGGAGTCGGCGCTGGCCCGCGCCCGCACGCTGCTGGCCGCCGAGGCGGTGGGCGGGGCCTCCGACTGTGTGGAGGCCGCCGTCGACTACGCCAAGGTGCGCCAGCAGTTCGGCCGCACCATCGCGACTTTCCAAGCCGTCAAGCATCATTGCGCCAACATGCTGGTGGCGTCGGAGTCGGCGACCGCCGCGGTGTGGGACGCCTCGCGCGCGGCGGCGGAGGACTCCTCAGAGGACGAAGCCCAGTTTCGCCTCATCGCCGCCGTGGCCGCGGCGCTGGCCTTCCCGGCGTATGCGCGCAACGCCGAGATGAACATTCAGGTGCACGGCGGCATCGGCTTCACCTGGGAGCACGACGCCCATCTGCACCTGCGCCGGGCGCTGGTGACCACGGCACTGTTCGGCGGCGACGGCCCGGCCGCCGACGTCTTCGAACGCACCGCGGCCGGCGCCGTGCGCGAGAACAGCCTGGACCTGCCGCCCGAGGCCGAAGAGCTGCGCACCCAGATCCACGCCGACGCCGCCGAAATCGCCGCCCTGGACAAGCAGGCGCAGCGCGACAAGCTCATCGAAACCGGCTACGTGATGCCGCACTGGCCCAAGCCCTGGGGCCGCGGCGCCGACGCGGTGGAGCAGCTGGTGATCGAGGAGGAGTTCCGCGCCGCGGGCATCAAGCGGCCCGACTACGGCATCACCGGATGGGTGATCCTGACCCTGATCCAGCACGGAACGCCTTGGCAGATCGAAAGATTCGTGGAGAAGGCGCTGCGCAAGGACGAGATCTGGTGCCAGCTGTTCTCCGAGCCGGACGCGGGATCCGACGCGGCGTCCATCAAGACCCGCGCCACCCGCGTCGACGGCGGCTGGAAGATCAACGGGCAGAAGGTGTGGACCAGTGGGGCGCACTACTGCGCGCGGGGGCTGGCCACCGTGCGCACCGACCCGGAGGCGCCGAAGCACGCCGGCATCACCACGGTGATCGTCGACATGAAGGCGCCCGAGGTCGAGGTGCGGCCGCTGCGGCAGATCACCGGCGGCTCGGATTTCAACGAGGTGTTCTTCAACGACCTGTTCGTTCCCGACGAGGACGTCGTCGGCGAGCCGAACACCGGGTGGACGGTCGCTCGCGCCACGCTCGGCAACGAGCGCGTCAGCATCGGCGGCAGCGGCTCGTTCTACGAGGGCCTGGCGGACATGCTGATCGAACTGGTCGGCCAGCGCCCGGATCAATTGGCGGGGGCCAAGATTCGCGTGGGTAACTACCTGGCCGACGACCACGCGCTGCGGCTGCTGAACCTGCGCCGCGTCGCCCGCAGCGTCGAAGGGGCGGGCCCGGGACCGGAAGGCAACGTCACCAAACTGAAGCTGGCCGAACACATGGTGGACGGCGCCGCGATCTCGGCGGCGCTGCTGGGGCCCGAGGTCGCGCTCGGCGACGGGCAGGGCGCGCTGGCCAGTCGGATGATCATGGGGGCGCGCGGCATGTCGATCGCCGGCGGCACCTCGGAGGTCACCCGCAATCAGATCGCCGAGCGGATCCTCGGCATGCCGCGCGACCCGCTGATCAACTAGGCCGGTTGTCAGGCCGGCGCGAATTGGGGCGCGCCGGCGCCGCCCTTCTCGGGCTGGATCTCGACGGGCATCCCGCAGGTCACCGAATCGGGGTCACAGCCAACGATATTGGCCGCCACCCGCAGCCCGCTCTGTTCGGCGAGCTCCACGATCGCGATCACATACGGGGTTGGGATGTCGGGGTTGTACGGGTGGTGATTGACCGTGTAGGTGAACACCGTGCCGCGGCCCGATACCGGTCGCGACACCAGCGGGGCGCCGCAGTCGCGGCATTCGCCGGCCGCCGGGTGGACCCAGCGCGCGCACGTGTCGCAGTGTTCGATGAGCAGCTGGCCTGACACGCCCAATACAGTACACTCTATTGATTCGGTGCGGGTGGCGGTTGACGGGCGGTGCGTATGACGTATTTCGAAAAGGACGCGATCTTGTCCGGCATCGGCATCTCGCGAATAGGCCGTCGCACCGGCATTCCCGGCCTGGAGCTGACTATGGAGGCGGTGCGGGCGGCCATCGAGGACGCCGGCCTGGCGCCCGCGGACGTCGACGGGATCGCCACCCTCGGTGACACGCCGGCCGCGGACGTCAACACCGAACTGCGCATCGAGGCCGCCGACTGCGGTTCCGGCTTCGGCACCGGCGGGCTGCTGAGCCCGGTGATGTCGGCGTGCCGCGCGGTCGCCGAGCGGCGGGCCCGCCATGTGGTCGTGTACCGGACGATCCAGATGCTCGGCGGCACGGTGCCGGTCAAGCGGGAGGAGAACGCGCCCGCCCAGCCGCTGGCGCGGATGTTCGAAACACCCGAGGGCGCGCCGCGCCCGGCCGTCGGCGCCATGGATGACGTCAACGATCTGGTTGCGGCGCATGCCTATTCGGCGGCGAACTGGCTGGCGCTGAACTGCCGCCGGCACATGGAGCTGTACGGGACCACCAAGGAACAGCTGGGCTGGCTGGCGCTCAACGGCAGGCGCAACGCCGCGCTGAATCCGCTCGCCGTCTACCGCGAACCGATGACCATGGCCGACTACCTGGGCGCGCGCCTGGTGTCCACGCCGTTCGGCCTCTTGGATTGCGATGTCCCGATCGACGGCTCGATCGCGGTGGTGGTATCACACGCCCAATACGCCCGCGACTGCCCGCACCGCGCGGTGGCGGTGGAGGCGATCGGCGGATCCGACGGTGCCGGCGGCTGGTTTCATCGCGCCGACTACCCCAAGATGGCGATGTCGGACGCGACCGCCCAGATGTGGTCGCGGACGCAGTTGACGCCGGCCGACCTCGAGGTCGCCGAGTTGTACGACGGCTTCACGTATCTCACCCTGGCCTGGCTGGAAGCCCTCGGGGTGTGCGGCGACGGGGAGGGTGGGCCGTTCGTCGAGGGCGGCACGCGGATCGCCCGCGACGGCCGGCTGCCGCTCAACACCTACGGCGGCCAGCTGTCGGCCGGGCGCATGCACGGCTACTGGGCCCTGCACGAAGGATGCCTGCAGCTGCGGGGCGAGGCGGGCGAGCGCCAGGTGTCGAAACGCCCCGAGGTCGGCGTGGTGTCGGTGGGCGGCGGGCCCGTCGCCGGCTGCATGTTGCTGACTTGCTGAGATAGATTGTGGCACAGCGCGATTCCGGTTCGACGGACAAGCTCGCCGCTCAGATCGCCCGCCACATCGAGGCGGACGTCGTTCGTCGCGGCTGGCCCGTCGGTGAATCGCTGGGCTCCGAGCAGGCCCTGCAACGGCGCTATGGCGTCAGCCGATCGGTGCTGCGGGAGGCCGTTCGCCTCGTCGAACACCATCAGGTGGCCCGGATGCGCCGCGGCCCGGGCGGCGGGCTGCTGATCTGCGAGCCGGACGCCGGCCCCGCGACCCGCGCCGTCGTCATCTATCTCGAGTACGTGGGCACCACGCTCGTCGACCTGCTCAACGCGCGCCTGGTGCTCGAGCCGTTGGCGGCCTCGCTGGCCGCGGAGCGCATCGACGAAGTGGGCATCGACCGCCTGCGCGCGGTGTTGCGCGCGGAGCAGCACTGGCGCCCGGGACAGCCGGCGCCGCGCGATGAGTTCCACATCGCGCTGGCGGAGCAGTCCAAGAGCCCGGTGCTGCAACTGTTCATCGACATCCTGATCAGGCTCACCACCCGCTACGCCCTTGCGTCGCGGACCGACTCGGAAACCGAGGCCATCGAGGCGGTCGACCACATGCACAAGCACCACGCAGAGATCGTCGCCGCCGTCACCGCCGGCGACGCGGCGCGGGCCAGGTCGCTGTCCGAGCGGCACGTCGAAGCGGTGACCGCCTGGCTGCAGCGGCATCACCCCGGCGGCAAGGGCCGCCCGCGCGCGCGGCGCCGGCGGCTCGACGGCGATGCGCCGCGGGGCAAGCTCGCCGAGATGCTGGCGGCCACCATCGGCGACGAGATCGTCGACGGCGGCTGGCAGCCCGGTTCGGTTTTCGGAACCGAGACCGCCCTGGTGGAGCGCTACCGGGTGAGCCGCGCGGTGTTCCGGGAAGCGGTGCGGCTACTCGAATATCACTCCGTCGCCCAGATGCGCCGCGGACCCGGCGGCGGGCTGATCGTCACCCGCCCCCGGGCCGAGGCGAGCATCGAAACCATCGCGCTGTACCTGCAGTACCGCAAGCCCACCGGCGAGGACCTGCGCAGCGTCCGCGATGCGATCGAGATCGACAACGTCGCCAGGGTCGTCAAGCGGCGCACCGAATCCGGGGTGGCCGCCTTCCTGGACGCGCACCGGGGCGTTCCCGAGGGCAGCGCGCGCGAGGCGACCGAGGCCATGGGCGACGAGGTCCGGTTCCACCTCGGCCTGGCGCGGCTGGCCGGCAACGCGCTGCTCGACCTGTTCCTGCGGATCATCATCGAGCTGTTTCGCCGGCACTGGTCCAGCACCGGGCAGGCCCAGCCCACGTGGGAGGACGTGGCGGCCGTCGAGCACGCCCATGTGCGAATCCTGCAGGCGATCAAGGCCGGTGACGACAGCCTCGCCCGTTACCGCATCCGTCGTCATCTGGACGCCGCCGCCTCCTGGTGGTTGTAGGACCCGACGCGCGCGGTTGCGATCCGTTCGTTTGCATATCGAAGGTCCTTATCGGGTATGGGGAGGGGGAACGTTTTGGGGGCCGGTCCAGCAGGGGGTTGGCAGTAGTGATCGACAGCGACAGCGCTGGAATGCGGGAAGGCCTGAGGGGGACGCAAGCCGGCCACGCGGGTTTCGTCCATTCCGCGCTTCTTTACCGTTCGCAGCGGGACTATTTGGACTCGGCGGTGCGCTTCGTGCTCGACGGCCTGGCGGCCGATGAGGCGGTTCTGGTGGCGATGCCCGGCGATCAGCTGGGGCCCTTGCACGACGCCCTGTCCGGGTCGGTGGGCGGATTCACGGCCGAATTGCGCATGGCCGACATCGCCGAGGTCGGCCGCAACCCGAGCCGGTTCATGGCCATGGAGGGTTCCTTCGTCGACGAGCACCCCGACCGGCGGGTGCGGATCTTGAGCCAGCTCGCCTGGCCGGGCCGTCGCGACGCCGAGTTCGTCGCGTGCGTGGAGCACGAGGCGCTGGTCAACGAGGCGCTCGACGGCTACCCGGTGGCGAAGTTGTGCCTGTACGACGCGAGCCGGCTCGACGACGAGCTGCTGGCCGAGGCCCGCGCCACCCACCCCTTTCTGTGGAACCGCGGCGCGCTGCAGCGCAGCGCCGAGTACGCGCCCGGCGACGCCCTGGCGCGCTGCAACCGGCCGCTGCAGGCGAACCCGGGGGCCGTCACGTACACGGTCAGAAAGTCCGCAGATTTGAGCCCGGCCCGGTCGTTCGCCGTCAACTACGCCGGCTGGGTGGGCATGTCGCAGGACGGCATCGACGATCTGCAGCTGATCGCGACGGAGCTGGCCAGCAACAGCCTGATGTATACCGACGGGGCCTGTCGGCTGGCCTTCTGGCGCCAAGACGAGCATATGGTGTGCGAGGCCCGCGACACCGGACGGTTCGACGACCCGCTGGTGGGACGCCTGGACCCGGGCCCCACCGCCCCCGCCAGTCGCGGCCTGTACCTGGTCAACGCCCTATCCGATCTGGTGCGCACGCACACCACGTCGGCCGGGACGACGATCCAGGCCTACCTTCGGTTCGACCAGTCGGCGGGACCCAACGGCTGACCGAGCTATTGAGTGGTGACCGTCCCGCCGCCGCGGGGGAGTTGCACCGGGTGCAGTGACGCCGCGCAGCCCGTCGCCGTGATGGCGAACGTGGCGATCAGCGCGCCCGCCACCGCTATCCGCGCCCTGTTTTTGCTTTTCTCGCTCACGACCGTGCCTTTCATTGAGACGCCGTATGCCGCCGCACCGATTCGCGTGTTCGGACGAAATTGTGGCGGTCCAATAATCGTGTAATTGGTGTTCGCTGCCGCGGTTTATCGACCGGGGGCCGGCAGGGTCGCCGGTGGCGTCAGGAACGTGCCGGGGTTGTGGGTCGCGCAGCCCGCGGCCAACACGGCGAATAGCGCGGCCAGTGCCGCGGCGAGCAGCCGGGCCGGGTGAATTCGTCTGCCAGTTTTCTTGATGTTCATCCGTGGCGCCTTTCGTTTGCTGGAAGCCCGTATTCGGGGACACCACTGCCTCCAGATGTTATCGCTGTCACCGCAGTATCGATACGTTTCGCGTTATTCGTGGAACGACGGTGCGGGCACCGTCGTGATGGTCCGCGAAAGCGCTTGTCCGGCAAGGGCGCACTCGGTCGCGCGAAATGAATTTGCGTTGCCGGCGCCCGGGCGTCTATCGTCGCGCTCGTGCGTCTTCTTCAGCGTGCCGTAGTAGCCAGCACCCGCAGCGGGGTCTGATCCCAGACCGACCCCCCGCTGTGGGTCGGAAGCTACTACCGTCGGTCGCCCCTCTCGATCAGAGAAGACCGAAACCATGGCCTTATCCCAATCCCGTTTCTCCCCGGCGCCCGAGCGTCCGGCGGCCGCGTGGTTCGCCCACCACTTCGGCGCCGACTTGCCGCGCGGTCTTCGGGAGGAGGCCGACGCGCTGTCCTGGGAGGCCTTCGTCGCCACCTACGGCCAAGGCGCCGGCCCGGTGCGGCTGGGGCACTTCGCCTGCACCGACACCGAGCGGCCGGCCGGGCGGCTCGGCCCGCAGGCCCGCAACTATCGGGCCACCATCGCCGTCGGCGATCAGCTCAGCACCTGTACGGCCGCCGCCAGCGGTCCGATCGCCGCGCTCACCGCGATGCTGCACGACCTCGCGATCACGGTGGAGACGTTGAGGTTTCACCAGCTGCGCTCCGACGGCGCCACCACGACATTCATCCACGGCAGCAACGGGATTCGCGCGCAGTGGGCGATGGGCTGGTCACAGGATCCGACCCAGGCCGCGCTGCGCGCGGTGATCGCCTGCTCCAACCGGCTGGTGACCTGAGGGCCGTCAGAGCGGGCGCAGCATGATCGGCATGCCGTCCTTCGGCACCGGCATGCCGCCGTAGTCCCACTCGGCCTGGTATCCCGGGCGCGGCAACTCGAGCCGATACTTGCGCAGCAGGCGGTGCAGGATCGTCTTGATCTCCAACTGGCCGAACACCATTCCGATGCACTTGTGGGCGCCGCCGCCGAAGGGTGTGAACGCGTAGCGGTGCCGCTTGTGCTCGTTGCGCGGCTCGGTGAACCGCTCCGGGTCGAATTTCATTGGTTCCGTCCACAATTCGGGCAGCCGGTGATTCATGCCGGGGTAGGCGATGACGTTGGTGCCCTTCGGGATGTAGTAGCCCAGCAGGTCGGTGTCGCGCACGGTCTGGCGCATGGCCCACTGCACCGGCGTGACCAGCCGGATCGACTCGTTCATCACCAGGTCGAGCGACTCCAGCTTCTCCAGCGAATCGATGTCGAGCGGCCCGTCGCCGAGCCGGTCCGATTCCTCGCGGCAGCGCTGCTGCCACTCCGGGTGCGCGGCCAGCTGGTAGGCCATCGTGGTGACCGTCGACGTCGACGTGTCGTGCGCGGCCATCATCAGGAAGATCATGTGGTTGACGATGTCCTCGTCGGAGAACTTGTTGCCGTCCTCGTCCTCGGTCTCGCACAACACGGACAACAGGTCGGTGCCCGGGTTCGCGCGCTGTTCCTTGACCCGCTCGCGGAAGTAGTTCTCCAGCAGCTCGCGCGCCTTGAGGCCGCGCCACCAGGTGAACGGCGGCACGGAAGTGCGGATGATCGCGTTGCCCGCCCGCGTGGTGATCGCGAACGCCTTGTTGACCTTGGTCACCAGCTCGTGGTCGGTGCCCGGCTCGTGGCCCATGAACACCATGGACGCGATGTCGAGCGTCAGCTCCTTCATCGCCGGGTAGAGCAGAAACCGGGCGTCATTGGCCACCCAGTCGTTCGAGATCGTCTGGGAGACCACGGTGTCCATCTGCTCGACGTAGCTGGCCAGCCGCGAGCGGACGAACGCCTCCTGCATGATCCGCCGGTGAAACAGGTGCTCCTCGAAGTCCAGCAGCATCAGGCCGCGGTGGAAGAACGGTCCGATCACCGGCACCCAGCCCTGCTGCGAATAGTCCTTGTTGCGGTTGGAGTAGATGACCTGGGCGGCGTCGGGGCCCAGGGCGGCGATGCCCGGAAGGACCGGCGAGTCGCCGAAGATCACGGGCCCCTTGGTCTGGTACATGTGCAGCAAGTAGTCCGGCCCGCCGCGCAGCATCTCGATGATGTGGCCGATGACCGGCAGGCCGGCGTCGCCGACGGCGGCCTTGAGCCCGCTGCCCGGCGGCGGCTCGGCGAGTTTCCGCTCCGGGAATTGCGTGTTCAGCAGCCTGCGCTCGACCAGCCCCATGCCGGGAAAGTTGTTGATCGACGGAGTGAATCGGCGCCGCGCCTGATCGAGCAGGTAGTGCGGGGTGCTGATGGTGGCGGCCATTGAGGCTCCTTTGCGCTCCTGTGCAGGCCCGGGGACGGGTGACAGCGGTCACTGATTCATACCTTCGGGAAAAACTTGACGGCTGTCAAGTTTGCTTTTCCGACGGCGTGGTGCAAGGTCGGGGGGTGAGCAGTGCCGCCAATTCGCAGCCGGGCGAACCGGGCGCGCGCCGGCGGGGGGACAAGCACCGGCAGGCGATCATGCAGGCGGTGCGCGACCTGCTCGAGGAAAAGCCGTTCGCGGAGCTGTCGGTCAGCACCATCAGCGAGCGGGCCGGCGTGGCCCGGTCCGGCTTCTACTTCTACTTCGATTCCAAGTACTCGGTGCTGGCCCAGATCGTGGCCGACGCGACCGAGGAACTCGAGGAGCTCACCCAGTATTTCGCCCCCCGCCAGCCCGGCGAGTCGCCCGAGCAGTTCGCCAAGCGGATGGTCCGCAGCGCCGCCGCGGTGTACGCGCACAACGACCCGGTGATGACGGCCTGCAACGTGGCCCGCTACACCGACATCGAGATTCGCGACATCCTCGAGCGGCAGTTCGAGGTGGTGCTCCGCCAGATCGCGGACGTCGTCGACGCCGAGATGAAGGCCGGCACCGCCAACCCGATCAGCGACGACATCCCCACCCTGGTGCGCACCCTCGCGGGCACCACCTCACTGGTGCTGACGGGCGACTCGATCCTGGTCGGGCCCGAGGACGACGTGGAGCGCCGGGTGCGCGTGCTCGAGCAGCTGTGGCTGCATTCGCTGTGGGGCGGCGCCCAGAACTGACCCGGTAGGGTCACGGCCATGGCACTGGGGTTTTCGAGGCCTTCCGGGGGATATTTCAGCGGCAAGCGGTGTCTGGTCACGGGCGCGGCCAGCGGCATCGGGCGCGCGACCGCCCTGCGGCTGGCGGCCGGTGGCGCCGAACTGTATCTGACCGACCGCAACGCCGCGGGCCTCGAGTCGACGGTGGCCGACGCCCAGGCGCTCGGCGCGCGGGTGCCCGTCCACCGCGCCCTCGACATCTCCGACTACGGCCAGGTGGCGGCGTTCGCCGCCGACATCCACGCGGACCACCCGAGCATGGACGTGGTGCTGAACATCGCCGGCGTGTCGGCGTGGGGCACCGTCGACCGCCTCACCCACGAGCAGTGGAGCAAGATGATCGCGATCAACCTGATGGGTCCGATCCACGTCATCGAGACGTTCGTCCCGCCGATGGTGGCGGCCGGGCGCGGCGGCCATCTGGTCAACGTGTCGTCGGCGGCCGGGCTGGTCGCGTTGCCGTGGCACGCCGCCTACAGCGCGAGCAAGTTCGGGCTGCGTGGGCTGTCGGAGGTGCTGCGTTTCGACCTGGCGCGCCAGCGCATCGGGGTGTCGGTCGTGGTGCCGGGCGCGGTGAAGACGCCGTTGGTGGACACGGTCGAGATCGCCGGCGTCGACCGCGAGGACCCCGGCGTCGCCCGCTGGGTGGACCGCTTCAGCGGTCATGCCGTGTCGCCCGAGCGGGCGGCCGAGAAGATCCTGGCCGGCCTCGCCAAGAACCGGTACCTCATCTACACGTCGCCGGACATCCGCGCGTTGTACGCGTTCAAGCGGCTGGCGTGGTGGCCCTACAGCGTGGCGATGCGCCAGGTCAACGTGATCTTCACGCGCGCGCTGAAGCCCGCCCCGGCTCCGCTAGCCGGGCATCGCCAGCTCGAGTCGCACCCCGAGTAGCCGAACCGGGCGGTCCAGCTCGAAGAGGTCCAGGACGCGCAGGGCGGCGTCGGTGATGGTCTGCGCGTCGGTGGTGGGCGCGGCCAGCTTGCGGATTTTCGTGCGCGTGTAGAAGGTGGCGGTCCGCACCGTGACGGCGACGCGGGTGACGATGCGCCCGCCGGCCAGCACGTCGTCCAGCGCCTGGCGCGCCAAAGCCGTTACCGCCGTGTCCATTTCGGCGCGATCGGTCAGGTCGCGCGGAAAGGTAACGACGTGGCTGCGGGAGCGCGGGACCCACGGCTCGGCGCTGACCTCGGTGTCGCCGCCGCCCTTGGCCAGCAGCAGCAGCCACAGGCCGGTGCGCGGGCCGAACGTCGAGGTCAGCAGCTCCGCGTCGCTGTGGGCGAGCTCCCGCACCGTGGTGATGCCCAGGGCCGCAAGCTTTTTCGCCGTCTTCGGGCCGACGCCCCACAGCGCGTCGACCGGGCGCTCGGCCATCACCGTCATCCAGTTGGCGTCGGTGAGCGCGAAGACGCCGGCCGGTTTGCCGAAGCCGGTGGCGACCTTGGCCCGCTGCTTGTTGTCGCTGATGCCGACCGAGCAGGACAGCCCGGTTTCCGACGAGATGACCGTGCGGATCTGCTCGGCGACCTCGACGGGGTCGGCGCCTGTCACGCCGACATACGCCTCGTCCCAGCCCCATACCTCGACCGGGTGCCCCAGGTCGCGCAGCAGCCCCATCACCTCGTCGGACGCGGCGTCGTAGGCGGGCGGATCCGACGGCAGGAAGGTGGCGTCCGGGCAGCGGCGGGCGGCCGTGCGCAACGGCATGCCCGCGTGCACCCCGAATTCGCGGGCCTCATAGGAGGCGCAGGTGACCACCTTGCGGGGTTCGGCCGGATCGCCGCTGCCGCCGACGATGACGGGCAGCCCGGCCAGTTCCGGGTGGCGGCGCAGCTCGACCGACGCCAGAAACTGGTCGAGGTCGACGTGCAGGACCCAGGTCGTCACCGTCCGCACAGCTTGCGCGCCAGGCTTTCCCACGCGTCCCCCAAAGTGTCCAGGGTGTGGCCGCCTTCGTTGAGGCGATGCTCGACGTAATCCGGATCGAGCAGGGCCAGCAGCGCGTCGGTCTGGACGCCCAGGTTGCCGGTGGTGTGCGCCGCGGCCAGCAGCAGCCGCACGTGGGTGCGCAGCACCGTGGCGGGGGCGTTGTAGCGGTTCTGCGGATCGCGGTTGGCCTCCGACAGCAGCGCGTGGTGGGTGTGCACGAAGCGGATCCGCTCGCGGCCGAACGCCACCAGGCGGTCCAGCGGCGGGGCATCGGGCCCCAGCGGCGGGGGGCCGAACAGGAAGGCCTGCTGGCTGGCGCGTTCGTCCTCGTCGAGCAGCACCATCATCAGGCCGGCGCGGCTGCCGAACCGGCGGAACAGGGTCCCTTTGCCCACGCCCGCGGCCGCGGCGACGTCGTCCATGGTGACGGCGTCGGCGCCGCGCTCGGCGACCAGCTCCCGGGCGGCCCGCAGTAACAACGCGCGGTTGCGCGCCGCGTCGCCCCGCTCCTGGGGCACGGACACTCCCAACTCGCCCAGCGGCTCGACGGCGCTCACCCCTGCACTTTAACGCCGCCGGAATAAACCGGACTAGAGTCCGGTTTGGGCATGCGAGGATGGACCAACGACCGAAGGGAACGAAACAGTGGCAGGGATCAAAGTCTTGGCGTTAGTGGGCAGCCTGCGTGCGGCGTCGATCAACCGTCAGATCGCGGAGCTCGCCGGATCCGTCGCCCCGGACGACGTCACCGTCACGATCTTCGAAGGGCTGCACGAGCTGCCGTTCTACAACGAGGAGATCGATGAGGCGATGAACGCCGACGCCCCGCCGCTGGCCCCGGTGGCCGCGCTGCGCGCCGCCGCGTCCGACGCCGACGCCGCCCTGGTGGTCACGCCGGAGTACAACGGCAGCATCCCGGCGGTCATCAAGAACGCGATCGACTGGCTGTCCCGCCCGTTCGGCGACGGCGCCCTGAAGGGCAAGCCGCTGGCCGTCATCGGAGGCGGCTTCGGACGCTACGGCGGGGTGTGGGCGCACGACGAGACCCGCAAGTCGTTCGGGATCGCCGGCGCCCGGGTGGTCGACTCGATCAAACTCTCGCTGCAGTTCACCAAGCTGGAGGGCAGGGCGCCGGCCGAAGACGCCGAGCTGACCGCCAGCGTGCGCGACGCCGTCGGCAAGCTCGCCGCCGAAGTGGGCTGAATTTAGCGATAACGCACAAGCCGCCCGCCGGCCACCAGCGCCGTTTCGATCACCGGATGGCCGAAGCCGCCAGCTGACGCCGACGGCTTTGCTGGCGGGCCGGTGGGGGCGGCCGCGGAAAGCCGACCGGGCCGGCGTTGTCGGTGGCCGGTGCTATACCGGTTCGCGTGGAGCTCCTCGACCGCGATGTGACCTGCGACACGCCGGGCGTGTGTCGGGCGGAGGGCTTACGACCAGCGAATTTCAAAATTGTTATTCAGAACATCTTGTATCTGGACAACTTGTCGGCCACTAGGTGTAGTGTTTCGAGCACCGGCAGATCCCAGGATCCCCAGGCTGGCCGGGCTTGGGGGACCTCCCCGAATCGGCTCGAAGACGTCGAAGCACGCTGCTCCGACTCAGACGGCCGCAGGACGGGAATTCGGGGCCCTGACGGGCCGCTGAACACAGCGAAGACGTAACACCCCGGTAGTTGCCAGTCCGTAACACGTCCCCACCTTCCGCAAAGGAGCGGCATCCATGACCATCACCGTCTACACCAAGCCGGCATGCGTGCAGTGCAGCGCCACCTTCAAGGCCCTCGACAAGCAGGGCATCGCCTACCAGAAGGTTGACATCACGCTGGACGCGGAGTCGCGGGACTACGTGATGGCGCTGGGTTACCTGCAGGCCCCCGTCGTGGTGGCGGGCAACGACCACTGGTCGGGCTTCCGGCCCGACCGGATCAAGGCGCTCGCGGAGTCGGCGCTCAGCGCGTAGGCAAGGCGTTCAGGTAAGGAGGTTGCGGTGCAGTCGCGCAACCTGGTCTATTTCTCCTCCGTGTCGGAGAACACCCACCGCTTCGTGCAGAAGCTGGGTGTTCCCGCCACGCGGATACCGCTGCACGGGCACATCGAGGTCGATGAGCCGTACGTCCTGATCCTGCCGACCTACGGCGGCGGCCGGGCCACCCCGGATGTCAACGCCGGGGGCTACGTCCCCAAGCAGGTCATCGCGTTTTTGAACAACGAGCACAACCGGTCGTTGATCCGCGGCGTCATCGCCGCGGGCAACAACAACTTCGGGGCCGAATTCGCCTACGCGGGCAACGTCATTTCCCGCAAGTGCGACGTTCCCTACCTGTACCGCTTCGAACTGATGGGGACCCCGGACGACGTGGATGCCGTCCGCGCCGGTCTCGCCGAATTCTGGAAGGAACAGACGTGCCACCAACCGTCACTGCAGAGCCTGTAGCCGCCGGCACGCATGCGTCGCCCGAGGAGACGGACTACCACGCGCTGAACGCGATGCTGAACCTGTACGACGCGGACGGCAGGATTCAGTTCGACAAGGACGTTCTCGCGGCGCGGCAGTACTTCCTGGAGCACGTCAACCAGAACACCGTCTTCTTCCACAATCAGGACGAGAAGCTCGACTACCTGATTCGCGAGAACTATTACGAGCGTGAGGTTCTCGACCAGTATTCGCGCAACTTCGTCAAGGAGCTGCTGGACCGCGCATACGCCAAGAAGTTCCGGTTCCCGACGTTTCTCGGCGCGTTCAAGTACTACACCTCCTACACGCTGAAGACGTTCGACGGGAAGCGCTACCTGGAGCGCTTCGAGGACCGGGTCGTCATGGTCGCCCTGACGCTGGCGTCCGGCGACACCGGCCTGGCCGAGAAGCTGGTCGACGAGATCATCGACGGGCGGTTCCAGCCTGCCACCCCGACGTTCTTGAACTCGGGCAAGAAGCAGCGCGGCGAGCCGGTGAGCTGCTTTCTGCTGCGCATCGAGGACAACATGGAATCGATCGGGCGATCGATCAACTCCGCGCTGCAGCTGTCCAAGCGCGGCGGGGGAGTTGCGTTGCTGCTCTCCAACATTCGCGAGCACGGGGCGCCGATCAAGAACATCGAGAACCAGTCCTCTGGCGTCATCCCGATCATGAAGCTGCTCGAGGATTCCTTCTCCTACGCCAATCAGCTGGGCGCGCGCCAGGGTGCCGGCGCGGTCTACCTGCACGCCCACCACCCCGACATCTACCGCTTCCTGGACACCAAGCGGGAGAACGCCGACGAGAAGATCCGGATCAAGACGCTGAGCCTGGGCGTGGTGATCCCGGACATCACCTTCGAGCTGGCCAAGAAGAACGAGGACATGTACCTGTTCTCGCCGTACGACGTCGAGCGGGTCTACGGACTGCCGTTCGCCGACATCTCGGTCACCGAGAAGTACTACGAGATGGTCGACGACGCGCGCATCCGCAAGACGAAGATCAAGGCGCGCGAGTTCTTCCAGACGCTGGCCGAGCTGCAGTTCGAGTCCGGCTACCCGTACATCATGTTCGAGGACACGGTGAACCGGGCCAACCCCATCGACGGCAAGATCACGCACTCGAACCTGTGCTCGGAGATCCTGCAGGTGTCCACGCCGTCGCTGTTCAACGAGGACCTGTCGTATGCCAAGGTGGGCAAGGACATTTCGTGCAACCTCGGTTCGCTGAACATCGCCAAGACGATGGACTCGCCGGACTTCGCCCAGACGATCGAGGTGGCCATCCGCGCGCTGACCGCGGTGAGCGACCAGACCCACATCACGTCGGTGCCGTCAATCGAGCAGGGCAACAACGATTCCCACGCGATCGGGCTGGGACAGATGAACCTGCACGGCTATCTGGCGCGGGAGGGCATCTTCTACGGGTCCGAGGAAGGCGTCGACTTCACCAACATCTACTTCTACACGGTGCTCTATCACGCGCTGCGGGCCTCGAACCGCATCGCGATCGAACGCGGGACCCACTTCAAGGGTTTCGAGCGCTCCAAGTACGCCTCGGGGGAGTTCTTCGACAAGTACACCGAGCAGGTCTGGGAGCCGGCGACCGACAAGGTGCGTCAGCTGTTCGCCGACGCGGACATTCGCATCCCCACGCAGGACGATTGGAAGCGGCTCAAGGAGTCGGTCCAGGCGAACGGCATCTACAACCAGAACCTGCAGGCGGTGCCGCCGACGGGGTCGATCTCCTACATCAACCACTCGACGAGCTCGATCCACCCCATCGTGTCGAAGGTCGAGATCCGCAAGGAGGGCAAGATCGGGCGGGTCTACTACCCGGCGCCCTACATGACCAACGACAACCTGGAGTACTACCAGGACGCCTACGAGATCGGTTACGAGAAGATCATCGACACCTACGCCGCGGCCACCCAGCACGTGGACCAGGGGCTGAGCCTGACGCTGTTCTTCAAGGACACCGCCACCACCCGCGACGTGAACAAGGCGCAGATCTACGCCTGGCGCAAGGGAATCAAGACGCTGTACTACATCCGCTTGCGGCAGATGGCGCTGGAGGGCACCGAGGTCGAGGGCTGCGTCTCCTGCATGCTGTAGGCGCCCACGACGGGAGCGTCCGGTGACCGCGGTTACCGCCCATCCGATCGTCGATGCCGTGCTGGCGCGCTACGAGGACGCGCTGGGGCCGGACCTTCCCGTCTACCGCAATCACGTCTATCGGGGACTGAGCTATCACCAGGCGCTGTTCGGTGCCCCCCTGCCCGACTGGGCCGCGCTCGCGTGGGCGGTGCACGACCTGGGCATCTGGACCGCGGGCACCTTCGACTACCTGGAGCCCTCGGCCGACCTCGCGTCCAGCCTGGCCGGCGAGTTCGGCATCGCCGAAATCGGTGACGCGCGAACGATGATCGCCGAACATCACAGGCTGCGCGCCGTCGGCGACCCGATGGTCGAGGCGTTCCGCATCGCGGACCGGATCGACGTCAGCCGCGGCCTGCTCAGCGGGCCCCTGCGGCGCTCCGTCGTCCAGGCGGTGGTGGCCGAGCTGCCGTACCTGGGATTTCACGCGTTCCTGGCGCGGGGCCTGCTTGGCTACGCGGCCACCCACCCGCGCCGGCCGTTTCCGATGCTGCGCTGGTGAGGGCCAAGTCTGCCCAGGTCAGCGGCTCCTACGCGGTATGGTGCTTGATGTGGTGAGAATTCCCCGACCGCCGCACCCCAGCGTGAAGCCCGGGGTCAAGGTCGACGCGCGCAGCGAACGGTGGCGCGAACACCGCAAGAAGGTGCGCGGCGAAATCGTCGAGGCGGCGTTCCGCGCCATCGACCGCCTGGGGCCCGATTTGAGCGTGCGGGAGATCGCCGAGGAGGCCGGCACCGCCAAGCCGAAGATCTACCGGCACTTCCACGACAAGTCCGACCTGTTCCAGGCGATCGGGGAGCGCCTGCGCGACATGCTGTGGGGCGCGATCTTTCCGTCGATCGACCTGAAGACCGACTCGGCGCGCGAGGTGATCCACCGCGCGGTCGAGGAGTACGTCGTGCTGGTCGACAAGCACCCGAACGTGCTGCGGGTCTTCATTCAGGGCCGGTCGGCGGCGAGCCCGCAGATCCTCGAGGAGGGCCGCGGCATCACCCTGGCCGTGGCCGACATGTTCGACAACGAACTGCGCGAGATGGAGCTGGACCACGCGGCGATCGAGCTGGCCGGGCACGCGGCCTTCGGCTCGGCCGCCTCGGCCACCGAATGGTGGCTGGGCCCCGACGCCGACAGCCCGCGGCGCATGCCGCGCGAGCAATTCGTCGCCCACCTGACGACGATCATGATGGGCGTCCTGGTCGGCACGGCCGAGGCGCTCGGCATCTCGTTGGACCCGGATCAGCCGATTCACAGCGTGGTGCCCAGCAACCCCGCCGCGAGCTAAGGCCCGCTGGAGACCTCTGCCACGTTGACATCGCCGCGGCGATCGTCAACACTCGTGCCATCCGATACCCTGGGTACTGGGTATTTGCGGAGCTAACAGGAAGACCGATCCACCGTGACCGATGCCATGACGTACGCCGAAGCCACCCAGTCGCGCGAACCGGTGCACACCCGCGCCCTGATCATCGGGACCGGCTTTTCCGGTCTCGGCATGGCGATCGCGCTGCAAAAGCAGGGCTTCAGTGGGCAAGACTTCGTCATCCTGGAGAAGGCCGACGACATCGGGGGCACCTGGCGAGACAACAGCTACCCCGGCTGCGCCTGCGACATCCCGTCGCACCTGTACTCGTTTTCGTTCGAACCCAAGCCGGACTGGAAGAACCCGTTCTCGTATCAGCCCGAGATCTGGGACTACCTCAAGGGCGTCACCGACAAATACGGGCTGCGCCGCTACATCGTGTTCAACTCCCTGGTCGATCGCGGCCACTGGGACGACGACGAGAACCGCTGGCACGTGTTCACCGCCGACGGCCGCGAATACGTCGCCCAGTTCCTCATCTCCGGCGCGGGCGCGCTGCACATCCCGTCGTTCCCCGACATCGAGGGCCGCGACGAATTCGCCGGCCCCGCTTTCCATTCCGCGGAGTGGGACCACAGCGTCGACCTGACCGGCAAGCGCGTGGCGATCATCGGCACCGGCGCCAGCGCGATCCAGATCGTGCCCGAGATCGTCGGGCAGGTCGCCGAGCTGCAGCTCTACCAGCGCACCCCGCCGTGGGTGGTGCCGCGCTCCAACCCGGACCTTCCGCTGGCGCTGCGCCGGGCCATGGAGAACGTGCCGGGGCTGCGCGCGCTGACGCGGCTGGGGATCTACTGGGCCCAGGAGGCGCTGGCCTTCGGCATGACCAAGCGGCCGAACGCGCTGAAGTTCATCGAGGCCTACTGCAAATACAACATCCGCCGCTCGGTGAAGGACCGCGAGCTGCGCCGCAAGCTGACGCCGCACTACCGCATCGGGTGCAAGCGAATCCTGAACTCCTCCACCTATTACGGCGCGGTCGCGGACCCCAAGACCCAGCTGATCACCGAGGGCATCAGCCGCATCACGTCCGACGGGATCGTCACCGCCGACGGCCGGGAACACAAGGCCGATGTGATCGTCTACGCCACCGGCTTCCACGTCACCGACTCCTACACCTACGTCCAGATCAAGGGGCGGCACGGGGAGGACCTGGTCGACCGCTGGAACCGCGAGGGCATCGGCGCGCATCGCGGCATCACCATCGCCGACGTGCCCAACCTGTTCTTCCTGCTGGGTCCCAACACCGGGCTCGGGCACAACTCCGTGGTGTTCATGATCGAATCGCAGATCCGCTACGTCGCCGACGCGATCAAGACGTGCGACAAGATGGGCGCGCAGGCGCTGGCGCCCACCCGGGAGGCGCAGGACCGGTTCAATGACCAACTGCAACAAAGGCTTTCGCAGTCGGTGTGGAACACCGGCGGCTGCGCCAGCTGGTACCTCGACGAGCACGGCAAGAACACCGTGCTGTGGGGCGGCTACACCTGGCAGTACTGGCGGGCGACCCGCGCGGTCAAGCCCGAGGAGTACCAGTTCTTCGGGGTACGCGGTCGACGCGGTCAGAAGGAGCTGAGCCCCGCCGGGTAGGCATTTCCCGAGTTCGGGCTCCCTAAGCCGTCGCGTCGGGTTTTACACTGGGAGGGCAATGAGCGCCTATCAGACCGTGGTGGTCGGCACCGATGGCTCGGATTCGTCGCTGCGCGCGGTGGAGCGCGCAGCCGCGATCGCCGCGGAGCACGGCGCGAAATTGATCGTGGCGACCGCGCATCTCCCCGTCCCGGTGGAAAAGGGCCGCTACGCCATCCCGCCGGGGAGCGATCACGGTCAGGACTACCGGACGGTGGGCGAGGCCCCGTTCTACGCGATCCTGCAGAACGCCAGGGAGCGGGCGCACCAGGCCGGGGCCAGGGACGTGGAGGAGAAGCCGATCGTCGGCCCACCCATCAATGCGCTGGTGCAGCTCGCCGAGGAGATCCGTGCCGACCTGCTCGTCGTCGGCAACGTCGGGCTCAGCAGCGTCGCCGGGCGGCTGCTGGGATCGGTCCCCTCCGAAGTCTCCCGCCGGGCCAAGACCGACGTGCTGATCGTCTACACCACCGGCTGAGGCCCCGACGAAGTCAGACGTGCCCGCGGAGCAGCTCCACGAAGGCGGCCGCGGCCGCGTCCACGCCGGCCTCGTCCTCGGTGGCCACCAGGTCCAGCAGCAGGCCGCGGGTGACGGCGAGCCCGAGCCTGGCCATCGCGCCGTCGTAGGGGACGCCGGCGGCGGCCGACTCCACCTCGCGCAGCCAGCCGTCGACGGCGCCGGGAACCATCCGCGTGAACGGCTTTTCGCCCTGGGCCGCGCGCGAATAGCACTCGAAGAACAGCCGTTCCAGCCGGCGCAGTTCGGGGCGACGCAAGTCGGCCCACATCGCGGCGAAGCCGTCGGCCGGATCCGCCGGCAGGCCGGGAACGAGGGCCATCTGGCGGCGCTCGGCCTCCTCGACGATCGCGATCAGCAGGTCTTCGCGAGAACCGAAGTGGTGCAACAGCATCCGGTGGCTGGTGCCGACGGCTTCGGCGACGTCGCGCAGCGAACGGTTGCCGATGCCGTTCGCGGCGAACTCATCGAACAGCGCATCCAGTAGTTGGCGGCGGCGTTCGGTGTCAGGCGTGCGGGCCATTGGCGCGGCTGAGCTGCTCCGACCGGGCCTTGAGGCCTTGGGCCTCCATGGCGAGGAAGCGCTTGGTCCGCTTGACCATCAGCTGCGCGACGAGCGCGCCGAGGACGCCCCGTTGATCGAGTTCCTGGCGCACCAGGGTCCGGCCGCCCGGCAGGGCGGTGACGTAGTGGCGGGCGGTCACCCGCACGCCGGGGGAGCGGTGCACCCACGTCCAGGAGGTGCCGGGTTCGATCTCGGAGACCCGCCACACCAGCTTCTGCAGGCCGGGTTGCTTGATCGCGAACCGCTTGCCGGCGGCCAGGGTGGATCCGTCCTGCCCGGTCAGCGACGTCACCGACGCCGTCCACTCGGGCCAGCGTTCGACGTCGCTGAAGACGTCCCACACGAGCTGGGGCGGCGCGTCGATCTCGATACTGTCCTCGTTAAACATGTACCAAATGGTACATAGAACGCCGGGCGCTGCCTAGGGGTCTAGGCGACGCGGGCGTTGAGGTGCTTGAGGGCCGCCTCGGCCCCGTTCCACCCGGGGATGCCGGTGACCCCGGGGCCCGGGTGGGTGCACTGCCCGCACAGGAAGAGCCCGTCGACCGGCGTGGCGAACTTGTCGGCGCCCTCGACGACGCGGCCCGTCCACAGCTGGTTGGGCTGCAGCAGGCCGTGCGAGTAGTCGCCGGCGTGCGCGCTGAAGGTGCTGCCGAAGTAGCGGTTGGAGAACACCACGCGGTTGGTGACGGAGTCGGCGAACCCGGGCGCGAACGTGTCGAAGATGTTCACGCAGGTGTCCGCGTATTGCTCCTTCCAGCTTCGGTTTTCGTCGGCGTCCAGGCCGGTGGGGAAGTAGGGCGTGAAAATCGTTGCGCTGTGCTTGCCCTCGGGCGCCAGCGACGAATCGACCATGCTGGGGATGTACAGATACGTGGGCGGCGCATCGGGCAGCTGGCCCTTGCGGTATTGCTCCCAGGCGTCGCTGATGTACTCCGGCGACGGCGCGTAGGCGACGGTGGGACACCATTGGCCGTTGTCGTGCATGAAGGGCTGCAGCCGCTCGATCCATTGCGGCGCTTGGTCAATCGTCAGGTGGGCCTGGATGTAGCCGAGGTTGAAGTTGATTTCCTTGACCTTGCGGATGTAGTCGGGCGGAAAGTTCTGCGCGCCGGCCAGATTCACGAACGTGGTGTAGGGGTCGAGCGACGAGAGCACCGCGTCGGCCGAAATCGTGGTGCCGTCGCGCAGTTGGACGCCGGTGGCTCGCCCGTCGGCGACCAGGACCTGCTTCACGTGCTGCTTCAGCTGCACCTCGGCGCCCAACGCCTGGGCGCGCCGGCACAGCGCGGCGCTCAGGGCGCCGATGCCGCCGCGCGGCATGATGTATTCGACGTTGCCGCCGCCGATCAGGTAGTGGTACAGCGTCGAGGCATTCGAGCCCGGGGTCCAGGGCCCGCCGTCGAAGGCGTCGATCGACATCGCCGCCAGCGAGCCCTGGATGCAGCGGGCCTGGTCGGGCGCCAGGAAGCGCCGGACCGTGTCCATCGTGCTGCCGTACCACATCTGGGCGAAATCGTGGCGGTCCCCCGGGGTGGGCTGGGCGGCGATCACCTCGATGATGTCCAGCGGCGGGCCAAAGGCCGACTCGACGAAATACGGTGCGAATCGCCCGATGTGGGCGAAGAGGCCGCCGAGGGCCGCCGCGGTGTCGGCGCCGTGGTCGTCGAGCAGGTGGCGAGCCATGCGTTCCAGGTCGTTGTACATCACGAACGGCGTGTCGGCGGCGTCGCCGAACGTGCAGGTGGACGTCCACTGATCCATCAGCTCGAAGCCCCACTTGGTGAGCTCGAGGCGTTCGGTCATCTCCTGGCGCCAGATCAGTACCGCCCAGGCGCCGACGCTGTGCTTGTACCCGTCGAAGAGCTCGCGGGTGGCGGCCATTCCGCCGAGGAAGTTAGCCCGTTCCAGGACAAGGACTTTCGCGCCGCCCTTGGCCAGGACGTTCGCGGCGACCAGGCCGTTGTGGCCCGCGCCGATGATGATCGCGTCGTAGTCCGCCATGGCGACTCCTTCGGTGTGGGTCCCGGACAGAAGGCACAATGTCACATCTGACATATCTACGTCAATGCTGACATTTCGTGGCATGCTGGCACGGTGGAATCTCGTAGACAGCGCACGCGTCAGGCGCTACTGCAGGCGGCGATGAAGCGCTTCGTCGCCGACGGCGTGCACCAAACCAGCGTTTCCGATATCGCCGCCGACGTCGGGGTGACCGAGCGAACGTTCTATCGGCACTTCCCCTCGAAGCACGCGGTGATCTTCGCCGACTACGACATCGGCTTCGAATGGTTCGCCCGCGCGTTGGCGCTGCGCCCGCACGGGGAGCCCATCACGGCGTCGGTGCGAAAAGCCATGGACGCCTTCCCCTTTGACTTCGCGATGGTCCGCGAAGCGGCCACCATCCGGTCGCGCGATCTCGACCAGGAGATCATCGCCAGCCACGTCCGGCGCATGCGCGATCAGGTCGCCGACGAGATCGCCCGCTTCATCCATGAACGTTCCGCGCCCACCGCCGAAGGCGCGATGATCGCCGACGTCGCGGCCCACAGCCTGGCGACCGCGGTGTTCGTGGCATTGGAAGCGTGGATGGCCAAAGGCGAGCACGACATCGACGACCTGGGTCGCCTGACCGACATCGCGCTGAGCGCCCTGGAGGACGGCCTCACCGACACGTTGCGCAGGGCCGGGCTGGATTGACGCTGCGACACGGCAAACACAACGTGTTGTGTTGCCGCGGGTTGTCGTACCCCAGGGGTAGTGTTTGTGGCCTAGACATCCGAGCAAAACAGCCTGGTGAAGTGGGGTTCTGGTGACCGAAAACATGAAGCTGATCGACCGGACCTCGGCGATCAACTGGAACCGGCTGCAAGACGACAAGGACGCCGAGGTCTGGGACCGGCTGACGGGAAATTTCTGGCTGCCCGAAAAGGTCCCGGTGTCCAACGACCTCCCGTCCTGGGGAACGCTGACCGCCGGCGAGAAGCAGCTGACGATGCGGGTGTTCACCGGTCTGACGCTGCTGGACACCATCCAGGGCACGGTCGGGGCGGTCAGCCTGATCCCCGACGCGCTGACCCCGCACGAGCAGGCCGTCTACACCAACATCGCGTTCATGGAGTCGGTGCACGCCAAGAGCTACAGCTCGATCTTCTCCACGCTGTGCTCGACGGCCGAGATCGACGACGCCTTCCGCTGGTCGGAGGAGAACCCCAACCTGCAGCGCAAGGCCGAGATCGTCATGCAGTACTACCGCGGCGACGAGCCGCTGAAGCGCAAGGTGGCCTCCACGCTGCTGGAGAGCTTCCTGTTCTACTCCGGGTTCTACCTGCCGATGTACTGGTCGAGCCGGGCCAAGCTGACCAACACCGCCGACATGATCCGGCTGATCATCCGCGACGAGGCCGTGCACGGCTACTACATCGGCTACAAGTTCCAGCGCGGCCTGGCGCTGGTCGACGAGGCCAAGCGCGCCGAGCTGAAGGACTACACCTACGAGCTGCTCTTCGAGCTCTACGACAACGAGGTGGAGTACACCCAGGACCTCTACGACGAGGTCGGGCTGACCGAGGACGTCAAGAAGTTCCTGCGCTACAACGCCAACAAGGCGCTGATGAACCTCGGCTACGAGGCGCTGTTCCCGCGCGACGAGACCGACGTCAACCCGGCGATCCTGTCGGCGCTGTCGCCCAACGCCGACGAGAACCACGACTTCTTCTCCGGGTCGGGGTCGAGCTACGTCATCGGCAAGGCCGTGGTCACCGAGGACGAGGACTGGGACTTCTAAAGCGGTCGTCGGCGAATCGGCGACCGAGCAATCCAACTGCGCGGCCAGAGCCGCCTCAGCCGTCCACAGGGTTAAAGTTCAGTAAATCGCGGTAAAACCAAACTTTCACCCTCGTTTCTCTGGTCTACTCATGATGTCGGGCCTACTGTTCCTTTCTACGACCTTCTCGCGCTGCTGCGCGCGCGATGCTTCTTTCGGAGGTTGCCGACGGATGTCCCGGCCGATTCCTTGGCGCAATAGGCCCGACAAGTACGAGTGGATCAAGGCGTTTCTCTGCCAGCGCGGACGGTTGCGTGCCGCACAGCGGATCATGGCTGTCGTCTGCGCGTCGGCGGCGATGGCGCCGTTGAGCGCGTTGTTCAGCCAACACCACCCGAGCGTGGGCGCGGTGGTCGTGGGCGGGCTCATCATCGCGTTCAGCATCGGCATGACCGCCTTCTGGCTGACGCGCTGGCCCACGCGACGGCAGTCAGAGGCCACCGCCATGATCGGCTTGCTGTGTGTCGGTGGGTGGAGCGTGGTCCAGCCCACCGCGGCTCTCTCCGCCCTGGTCTGTACCGCCACGACGGTTACGGGTGCCTACACCGCGGTATTCCACCGACGAAAACTCGTGCTGTTCCACTCCGCAGTGGCTGTCGCGATCGCGCTCGCGGCGGTGGCGCGCCTGGCCGGCGACGTCAGCATCGCCGCGGCGATAGGGGCGTTCTGGTTGATCAATTTCGTCAATGTGTCTGTGCTGCTTGGTGCTTGGGGTATGTCGCAGGCCATGCGGGGGTACGCGCAGCGCTCCGAAGAGGATGCGCTCACCGGCCTGTTGAACCGGCGCGCGTTCGTGGAGGTGGTCGGCCATCGCCTTGCGAATCCGTCCCATGCGCATAGCCGTCTGGCGGTGGTGATGATCGACCTGGACAACTTCAAACGCATCAACGACACCCATGGTCATTGCGTGGGCGATGATGCGCTTCGGGCGGTCAGTAGGTTGCTGATCGAGCACACGCCCCCCGACGCCATCATCTGCCGCGCCGGCGGCGAGGAGTTTCTCATCGCGCTAACCTGTGCGACTTCCGAGATAGAGCCGCTGGCCGCGCGGATTTGCGCCGCCGTGACGAGCCTTTCCCCCAAGATGACGGCGAGTATCGGCACCGCCAGCGCCGAGGTGAATTTCGTGAGCGGTCGCGATATTACCGCCCGCATCGAGCAGCTGATCGCGATCGCTGACGACGCGATGTACGCCGCCAAGCGCAGCGGCGGAAATCGGGCTCGCCACGCGAGCCAGGTGGCCGGGCCGATTATGGACCGTCCGACGAGAACGGCCACTATTTAACAGCTCGGCACCATCCGGGTGTTTATCGGCAAATGTGACGAAATCCGCCTTACCGCCGCGCATTTGGAATACAAACCAAGGCGAAACCATCCACTTTGGTCCTGTTGTTCGGTCGGCTGCGGCAATTCCAGGCGCCGCGGCGCCGGTCAGGTGAGCAATTGACGAAGAATTGGCGAAGAACTATGTTTATTCCGGCCAGGGGGCGGTGCGATGAAAGGACCGAAGATGCCTGGTGTTATCGCCGTTCCGGATGTGATTTCAACGGCCGCAAATGAATTGACTCACCTGGGTTCGACACTCGACATCGCCCGCCTGACGGCCGCCGAGCCGACCGTTTCCCTGCTGCCGGCCGCCGCCGACGAGGTATCGGCGGGCATCGCCAGCGTCATGTCGACCCACGCCGCCGCCTTTCAGGCGATCGCGCAGAGCGCGTCGAGCTTCCATCAGCAATTCGCACACAACCTCACCGCCGCCTCGGCGTCCTATTCCGGCGCCGAGTCCGGGATCGCCGCGACGCTCACGCCGACATTCCTCACGCTGCCCCAATTCTTCCAGGCCGTCACGAGCGATTTAGCCGCCTCCGCGGGCAATTTCGTGCACTCGTTCGGTGCCTTTCCGAACCTCGCGTGGGATCAGTTGGGCCGCGTCGCCGACGATGTGGTGCTCATCCTCTTCTTTCCGATCACATATCCGCTGACCGCCATCAGCGTGTTCGCCATCGAGGCCGTACTGGACGCCGTCATCAATGGCCTGACCGCGTAACCGACGCGCGGGACTGCTGATCGGATCGTGAACGGCGCATGAATTGTCGGGGCGGTCAGGCCCTACGGTGGCGCCGCTGACCGCGCACCCGTGACACTTATGGGCGTGGCGATAACCCCATCTTCTACGGCCGCTTTTTTCCGTTCAGTGATCCGGTGGCTGCAGTGCGGCTACCCCGACGGCGTTCCCGGACCCGACCGCGTTCCGCTGCTCGAACTGCTGCGCAGCACGCCCTTGACCGAGGATGAGATCAAGGACGTCGTCGACGAGATCGACGAGGAGGTCGAGGCGGGCGACGCGATCGACCGCGACGTGATCGCCGATTTCATCGCCGGTGTGACCCACCACGACGCCGGTCCCGAGAACATCGCGCGGGTGGCCGCCAAGCTGGCCGCCGCCGGCTGGCCTCTGGTCGGCATCTCCAAGGGACCGGAAACGGTCGCCGAGCAGGGCGCGGCGAACGGCGAACCGGAACCGGCCTCGGAGCGCGCCTGAAAGGCCGCTACAGCTTCGAGATGTCGATCACGAAGCGGTAGCGCACGTCGCTGGCGAGCACCCGCTCGTAGGCCTCGTTGATGTAGTCGGGCTCGATGAGCTCGATCTCCGGCGTCACGTCGTGCTCGGCGCAGAAGTCCAGCATCTCCTGCGTCTCGGCGATCCCGCCGATGTTCGACCCGGACAGGCTGCGCCGGGCCAGGGCCAGCGGGAACGCGTGCAGCTGCATGGGGTGCTCGGGGATGCCGAGCTCGACGAGCGTGCCGTCGACGTCGAGCAGGCCCATGTAGTCGTCGAGCGGCAGGTTCGCCGAAACGGTGTTGAGGATCAGGTCGAAGCTGCCCCGCAACTTCTTGAAGGTGTCCGGGTCCGCCGTCGCGTAGTAGTTGCTGGCGCCCAGGCGCAGCCCGTCCTCCATCTTCTTCAGCGACTGCGACAGCACCGTCACCGGCGCGCCCATCGCCGCGCCCAGCTTCACGCCCATGTGCCCCAGGCCGCCCAGGCCGATGATCGCCAGCCGCGTGTCGGGCCCCGCCTTCCAGTGCCGCAGCGGGGAGAACAGCGTGATGCCGGCGCACAGCAGCGGCGCCGCCTTGTCCAGCGGCAGGGAGTCGGGGATGCGCAGGACGAAGTTCTCGTCGACGACGATCGCCTGGCTGTAACCGCCCTGCGTCGGCGTGCCGTCCTTGTCGATGGAGTTGTAGGTGAAGGTCGCGCCCGGCTTGCAGTACTGCTCGAGCCCGGCCTTGCAGCTGCTGCACTCGCCGCAGGAGTTGACCATGCAGCCCACGCCGACGTGGTCGCCCACCTTGTACTTGGTGACCTCGGAGCCGACGGCGGACACCACGCCGGCGATCTCGTGGCCGACGACCACGGGGTAGTTCGGCGTGCCCCATTCGCCCTTGGCGGTGTGGATGTCCGAGTGGCAGATCCCGGCGAACTTGATGTCGATCGCGACGTCGCGCGGGCCGGGGTCGCGACGGTCGATGGTGGTCTTGGTCAGCGGTGCCGTCGGCGAAGTGGCGGCGTACGCCGAAACTGTGCTCATGAATATCCCTCTTTGATGTCGATGCGTCCTCAAGAAGTTTAGCTAAGGTAATGTTCTCGGGCCACTCGGCGGGGTGGCGGCCCGCCCCGGCGGCTAGTTTATCGGGGCGTTGACCAGGCGCAGGTCGTCGACGATGCCGCGGGCCGCGATCACGCCCTCGCCGGTTTGCCACACCTCGTCGTTGACGATGTACACCCGATTGTCGCGATTGGCGGACAGCTTGCGCCACGGGTTGCTGTCCAGCACGGTGGCCGCGCGGTCGGCGGCGGCCGGGGTGGCGCAGGACATGTAGACCACGTCGGCGTCGGCGGCCGAGAGATCCGGGTTCTTGGCGAGATCGGCGTCGGTGGCGGGAATCTCGAGGTACGGCTTGTCGGTGAACCGCTGGGCGGCCGGGCGGTCCACCCCGACCGCGCCGAGCACGCTCGCCGGGAAGTTCCTGGCCCCGTAGACCCGGATGGCGCTGGTGGTCAGCTGCACGATCGACGCCTGGAAGTGGGAAGCGTCGTGGCTGCCACCGATCTGGGTGGCCCGCTGGGTGAAGCCGTTGATCAGCGCGTCCGTCGCGGCGGTGCGCGCCGTGGCCGCGCCCACGCCGCGCACGTTGTCCTGCCAGGCCGCGCCCGGCGCCGCCGTGAACACCGTGGGCGCGATCGCCGCGAGCTGCGGGTAGAGCTTGGGGGTCAGCCCCTCCGACCCCAGGATCAGGTCGGGGTGGGCCGCGGCGATGCCGCCGAGGTCGGGGTTGCTGCGGGTGCCGACGCCGGGCAGGCCGTGCACCGCGCTGCCCAGGTAGGCGGGCTGGCTCGAGGCGCCGTCCGGCAACGCGGCGGCGACCACCCGCGATTGCAGTCCCAGGGCGCACAGGGTGTCGAGCTGGTCCCCGGACAGCACCACGATGCGGCGCGGTTCGGCGGGCACCGCGACGGTGTCGGGGGTGATGCCGGCCGCGTTGCGGGCCTGGCGCGTCGGCGGCCCCGGATCGTCCGGCGCGGCGTCGCGCGCGCACGACTCGTCGGGCCGGCGATCGTTGCCCAGCACGCCGGCGCCCGCGATCTGGGTGGTCGGCGTGATCAGCGACCGGGACGACGGCTTGGAGCCTTCCGAACCGCATCCGGCGCACGCCGCGACGACGGCCGCCAGAGCGGCCGCCGCCATGATCGATCGCCTCCCCAGCACGCGTTTCACGCTAACATTCGGCGACTTCGGGGCCATTTACGACAGTTTGTAGGACTGCCCCTGACGCCGAGTTCGTCGGGGGCTAAGATTCGGAGTCAATACTGGGTTCGGGCCCTGTCCGACGATGTTTGGAGGAGCTGTTGACAGCCGAAGCCCCCCCGCTGGGAGAACTCGAGGCCGTCCGTCCGTACCCGGCCCGGACCGGTCCCAAAGGGAACCTTGTCTACAAGCTGATCACCACGACCGATCACAAGCTGATCGGCATCATGTACTGCGTCGCCTGCTTCATCTTCTTCTTCCTGGGTGGGCTGCTGGCGCTGCTGATGCGCACCGAGCTGGCGGCGCCGGGACTGCAGTTCCTGTCGAACGAACAGTTCAACCAGCTGTTCACCATGCACGGCACGATCATGCTGCTGTTCTATGCCACCCCGATCGTGTTCGGCTTCGCCAACCTGGTGCTGCCGCTGCAGATCGGCGCGCCCGACGTCGCCTTCCCGCGGCTGAACGCCTTCTCGTTCTGGCTGTTCTTGTTCGGCGCGACGATGGGCGCGGCCGGCTTCATCACCCCGGGGGGCGCCGCCGACTTCGGCTGGACCGCCTACACGCCGCTGACCGACGCCATCCACTCGCCCGGCCCCGGCGGGGACCTGTGGATCATGGGCCTGATCGTCGCCGGTCTGGGCACCATTCTGGGCGCGGTCAACATGATCACCACGGTGGTCTGCATGCGCGCGCCCGGCATGACGATGTTCCGGATGCCCATCTTCACCTGGAACATCCTGGTGACGTCCATCCTGGTGCTGATCGCGTTCCCGTTGCTCACGGCGGCGCTGTTCGGCCTGGCCGCCGACCGGCACCTGGGGGCGCACGTCTACGACGCCGCCAACGGCGGAGTCCTGTTGTGGCAGCACCTGTTCTGGTTCTTCGGCCACCCCGAGGTCTACATCATCGCGCTGCCATTCTTCGGCATCGTCACCGAGATCTTCCCGGTGTTCGCGCGCAAGCCGATCTTCGGCTACACCACGCTGGTGTACGCGACGCTGTCGATCGCGGCGCTGTCGGTCGCGGTGTGGGCGCACCACATGTTCGCCACCGGAGCCGTTCTGCTGCCGTTCTTTTCGTTCATGACGTATCTGATCGCGGTGCCCACCGGGATCAAGTTCTTCAACTGGATCGGCACGATGTGGAAGGGCCAGTTGACGTTTGAGACGCCCATGCTGTTCTCGGTGGGCTTCGCGGTCACCTTCCTGCTCGGCGGCCTGACCGGTGTGCTGCTGGCCAGCCCGCCGCTGGACTTCCACGTGACCGACACCTACTTCGTCGTCGCGCACTTCCACTACGTGCTGTTCGGCACCATCGTGTTCTCCACGTTCGCGGGCATCTACTTCTGGTTCCCGAAGATGACCGGGCGGCTGCTGGACGAGCGACTGGGCAAGCTGCACTTCTGGCTGACCTTCATCGGCTTCCACACCACATTCTTGGTGCAGCACTGGCTGGGCGATATGGGGATGCCGCGGCGCTACGCGGACTACCTGCCCACCGACGGGTTCCAGGGGCTGAACATCGTCTCGACGATCGGCGCCTTCATCCTCGGCGCGTCGATGTTCCCGTTCGTGTGGAACGTCTTCAAGAGCTGGCGCTACGGCGAGGTGGTGACCGTCGACGACCCCTGGGGCTACGGCAACTCGCTCGAGTGGGCGACCAGCTGCCCGCCGCCGCGGCACAACTTCACCGAGCTGCCCCGGATCCGTTCGGAGCGACCGGCTTTCGAATTGCACTACCCGCACATGGTGGAACGGCTGCGCGCGGAGGCGCACGTCGGGCGGCACGCCACGGCGCTCGAGTCGCCGAAGGGATTCGGGCCGCGAACCGAAGCGGACCGCTCCACTGCTGAGCAGTAGCGGCGGCAGCCGGGAGTGAACTCTCCAGCCAAGGTGTCGGTGCTGATCACCGTCACCGGCGTGGATCAGCCGGGCGTCACGTCGGCGCTCTTCGAGGTGCTGTCGCGGCACGGGGTCGAGCTGCTCAACGTCGAACAGGTGGTGATCCGCGGGCGCCTGACGCTGGGCGTGCTGCTGTGTTGCCCGCCGGAGGTCGCCGACGGCGGCGTGTTGCGCGGTGACGTCGAGTCCGCCGTCCGCGGGATGGGCCTGGACGTCAGCATCGAGCGCAGCGACGACGTGCCGGTCATCCGGGACCCGTCGACCCACACCGTGTTCGTGCTCGGGCGCCCGATCACGGCGCGGGCGTTCGGCGCGGTGGCCCGGGAACTGGCGGCGCTGGGCGTCAACATCGACCTCATCCGCGGCGTCTCCGACTACCCGGTCACCGGCCTCGAGCTGCGGGTGTCGGCGCCGCCGCTGGCCGACGGCGCGCTGCGCAACGCGCTGACCCGGGTGGCCGCCGACGAGGGGGTGGACGTCGCGGTCGAGGAGTACAGCCTGGAGCGGCGCGCCAAACGGCTCGTGGTGTTCGACGTCGATTCCACGCTGGTGCAGGGCGAGGTCATCGAGATGCTGGCGGCCCGGGCCGGCGCGCAGGGAGCCGTCGCCGCGATCACCGAGGCCGCGATGCGCGGCGAGCTGGATTTCGCGCAGTCGCTGCTGCAGCGGGTGGCGACGCTCAAGGGCCTGCCGGCCACCGTGATCGACGAGGTCGCCGAGCAGCTGGAGCTGATGCCCGGCGCCCGGACGACGATACGGACGTTGCGGCGCTTGGGTTTTCACTGCGGCGTGGTGTCCGGCGGCTTTCGCCGGATCATCGAGCCGCTGGCGAAGGAGCTGGCGCTCGACTATGTCGCCGCCAACGAGCTGGAGATCGTCGACGGGACGCTGACCGGCCGGGTCGTCGGGCCGATCATCGATCGGGCCGGCAAGGCGGCGGCGCTGCGGGACTTCGCGCAGCAGGCCGGGGTGCCGATGGCGCAGACCGTGGCGGTCGGCGACGGCGCCAACGACATCGACATGCTGGCCGCGGCCGGCCTGGGCGTGGCGTTCAACGCCAAGCCGGCGTTGCGGGAGGTCGCCGACGCGTCGCTGAGCCATCCCTACCTGGACACCGTGCTGTTCCTGCTGGGCGTGACGCGCGGGGAGATCGAGGCCGCCGACGCGGTGGACGGCCAGCTGCGCCGGGTCGAGATCCCGCCGGATTAGTGGCGATCGCGGTACGGCACGATGGTCGGGTGCCCGAAAGCGGAAGTGAGGCAGCCGACCCCGATCTGCTGATCGACTTCAGGAACGTGTCGCTGAAGCGCGGCGGCCGCGTCCTGGTCGGGCCGCTGGATTGGGCGGTGGAACTCGACGAGCGCTGGGTGATCATCGGGCCCAACGGCGCCGGCAAGACGTCGTTGCTGCGCATCGCCGCGGCCAGCGAGCACCCCTCGTCGGGCGTGGCGTTCGTCCTCGGCGAGCGGCTGGGCCGGGTCGACGTTTCCGAGTTGCGTTCGCGGATCGGGCTGAGTTCCTCGGCCCTGGCGCAGCGGATCCCCACCGACGAGCTGGTGCGCGACCTCGTCGTGTCGGCGGGCTACTCGGTGCTGGGCCGTTGGCGGGAGCGCTACGAGGACGTCGACTACCAGCGGGCGATCGACATGCTGGAAAGCCTTGGCGCCGAACACCTCGCGGACCGCACCTACGGCACCCTGTCGGAGGGGGAGCGCAAGCGGGTGCTGATCGCGCGCGCGTTGATGACCGATCCCGAACTGCTGCTGCTCGACGAGCCCGCGGCCGGCCTGGACCTGGGCGGCCGGGAGGAGCTGGTGGCCCGGCTGGCCGATCTGGCGGCCGACCCCGATGCGCCCGCGCTGGTGCTGGTCACTCATCACGTGGAGGAGGTTCCGCCCGGCTTCAGCCACTGCATGCTGCTGTCGGAGGCCAAGGTGGTCGCCGCCGGCCTGCTGCCCGACGTGCTGACCGCCGAGAACCTGTCGGCCGCGTTCGGCCAGTCCATCGCCCTCGACGTCGCCGACGGGCGTTATTTCGCCCGCCGCGTCCGCACCCGCGCAGCCCACCGGAGGCAACTATGAGTTCACCGCAGGACCCGCCGCCGCTGGTGCCCCGGCCCGCCGCGACCGTGATGCTGATCCGCGAGGACCCGGACGGCATCGCGGTGTTCCTGATGCGCCGGCACGCCCGGATGGAGTTCGCGGCGGGGACGATGGTGTTTCCCGGCGGCGGCGTCGACGACCGGGACCGCAACGCCGACATCGCGTGGGCCGGGCCGCCGCCGGCGTGGTGGGCGCAGCGGTTCGGCATCGAACCCGACCTGGCCGAGGCCCTGGTCTGTGCGGCCGCCCGGGAGACGTTCGAGGAATCGGGGGTGCTGTTCGCGGGGCCGGCGGGCCAGGGCCTGACGGCACCGGACAGTATCGTCGGGGACGCCTCGGTGTACGCCGACGCCCGCCGAGCGCTGGCCGACGGGACGCTGTCGTTCGCGGACTTCCTGCGCCGCGAGAACCTGGAGCTGCGCTCCGACCTGCTGCGGCCCTGGGCCAACTGGGTCACCCCGGAGGCCGAGCGCACCCGCCGCTACGACACCTATTTCTTTGTGGGGGCCCTGCCGCAGGGGCAGCGGGCCGACGGGCAGAACACCGAGTCCGACCGCGCCGGCTGGACCACGCCGCAAGCCGCCATCGACGACTTCGCGGCCGGCCGCTGCTTTCTGCTGCCGCCGACCTGGACGCAGCTGGACTCCCTGGCCGGGCGCACCGTCGCCGACGTGCTGGCCGTCGAGCGCCAGATCGTCACGGTGCAGCCGCACCTCGAAATCCAGGGCGAGAACTGGGTTTTCGAGTTCTTCGACTCCGACCGCTATCACCAGGCCCGCGAGGCGGGCGGCATGGGGTGGCGGCATTGAGGGAGTTCGTCAGCGTCGTGGTCAGCGACGGGACGCGGGACGCCGGCCTGGCCATGCTGCTCGTGTCGCGACCGCCCACGAACGCGATGACCCGGCAGGTCTACCGCGAGATCGTCTCCGCGGCCGACGAGCTGGGCCGCCGCGACGACGTCGCCGCCGTGATCCTGTTCGGCGGCCACGAGATCTTCTCGGCGGGCGACGACCTGCCCGAGCTGGAGACGCTGACCGCCCCGGAGGCCGCCGCCGCGGACCGGGTGCGCCGGCAGGCCGTCGACGCCGTGGCCGCGATCCCCAAGCCGACGGTCGCCGCGATCACCGGCTACGCGCTGGGCGCCGGCCTGACGCTGGCGCTGGCCGCCGACTGGCGGGTCAGCGGCGACAACGTCAAGTTCGGCGCCACCGAGATCCTGGCGTGCCGGGTCCCGGGCGGCGGGGGAATGGCGCGCCTGGCCCGCGCCGCCGGGGCGAGCAGGGCCAAGGAGCTGGTGTTCAGCGGGCGGTTCTTCGACGCCGAGGAGGCCCTGGCGCTGGGCCTCATCGACGAGATGGTGGCCCCCGACGACGTCTACGACGCCGCGGCGGGGTGGGCGCGCCGCTTCCTGGAGGGGCCGCGGCACGCGCTGGCCGAAGCCAAGGCCGGAATCAATGCCGTTTTCGGTCCGCCGCCCCGCGCCGATTAGGCTGCCCTGCATGACGACGAGTTCGACCGACGCCGTTCCCAACCCGCACGCCACCGCCGAGCAGGTGGAGGCCGCGCGGCACGACAGCAAGCTCGCCCAGGTGCTCTACCACGACTGGGAGGCCGAGACCTACGACGAGAAGTGGTCGATCTCGTATGACCAGCGCTGCGTCGACTACGCGCGGGACTGCTTCGACGGCGTCGTTCCCGACGAGGTGCACAGGGAGCTGCCGTATGACCGCGCGCTCGAATTGGGTTGCGGGACCGGGTTTTTCCTGCTCAACCTGATCCAGTCCGGGGTGGCGCGGCGCGGGTCGGTCACCGACCTGTCGCCGGGCATGGTCAAGGTCGCCACCCGCAACGGGCAGTCGTTGGGGCTGGACATCGACGGCCGCGTGGCCGACGCCGAGGGCATCCCGTACGACGACAACACCTTCGATCTGGTGGTCGGCCACGCGGTGCTGCACCACATCCCCGACGTCGAGCTGTCGCTGCGCGAGGTGGTCCGGGTGCTGCGCCCCGGCGGCCGGTTCGTGTTCGCCGGCGAGCCGAGCAACGCCGGCGAGGTCTACGCGCGCGCCCTGTCGACGCTGACCTGGCGGGTCGTCACGAATGCGACCAAGCTGCCGGGCCTGGGCGGCTGGCGGCGCCCGCAGGCCGAGCTGGACGAATCCTCGCGCGCCGCGGCGCTGGAGGCGCTGGTGGACCTGCACACCTTCGCGCCGCAGGACCTGGAGCGGATGGCCGGCAACGCCGGCGCGGTCGAGGTGCGGACCGCCACCGTGGAGTTCACCGCCGCGATGCTGGGCTGGCCGCTGCGCACGTTCGAATGCGCGGTCCCGCCCGGGCGCCTGGGCTGGGGCTGGGCGCACTTCGCGTTCAACAGCTGGAAGGCGCTGAGCTGGCTGGATGCCAACGTGTCCCGGCACCTGGTGCCGAAGGGCTGGTTCTACAACGTGATGGTCACCGGGGTCAAACCCTCCTGAGTGCCGGGCTGCGATGGCGCAGCGACGACGTCAGCTACCTGCGGTCGGAATCGGGGACCGCGGCGCTGGCCGTCGTCGGCGAACTCGAGCTGACGGAAGCCACCCGGATCGCCGACGTCGCGGCGGCGCGCGCCCGGTTCGGTGAGCGGGCGCCGGTGCTGGTGGAGACGGCGCTGCTGCGCCGTCGCGCCCCGGACAAGCTCGGGGAGCTCGGCGACGTATCGAACTGGCTGTTCACCGACGAGGCGCTGCAGCAGGCCACCGCCGCGCCGGTGGCCCTGCACCGGGCCGGCCGGCTCGCGCGGGCGGGCGCGCCGGTGCACGACGCGACCTGTTCGATCGGCACCGAGATGGCCGCACTGCGCGGCGCGGGGATCCGGGCCGTGGGCAGCGACATCGACGCGGTGCGCCTCGCGATGGCCCGCCACAACCTGGGGCCGGCCGCCCACCTCTGCCGCGCCGACGCGCTGCGGCCGATCACCCGTGACGCGGTCGTCGTCGCCGACCCGGGGCGCCGTCACGGCGGGCGACGGCGCTTTCATGTCGAGGACTACCAGCCGGGCCTCGGTGCGTTGCTCGACACCTACCGGGACCGTGACTTCGCCGTAAAGTGTTCCCCCGGAATCGATTTCGATCGGGTGCGCCGCCTCGGTTTCGGCGGCGAGATCGAGGTGACGTCGTATCGCGGGTCGGTCCGGGAGGCTTGCCTGTGGTCGGCCGGGCTGTCGGGGCCCGGTGTGCGCCGGCGGGCGAGCGTGCTGGATCGCGGCGAGCAGATCACCGACACCGAACCGGACGAGTGCGGTGTGCGGCCGGCCGGGCAATGGATCGTCGACCCCGACGGCGCGGTGGTCCGGGCCGGGCTGGTGCGCCACTACGGCGCCCGCCACGGGCTGTGGCAACTCGACCCCGACATCGCCTACCTGTCCGGGGACCGGCTGCCGCCTGGTGTGCGCGGCTTCGAGGTGCTCGAGCAGGTGGCGTTCGACGAGCGCAGGCTGCGACGGTCGCTGGCGGCGCTGGACTGCGGGGCGCTGGAGATCCTGGTCCGCGGGGTTCGTGTCGACCCCGACGCGCTGCGCCGACGGCTGCGGCCGCGCGGCGACCGCCCGCTGTCGGTGGTCATCACCCGCATCGGCTCCGGCGCGGACGGTCACGCGACGGCCTTCGTCTGCCGGGCCTCGCGATAGCCCGCGGGTAGGCTGGCTGCGGTCACTTTGGTAGGCGCCCCGCCCTAAATCTGCGAGGACAATTCGACGATGCGTTACCCGATAGCGGCCGCGGCGCTGTTGGCCGCGGTCATGCTGGCCTGGCCGCAGGCCCCCCGCGCGGCCGCCGAGCCGCCGTCGTGCGCCGGCGTGGGTGGCACCGTCGAGGCCGGGCAGATGTGTCGCGTCCACGCCGCCGGGCCCACCTACATGCTCAACATGACGTTCCCGGCCGACTATCCCGACGAGCAGGCGCTGATCGACTACGTCACGCAGAACCGCGACGGGTTCATCAACGTCGCCCAGGGCTCCGGGGCGCGCGATCAGCCCTACCAGATGGAAGCCACCACCGAGCAGCACACCGCGGGCCAGCCGCCGCACAACACCCGCAGCGTCGTGCTGAAGTTCTTCCAGGACGTCGGCGGGTCGCGCACGTCCACCTGGTACAAGGCGTTCAACTACAACCTGGGCAGCAAGCAGCCCATCACCTTCGACAACCTGTTCGCGCCGGGCGCGCCGCCGCTGGACGCCATCTTCCCGATCGTGCAGCGCGACCTGAACCGGCAGAACCCGTTCGGGGCGGCCATCCTGCCGTCCAACGGGCTTGACCCGTCGCACTATCAGAACTTCGCCATCACCGACGACCAGCTGATCTTCTACTTCGCCCCGGGCGAGATGCTCCCGGCGTTCGCCGGCCCGGCCCAGGCCCAGGTGCCGCGCAACGCCATTCCGCCGCTGGCGATCTAGCTGTACTCGGTCATCAGGTTGGTCGCAGTCGGCTGATCGGGGGTCGTCCTGCGAGTGCGCTGTGGCGTCGTCG
>NZ_LQPM01000012.1 GCF_002101815.1 Mycobacterium paraense | reverse complement strand
CCGCCATCTGGGGTGGCAACGGCGGGGCCGGCGGGGCAGGCGGGTCGTCGCTCACCTCCGGCGTGAACGGTGGCAACGGCGGGATCGGCGGGCCCGGTGGCTTCCTGTCGGGTGTCGGCGGTGCCGGCGGGGCCGGCGGGAACGCGACCGACGCGACCGGCGGCACCGGCGGAGCCGGCGGCAACACGGGCTTTCTCGGCGGGGAGCAACTGGGCGTGGGCGTTCCGCAAGGCGGTACCGGCGGGGCCGGCGGCATGAGCCTCACCGGCCAGGGCGGCACGGGCGGCGCCGGCGGCGCCGGCTTCCAGCTGGGCGGCACCGGAGGCGCCGGCGGCCAGGGCGCCACCGGGGGTGATGGCGGCGCGGGTGGCGTCGCGTTCAACTTGGGGTGGGGAACCGCCACCGGCGGGACCGGCGGCGAGGGCGGCATCGGCACGGTCGGCGCCGGCGGCAACGGCGGCCACGGCGGCGGCGCGATCATGGGCCCCTACAACTTCACCATCGACACTTTCAACGGCCTGGCGATATACCCGCCCGACTGGGGTACCGCCACCGGCGGGCTCGGCGGCACCGGTGGCTTCGGCGTCACGGTCGGCGGGACCGGTGGCACCGGCGGCACCGCCCAGAACTACCTGGCGACGGGGCATTCCGTCGGCGGCACCGGCGGGCTCGGCGGCGGCGGCGCCACCGGCGGCAACGGGGGCGCCGGCGGCAACGTGTACGCGATTACGGCCGGCAATGTCACGGTCGGGAGCGGCGGGGCGGCCGGCGGGCCCGGCGGGACGCCGGGCAATCCCGGGCAGGTCATCACTCCCTAGCGAGCGCCGGCGGCGACACGGCCGGCTCTCGGGAGGCTCTGCGTCAGGCGAGGCCGCCCGCCTCGTAGGCTGAACCGCGATGAGGGCACCAATCGAGACGTCCCCGCTGGCCTGGCTGGACGCGGTGGAGCGGCAGCGCCGCGAGGCCGGGCTGCGGCGTTCCCTGCGGCCGCGTCCGGCCGTCGCAACCGAGCTCGACCTGGCGTCCAACGACTACCTCGGCCTGTCGCAACACCCGGACGTGATCGAGGGGGGAGTGGCGGCGCTGCGCATCTGGGGCGCCGGCGCCACCGGTTCGCGCCTGGTCACCGGCGACACCGAACTGCACCAGGAATTCGAGACCGAGCTCGCCGGGTTCGTCGGCGCCGCCTCCGGCTTGCTGTTCTCGTCGGGATACACCGCCAACCTCGGCGCCGTCGTCGGGCTCTCGGGCCCCGGTTCGCTGCTGGTGTCCGACGCCCTGTCGCACGCGTCGCTGGTGGATGCCTGCCGGCTGTCGCGCGCCCGCGTGGTGGTGGCGCCGCACCGCGACGTGGACGCCGTCGACGCGGCCCTGCGCGCCCGGGACGAGGAGCGCGCCGTCGTCATCACCGACTCGGTGTTCAGCGCCGACGGCTCGCTGGCCCCGGTGCGCGAATTGCACGCGGCTTGCCGCCGCCACGGCGCCCTGTTGATCGTCGACGAGGCGCATGGCCTCGGCGTGCGCGGCGGCGGCCGCGGCCTGCTGCACGAGCTCGGGCTGGCGGGCGCGCCCGACATCGTGATGACAACGACGCTGTCCAAGGCGCTCGGCAGTCAGGGCGGCGTGGTCCTGGGGCCGGCGCAGGTGCGCGCGCACCTGATCGACGCGGCCCGGCCGTTCATCTTCGACACCGGCCTGGCCCCCGCGGCGGTGGGCGCCGCGCTGGCCGCGCTGCGCGTCCTGCAGGCCGAGCCGTGGCGCCCGCACGCGGTGCTGACGCATGCGCGCTTCCTGGCCGAGACCTGCGGCGTGCCCGACGACCCGGCATCGGCGGTGGTGTCGGTGATCCTGGGCGATCCGGAAGTGGCGCTGGCCGCCGCCACCGCCTGCCTGGACGCCGGGGTGCGCGTGGGCTGTTTCCGGCCACCGACCGTGCCCGCCGGAACGTCGCGGCTGCGCCTGTCCGCGCGCGCGTCGCTGGACGCCGCGGACCTGGAGATCGCCCGCCGGGTGCTGACGGACGTGCTCGTCGCGGCCCGCCGTTGACCGTCCTGGTCGTCACCGGCACCGGCACGGGGGTCGGCAAGACCGTCGTCACCGCGGCGCTGGCCTGCCACGCCCGCCAGGCGGGCATCGATGTGGCGGTGTGCAAACCGGTCCAGACCGGGACCGACTGCGGCGACGACGATGTGGCCGAGGTGGCGCGGCTGTCCGGGATCGCCGAGCTCGCCGGGCTGGCGCGGTACCCGCTGCCCCTGGCGCCCGCCGCGGCCGCCGAGCGGGCGGGAATCCCGTTGCCCACCGGCGAGGACGTGGTGCGCCTGGTCCGTGGCCTGGACCGGCCGGGGCGGCTGACGCTGGTGGAAGGGGCCGGCGGCCTGCTCGTCGAACTCGCCGGCGCGGGCGTCACGCTCCGCGATCTGGCGGTCGAGCTGGGCGCCGCCGCGCTCGTCGCGGTCACCGCGGAACTGGGCACCCTCAACCACACCGCCCTGACGTTGGAAGCCCTTGCGGCACACAGTGTTTCGTGTGCCGGTCTGGTGATCGGCAGCTGGCCGGCGCGGCCCGGCGTGGTGGAGACGTCGAATCGGGCCGCGCTGGGAAAGCTGGCGCCGGTCCGGGCGGCGCTGCCCGCCGGCGCCGGGTCACTGCACGCCGACGGCTTCGCGGCCATGAGCGCCGCGGCGTTCGACCGAGACTGGGTGACCGCGCTGGTGCGCTGATGGTCCATTCGATCGAGCTGACCTTCGACCCGGACACCGAGGCGGCCATACGCCACATCTGGGCCGACCTGGCCGGCGCCGGCATCCCCAGCCAGGCCCCGGCCGGCCGGCCGCACGTGACCCTGGCCGTCGCCGAGCACATCGACGCGCAAGTCGACGCGCTGCTGGCCCCGGTCGCCCGGCGCCTGCCGCTGACCGCGGCGATCGGCGCACCCGTGCTGTTCGGGCGGGCGAACGTGGTGTTCGCGCGATTGATTGTGCCGACGGGCGAGCTGCTGGCCCTGCACGCCGAGGTGCACCGGCTCTGCCACGCGCACCTGGAGCCCACGCCGATGCCCAACAGCCTGCCCGGCCAGTGGACCCCGCACGTGACGCTGGCCCGCCGGGTCGGCGGCCATCAACTCGGGCGGGCACTGCGCATCGCGGGCCGTCCGTCGCAGCTCGACGGCCGATTCGCCGGCCTGCGCCGCTGGGACGGCAAGGCGAAGGCCGAGCACCCGATTTAGCCGCCGAACAACAGGTACAGGCCGGTGAACGTGTAGCCCACCATGACCAGCATCATGGTGAGCTGCCCGGTGAGCTGATGGCCCGCCGGCAGCAACCGCAGCGCCTTGTCGTGGGCGGCGATCACCGCCACGATGTGCCCGGTGACCACGCACGCCACCTTGATGCCGGCGAGCACCGGCGGATGGCTGGACAGCACGTACGCGACGTGAAAGTGCGCCAGCCCCAACGGGTTCCAGCCGCGGCCGAGCGGATCGGCCAGCGCGAAGATCGCCTGCTGACCGCGTTCGACGAGGTAGCTCAAATAGTGCGCGAAGATGTAGCCCACCACGATCGGGATCAGCGAGTGCGCCATCTCGCCGGGCAGCGCACGGCGCTGTTCGCGGTCGACGCCGCCGGTGGCGCGCGCGGCCAGCGAAAACGTCAGCGCCACAACGGAAATGAACACGATCAGCCCGAGCGTTCGCAGCACCGCAGAAGACAGCGCCGACAGCGTCGGCGGCAGGCCGAAGCCGCGGGAAATCCCGTCGGCGAACCCGCGCCACGTCGGCGACGACGAGAAACTGTCGAAGGCGGTCGACCCGAGCAGCACCGCCAGCAGCACGACCACGCCCGGGCGCACCGGCAGCGACGGCAGGTGGTCGAGCGGATTGCCGACGACGATTCGACCGGTGTCCGGGTTGCGGCGAAACGGGCACAGCCGCGACACGGCCATGCTGTACACGCCGAACGGGTCGGCCCGCGCCAGCCAGCGCTGTCCGCACAGCCACGCGCCGCCCAGCATGAGCACCGCGTAGGTCAGCAGCCACGCCTTGACCAGCGGCAGCGACGCCGAGTTGGGGCTGGCCAGCTCCATCCACACGAACGCGAACAGGCCCACCGCCGCGGGCCGGTATCCCCAGCCCTCGGGATAGGACCGACGCGGACGTCCCAGGCGCTCGGGCGTGATGCGCCGCAACAGTAAATACACGGTGCGCATCGGGGAGAGCACCCGCCAGACCGGCCCGAACGCCAGCGACAGCGCCACCAGCCCGACCCACAGCAGCACGTAGAACGCGCCGAGCAGGGCGTTGGAATCCGACTGCGGCCCGCACACGCCGGCCAGCACCACCCACGCCGCGAACAGCAGCGCCAGCCCGGCGGCCGCCCAGCGGGTGGCGGGGGCGTCGACAAAAGAGGCCAGCGCCGCCGGCAACGGGCGGCCGGGCTTGCGGGGGTCAAACCGCGGGCGCCGCCAGGCGAACGCGACCAGTGCGAACGTGAACGTCAACGCCCATGCCGCGCCGACCATCGCGTACAGGTACGGCACCGGAAGGTCGCCGGAACCGCCCAGACCGTGCGCGAGCACCACCGTCGCGCCACGGCCGCTCACGGCTGCACTTGGATGGTCGCGATCGTGCGGTCCAGGTGATGCAGCTCGACCTCGACGTTGCCGGGCACGTCGACGCTGAACTGGAAGGTCTGGTTGGGCGCGGCCGCAATCTGGAACTTGTGGTCGGGGGTGGAGTGCACGTGCAGCTCGTCGGTGGTGTCGCTGCTGACCCGGATGGTGATCTGCTGGTGCACCTTGGCGAGCAGGGTGGCGTTCGTCGGGGTGACCTGCCCCTTGGCGATGGTGACGTCGACGACCGGGGCGGCGCCGGGGGACTGGTTTTGCGAACCGCCACAGGCGGCCAGGGCCCACACCAGCGCCGCCACCCAGACGAGGGTGCTCCGGACCGTCATGGAATCAGGCCGCTCGGGGAGCGCCGGGCAGCGGCTGCTTCTCCTCGACCGGCTCCGGCGCGCCCTCGGCGTAGCCGAGCCGACCCGCACCCCACGTCAGCGCGGAGATCACCATCAGCGTCAGGATCAGCACCACGATCCCGCCGGCGGTGAACAACCAGGTCGGCGCGCCCTGGTCGCGTTCGCGCTGCAGGATCGTCACCTCCAGCACGAACGGCCGCGTGCTCGACGCCAGCGCCGGAACCTCGGGTGCCGGGATGGCGGCGTCCGCCGGCTCCCAGATGGGCACGGCCGTCATGGTGCGGCCGTCCTGGACCCGCAGCAGCGTCTTCCATTCCCCCCACACCGGGACCGGCTGGGTGGACCGGTAGTGCCCGGGTCCCACCTTGGCGAGCCGGTCGATCATCAGGCCGCGGTCGTTCTGCATCCGCCCCTGCCACGACAGGATGGTCAGCCAGTCCGGGTTGTCGCTGACGAACGGCGGCGTCAGCTGGACGTCGGCCGACACCATGCGCTGCCCGGGCGGGCTGGGCAGATCCGTCAGGGTGACGGTGGCGGTGTTCTGCCGCGGCACGGTGATGTGCAGCCCGTTGGCCACCGCGCCGCCGATCACCAGGACCGTCAGGGCCACCGCCGCGATGCCGACCTTGCGGCCGGGCAGCCGCTGCCCCGTCAGCACCAGGCCGAACAGCGCCCCACAGACGCCGGTCAGCACGGCCACCGGCACCGCCATCGCGAGCGCCTCGCCCCACATCCTGGTCGGCCACGGGTAGTGGTACACCGCCCCGATCCACAGCGACTCCAGCCACAGCCCGACGGTCGCCACGGCGAGGCCCGAAACGGCGCCAAACGCGATGGGGCGCTTGATCAAGGGGGTCAGCGCCACCAGCTCGACGACCAGCGCGGGGCCCAGATACAGCGGGAACCAATTGATCGGCGCGCCCAGGATGGGGCCCACCAGCAGCGCGACCAGGCCGCGCAGCGCGATGGCGAACACCGCCGCGATGATCGCGGCTCCGCGTCCCATCGTGTAGCGGGCGGCGACCGACGCCAGCGCGGCCGCCGCGGCGATCAACATCGGCTGGAACACCAGGCGGAATTGCGGGACGCCGAAGTCGAATTCGATCTGGTAGACCGACAGGCCGATGAACAGGCCGCCGAACGACAGGTAGCGCAGGAACGTGATGAAGACGCCGTGGTAGACCTCCCCGGCCTCGTGCGCCTCGCCCTCGCGTTCCAGCATCAGCACCGCGAACAGAGAAAAGCACGCGCCGCCGATCATCATCAGATGTGTTGGGCCCCAGAGGGTTACGTCTTGGCCGAAGATCCGGTGCCAGATGTCGTCGAGCGGGAAACCGATCATCGCGTACAGCCCGCAACCGGCCATCAGCACGCCGCCGACCGGCGCATGCCAGTTACTCGTGATGCGCACCGCCGCCGGGCCGGGCTGGTCGAACGGCAGCACCACCGACAACATGCCCGCCACGAAGATCCCGAACAGGCCGATGATGATGAAGTAGTGCGCCGGGTTGGCCAGCGGGCCGGGGTCGCGGCCGTTTCCGATGTGCCAGCTGACGTCCCAGATGAACCCGAACAGCGCGCAGATGATCGAGGTGGTGAACACCAGGACCGGGAGGGCCACCCAGTTGGGGCGGTGGAACTTCTCGCCCATCTTGTCCGCGATCCGGGTCAGCCACCCGATGCGATGGGTGCGGTGGGCATACCCGACCCACAGCATGACCGCGGCTATCACCACCGCGGCGATCGACAGGCCGATCACCTGGTTGAGGCCCGCGCCGCGCGCCGGTGCCTCGGCAACAAAAGTCAGATCCGCCGATTTCATCGTCCAACCCTCCCAACACGCCCGACCTGAGGTGTGATCCAACTCGCAGGAACCGGAATGCCCCGATCGAGGGCCCGTCAATCACCCTTTTGGTCGGCGTCGTCGCCCCGCGGCGCGGCCGGCTGGGATTTGCCACCGTTGCGCCGGTCTTTCAGCGCGACGTACAGGATCACCGCGACGACGAGGACGGCCGGCAGGAACGCCGGGATGGCCAGCAGCAGCATGTGGTGGGCCAGGTATTCGACGTGCGGAGCGCTCTCCCAAACGGTCATGGTGCAGGCATACCCCGGCGGCCCCCATCTTCAGCGGCCGTTACCCTACTTTGAACACCGAATTTATTCAGGCTGCCGGCGACGGCAGGTGCGGCTGCGCGCGCACGAAAAGGATGCAGGGGAGTACCTGGTGACTCAAGCGGCAACTCGGCCGACGACCGACGCCGGCGACGGGAACGACGACATTCTCGCGGTGGCCCGCCAGCAGGTGCTGGAACGCGGCGAGGGACTCGGCCGCGACCAGGTGCTACAGGTGCTGCAGCTGGCCGACGAGCGGCTCGACGACCTGCTGGCGCTCGCCCACGAGGTGCGGATGCGCTGGTGCGGCCCGGAGGTCGAGGTCGAGGGCATCATCAGCCTGAAGACCGGCGGGTGCCCCGAGGACTGCCACTTCTGCTCGCAGTCGGGGCTGTTCTCCTCGCCGGTGCGCAGCGCGCGGCTGGACATCCCCAGCCTGGTCGAGGCGGCCAAACAGACCGCCAAGTCGGGCGCCACCGAGTTCTGCATCGTGGCCGCGGTGCGCGGGCCCGACGAGCGGCTGATGGCGCAGGTCGCCGCCGGCATCGAGGCCATCCGCAACGAGGTGGAGATCAACATCGCCTGCTCGCTGGGCATGCTGACGGCCGAGCAGGTGGATCAGCTCGCGGCGATGGGCGTGCACCGCTACAACCACAACCTCGAAACCGCCCGCTCGTTCTTCACCAACGTCGTGACCACCCACACGTGGGAGGAGCGCTGGCAGACGCTGTCGATGGTGCGCGACGCCGGCATGGAGGTGTGCTGCGGCGGCATCCTCGGCATGGGCGAGACCCTGGAGCAACGCGCCGAGTTCGCCGCCGACCTGGCCGAACTCGGCCCCGACGAGGTGCCGCTGAACTTCCTCAACCCGCGGCCGGGCACCCCGTTCGGCGACCTGGAGGTCATGCCCGTCGCCGAGGCGCTGAAGTCGGTGGCCGCCTTCCGGCTGGCACTGCCGCGCACCATGCTGCGCTTCGCCGGGGGCCGCGAGATCACCCTGGGTGACCTCGGCGCCAAGCAGGGCATCCTCGGCGGCATCAACGCGGTGATCGTCGGGAACTACCTGACCACGCTCGGCCGCCCCGCCGAGGCGGACCTGGAGCTCCTCGACGACCTGCAGATGCCGATCAAGGCGCTGAACGCCACTCTGTAAGAGACTTGGAGACTGTGGTTCGCGATCTGGGCGCCCCGGTCAGCGCCGGCGTCTACAACGTCTACACCGGGGAATTGGGCGGCACCGCCGTCCCGACGGCCGCCCAGCTGGGCCTGGAGCCGCCCCGGTTCTGCGCGGAATGCGGGCGCCGGATGATCGTCCAGGTCAGGCCCGACGGCTGGCGCGCCCAGTGCTCGCGGCACGGGCAGGTCGACTCCGCGGACCTGGAGGCGCAGCGGTGACCGAGCAGACCGCCACCGAGAACACCCCCGCGCGCACGGGCGTCCCCCGCGCGGTGCGGAGGCGCGCGATCGTCACCGCGGCGGTGGGAGTGACGGCGAGCGGCGTCGTGATCGGCGCGCTGTGGGCGTGGATCGCGCCGCCGATCCACGCGGTGGTGGCGATCACCCGCGCGGGCGAGCGGGTGCACGACTACCTGGGGAACGAATCCGAGCACTTCTTCAACGCGCCCTGCCTGATGCTGGGCCTGCTGACGGTGCTGGCGGTGGTGGGCACGGCGCTGGTGTGGCAGTGGCGCAAGCACCGCGGGCCCGCCATGGTGCTGGCGCTGGTGCTGGGCATGGTGGCCGCCGCCGCCGTCGCGGCCGCGACGGGCGTGTTGCTGGTCCGGTTGCGCTACGGCGCGGTGAACTTCGACGCGGTGCCGCTGGCGGGAAAGCCGTCGGTGGCCTACGTCATCGAGGCCCCGCCGGTGTTCTTCGCCCAGCGGGCGCTGCAGGTCGCGCTGACCCTGATGTGGCCCGCCGGCATCGCCGCGCTGGTCTACGCGCTGATGGCGGCCGCCGACGCCCGCGACGACCTCGGCGGGCTGCCCGTCGCCCGGCCGGCTACCGCGCTGCCGATCAAGCCGGAGGCCCCGGAGGCCGCCGTCTCATAGCGGACGGTGCGGCACCTTCCGGCCGGTGATGACCTTGGCCGCGATCTTGACCAGCCGCGCCATGCCGACGTAGGTCATCGGGTTGAACATCGTCGGCCACGTGGTCCGGATCAGGTGCTCGGTCAGTGGCCGGCCGTCGAACCGGTCGGTGAGCCAGCGCAGCGTCATCGGGGCGGACAGCGGGTGCAGGCACAGGTGCTCGTTGAACGCGTCCCGGTGATAGGTGACCCGCGCGCCGCCGGCCGAGTAGGCGTCGGCGAGCGCGTCGATGTCGTGAACGTCGATCAGGTAGTCGTGGACGGCCTGCACGATCAGCACCGGCGGCGTCGGCACGGCCGCGCCCAGCTTGATGCTCTCGAACACGTGCGTGATCTCGGGGGTGTTGAGGATGTCTTCCAGCGGCTCGTCCAGGTAGTCGCCCATGTTCTTGCCGGCCATCCGCAGCACCGCTTCCACGGTGGTCATCTTCTCCAGCGAGTCCAGCAGGGCGCGGCCCTCCTCGTTGGTGTGCTCGGAGATGACGCGCTCCAGGTCGGGGTAGATGTGGGCGAGCGCGGCCACGACCAACGCGGGCAGGCCGGCGAGGAAGCCCCCGTTGAGCCTGCGGAACGTGTGGCCGAGGTCGCCGACCGGCGATCCGAGCACCGCCCCGACGATGTTCAGGTCCGGCGCGTAGTCGGCGCACACCTCGGCGGCCCAGGCGCTGGCCAGGCCACCGCCGGAGTATCCCCACAGCCCGATCGGGGCCGACGGGGACAACGCGAGCCGCTCGAAACTCAGCGCCGCCCGGATGCCGTCCAGGACGCGGTAGCCGGGCTCATACGGCGCGCCCCACGAACCGTGGATGCCTTCGTGGTCGGGAACCGAGACGGCCCAGCCCTCGGCGACGGCGGCGTTGATCAGCAGGAACTCCAGCTGGCTCAACGATCCCAGCGCCTTGGCCCTGCGCCGCAGCGCGTAGGAGGGGAAGCAGCGCGAGGTCATCGCGTCGATCGCGCACTGATAGGACAGCAGCGGGCAGGCCTGCCCCGGAGCCCGCTTCGCCGGGACGATCACCGTGGTCACGGTCGCCTCGGGCTGGCCGTTCATGTCCATCGTGCGGTAGAGCAGCTGCACGGCGGTGACGGGCTGCGGGATCAGGCCCAAAAACGCCAGCTCGACCTCGCGCGAGCGCAGCACGGTGCCGGGCTCGGCGTGCTGGAAGCCCGGCGGGGGCTGGTAGAACGGGTCGTCCGAGGGCAGCAGTGGCCGCACCTTGCGCCGCAGTTCCTCGTGCGGCGGCTTCGCGATCCACTGCGCGCCGTGCGTGCCCGCCAGATTGCCGAGCTCAACCATTCGTCGATCCCTTCTTGGCCACCCGGCATTCTCGCGCATGAACGGGTGGTGGCCAAAACGTAATCGCCGCGTTGTGAGCCAGTTCTCGTCGGTCTCTGCAGCTCGGCGGCGGAGGTGTCGGCGCCCAATCTACCGGCGTGTCGAGGAAAAGCCCCTCAAAACTGGCCGGGCGGCCGGAACGCGGCGAATTCGTCGGTGACCCGCAGCTGCGAGTCGGTGAAGTGGTAGAGCGCCGCCGGGCGCCCGCCGCTGCGGCCGGACTGCGCGAAGGTGCCGGTCTGGCTGATGACACCGCGCCGGGCCAGCACGCGTTGCAGGTTCGTCGCGTCGACCTGGTAGCCCAGCGCCGCGCCGTAGATGTCGCGCAGCGTGGAAAGCGCGAATTCCCTTGGCGCCAAGGCGAATCCGATGTTGGTGTAGGACATCTTGGCGACCAGCCGGGTCCGGGCGTGCTCCACCATCGGGCCGTGGTCGAACGCCATCGGCGGCAGCGAATTCACCGGATGCCAGCGGGTGTCCGGCGGCAGTTCGGGGATGGCGGGGGAGGGCACCAGACCCAGGAATGTCGAGGCGATCACCCGGGCGCCGGGCACCCGGTGTGGGTCGGAAAACACAGCGAGCTGCTCCAAGTGAGCCAGCTCTCGCAGGTCGACCTTCTCGGCCAGTTGGCGGCGCACCGAGGTGGTCATGTCCTCGTCGTTGCGCAGCCGGCCGCCGGGCAGCGACCAGGCGCCCTGCTGCGGATCCTTGGCGCGCTGCCATAACAGCACGTTCAACTGGGGTTTCTCTCGGCGCGGCGCGGCGGTCACCTGGCGAACCTGAAACACGACCGCGAGCACCTCGTGTTCAGTGCTAGTATGGCCCATGTTTTCGATTATAAGTCGAAAACCTCCTGGGCTGAAAGGAGCCGCCGTGACGGTTATGAATCGCATGGACACGCTCGCCGAAGACATGATGGCCGACATCACGGACACGCCCGCCGGCTACGCCGGCCTCGAGGGCGACGAACAGTGGGCGGCCGAGGTCCGGCGGCTGGCGAAACTGCGCGGCGCCACCGTGCTCGCGCACAACTACCAGCTGCCCGCCATCCAGGACGTCGCCGACCACGTGGGCGATTCGCTGGCGCTGTCGCGGATCGCCGCAGACGCACCCGAGGACACCATCGTGTTCTGCGGCGTGCACTTCATGGCCGAGACCGCCAAGATCCTCAGCCCCGACAAGACCGTGCTCATCCCGGACCAACGGGCCGGCTGCTCGCTGGCCGATTCCATCACCGCCGACGAACTGCGCGCCTGGAAGGACGAGCACCCCGGCGCCGTCGTCGTCTCCTACGTCAACACCACGGCCGCCGTGAAGGCCCTCACCGACATCTGCTGCACCTCGTCCAACGCCGTCGACGTGGTCGAGTCCATCGACCCCGACCGCGAGGTGCTGTTCTGCCCCGACCAATTCCTCGGCGCCCACGTGCGCCGGGTGACGGGCCGGCAGAACCTGCACGTGTGGGCCGGTGAATGCCACGTGCACGCCGGGATCAACGGCGACGAGCTCTCCGAGCAGGCGCGCGCCAACCCCGACGCCGAACTGTATGTCCACCCCGAATGCGGTTGCGCCACTTCGGCGTTGTACCTCGCCGGCGAGGGCGCCTTCCCGGCCGAGCGGGTGAAGATCCTGTCCACCGGCGGCATGCTCGACGCCGCGCACGAGACCCGCGCCCGCAAGGTGCTGGTCGCCACCGAGGTCGGCATGCTGCACCAGTTGCGCAGGGCCGCACCGCAAGTCGACTTCCGCGCGGTCAACGACCGCGCCTCCTGCAAGTACATGAAGATGATCACCCCGGCGGCCCTGCTGCGTTGCCTGGTCGAGGGCGCCGACGAGGTCGACGTCGACCCGGACATCGCGGCGGCGGGCCGGCGCAGCGTGCAGCGAATGATCGCGATCGGGCAGCCGGGCGGCGGCGAATGATCGCCCGCCCCGACTGGACCCACACCGCCGACGTCGTCGTGATCGGCACCGGCGTCGGCGGGCTGGCCGCCGCGCTGGCCGCACATCGCGCAGGCCGCAGCGTCGTCGTGCTCAGCAAGGCCGACCAGGCGAAGGGGGGGACCGCGACCCACTACGCGCAGGGCGGGATCGCGGTGGTCCTGCCCGACAACGATGACTCCGTCGAGGCGCACGTCGCCGATACCCTGGCGGCCGGCGCCGGCCTGTGCGATCCCGACGCGGTGTACTCGATCGTCGCCGATGGATACCGGGCGGTGTCCGAATTGGTCGGCGACGGAGCGCGATTCGACGAAGCCGTCCCCGGCCGCTGGGACGTGACGCGCGAGGGCGGCCACTCCCGGCGGCGCATCGTGCACGCCGGGGGGGACGCGACCGGCGCCGAGGTGCAGCGGGCGCTCGACCGCGCCGCGGCCATGCTGGACATCCGCCCCGGCCACGTGGCCCTGCGGGTGCTGCACAACGACGACGCCGTCACCGGGGTCCTGCTCGGCAGCGTGGACGGCTACGGAATCATCAACGCGCCGTCGGTGATCCTGGCCTCCGGCGGGCTCGGGCACCTCTACGGCGCGACCACCAACCCCGACGGCTCCACCGGCGACGGCATCGCGCTGGCGCTGTGGGCCGGCGTGCCGGTCAGCGACCTCGAGTTCATCCAGTTCCACCCGACGATGCTCTTTGGCGGCAAGAGTGGCGGCCGCCGGCCGTTGGTCACGGAGGCCATCCGCGGCGAGGGCGCCATGTTGCTTGACCGACAAGGCAATTCGGTGACGGCCGGCGTCCACCCGATGGGCGACCTGGCCCCGCGCGACGTCGTCGCGGCGGCCATCGACGCGCGCCTGAAGGCCACCGGCGACCCGTGCGTCTACCTCGACGCGCGCGGCATCGCCGGCTTCGAGGCCCGATTCCCCACCGTCACCGCCGCCTGCCGGGAGGCCGGGATCGACCCCGTCCGCCAGCCCATCCCGGTGGTTCCCGGCGCGCACTACAGCTGCGGCGGCGTGGTCACCGACGTGTGCGGCCAGACCGACCTGCCCGGGCTCTTCGCCGCCGGCGAGGTGGCGCGCACCGGAATGCACGGCGCCAACCGCCTGGCGTCCAACAGCCTGCTCGAGGGCCTGGTGATCGGCGGCCGCGCCGGCCGCGCGGCGGCAGCGCACGCGGCGGCGGCCGGGCGCGTCCGGGCGGAGGCCCCCGAGCCCGTCGCCCACACCGCCCTGCAGCGGGGCGACCTGCACCGCGCGATGAGCCGGCACGCCTCGGTGGTGCGGGACGCAGCCGGGCTGAATCGCCTGTCCGACAAGCTTTCCGGGGCACCGGTGCGCAACGTGGGCGGCCGCCGCGATTTCGAGGACATCGCGTTGACGCTGACCGCCCGGGCCCTGACCGCGGGGGCCCTGGCGCGCAACGAAAGCCGCGGTTGCCACCACCGCGCCGAGTACCCGCATGCCGCGCCGGAACAGGCACGCAGCAGCGTGCTCCGGCTGGCCGACGACGGCAACGCCGTGTTGGTGGAGGCGCTGGCGGCGGTGGGCTGACGATGCTGTCCGACTGCGAACTCGAGGCCGCTGGGGACGCCATCCGCCGCGCCCTGCACGAGGATCTGCGCTACGGGCCCGACGTCACCACGCAGGCCACGGTGCCCGCCGGCGCGCAGGCCACGGCGTCCATGGTGCCCCGCGAGCCGGGGGTGATCGCCGGCGTGGACGTCGCGCTGCTGGTCCTCGACGAGGTCCTCGGCGAAGGCGGTTACCAGGTGCTGGCTCGCGTCGAGGACGGGGCCCGGCTGCGGCCGGGGGAGCCGGCGCTGACGGTGCGCGCGCCCACCCGCGGTCTGCTGACCGCGGAGCGCACCGCGCTCAACCTGATCTGCCACCTGTCGGGGATCGCCACCGAGACCGCCGCGTGGGTCGACGCGGTGCACGGCACTAAGGCCAAGGTCCGCGACACCCGCAAGACCCTGCCCGGCCTGCGGGCGTTGCAGAAGTACGCGGTGCGCGTCGGCGGGGGCGTCAACCACCGCCTGGGGCTCGGCGACGCGGCGCTGATCAAGGACAACCACGTGGCGGCCGCCGGCTCGGTGGTCGAGGCGCTGCGGGCGGTGCGCGAGGCCGCCCCCGACCTGCCGTGCGAGGTCGAGGTGGACTCGCTCGAGCAGCTCGACGAGGTGCTGGGCGAAAAGCCCGAGCTGATCCTGCTGGACAACTTCCCGGTGTGGCAGACGCAGATGGCCGTGCAGCGCCGCGATGCCCGGGCGCCCGCCGTGCTGCTCGAGTCGTCCGGCGGGCTCAGCCTGGACAACGCCGCGACGTACGCCGCGACCGGCGTCGATTACCTGGCCGTCGGCGCGCTCACGCACTCGGTGCGCGTGCTCGACATCGGCCTGGACATGTAGGGGCTTCGGTCAGCCGCGAAAGTGCAAGTACCGACGGCCCTTCTCGGCCAACGTGTCGCTAGTTGCACCCTCGCGCCCAGCCAATATCCCCGGCGCGGCGGCGTCAGGCGATATCGCCGACGAAAACACCGATCCGGCGCAGCTGCATGCGGGCCATCCGCGGCAGGGATTCGGCCTCGGGCCCGTCGTAGCCCGCGGGCAGGATCCGCGGGTTGGTCACGTGCACGACGCGCTTGCCGCTGTACTGCACGTCGGCCTCGCCGGCCGCCAGCACGTTCTTCACCCAGTTCGTCTTGCCGTGGCCCAGCGCGATCGCCAGCACGTTGCCCTTGCGGTAGGGCGTGATGATGGTCTCGTACGGCGTGCCCGACGTGCGGCCGCGGTGCTTGATGGTCGCGGTCCCGGGCATGAAACGGGCGAACGGCTTGAGCGCCGGGTTGAAGTACTTGATCTGAAAGCGCTCGAACCAGGGCGGAAATACCATCGGGACGCCCGGGGCGTTATTCGGATGATCCTTCGCGGACATGTGGCCACACTACCGCTGGGATAACAACTTGAGCTGCTCTGGGACAATGAACAACGTGACCCCCACCCAACCGTCGCCGATCGCCCGCATTGACCTGCGCGGCGCGGAGCTGACGGCCGCCCGCCTGCGGGCCGCGCTGCCCCGCGGCGGCGCCGACGTGGACAGCGTGCTGCCCACCGTGCGCCCGATCGTGCAGGCCGTCGCCGAGCGGGGGGCCGAGGCGGCGCTGGACTACGGGGCGTCGTTCGACGGGGTGCGGCCCCCGGCCGTGCGGGTGCCCGGCGAGGCCCTCGACAGGGCGTTGGGCGATCTGCACGCCGACGTGGCCGAGGCGCTGCAGGTGATGATCGACCGCGCCCGCGCGGTGCACGCCGACCAGCGGCGCGCCGACGTGACGACCACCCTGGGTCCCGGCGCGACGGTGACCGAGCGCTGGGTTCCCGTCGAGCGCGTCGGCCTGTACGTGCCGGGCGGCAACGCGGTGTACCCGTCGAGCGTGGTGATGAATGTGGTGCCGGCGCAGGCCGCCGGCGTCGGCTCGCTGGTGGTGGCCAGCCCGCCGCAGGCCCGCTTCGACGGGCTGCCGCACCCGACGATCCTGGCCGCGGCCCGGCTGCTGGGCGTCCAGGAGGTGTGGGCCGTCGGCGGGGCGCAGGCCGTCGCGCTGCTGGCCTATGGCGGCACCGACACCGACGGCTCTGAGCTGGTGCCCGTCGACATGATCACCGGGCCCGGCAACATCTACGTCACCGCGGCCAAGCGGCTGTGCCGCGCGCGGGTGGGCATCGACGCCGAGGCCGGGCCGACGGAGATCGCCATCCTGGCCGACCACACCGCCGATCCCGCGCACGTGGCCGCCGACCTGATCAGCCAGGCCGAGCACGACGAGATGGCCGGCAGCGTGCTGGTGACCCCCAGCGAGCGGCTGGCCGCGGCCACCGAGACCGAGCTGAGCGCCCAGCTGCAGACGACGGTGCACCGCGAACGCGTGACGACCGCGCTCGGCGGACCCCAGTCGGCGATCATCCTGGTCGACGACGTCGACGCCGGCGTCGAGGTCGTCAACGCCTACGCCGCCGAGCACCTGGAGATCCAGACCGTCGACGCGCCCCGCGTCGCCGGGCGAATCCGTTCGGCCGGAGCGATTTTCGTCGGCCCCTACGCGCCGGTCAGCCTCGGCGACTACTGCGCCGGGTCCAACCACGTGCTGCCGACCGGCGGCTCGGCCCGGCACTCCAGCGGCCTGTCGGTGCAGACGTTCCTGCGCGGCATCCACGTCGTGGACTACACCGAGGCGGCCCTCAAGGACGTTTCCGGCCACGTGGTCACGCTGGCCAAGGCCGAGGACCTGCCGGCGCACGGCGAGGCGGTACGGCGGAGGTTCGAGCGATGACCCAACCCCACCAGCCGACGCTGGACGACCTGCCCCTGCGCGAGGACCTGCGGGGCAAATCGCCCTACGGGGCACCGCAATTGGCGGTTCCGGTCCGGCTGAACACCAACGAGAACCCGCACCCGCCGACCCGGGCGCTGGTCGACGACGTGGTGCGGTCGGTCGGTGAGGCCGCCGCGGAGCTGCACCGGTATCCCGACCGCGACGCGGTGGCCCTGCGCCGCGACCTGGCGGCCTATCTCACCGCGCAGACCGGAACCCCGCTCACTGTCGAAAACCTCTGGGCCGCTAACGGTTCCAACGAGATCCTGCAGCAGCTGCTGCAGGCGTTCGGCGGGCCGGGGCGCACGGCGATCGGGTTCGTCCCGTCCTACTCGATGCACCCGATCATCGCCGACGGCACCCGCACCGAGTGGCTGGAAGCCGCCCGCGCCGACGACTTCGGCCTCGACGTCGAAGCGGCGGTCGCCGCCGTGGCCGACCGCGAACCCGACGTCGTGTTCGTCGCCAGCCCCAACAACCCGTCGGGACAGAGCGTTTCACTGCCGGACCTGCGCCGGCTGCTCGACGTGGTTGCGGGCATCCTGATCGTCGACGAGGCCTACGGCGAATTCTCCTCGCGGCCCAGCGCCGTGGCGCTGATCGAGGAGTATCCGACCAAGCTCGTCGTCACCCGCACCATGAGCAAGGCGTTCGCGTTCGCCGGCGGGCGGCTCGGCTACCTGATCGCCACGCCGGCGATGATCGACGCGATGCTGCTGGTGCGGCTGCCCTACCACCTGTCGTCGGTCACCCAGGCCGCGGCCCGGGCGGCGCTGCGGCACGCCGACGACACGCTCGGCAGCGTCGCCACCCTGATCGCCGAACGGGAGCGCGTCAGCAAGGCCTTGAGCGGCATGGGTTTTCGGGTCATCCCGAGCGACGCCAACTTCGTGCTGTTCGGGCAGTTCGCCGACGCCCCGGCCACCTGGCAGCGCTACCTGGAGGCCGGCGTGTTGATCCGTGACGTCGGGATCCCGGGTTACCTGCGCGCCACCACGGGGCTGGCCGAGGAGAACGACGCGTTCCTGCGCGTCAGCGCCCAGATCGCGGCCACCGAATTGGCCCCCGCCACACCAGTAGGAGCCCAGTGAGCACCGAAGCCCGACGCGCTCGTATCGAGCGGCGAACCAAGGAATCCGACATCGTCGTGGAGCTCGACCTCGACGGCACCGGCCAGGTCGACGTCGACACCGGCGTGCCGTTCTACGACCACATGCTGACGGCGTTGGGCAGCCACGCCAGCTTCGACCTGACCGTGCGGACCAAGGGCGACGTCGAGATCGAAGGCCACCACACCATCGAGGACACCGCGATCGTGCTGGGCCAGGCGATCGGGCAGGCGCTGGGCGACAAGAAGGGGATCCGGCGCTTCGGGGACGCCTTCATCCCGATGGACGAGGCGCTGGCGCACGCCGCTGTCGACGTGTCCGGGCGGCCCTACTGCGTACACACCGGGGAGCCGGATCACCTGCAACACACCACGATTGCCGGCGGTTCGGTGCCCTATCACACCGTCGTCAACCGGCACGTGTTCGAAACGCTGGCGTCCAACGCCCGCATCGCGCTGCACGTGCGCGTCCTGCACGGTCGCGACCCGCACCACATCACCGAGGCGGAATACAAGGCGGTGGCCCGCGCGCTGCGCCAGGCCGTCGAGCCCGATCCCCGGGCGTCGGGCGTGCCGTCCACCAAAGGTGTTCTGTGACGAAATCGGTTGTGGTCCTGGACTATGGCTCGGGCAACCTGCGGTCGGCCCAGCGCGCGCTGCAGCGCGTCGGCGCGTCGGTCGAGGTGACCGCCGACGCCGGCGCGGCGGCGGCCGCCGACGGGCTGGTGGTGCCGGGCGTCGGCGCATTCGAGGCGTGCATGACGGGGCTCCGCAAGATCGCGGGGGAGCAGATCATCGCCGAGCGGGTCGCCGCAGGGCGCCCGGTGCTGGGCGTGTGCGTCGGCATGCAGATCCTGTTCGCCCGCGGCGTCGAATTCGGGGTGGAGACAAAGGGCTGCGGTCAGTGGCCGGGTGCGGTCACCCGCCTCGACGCCCCGGTGATCCCGCACATGGGCTGGAACGTGGTGGATTCCGGTCCGGGCAGCGTCCTGTTCAAGGGGCTGGCCGCCGACGCCCGGTTCTATTTCGTGCACTCCTACGCCGCGCAGCGTTGGGAGGGCGCTCCCGAGGCGGTGCTGACGTGGGCCACCCACCAGGTTCCGTTCTTGGCCGCCGTCGAGGACGGGCCGCTCTCCGCCACCCAATTCCACCCGGAAAAGAGCGGCGACGCCGGCGCGGCCGTGTTGAGCAATTGGGTGGAGGGACTGTGAACGACGTGGCGAGAGTGCAGCTAGCGACACAACCGCCGAGAAGGGGTGTCGCCAGTTGCACTTTCGGCGCGCGGGAGGGGCTGTGTTGATTCTGTTACCGGCGGTCGACGTCGTCGACGGCCGCGCCGTGCGCCTCGTACAAGGCAAGGCGGGCAGCGAAACCGAGTACGGCTCGGCGCTGGACGCCGCGCTGGGCTGGCAGCGGGACGGGGCCGAGTGGATCCATCTGGTCGACCTGGACGCCGCGTTCGGGCGCGGCTCCAACCGCGAGCTGCTCGCCGAGGTGGTCGGCAAGCTCGACGTCAAGGTGGAGCTGTCGGGCGGCATCCGCGACGACGACTCCCTGGCCGCCGCGCTGGCCACCGGCTGCGCGCGGGTCAACCTGGGCACCGCCGCGCTGGAAAATCCGCAGTGGTGCGCCCGGGCGATCGCCGAGCACGGCGACCAGGTCGCCGTCGGGCTCGACGTGCAGATCGTGGACGGCGAGCATCGGTTGCGCGGGCGCGGCTGGGAGACCGACGGCGGCGACCTGTGGGAGGTGCTGGAACGCCTTGACGCTCAAGGGTGTTCGCGGTTCGTCGTCACCGACGTGACCAAGGACGGCACGCTCGGCGGCCCCAACCTCGAGCTGCTGGGTGCCGTGGCCGACCGCACCGAGGCGCCGGTGATCGCGTCCGGCGGCGTGTCCAGCCTGGATGACCTGCGCGCGATCGCCACGCTCACCGACCGCGGGGTCGAGGGGGCCATCGTGGGAAAGGCGCTCTACGCCGGGCGGTTCACCCTGCCGCAGGCCCTCGACGCGGTGAGGGCGTAAGCGCATGGACCTCAACGCGCTGGTGTCGGTGGCCTCGAAGATCCTCGACGCCGCGGTGCCGCGCTTCCTGGAGGGGCATCGCGCCGATTCCGCGGTTGCCAAGAAGGGCAACGACTTTGCCACCGAGATCGACCTGGAGATCGAGCGGCAGGTCGTCACCGCCCTGCAGGCGACCACCGGGATCGGCGTGCACGGCGAGGAGTTCGGCGGCACCGACGTGGACTCGCCGTGGGTGTGGGTGCTGGATCCCGTGGACGGAACCTTCAACTACGCTGCCGGCTCGCCGATGGCCGCGATCCTGCTGGCCCTTTTGCACGACGGCGATCCGGTGGCGGGCCTGACCTGGTTGCCGTTCACCGACGAGCGCTACACCGCCGTCGCGGGGGGCCCGCTAATCAAAAACGGTGCGCCGCAGCCGCCGCTGGAAACCACGGAGCTCGGTGAGAGCCTCCTCGCGGTCGGGACGTTCAGCGCCGACTCGCGGGGCCGTTTCCCGGGGCGCTACCGGATGGCGCTGCTGGAGAACCTGAGCCGGGTGTCCTCGCGGTTGCGCATGCACGGGTCGACCGGGATCGACCTCGTCTACGTCGCCGACGGGATCGTCGGTGCCGCAATAAGCTTCGGTGGCCACGTCTGGGACCACGCCGCCGGGGTGGCGCAGGTGCGGGCCGCCGGCGGCATCGTCACCGACCTGGCCGGCAAACCGTGGACCCCGACGTCGGACTCGGTGCTGGCCGCCGCGCCCGGCGCGCACGGCGAGATCCTCGACATCCTCAGCGCCGTCGGCGACCCGGGGGACTACTGAGATGTACTCCGACACCGGACTTGCCGTGCGCGTGATCCCGTGCCTGGACGTCGACGCCGGGCGGGTGGTCAAGGGCGTCAACTTCGAAAACCTGCGCGACGCCGGCGATCCCGTGGAACTGGCGGCGGCCTATGACGCGGAGGGCGCCGACGAGCTGACCTTCCTCGACGTGACCGCGTCCTCGTCGGGCAGGGCGACGATGCTGGAGGTGGTGCGCCGTACCGCCGAGCAGGTATTCATCCCGCTCACGGTCGGCGGGGGGGTGCGCACGGTCGCCGACGTCGACACGCTGCTGCGCGCCGGGGCCGACAAGGTCTCGGTCAACACCGCCGCGATCGCCCGCCCCGACCTGTTGGCCGAACTGGCAACGCAATTCGGCTCGCAATGCATCGTGTTGTCCGTCGACGCCCGCACGGTTCCCGCGGGGTCGGCGCCGACGCCGTCGGGCTGGGAGGTCACCACCCACGGGGGGCGCCGCGGCACCGGCATCGATGCCGTGGAGTGGGCGGCCCGCGGCGCCGATCTGGGGGTGGGGGAGATCCTGCTCAACTCGATGGACGCCGACGGCACCAAGGCGGGGTTCGACCTGCCGATGCTGCGCGCGGTGCGCGCGGCGGTCTCGGTGCCGGTGATCGCCAGCGGCGGCGCCGGGGCGGCCGAACACTTCGCGCCCGCGGTCGCCGCCGGGGCGGATGCGGTGTTGGCCGCCAGCGTCTTTCACTTCCGCGAGCTGACGATCGGTCAGGTGAAGGCCGCCATGGCCGCCGAGAAGATCCCGGTCCGATGACGCTCGACCCGAACATCGCCGCGCGGCTCAAGCGCAACGCCGACGGGCTGATCGCCGCGGTCGTGCAGGAGCGCGGCAGCGGCGACGTGCTGATGGTCGCGTGGATGGACGACGAGGCGCTGGCCCGCACCCTGGAAACCCGTGAGGCCACGTACTATTCGCGCTCCCGCGGCGAGCAATGGGTCAAGGGCGCGACGTCCGGCCACACCCAGCGCGTGCACTCGGTACGCCTGGACTGCGACGGCGACACCGTGCTGCTGACCGTCGATCAGGTCGGCGCCGCCTGCCACACCGGCGATCACAGCTGCTTCGACGCCGACGTGCTGCTCACACCCGAAGGCTAACTGGGCGCGACGTCCAACCCCTGGGCCGCGGCGATGGCGGCGCGGGCCCATTCGTGGCGGAACACGGCCGGCGCGATGCGGTCACGGCGGATCATCTCGAGATCGATGGCCTTGCCGGTGATCACCGCGTTGGGCACCCGGAAGGAGAAGGCCGGCCCTTCGGTCGCGATGGCCAGGATCGCGTCGCTGTCGGTGAAATTGTTGGCGGCCATGGCATTTTCGGCCCACTTGAGCGGCTTGAGCCCGCCGAAGTTGGGGACGTACACCACCCAGAGCCGGGTGCCGCGCCCGTTGTAGAGCCTGGTGAGGGCCCGGTTCACGGCGTCGTACTCCAGGGGGCCGAGCACCCCCACCTGATCGGTGATCTGGCCGGACAGCTTGACCGCCGACGGCGCGGCGTTGCCGGGGGGCGCGGCGGCTCCGGGCGCCGGCGGCGCCGACTGCGCGGGCGCGATGGCGGTGTTGTGGTGCTGGTGATTTCGGGTGCCGAGCGCGCGGACGCCGAAGTAGGCGCCCACCGCCACCACCGCGACGGCGACCAGCACGCCGATCGCCACCGCCGGTCCCCGGGACCCGCCGCGCGCTTTCGGCGGGGGCGCCGGCGCGCCGCTGGGCTTGGCGATGACCGCGGTCGGCGCCGGGATGACCTCGGTGGCGCCGGCCGCCACCTCCGACGCCGCGGTGTTGAGCTGGTTACCCAAAGCCGCCGCGAAGTCGGCGCACGTCGCGTAGCGGTCGTCGGGCTTCTTGGCGAGCGCTTTGGCGATCGGGCCGTCGAGGTCGGCCAGCTCGGGGCGGCGTTCGCTGATGTTCGGCGGTGGCGCGGACAGGTGCTGGGTGATGACCACCGCCGGATTCGAGTGGCGGAACGGCGCCGACCCGGACAGCAGATCGAACGCGGTGCAGCCGAGCGCGTATTGATCGGCCCGCCCGTCCAGGTCCGCGCCCTGCAGCTGCTCGGGCGCGCAGTACGCGGTCGTGCCCACCAGCATGTTGGTCGCGGTCAGGCCGCTGATGTCACCCAGTTCGCGGGCGATGCCGAAGTCGGCGAGCAGGATCCGCCGCCGCGGGCTGGCGTCGGTCAGCAGGATGTTGGCGGGTTTGACGTCGCGGTGCAGCAGCTTGCGCTCGTGTGCGTAGTCGAGAGCGTCGGCGACGGCCGAAATGATTTCGACCACATCGGCTTTCGGCATACCGGACGGGTACTCGGTGCGCAGCAGTTTCGCGGCGTCGGTTCCCTGCACGTAGTCCATCGAGATCCACAGCTGCCCGTCGAACTCGCCGCGGTCGTGGATGCCGACGATGTGCTCGTTGTACAGGCTGGCCGCCAGGTCGGCCTCCCGGTTGAAGCGCTGGCGGAATTCGTCGTTCGCCGTCAGCCCACGCGGCAGGATCTTGAGGGCGTCGCGGCGAGGCAGCCGCGGGTGCTGCGCCAAATACACCTGGCCCATGCCGCCGGTCCCGAGCCGGCGAACGATCGTGTATCCGGCGAACACCTGTCCCTCGGTCAGGCCGTCGCTGCGCCCTTCGGCGCCCGCGTCGCTGTTCGGCATGTGAGCATGTTACTGAGGCCACCCGCCCGAAGATGGCAGAAAGGACCGGCCGTGGTGTACCGACCCGCGCTGTACCGGCCGGCGCCGCCCCTGGCCGAATACGTCGAGTTCTTCGGGCATTGGCGACACCGCGGCCCCAGCTACCGAAGCCGGGCGCTGCCGCGTGGGGCGGTGACCATCGTGTTCGACGTCGGGCGGCGCCAGCAATTGGACTTCTACACCGCCGACGGGCGCACCCGGTTGCCGGTTCCGCCCGCCGTCGTGGCCGGGCCGCACCGGGCGTCGTACATCACCGACATCGCGTCCGACGAGCCCGCCATGGCGATCCACTTCCGGCCCGGCGGCGCCTTTCCGTTTCTCGGCGTTCCGCTCGGCGATGTGGAGGACCAGGCCGTCGGCCTGGAGGAGATCTGGGGGCGGGGCGGTCGCGAGGTGCACGAGCGGCTGATCGCCGCCCCGTCGGTCGCCGCCCGCTTCGGCATCCTCGAGGAGTTTCTGCTGTCGCGGGCGCGGTTCGCGGTGCGCCGGGATCCCGGCGTCGCGGCCGCGCTGGCGGCGATCGAGGCCGATCCGTCGGTGCGGATGGCGGAGGTCCGGCGCCTGACGGGGTGGTCGACCAAGCGGATGATCGCGCAGTTCCGGGCAGAGGTGGGCCTGGCGCCCAAGACCTATGCGCGGGTGCGGCGCCTGCAGGCGGCGCTGCGCCGGCTCGGGGAGGGGACGACGGGCGGGGCGCGCCTCGCCGCGGACGCCGGCTATTTCGACCAGGCGCATTTCGTTCGCGACTTCCGCTCGTTCACCGCGATGACGCCGACGCAATACGGCCGGCAGCGGCTCGTGCTGCCCAGCCATGTCCCGGTCGCGCGGCACAAATATGCAATACCGGCGGTGCCCGGGCCGTCATGATCGGCGGATGGACAGCACCAAACACGCGGTAGCGGCCACCGGACTCCTCGCGGCGGCGGTGCGCGCCGAGGAATCCCGGCGCGACGACCCGCTTTTCGCCGACCCGTTCGCGGAACGGCTGGCCGGCGACGACGGCCGACGGCTGCTCGCCGACGCCGTCGCCGCGACCGGGCAGTCGCCCGCCGAGATCGCCATCCGCACGCGGTTTTTCGACGAGGCGCTGCTCGACGCGCAGCGCGCCGGGGCGTCGCAGGTGGTGATCCTGGCCGCGGGCATGGACGCCCGGGCGTATCGCCTGCCGTGGCGCCAGGGCACCACCGTCTACGAGGTGGACCAGCCGGAAGTGATGGCGGCCAAGGAGCAGCGACTGGCCGGCGCGCCGCCCCGGTGCCGGCGCGTCGCGGTGGGCATCGACCTGTCCGACGACTGGCCCAAAGCCCTTCTGGCGCAAGGATTTAGGTCGTCGTCGAAGACGGCGTGGTTGGTCGAGGGATTGTTGCAGTACCTCGACGCATCGGCCGTCGACGCCCTGTTCGCGCGGGTCGACGCGCTGTCCGCACCGGGGGATGTGCTGCTGTACAACGTGATCGGCCGGCTTCTGCTGGAGGCGCCGTTCCTGCAGTCCACCCAGGAATTCATGCGTCGGCTCGGCGCGCCCTGGACGTTCGGCACCGACGCGCCCGCCGCCCTCGTCGAGCGGCACGGCTGGAGCGCCGCGGTCACCGACGTGGCCGAACCCGGCAGCAGGTGGCACCGCTGGGAGCACCCGGTCGTTCCGCTGGACGTGCCCGGCGTGCCGCGCGGCTACTTCGTGGTGGCGACCAAATCTTGCTGACGCCCTGACGGCGGCCTGACTCCGCGGCCGGCCGTCGCGCATCGGGACGCGTATTCGGTGACAATGGCGGGCGATGTTGAAACGGCTGCCCTGGACGTCCTGGACCGCGGTGGTGCCGCTGATCGCCGTCGTCGTGCTGACGGCCACCTGGGACGAGCAGCTCGGGCCGGTGCTGGTCGCGCTGCAGGCCGTGCTGTTGATCGGTGCGGTGCTGGCCGCCGTCCAGCACGCGGAGGTGGTCGCCGCGCGCGTCGGCGAGCCGTTCGGCTCCCTGGTGCTGGCGGGCGCGGTCACGATCATCGAGGTGGCCCTCATCGTCGAGCTGATGGCATCGGGCGGCAACGAGGCGGCCACGCTGGCCCGCGACACCGCGTTCGCCGCCTTCATGATCACCACCAACGGGATCGCCGGTCTGTCGCTGTCGTGGGGCTCCCGCCGCTACGGCGTGACGCTGTTCAACGCCGAGGGCAGCGGGGCCGCGCTGGCCACGCTCACCACGCTGGCCACGCTCAGCCTGGCCCTGCCCGCGTTCACCATCAGCCACCCCGGCAAGGAGTTCTCGCCCGGGCAGCTCATCTTCGCCGCGGTCGCGTCGCTGCTGCTGTATTTGCTGTTCGTCTTCACCCAGACCGTGCGGCATCGCGACTTTTTCCTGCCCGTCGCGCAACGGGGTCAAAAGCGGCTCTTCGAGGAGGACGAGAACCACGCCGACCCGCCGACCGCCCGCGCGGCGCTGATCAGCCTCGTGCTGCTGCTGGTCGCGCTCGTCGCGGTGGTGGGCCTGGCCGAACAGGAATCGCCGGCCGTGGAACGCCTGGTCACCGCCGCCGGATTCCCGCAGACCTTCGTCGGCGTGGTGATCGCGTTGCTGGTGCTGCTGCCCGAGACGCTCGCCGCTGTGCGCGCGGCGCGGCGCGGCCGCATCCAGACCAGCCTGAACCTGGCCTACGGCTCGGCGATGGCCAGCATCGGGCTGACCATCCCGGCGATCGCGCTGGCCAGCATCTGGCTCAAGGGCCCGCTGGTGCTCGGCCTGGCGCCCACCCAGCTGGTTCTGCTCGCGCTGACCGTGGTGATCAGCATGTTGACCGTGGTGCCCGGCCGGGCCACCCGGCTGCAGGGCGAGGTGCACCTGGTGTTGTTCGCCGCGTATCTGTTCTTGGCGGTGATCCCCTGACGCGCTAGGCCGACGAGCGCGCCCGCAGCGTCTGAAGCGCCTTGTCGGCGTGGGTGTCCATGCTGAATTCGCTGGCGATCACGTCGAGCACTTTGCGATCGGTGTCGATGACGAATGTGGTGCGCTTGACCGGCATCAGCTTGCCCAGCAGGCCGCGCTTGACGCCGAACTGCGTAGCGACGGTGCCCTCGGTGTCCGAGAGCAGCGGGTAGTCGAACTTGCGCAGGTCGGCGAACTTGGCCTGCTTTTCCACGGGATCGGCGCTGATGCCGACCCGGCCGGCCCCGACGGCCGCGAACTCCGCGGCCAGGTCGCGGAAGTGGCACGCCTCCTTGGTGCAGCCGGGCGTCATCGCGGCGGGATAAAAGAACAGGACCACCGGCCCGTCGGCGAGCAGGGCGCTGAGCTTGCGGGGCGTCCCGGTCTGGTCGGGAAGCTCGAAGTCGGCCACGGTGTCACCAGTTTTCATGGGCGTCACGCTACGCCCGATGGCCGCCGCACCCCATCTGGGAGGATGGATCGGTGCACGCCCATCTCGCCGCCACCACGTCACGGGAGGAGTTCCGCCATCTCGCGGCGGAGCACCGTGTGGTTCCGGTGACCCGCAAGGTCTTGGCCGACAGCGAAACTCCGCTCTCGGCCTACCGCAAACTCGCCGCGAACCGGCCCGGCACGTTTTTGCTCGAATCCGCCGAGAACGGCCGGTCGTGGTCGCGATGGTCGTTCGTGGGCGCGGGAGCGCCGTCGGCCCTGACCGTGCGCGACGGCCAAGCCGTGTGGCTGGGCGCCGTGCCGCAGGACGCGCCGACGGGCGGCGACCCGCTGCGCGCGCTGCGCGACACCCTCGAGCTGCTGGCCACGGCCGCCATGCCCGGGCTGCCGCCGCTGTCGGGCGGCATGGTCGGGTTCTTCGCCTACGACCTGGTGCGCCGCCTGGAACGGCTGCCCGAGCTGGCCGTCGACGACCTGCGGCTGCCCGACATGCTGCTGCTGCTGGCCACCGACCTTGCGGCCGTCGACCACCACGAGGGCACCATCACGCTGATCGCCAACGCCGTGAACTGGAACGGCACCGACGAGCGGGTCGAGGAGGCCTACCACGACGCGGTCGCCCGGCTGGACGTGATGACCAGCGCGCTGGGTCAGCCGCTGCCGTCGACGGTGGCCACGTTCGGCAAGCCGGAGCCCCGGTTCCGTGCGCAGCGCACCGTCGAGGAGTACGGCAAGATCGTCGACTACCTCGTCGAGCAGATCGCCGCCGGCGAGGCCTTTCAGGTGGTGCCCTCGCAGCGCTTCGAGATGGACACCCACGTCGACCCCATCGACGTCTACCGGATGCTGCGCGCCACCAACCCCAGCCCCTACATGTATCTGCTGCATGTGCCCGATGACGCTGGGGCAACGGACTTTTCGATCGTCGGATCCAGCCCCGAGGCGCTGGTCACCGTCGCCGACGGCTGGGCCACCACGCACCCGATCGCCGGAACGCGGTGGCGCGGGCAAACCGACGAAGAGGATCAGCTGCTGGAAAAGGAACTGCTGGCCGACGACAAGGAACGGGCCGAGCATCTGATGCTCGTGGACCTGGGCCGCAACGACCTCGGCCGCGTCTGCACGCCGGGCACCGTGCGCGTCGACGACTACAGCCACATCGAACGCTATAGCCACGTGATGCACCTGGTGTCGACGGTGACCGGGATGCTCGGCGAGGGCCGGACCGCGCTGGACGCGGTGACGGCGTGCTTCCCGGCCGGCACGCTGTCGGGCGCGCCCAAGGTGCGGGCCATGGAGCTGATCGAAGAGGTGGAGAAGACGCGCCGCGGCCTGTATGGCGGCGTGGTCGGTTATCTCGACTTCGCCGGCAACGCCGACTTCGCGATCGCGATCCGCACCGCGTTGATGCGCGACGGCACCGCGTTCGTCCAGGCGGGCGGCGGCGTGGTGGCCGATTCCAACGGCCCCTACGAGTACACCGAGGCCTCCAACAAGGCGCGGGCGGTGCTCAACGCGATCGCGGCCGCCGAGACCCTGACGGCGCCACCGCCGGCCCGCAATGGCTGATGGGCGCCCGGCCCGGGCCGGCCGGATCACCATCGTCGTCGCCCAGCTGCTGCTGATGGCGGCCGCGGCGGCGCTGTGGGTGGCGTCGCGGCTGCCGTGGGTGGTGGTCCGCTCCTTCGACGGGCTGGGCCAGCCGAAGCAGGTGACGCTGTCCGGCGCGACGTGGTCGTCGGCGCTGCTGCCGTTGGCGCTGCTCATGCTGGCCACCGCCGTGGCGGCGCTCGCCGTGCGCGGCTGGCCGCTGCGGGTGCTGGCGGCGCTGCTGGCGGTGGCCAGCCTCGCGGTCGGCTATCTCGGCGTCAGCTTGTGGGTGGTTCCCGACGTGGGGGTGCGCGGCGCCGAGCTGGCGCATATCCCGGTGATGTTCCTGGTGGGGAGCGAGCGGCGCTACTGGGGGGCCGGGATCGCGGTCGGCGCCGCGGTGTGCACGCTGGCCGCGGCCGTCCTGTTGATGCGGTCGGCCTCGAAGGCCCGCGACGGCGCAGCGAAGTACGCCGCGCCCGCGACCCGCCGATCGAATGCGCGACGCGACGACGCCGGCGGGGCGATGCTGGAGGCGGGTGAAAAGCCGGAGATGTCGGATATGTCGGAGCGGATGATCTGGGATGCGCTTGACGAGGGACGCGACCCGACCGATCGGGCCCGCGAGTCCGACACCGAGGGTCGGTGACGGGCCGCGCTGTGACGGTCGCTACCCTTCTTTCACGTCATCGAAATCGGCTAAGTAATCGTGGCGACAGTGTGATGGCAGTGGGAAGGGAACGACAGGCATGAGTCCGGCATCCGTGCTTGACTCCATCCTCGAGGGAGTCCGGGCCGACGTTGCCGCGCGCGAAGCCGTTGTCAGCCTGACCGAAATCAAGGCGGCCGCCGCGGCGGCGCCACCACCGCTGGACGTGATGGCCGCCCTGCGCGAGCCCGGTATCGGCGTCATCGCGGAGGTCAAGCGCGCCAGCCCGTCGGCGGGTTCGCTAGCGCCCATTGCCGATCCGGCGAAGCTGGCCCAGGCCTACGAGGACGGCGGCGCCCGCATCATCAGCGTGCTGACCGAGGAGCGGCGCTTCCGCGGCTCGCTCGACGACCTGGACGCGGTGCGGGCCGCGGTGTCAATCCCGGTGCTGCGCAAAGACTTTGTGGTGCAGCCCTACCAGATCCACGAGGCGCGCGCGCACGGCGCCGACATGCTGTTGCTGATCGTCGCCGCGCTGGAGCAGTCGGCGTTGGTGTCGATGCTGGACCGCACGGAATCGCTCGGCATGACCGCACTCGTCGAAGTGCACACCGAGCAAGAGGCCGACCGGGCGCTGAAGGCCGGGGCCAACGTGATCGGCGTCAACGCCCGCGACCTCGCGACCCTGGAAGTGGACCGGGATTGCTTCGCGCGCATCGCGCCGGGGCTGCCCAGCAACGTGATCCGGATCGCCGAATCCGGCGTGCGCGGCACCGGTGACCTGCTGGCCTACGCCGGTGCCGGCGCCGACGCGGTTCTGGTCGGCGAGGGTCTGGTCAAAAGCGGCGACCCGCGCGCGGCGGTCGCCGATCTCGTCACCGCGGGCACCCATCCGTCCTGCCCCAAACCGTCGCGCTAGCCGCCGATGAGCTGTCCCCGCGTCGAGAATTGGTGATGGTGGATCTGTCCCGCCCGGAGCTTCCGCTTTCGAGTGCGGCCATCGCCGAACCCACCCGCCACGATCCCGACCCGGGTGGTCATTTCGGCGGCCCCGGTGGCTACGGCGGCCGCTACGTCGCCGAGGCGCTGATGGCCGTGATCGAAGAGGTCACCGCCGCCTACGAGAAGGAACGCGTCAACCCCGACTTCCTCGACACCCTCGACGCGCTGCAGGCCAACTACACCGGCCGGCCGTCGCCGCTGTACGAGGCCACCCGCCTGTCCGAGCACGCCGGCTCGGCGCGGATCTTCCTCAAGCGAGAAGACTTGAACCACACCGGTTCTCACAAGATCAACAACGTGCTCGGCCAGGCGCTGCTGGCCAAGCGGATGGGCAAGAACCGGGTGATCGCCGAGACCGGGGCCGGGCAGCACGGCGTGGCCACGGCCACCGCGTGCGCGTTGCTCGGACTCGATTGCGTGGTCTACATGGGCGCCGTCGACACCGCCCGGCAGGCGCTCAACGTGGCCCGGATGCGGCTGCTGGGCGCCGAGGTCGTCTCGGTGGAAACCGGCTCCCGCACGCTCAAGGACGCCATCAACGAGGCGTTCCGCGACTGGGTTACCAACGCCGACAGCACCTACTACTGCTTCGGCACCGCGGCCGGACCGCACCCGTTCCCCACCATGGTCCGTGACTTTCAGCGCGTCATCGGGCTGGAGACGCGCGTGCAGATCCAGGCGCAGGCGGGCCGGCTGCCCGATGCGGTCACCGCCTGCATCGGCGGGGGATCCAACGCGATCGGGATCTTCCACGCCTTCATCGACGATCCGGGTGTGCGGCTGGTCGGATTCGAGGCGGCCGGCGACGGCGTCGAGACCGGCAGGCATGCGGCGACGTTCAGCGGCGGTTCGCCCGGGGCCTTCCAGGGATCGTTCTCCTACCTGCTGCAGGACGAGGACGGCCAGACCATCGAATCCCATTCCATCTCAGCGGGTCTGGACTATCCCGGCGTGGGCCCCGAACACGCCTGGCTCAGGCAGACGGGACGCGCCGAGTACCGGCCCATCACCGACGCCGAGGCGATGGACGCGTTCGGCCTGCTGTGCCGCACCGAGGGCATCATCCCGGCCATCGAATCGGCGCACGCGGTGGCCGGCGCGCTGCAGCTCGGAACCGAGTTGGGCGGCGGCGCGGTCATCGTGGTGAACCTGTCGGGCCGCGGCGACAAGGACGTCGCGACGGCCGCGAAGTGGTTCGGCCTGATGGAGACCGACGAGCAATGACCGTGCAACAGAGCGAGGCGAGCCGGCTGGGCCCGGCTTTCGAGTCGTGCCGCGCCGACGGCCGGGCGGCGCTGATCGGTTACCTGCCGACGGGCTACCCCGACGTGGCCACCTCGATCGACGCGATGATCGCGCTCGTCGAATCCGGTTGCGACATCATCGAAGTCGGCGTGCCGTACTCGGATCCGGGCATGGACGGCCCGACGATCGCGCGGGCTACCGAGGCCGCGTTGCACGGGGGAGTGCGGGTCCGGGACACGCTGGCCGCGGTCGACGCGATCAGCGCGGCCGGCGGCCGGGCGGTGGTGATGACGTATTGGAATCCGGTGCTGCGCTACGGCGTTGACGCCTTCGCCCGGGACCTGGCGGCGGCCGGCGGGCACGGCCTGATCACCCCCGACCTCATCCCCGACGAGGCCGGGCAGTGGTTGGCGGCCTCCGACGCGCATCGGCTGGATCGCATCTTCCTGGTCGCGCCCTCGTCGACGCCGGAGCGGCTGGCGACCACGGTCGAGGCGTCGCGCGGCTTCGTCTACGCGGCCTCGACGATGGGGGTCACCGGGGCGCGTGACGCGGTGTCGCACGCCGCACCGGAATTGGTGCGCCGGGTCAGGACGGTGTCCGACATACCCGTCGGCGTCGGCCTCGGTGTGCGCTCAAGGGAGCAGGCCGCGCAGATCGGCGGCTACGCCGACGGGGTCATCGTCGGGTCCGCGTTGGTGTCGGCGCTGGGCGGCGGCGGTCTGCCCGCGCTGCGCGCGCTGACCGAGGAACTCGCCATCGGTGTGCGGCAGCGGGCGGCCGCATCGTGACGCACCTGCTCGCGTATTTCCCCAGCCCCCCGCGGGGTGTGTGGCACCTCGGGCCGTTGCCGATCCGCGCCTACGCGCTGTTCATCATCACCGGCATCGTGGTTGCGCTGATGATCGGGGACCGGCGCTGGGAGGCCCGCGGCGGCCAACGGGGCGTCATCTACGACATCGCGCTGTGGGCGGTGCCGTTCGGATTGATCGGCGGCCGGCTCTATCACCTCGCCACCGACTGGCGGACCTATTGGGGCCCGGGCGGCGCCGGGTTCGGCGCGGCGCTGCGAATCTGGGACGGCGGCCTGGGCATCTGGGGCGCGGTGGCGCTCGGCGGCGTCGGCGCGTGGATCGCCTGCCGGCGTCGCGGAATTCCGCTGCCCGCCTTCGGCGACGCGATCGCGCCGGGAATCATCTTGGCGCAGGCCATCGGTCGGCTCGGCAACTACTTCAACCAGGAGCTCTACGGCCGGGAAACCACGGTGCCGTGGGGTTTGGAGATCTTCTACCGGCGCGACCCCTCCGGTTACGTGGACCCGCATTCGCTCGACGGCGTGTCGACCGGGCAGGTCGCGCTCGTGGTGCAGCCGACGTTCTTGTACGAATTGATCTGGAACGTCCTGGTTTTCGTCGCGTTGATCTACGTGGACCGGCGGTTCAAGTTCGGTCACGGACGGCTGTTCGCGTTGTATGTCGCCTGCTACTGCGTCGGGCGCTTCGGTGTGGAGCTGCTGCGCAACGACACGGCCACGCTCATCGCCGGAATCCGAATCAACGTCTTCACATCGACTTTCGTGTTCATCGGTGCGATCGTGTACATCATCCTGGCGCCGAAGGGCCGCGAGGACCCCGCGAGCCTGCACACCGGGTATCCAGTGCCCGAGGACGCGCCGGCGCCCAAGCCGCAAGCCGAACCGGAACCCGAGGCGATCACCGGCGCTTCGGTGATGGCGGCGGCCACGGTCGCGGGCGTGATGGCGGCGGGCAAGACGGCGAAGAGGCTGATTCCGCGCCGGCGGCCGAAACCTGTGGAGCCCGTCGCGCCCGAAGCCGACGCCGAGACCGTGAAAGCGGAGGCCGAGGTCCCGGAGACGGCCGAGCTGGAGGCGGCGGAGCCTGCAACCGCCGAGGCGGAGGTCGCGGAACCCGTGGCCGACGAGGCGGAGGTCGCGGAGTCCGAGACCGAAGCAGTCGAGGTGGCGGAACCCGAAGCGGAAGAGGCCGAGGCGGAGGCGCCGGAAGCCGAAGAAGCCGAGGTGCCGGAACCGGAAGCCGAAGAGGCTGAGCCGGAGGAGCCGGAAGCCGAAGCTGAAGAGGCCGAGGAGCCGGAGGCCGAAAAGGCCGACGAGGCGGAGGCCGCGGAGCCGGAAGCCGAAGAGCAGGAACCCGTAGCACAAGAGGCGGAGGCCGAGGAGCCGGAAGCCGAAGAGGCCGAAGCCGAAGAACTGGAGGCCGACGCGGCCGAGGCGTCGGAACCTGAAGTCGCGGAGGCCGAGGCCGCGGTCGCGGAGACCGAGAGCGAACCCGTGGAGCCGGAGGGCGAGGAGTCCGAGGCCGCGGAGGCCGAGGCCGTCGCGACGGAGGCCGAGCAGGCCGAGGTCGCCGAACCCGAAGCCGAAGACCTTGAGAACGAGCCCGAGACGACCGAGCCCAAAGATCAAGAGCCCGAAGCTGACTCGGAACCCGAGTCCGACGCCGAGGCGGAAGAGGCCGTAGTGGATGCCCCGGCCGCAACACGGAGGCGATTGAGCTTCCGGCTGCGGAACCGACGCGGCCGCTAGCGCCCGGCTCGCGGCGGAAAGGACCGGCCCGCGAACGTCATCCGCCGGGTCGAGTGTGAACTCGGGGCGTTTCGGTGTGAGCTGGTGGTGAAGTTCGTCGGCGTGTCGTCGCCCAGGATCCACACTCGCCGCGACAACTGTCGAACGTCGGGTTGTTGCGGGAAATACGCGGGTTTCCCCGCAACAACCCGACGTTCGGCGCATTAAAGTGAGGACGTGAACCGGACGTACGCCGCGGCGGGCACCGGCGCGCTGTTGGCGGGCGCGGTCGGCTACGTCGCGCTGGTCGATCCGCACAACACGCATTCGGTGTATCCGCTGTGCCCGTTCAAGTGGCTTACGGGTTGGAATTGCCCCCTGTGCGGCGGCCTTCGCATGACGCATGATCTGCTGCACGGTGACCTGATGGCCACCATCAACGACAACCTCTTCCTGCTGTTTGCCCTCCCGGCGCTGGCGGGCTGGATCCTGCTGCGGCGCCGGCGCGGCGAGCCGGTGTTGTCGACGCCGGCGGTGGTGACGGTCACAGCCGTGGCGATCGCGTGGACCGTGCTGCGCAACCTGCCAGGCTTCCCGCTGGTTCCGACCGTCCTCAGCGGGTAGCCGCGCTGCGTCCAATCGGTTAACTCGGGCTGCCCCCGCGCCGCGCGACTATGCTGGTTCGCCGTGAGTAGACGCGGGAAGATCGTCTGCACCCTGGGCCCGGCAACAAGCTCCGACGAACTGATCCTGGCGCTGGTAGAGGCCGGAATGGACGTCGCTCGAATGAACTTCAGCCACGGGGACTACGCCGATCACAAGGCCGCCTACGACCGCGTGCGGGCCGCGTCCGACACCACCGGCCGCGCGGTCGGCGTGCTCGCGGACCTACAGGGCCCCAAGATCAGGCTGGGACGCTTCGCCAGCGGCCCCACGTTCTGGGCCGACGGGGAGACGGTCCGCATCACCGTCGCCGAATGCGAAGGCAGCCACGACCGCGTGTCCACCACCTACAAAAAGCTGGCCCAGGACGCCGTGGTCGGTGACCGCATCCTGGTCGACGACGGCAAGGTCTGCCTGGTGGTGGACGCCATCGACGGCGACGACGTCGTCTGCACCGTCGTCGAGGGCGGCCCGGTCAGCAACAACAAGGGCCTCTCGCTGCCCGGCGTGAACGTGTCCGCCCCCGCGTTGTCGGACAAGGACATCGACGACCTGACGTTCGCGCTGAACCTGGGGGTCGACCTGGTCGCGCTCTCATTCGTGCGTTCGCCGTCCGACGTCGAACTCGTGCACGAGGTGATGGACCGCATCGGGCGGCGGGTGCCGGTGATCGCCAAGCTGGAAAAGCCGGAAGCCGTCGACAACCTGGAAGCCATCGTGCTGGCGTTCGACGGCATCATGGTGGCCCGTGGCGACCTGGGCGTCGAGCTGCCCCTCGAAGAGGTGCCGCTGGTGCAGAAGCGGGCGATCCAAATCGCCAGGGAGAACGCGAAACCCGTCATCGTTGCGACCCAGATGCTCGACTCGATGATCGAAAACTCGCGACCCACCCGAGCCGAGGCCTCCGACGTCGCCAACGCCGTGCTCGACGGCGCCGACGCGTTGATGTTGTCGGGGGAGACGTCGGTGGGCAAGTATCCGCTGGCGGCGGTTCGGACGATGTCGCGCATCGTGTGCGCGGTCGAGGAGAACTCCACGGCCGCGCCGCCGCTGACGCACGTGCCCCGCACCAAACGCGGCGTGATCTCCTACGCCGCCCGCGACATCGGCGAGCGGCTCGACGCGAAGGCGTTGGTCGCCTTCACCCAGTCCGGTGACACCGTCAAGCGGCTGGCGCGCCTGCACACCCCGCTGCCGCTGCTCGCCTTCACCGCGTGGCCCGAGGTGCGCAGCCAGCTCGCCATGACCTGGGGCACCGAGACCTTCATCGTCCCGATGATGACGTCGACCGACGGCATGATCCGCCAGGTCGACAAGTCGCTGCTCGAGCTCGGCCGCTACAAGCGCGGCGATCTGGTGGTCATCGTCGCAGGCGCGCCACCCGGCACAGTAGGGTCGACAAATCTGATCCATGTGCACCGGATCGGGGAGGACGACGTCTAGCGCAGGGACCCATAGGACCCCAAGAGGAGAGGCCGCGATCAGCACCAATTCTGATTTCGAGGAACTGCTGGCGATACTCGACCTCCGACGGGTCGCCGAGGACCGGTTCGTCGGATCCCACCCCAGCAAGAACCCGATGCGCACCTTCGGCGGGCAGCTCATGGCGCAGTCGTTCGTCGCCAGCAGCCGCACGCTGAAGTCCGACGAGCTGCCGCCCAGCGCGCTGTCCGTGCACTTCATCAACGGCGGGGACACCGCCAAGGACATCGAGTTCCAGGTGACGCGGCTGCGCGACGAGCGGCGCTTCGCCAACCGGCGCGTCGACGCGGTGCAGGACGGCGTCGTGTTGTCGTCCGCGCTGATCTCGTACATGTCGGGCGGTCCCGGCCTCGAGCACGCCGTCGACCCGCCGCAGGTGCCGCAGCCCCATACGCAACCGCCGCTCGGCGACCTGTTGCGTGGCTACGAAAAGGTCGTGCCGCACTTCGTCAACGCCCTGCAGCCGATCGAATGGCGCTTCACCAACGATCCCTCCTGGATCATGCGCGACAAGGGCGAGCGGCTGCCGCACAACAGGGTCTGGATGAAGGCGCTGGGTGCGTTGCCCGAGGACCCGGTTCTGCACACCGCGGCCCTGCTGTTCTCCTCGGACACCACGGTGCTGGACTCGGTCATCACCACCCACGGGCTGTCGTGGGGGTTCGACCGCATCTTCGCCGCGTCCGCCAACCACTCCGTGTGGTTTCACCGGCCGGTCAACTTCAACGACTGGTTGCTGTACTCCACGTCGTCGCCGGTGGCCGCGGATTCGCGCGGGCTGGGCACCGGACACTTCTTCGACGCCGCCGGCCGGGCCATCGCCACCGTGGCGCAGGAAGGCCTGTTGTTATATTTCCCGCCCGCCCAGCGATAGAAAGGTCACAGTACGGCATACCCGCTGGAAAACCGCCTGATTTTTGGCCTATCGGGGCCGCCACGGGCGTAAGTTCCAGTCAGCCGGGTATTCGGTGCGAGTGGCGGGAACAAACTGCCGACGTGAGTGATCGCATCGGGAGGTGAAGGTGAACGGACCGGTCGACGTCGCTGCAAAGCCCCGCGCCCGAGAACGCGTTGTCGTCCATGTCGATTCACTGGCAGCCCGCTGGGTCGGGGCGCTGGCCCTGCTCTGCGCGGCGGCCTGGCTGGTCGTCATCCTCGCCCGACACCACCAGCAGCCGGATTGGCACTACAGCGACCGGCTGGGCTGGTCGCTGACGGTGCTGGGCGCCGTGGCGTTCATCGCCCGCGGCATCTTCCTGGGCCGCCCGGTGACGACCATGCACGCCACCGCCGCCGCGCTGTTCGTCGTGGCGGGGCTGGGCGCGCACGTGCTGTCCTTCGACCTGCTGGGCGACGTGCTGATCGTCGGGTCCGGGATCGTGTTGATGTGGCCGACGTCGGCGCATCCGCGAGCCGCGGACCTGCTGCGGGTGTGGTCGTTGATCGACGTCACCGCCGATGACCCGCTGGCGCCCTTCGCGATGCAGACGGGCAAGTGTTACCACTTCACCGCCGACGGGACGGCCGCGCTGGCATACCGGACCCGGCTGGGATACGCCGCGGTCGGCGGCGATCCCGTCGGAGACGAAACGAAATTCCCCGAACTGGTCGCCGACTTCGCCGCCATGTGTCACACCCACGGCTGGCGGATCGCGGTCGTGGGCTGCAGCGAGCGGCGACTCGAGTTGTGGCGGGACCCCGCGGTCATCGGGCAATCGCTGCGGGCCATCCCGATCGGCCGCGACGTCGTCGTCGACGTGGCCGGTTTCGAAATGGTGGGCCGCAAGTTCCGCAACCTGCGTCAGGCCGTGAAGCGCACCCACAACTTCGGCATCACCACGGAAATCGTCGACGAGCAGCAACTCGACGACAAGCTGCTCGCGGAGCTGACCGACGTGGTGCGCGCGTCCCCAAGCGGCACCCATTATGACCGCGGCTTCTACATGAACCTCGACGGCGTGCTGGAGGGCCGCTTCCCCGGAATCAAGCTCATCATCGCCCGCGACGCCGACGGGCGCGTGCAGGGCTTCCACCGCTATGCGACCGCCGGCGGGGGCAGCGATGTCAGCCTCGACGTCCCGTGGCGTCGCCGCGGATCCCCGAACGGCATCGACGAGCGGCTCAGCGTCGACATGATCATGGCCGCCAAACACGCTGGCGCGCAGCGGGTATCGCTGTCGTTCGCGGCGTTCCCGGAGATCTTCGAGGACAAGGATCGCGGCCGGCTGCAGCGCGTCTTCTACCGGTTGATCCACATCCTCGACCCGCTGATCGCGCTGGAATCGTTGTTCCGGTACGTGCGCAAGTTCCATGCCATGGACGCCCGTCGCTACGCGCTGATCTCGATGACCCAGTTGCTCCCGCTCGTGGTGGTGTTGCTGACGCTGGAGTTCATGCCGCGCCGGCGCCACCTCTAGCCGACGACGCAGGTTTCGGGAATCGTTTGGGGCTCGGCGGCTTTCGCCGGGCGGGGCGGGGCGGAGGCGCGGCTGTTGAGCCAGCAGGCCAGCCCGCCGACGAGCAGGCCGACCGCCACGCCGACATCCGGGCGCTGGCCCAGCATCACCCAGGACAGCAACCCGGCGACCGCCGGAATGACGGCAAAGAGCATCGCAACGGCCGCCGCGCCGTGCGTGCTGATGGCGCGCACGTACAGGCTGACCGCCAGCGTCGCGTTCAACAGCACCATGGCGGCGACCGCGACGGCGGCCCTGGTCGCGTCGTGCACGGCGAAGGGCGTCAAGGCGGCCAGCGCCGCGGCAGGAACGAGGCCGACGGCGTTCTGCACCGCGCTCATCGCCCGGAAGTCGACTCCGGCGCAGAAGCGCTGCTGGTAGACGCCGCCGGCCGAAAGGCCGAGCAGGCCAACGATAAGCAGCACAAAGACGGGGTCGACGCCGTGGGTGGTCATCAGCCGGCGGGCGCACGCGGCGAGCACGGCCGCGACGCCGAGGGCCAGCGCCGCCAGCCGCTGCAAGCCCAGCGGTTCGCGCAGGAACACGGTGGCGAGGATCGCCGTGGTCACCGGGTTCATCGCAATGACCACCGCGCACAGCACGGCCGGCGCCCCGAGCTCGACGGCTTCGTAAATGCTGCAGAACTGCACGCCCTGGATCAGCAGGCCGGCCACCAGGACGTGAACGAGCCGCGCCCCGCGCGGCCAGGGCGCCTTCGCCGCAATCGTCCAGACGGCCAGGATCGACCCGGCCAACCCGAACCGCAGCACCAGGGTGGCCATCGGGGTCATTGCGGTCACCGCAAGGACGCCGATGGGATATCCGATCGCGTAGAGGAACGTCACCGCCGAGGCGGTGGACAGCGGCATGCGCGGCAAGTCCATGCCACCATGCTCGCGTGCTCGACCCATTCAGTCCAACGATTATTGGCGGTCGCAAACGATCGCAACCGCTTATCGGTCGGTAGGGCAATGGGCGAATTTCGAGCCCAGCGGCGGTCTATTGATCATTGATGTGAATCGAACTATGGTGCGGGGGTGGCCCAGGCCCTCGACATCGCGCCGCTGCGCAGCCTCGTCGCCGTCGCCGATTGCGGCGGGTTCCACCGCGCGGCCGCGGCGCTGCACCTCAGCCAGTCGGCGGTCAGTCAGCACCTGCGCAGAATCGAGGCGGTGATCGGCCAGACGGTGGTCGAACGCTCGGGTCGCGGCGTCGTGTTCACCGAAGCGGGCCACAAGCTGCTGCGGCACGCCCGCGCGATTCTGGCCGCGCATGATGCGGCGCTTGACGACCTGGGCGCCACCGAACCGGCGCTGTTGACGATCGGCGCCACCGAACACGGCGCCGACGTGATGCTGGCCGGCCTGACCGGCGCGTTGCGTGAGCGACTTCCCGACCGGCGGGTGCGCTTCCGGCTTGACCGCAACGTGTCGCTGGCCGACTCGATCGAGCGGGGGCTGGTGGACTTGGCGATCATGCTCGACGGGTCGGGCCTCGATCGTGCCAACGCGTCCGGTCTGGTTCGGCTGCAATGGATTTCGGCGCGGACGTTCGCTGCCTCGACCCGGGATCCGCTGCCGCTGGTGATCTTCTCCGAACCCTGCACGTTGCGCGAGCCCGCCTTTTCGGCGCTGGACCAGCGCGACATCGCCTACGAGATCGCCGCCGAGTGCGGTGATCTGTCCGGTCTTTACGCGGCGGTGCGGTCCGGGCTCGGGGTCGCGCTGCTACCGATGATCGGAAAGCTGCCCGATGGCCTCTGCCTGGCCGAGGGCCTGCCGCCGGTCAACAGCGCGTCGATCTTGGTGCGCGGCCGCGTCGGCATCGACCCCGATGTGCTGAGCACGGTCGACGCCGCGGTCCGTGACGTGCTGGCCGCCGAAAACTGAAGCGCCCCAACACCGGCTGTGATGTCGAAAAACCGCTAGCCTCCAGCCGCGGCGGGCCTGTTGGCTGAACTGGTGAGAGAGACCTTCGGCTTGCGCGACGAGGCCATGCGCGCGTTCGTCGCGAGCCTGTCACGGCTACTGCCGACGGCGCCGACGTGGTGTGCGGGCTGGAGCGCCCACGAGCTCGCCGCGCATGTGACCGCCGCCGCCGAGGAGCGTGCCAACCTGATCGACGATCGCCTGGCGGGTCGGCCGGCCAGGCCGACACGGTCATGGGAAGTGCGCGAGCCGCCGTTTCGCGCGATGCCCGACCCTGAACTGCGACAACGACTGGTGGAACACGCCGCTCGCTTCGAGTCGAAGGTGGCGGCCCTCGACGAATCCGACACTGTCGTCTACACGGGATGGGCGATGACTCCCGACCGGCTGCGCATGCACAGCCACAGCGAGGCGGTGCTACATCGATGGGATCTGGTGGGGGACGACGACGTCGGTGTCCGGTTGCTGTCCGACCCGGCGATGGTCGCGCATGCGCTGGCCGCCTTCGAGGCGCTGCCCGCCCTGGCGGAAGCCCGGCGCTGGCGTCGGCCCGACGTGGCGCCGCGGCCGGTGATCTTGCGGAGCGCTGGCCGCGCCGATCTGGCTGTGGCTCCGGGCAAGGGCCTGTCGGCGACCGCGCCGCGCGACGGCGTGGTGGTAGAGCTACGGCCGCACGAGCTGCCTCTCGTGCTGTGGGGACGTTGCCCGCCGCGGCTGCGCGATCCGCACGCCGGCGCCGAGACGCTCGACGACGTGCTGCGGCGTCTGTGTGGTCACGGCTGACCGACGCGCAATTCGCGGCAGGGAACGCCCTCGGGCAGGTGGTGGGTGGCCACCACGACGGTCCGCTCCGCCGACATCAGCGCCGAGTCCGGGCCCAACAGTGCGCACAGGATCCGTTCGCCGTCGACCGCGTCGAGGTGCTCGGTCGGCTCGTCGAGCAGCACGATGCGGGCCGGTGCGATCACGGCGCGAGCGAGTAGCAACCGCCGGCGCTGGCCCGCCGACAGCGCCTGCGCGCCACCGGTTAACACCGTCGACAAGCCCTCCGGCAGACCCGCCAGCCACCCGCCGAGGCCGACCGCGCCCAGCGCCGCCGCCAGTTCGTCGTCGCCGCAGTCGCCGCGGGCGACCAGGAGGTTGTCCCGGACGGTGGTGGCGAAGACATGCGCGTCCTCGGCGAAAAAGCTGACGGCCCTGTGCAGTTCGTCCTCGTCGAAGCGGCCGACGTCGGTTCCGTCCAGCGTCACGCGCCCGGCGAGCGGGGGGATCAGCCCGGCGAGGGTCATCAGCAGCGTGGTCTTGCCCGAGCCGCTGGCGCCCGTGACGGCCAGCCGGGCGCCCGGCGACAGGTCGAGCCGCACCGGGACCGCGCGCGACGCACCGTCGTGTCCGGAGCGCACATCGGCGGAAAGTGTCCCGCGCGCGGGCACCGCCTGTTTCGGCTCGGTGGGGCGCTCGGGGGGAGCCAGCTCGAGCAGGCGGCGCGCGGCGATGCGCGACCGCGTCAGCTGGACCGCGGCGGCGGGCAACGCCGTCGTCGCCTCGAATGCGGACAGCGGCAACAACATCAACACGGCCAGGGTGGTGGGCGCGACGGTGTGGGCCAGCGCGATGCCGGCCACCACCGCGCCCAGCACGCTGGCGCCGATCGCCGCGGTGGGCATCGCCTCGGCGATGGCGGCCGGTCGCGCGGCGGCGTCCAGGGCATCGGCCCAATCGCGTTGGCGGCGCTGCGCATCGGCGATGACGCCGGGCAGGGCGCCGGCGACGCGCAGCTCCGGGGCGTGCTCGAGGGCGATCATCGCCGAGGTGTCGCGATCGGAGTGGTGCCGGCGGGCAAGCTCTTCCTGGGCGGCGGCGGCCCTCGCCGCGAGCCGGGGGCCAACCAAGCCGGCGACGACCAGGCACATCGCCAGCACCGCCGCGGCCGGCGGGGAAATCACGGCGACTGCCGCCGTCGCCGCCAACCCGAGCACCACCGCGACGGCGGCCGGCACCACGGCCCGCACGAGGACGTTGGCCAGCTCGTCGACGTCGGCGCCCACCCGGGCCACCAGCTCGCCGCTGTGCAACCGGACGGCGGACGCGGCGGGCCCGTTGGCGAGCCGCCGATAGATCTGCGCCCGGGCCGTGCCGGCCGCGCGCAGCGCGGCGTCGTGGGTGGCCAGCCGCTCGCAGTAGTGCAGCACGCCACGCGAAATCGCGAACGTGCGCACCGCGACGACCGCGACCGACAGGTCCAGCACGGGCGGCATCTGCCAGGCCCGCGTGATCAGCCAGGCCGAAAACCCGGCCAGCGCAAGGGCGCTGCCGAGCGACAGGACGCCCAGCGCGACGGCCGCCAGGATCCGCGGCACGCGCGGGCGCAGCAGGCCGGCGGCGGCTACGGTGATCTCGCGGCGACCCGCGGCGCCCGGCTTCGCCGCGCTTGCGATCTCCGCCGAAAGGGGATCAGACCGCGGCATGATCCACCCCGGCCTCGGCGGTGACCGCGACGACCCGGTCACCGATCGCCACGACGGGCTCGCGGTGGCCCACCACCACCACGGTCGCCCCGGCGTGCGCCCGCTCGACGATCGCGCGCAGGACCCGTTCCTCGGTGCGCGCGTCCAGGTGCGCGGTGGGCTCGTCGAGCAGCAGCACCGGGGCCGCCGAGCCCAGCGCACGCGCGAGGCCGAGCCGTTGCCGCTGTCCCAGCGACAGCCCGACGCCCCCGCGCCCGAGCCGGGTGTCCATCCCGTCGGGCAAATCGGCCAGCACGGCGTCGAAACCGGCTGCGGCACAGGCGCCGTCGAGGTCGGCCACCGGTCCCAGCAGGAGCAGGTTGTCGCGCACGGTGCCGGGCACCAGCACCGGGCGCTGCGGCAGCCAGGACAGCTGCCGCCACCACGCCGCAGGGTCCAGGCCGGCGACGTCGGCCCCGCCTACGGTGACCCGGCCCGCGGACGGCACGGTGATCCCGGCGATGGCCTGCAAAGTGGTGCTCTTGCCGGCGCCGTTGGGCCCGGTCAGCACCGTCACCCGACCGGGTTCGATGACGGCGTCCACCTCGCGGGGCGCACGCCCGTCCCGGCCCGCCACGCTGAGGTGTTCGACGCGGATCTCGCTGCCGCGCGCGTCCACCGTCCGGTTGCGCACCGTCTGCGCGGCCGGCTCGCCGATGAGGGCGAACGCCTTGTCGGCGGCCGTCCTACCGTCCTGGGCCGCATGGAATTCCACGCCGATCCGCCGCAGCGGCCAGTAGACGTCCGGCGCCAGCAGCAGCACCGTCAGCCCGGTGGTCAGGGTCATCTCGCCGAACACCAGGCGCAGGCCGATGCCGACCGCGATCAGCGCGACGCCCAGGGTCGCCAGCAATTCGAGCACCAGCGCCGACAGGAAAGCGATCCGCAGGGTCGCCATCGCCGAGCGGCGATGGGCGGCGGCAAGTTCGGCGATCCGCCGCTCGGGGCCCCGTCCGCGTCCCAGCGCTCGCAGCGTCGGGATGCCGGCGATCAGGTCCAGCAATCGGGCCTGCAGGGTCGTCATGGCCTCCAGCGCCGCCGCCGAGCGGTCGGCCGTCGCGATCCCGATCAACACCATGAAAATCGGTATCAGGGGCAGGGTGATCGCCACGATCACCGTCGATTTCAGGTCATAGGCGGCGATCACGGCGACGGTCGCCGGGGTCAGGATCGCGGCGAGCAGCAGGGTCGGCAGGTATCCGGCGAAGTAGGGGCGCAACCCGTCGAGTCCACGGGTGACCACGACCGCCGCGGCGTCGCGCTGCGCGGCCAGCTCGCGTGGCTGCCGCGCGGTCACCGCCGCCAGCACCTGGCCGTTGAGGTCGGCGATGACGGCGCTGGCGCCCCGCTGGCCCAGGCGGGCCTGCAGCCACTGCGTCACCGTGCGAATGATCCACAGTGCCAACAGGATCGACAGCGGCGTGAGCCAGGGTCGCAGGCCGCGCGCGGAGGGGTCGCCGACGATCCGCGCGACCGTGCTGGCCAGCACGATCGCCGAACCGATCGCGCAGCCCGAGATCACGATCCCGCAGACCACGCTGGCGACCAGGTAGCGCCGCAGCGCGGTCGATGCGCGCCACAGCCGCGGGTCCAGCGGTGCCCGGCTGCTCAGGACGGACGCCTCGCCAGGCCGATGGGCGGCGGTATCCGCTCGGACGAGATCCGTTGCCGGAACACCCAATACGTCCACGCCTGGTAGATCACCGTCAGCGGCGCCATGATCGCGGTCACCCAGGTCATGATCTTGAGGGTGTAGGGCGTCGACGAGGCGTTGTAGATCGTCACGTTCCACTGGCTGTTCAGCGTCGAGGGCACCAGGTTGGGATACAGCGAGCCGAACAGCAGGATGACCACGGCGGCGACCACCAGCGCCGTGCACGCGAAGGCCCACCCGTCCGACGCGCGGCGCCACACCAGCAGCACGGCCACCAGCTGCGCGACGACCGCGACGCCCAGCACCAGCCACGTCCAGCCCTTGCCGTGCGCCAGCTGCGTCCAAAGCCCAAACACCGCAACCAGTCCCGTCACCGGAAGTGACAGCCACACCGCGAATCGGTGGGCGTCGTCACGGATGGCGCCCGAGGTCTTCAAGGCGACGAACACCGCGCCGTAGAACAGGAACAGGCCCGCGGTGGCCAGCCCGCCCAGCAGCGTATAGACGTTGAGTACGTCGGTGATCGACAGGTGAATGCGCCCGGAGGCGTCCACCGGCAGACCGCGGACCAGGATGGCGAACGCCACGCCCCACAGCACAGCGGGCAGCCACGACCCGGCGGCGATCCCGAAATCGGCCCAGCCGCGCCACTTCGTGTCGTCGACCTTGCCGCGCCATTCGATGGCCACCGCTCGCAGGATCATGCCGAACAGGATCGCCAGCAGCGGAAGATACAGCGTGGAGAACACCGTGGCGTACCAGCCGGGGAACGCGGCGAACATCGCCGCGCCGCCGGTGATCAGCCAGACCTCGTTGCCGTCCCACACCGGGCCGATGGTGTTGAGCACCGTGCGCCGCTGCAGTTCCGGCTCACCGATGCCTGAAAGACCTAGGCGGGCGAACGGCTCCATCAGCATGCCGACGCCGAAGTCGAAGCCCTCCAGGATGAAAAAACCGAGGAACAGCAATCCGATGATGCCGAACCACAACTGTTGCAATGCCACCGGTCAGCTCCTTAATACGCGAACGAAAGGGGGGCCACCTCGTCGTCGCTGGGTGCGCGAGGCGGCGCCGGTTCCGCGTCGTGTTCCTGCGGCCCTTCGACGACGTAGCGCTTGAGCAACCAGAACCAGATGACCGCCAGCACCGCGTAGACGAGCGTGAAGGTCACCAGGGAGGTGACGACCATGCCGGGGGCGAGGTGGGAGACGGCCTCGTGAACGGTGAACCGAACCTGTTGATCGCCGGTCGGGTTCGGCACGACGATCCATGGCTGGCGGCCCATTTCGGTGAACACCCAACCCGAGATGTTCGCCAGGAACGGTGTGGGAATGGTGAGCAGCGCCACCCAGGAGAACCAGCGCTGGTTGGGCGCCCGGCCACCCCGGGTGAACCACAGGGTCGCCAGCGCGAACAACACCGGGATCGCCAGGAAGCCGATCATCGCGCGGAACGACCAGTAGGTGACGAACAGGTTGGGCCGGTAATCGTTGGGCCCGAATCGGTGCTCGAAGTCCTGCTGGATGTTGCGCACCCCCTGCAGCGTCACGCCGCTGGTCTTGCCCTCGGCCAGGAACGGCAGCACGTAGGGCACCTCGATCACGCGGGTGATGCTGTCGCAATTGTTGTGCTTGCCGACCGTCAGGATGGAGAAGTCGGGATCGGATTCGGTGTTGCACAACGATTCCGCCGACGCCATCTTCATCGGCTGCTGGACGAACATCAGCTTGCCCTGGCGGTCCCCGGTGAAGAACAGGCCCACCGCGGCGAGCAGCACCACCCAACAGCCCAGGATGGCGGCGGGACGAAACACGGCGCGGGCGTCCGCCGCGGCGAGGGTGGACCCGGGTTTGCCGGAGCGGACCAGCCACCACGCGCTGACGGCGGCGACGAACGTCCCCGCGGTCAGCAGCGCGCCGGTCACGGTGTGCGAAAAAGCCGCTCGCGCAGTGTTATTGCTCAACAACGCGGAGATGCTGTCCAGCTCGGCGCGATGCGTCACCGGGTTGTAGTGGGCGCCGACCGGGTGCTGCATGAACGAGTTCGCCACGATGATGAAGAAAGCCGACACGTTCACGCCGATCGCGACGATCCAGATGCACGCCAGGTGCACCAGCCGAGGCAGCCGGCTCCAGCCGAAGATCCACAGGCCGATGAAGGTGGACTCAAAGAAAAAGGCGAACAGGCCCTCCATCGCCAGCGGGGCGCCGAAGATGTCGCCGACGAACCGGGAGTACTCCGACCAATTCATCCCGAACTGGAATTCCTGAACGATCCCCGTCGCCACGCCGATGGCGAAGTTGATCAGGAACAGCTTGCCGAAGAACTTGGTGAGGCGGTACCACGCCGCGTTCCCCGTGGCCACCCACACCGTCTGCATGATGGCGAGCAGGGGAGCCAGCCCGATGGTGAGCGGCACGAAGATGAAGTGGTAGACGGTCGTAATACCGAACTGCCACCGCGAAATGTCGACGACATTCATTGTCATCTCTCCTGACGACGAGCCAGCTACGACACAGTGTAGTAGTTCACTCAGGCCGGCGCTACGCCCTGCCCGCCGAGTTGTTTGGACGCCTTGCGGATACCGAACGACGACACGACCTCGAAGACGCCGATCACCACGAACCACACACCGACCACGAGCGCCAGGGTGACGATCGACGCGAACGGCGACGCCAAAACGACGATCCCGGCGAGCAGGCTGATCACGCCGACGAAGATCGACCAGCCGCGCCCGGGCAGCGCCGGATCGCTGATGGCCGAGACCGTCGTACCGACCCCGCGAAAGATGAACCCGATGCCGATCCAGATGGCCAGCAGCAAGACGGCGTAGCCCTGGCCGAAATGGCGAAACGCCAAGACCGCCAGGATGAGTGACGCCGCCCCGCTGATGAACAGCAGGACCCGGCTGCCCGCCGAGACGTGCAGGCTGAACGCGAACACCACCTGCGCGACGCCGGTGATCAGCAGGTAGACGCCGAACGCGACGGCGGCCGCGAGAATGGTGATTCCCGGCCACGCGAGGATCACGGCGCCGACGATCAGCGACAGGATTCCCGATACCAGCGTCGATTTCCATAAGTGCGGCAACAAGCTTGGAACCGGAGTGGTTTGCATGGCCGCAGTCTGACACAACCGTCGGTGCGGGGGATAGGGACTTTCGGCTCAGACGCGCGCGGTGCGCGGTTCCTCCGAATCCACGTCCGTGGACTGCTCGGTTGCCTTGCGTCCGATCAGATACCAAGTGCGCATCGGACCCTTGCCCTTGATGTCGATGCTGCCGCGCTCTTGCAGCACGAAGTCGTCCTTGAGGCGCTCATACATGGCGTCGGGCACCTGGATCCGGCCCACCGAGTCGGTGGCCTCCATCCGGGAGGCGACATTGACCGCGTCGCCCCACACGTCGTAGAAGAACCGGCGAGAACCCACCACACCCGCGACCACGGGGCCACATGCCATGCCCACCCGCAACGGCACCGGTTCGCCGTGCGGATCCTTCAGTCCCGCAGCGACGTTGGCCATGTCGAGCGCGAAATCCGCCAGCGCCTGGGAATGATCGGGCCGTGGGCGCGGGACGCCGCTGACCACCATGTACGAATCGCCGCTCACCTTGATCTTTTCCAGTTGGTGCTTGTCCACGAGCGCGTCGAAGGCGCCGTAGAGGCGGTCGAGGAAACGCACCAGATCGGCCGGCGGTGTGCCGCTGGCGCGTTCGGTGAACCCGACGATGTCGGCGAACAAGACCGTTGCGTCGTCGTACTTGTCGGCGATGACGCCGCGGCCCGGCTCCTTGAGCCGCTCGGCGATGCTGGCGGGCAACATGTTTTCCAGCAGCGTCTCCGAGCGGTCGTACTGGGCCTCCATCACGGCCTCCGCCCGCGCGGTGTCACGCAGGGCGAACCACACCGTCACGACGACCATCACCACGCTCGAGACCGCGGTGACCACAAAGCCCGTCGACTGCACCCAGGCCGGCTGCAGCCCGGTGTTGCGCGGGACGGAGAACTCCACGGCGATCATCAGGCCGGCGGCGACGGCCGCCAGCGCCGACGCCAACACGATGTGTTCGATCCCCAGCAGCAGCACGACGATGCAGGCGCCGACCAGGAAGAAGAATTCACCCCCCGAACCGGTGCCCACGTCCAGACAGCTGGCGAATACCGAGACGTAGGCCGCACCGATAAAGGAAAGCGGCGCAACCAATTCCCCGAATCGCTGCAGCCACGGCACCATCGCGAAGACCATGGCGCCGATGACGTTGATCGAGCTGACCTGCCACGTCCAGGAATCGGTGGCGATCTGCACGACCACGAAACTCACGCTGACCATCACGGCCAGCCACGAGGTGATCATGAGGATCCGGCCCCGACGCGCGGCGCTGGCGGCGTAGTGCTGATTGCGGTCGCGCGTCTGCTCCCGCACCGCGGCCACGCAGTCCGGGCGATTCGACGAGCCGTCTTTCCGGGGTGGGGCCCCGCACTTCTTGGCCACCACGTTCAAAGCGTAACCGTTGACCTCGCTGTTTGTCGGCTGCCAAATCAAATGGTTGCGACCCGCGGCGCCCGGCTGAGCCGCGCTTGCGATCGCAACTAATCGAGATCGCTGGTGAGCCACTCCGACGGGCGGTGCGGCGCGAGCGAGCCGTTGGGCATGATGTGCTGCACCGGGTGGCCGTCCCGGGCGGCCAGGTCGGCGATCATCCGCCGGTGGCAACGCCACCAGACTGGTTCCCCGCACATCACCGCGACGTCGTGCGCCTCGGCGTCGCGCAGCAGGCGCCGGTAGGCCGCCTGGAAGCCTTGTGTGCGGGTGTGCGCCGCGTAGTTGGCGAACGCCGGGTTCTCCCACCACTGGTCCCACGGGATCGGATCGGTCGGCGGTTTCCGTCGCCCACCGAGGTCCGGTTCGTGCCGGTAGGCGATCCCGGCGGCGTTCAGCCACTCCGGCATGGCCTCCTTCGACACGTCGGGATTGCGCCGCGAGCCCGGGAAACTGCGCACGTCCACCAGCAGCGTGATGCCGTGTTGGCGCAGCGCGGCGGTGAGTTCGTCGGCGGTCTTAGCGCCGTGTCCGATGGTGTACAGCATGGATGGGGAGTGCCCTCGGTGGGATTCGAACCCACACTGGACGGGTTTTGAGTCCGTTTCCTCTGCCAGTTGGGATACGAGGGCTGGGCAGCCTCCCACCATAGAGGATTGCCGCCGCGATCGATTCTCACCGCCCCCGAGTTCGCTGGTCGCGGGCGTGCACGACACAATGTCCGTCATGACAGGCCCCACGACCGACACCGACGCCGCTGCGCCGCGCCGGGTCCTGATCGCGGAAGACGAAGCGCTCATCCGGCTGGACCTGGCGGAGATGCTCCGAGAGGAGGGGTACGAGATCGTCGGCGAGGCCGGCGACGGCCAGGAAGCCGTCGAGCTGGCCGAGCGTCACAAGCCCGACCTGGTGATCATGGACGTGAAGATGCCCCGCCGCGACGGCATCGACGCGGCCTCGGAGATCGCCAGCAAGCGCATCGCGCCGATCGTGGTGCTGACCGCGTTCAGCCAGCGCGACCTGGTCGAACGCGCCCGGGACGCCGGCGCCATGGCCTACCTGGTGAAGCCGTTCACCATCAGCGACCTGATCCCGGCCATCGAGCTGGCCGTCAGCCGGTTCGCCGAGATCACCGAGCTGGAACGGGAAGTGGCGACGCTGTCCGACCGGCTGGAGACCCGCAAGGTCGTCGAACGCGCCAAGGGCCTGCTGCAGACCAAGCAGGGCATGACCGAGCCCGAGGCCTTCAAGTGGATTCAGCGCGCGGCCATGGACCGGCGGACCACCATGAAGCGGGTGGCCGAGGTCGTCCTGGAAACCCTCGGCGACGCGCCGAAGGACGCCGCTTCCGAGTAGCGCCGAAACTGCGCTCAGATCGCGAATCCGGGCGAATCGACGCGCTGGTTTCAGTCTCGATGGGCTGTGCGCTGACGGCTTTTGAGTGTGCGCCCAGGCACACGACACGCCGAGCGGGTCCGCCGTGGCTTCACACTGACTGGAACCGGGGGGACCGACTAGCGCGCGACGATCACCGACGAGCCGTGCCCGAACAGGCCCTGGTTCGCGGTGACGCCCACCGTGGCGTTTTCCACCTGCCGACCGGTGGCCTGTCCGCGCAGCTGCCAGGTCAGCTCGCAGACCTGCGCGATGGCCTGGGCCGGGATGGCCTCGCCGAAGCAGGCCAGCCCGCCCGACGGGTTGACCGGGACCTTGCCGCCGATCGCGGTGGCACCGCTGCGCAGCAGCGCCTCGGCCTCGCCCTTGGCGCACAACCCCAGGTGCTCGTACCAGTCGAGCTCCAGCGCGGTGGACAGGTCGTAGACCTCGGCCAGGCTCAGGTCCTCGGGCCCGATGCCCGCCTCGGCGTAGGCCGCATCGAGGATCTGATCCTTGAACACCCGCTCGGGTGCGGGCACCGCCGCGGTGGAATCCGTTGCGATGTCCGGCAATTCGGGTAGGTGCTGGGGGTAGCGCGGCGTCACGGTGCTGACCGCGCGCACCGACGGCACGCCCGCGACCGAGCCGAGGTGCTTCTCGGCGAACGACTTGCTCGCCACGATCAGCGCCGCCGCGCCGTCGGAGGTGGCACAGATGTCCAGCAGCCGCAGCGGGTCGGAGACCACCGGGCTGGCCAGCACGTCCTCGATCGAGTTCTCCTTGCGGTAGCGGGCATTCGGGTTGTTGAGCCCATGCCTGGAGTTCTTGACCTTCACCTGGGCGAAGTCCTCGAGCGTGGCGCCGTAGAGGTCCATCCGCCGCCGCGCCAGCAGCGCGAAGTACACCGTGTTGGTGGCGCCGATGAGGTGGAAACGCTGCCAGTCGGGGTCGTTCTTGCGCTCGCCGCCGACGGGCGCGAAGAAGCCCTTCGGCGTGGTGTCGGCGCCGATCACCAGCGCGACGTCGCAGAACCCGGCGAGGATCTGGGCCCGGGCGCTCTGCAGCGCCTGCGAGCCGCTGGCGCACGCCGCGTAGCTCGAGCTGACGGGAATGCCGTTCCAGCCCAGCTTCTGCGCGAACGTCGCGCCCGCGACGAACCCCGGGTAGCCGTTGCGGATGGTGTCCGCCCCGGCGACCAACTGGATCTGGTTCCAGTCCAGGCCGGCCTCGGTCAGCGCGGCGCGCGCGGCGACGACCCCGTACTCGGTGAAGTCCCGGCCCCATTTGCCCCAGGGGTGCATCCCGGCGCCGAGGATGTAGACGGGCTCAGGCGTGCTCATGAGGCGATCCTCCACGCGTGCACGAGGCGCTGCACGCCGTCGTCGTCGGTGAACAGCGGCATGGTGGTCAGCTCCATCTCCATGCCGACCTTCAGGTCGGCCGCCAGCGTGCCCTCGACGACCTTGCCCAGCACGATCAGCCCCTCGTCGGCCAGCTGCACCGCGGCGACCGCGAACGGTTCGAAGGGATCCGGCGACGGGTACGGCGGCGGTGGGGCGTAACGGTTTTCGGTGTAGCTCCACAGCGTTCCGCGGGTCGACAGCGCGACCGACTCGAGTGCGTCGTTGGCGCAGCCCGGGTTGGGGCAGTTGTTCTCCCGCGGCGGGAAGACGTAGGTGCCGCACTCGGGGCATTTGCTGCCGATCAGATGGGGGCTGCCGGCCTCGTCGGTGGCGAACCATCCTTCGATGGCGGGTTGTTGGCTGGTGACCTCGGGCACCGGACAACACTACCAAGCGCTTGTTTGGGCACGCCAGGTCTCGTCACACCAAGTGCCTAGAGTGAATGCCGTGCCCGCCGCCACCCCGCAAAAGACCGAGGAACAGACCAAACCGACACTCATGCTGCTGGACGGCAATTCGCTGGCGTTCCGGGCGTTCTACGCGCTGCCCGCCGAGAACTTCAAGACCCGCGGCGGCCTGACCACCAACGCGGTGTACGGCTTCACCGCCATGCTGATCAACCTGCTGCGCGACGAGGCCCCGACGCACATCGCGGCGGCGTTCGACGTGTCGCGGCAGACCTTCCGCTCCGAGCGGTACCCCGAATACAAGGCCAACCGGTCGTCGACCCCCGACGAGTTCCACGGGCAGATCGACATCACCAAGGAAGTGCTCAACGCGCTGGGCATCACGGTCCTCTCCGAGCAGGGCTTCGAGGCGGACGACCTGATCGCCACGCTGGCCACCCAGGCCGAAAACGAGGGCTACCGGGTGCTGGTGGTCAGCGGTGACCGCGACTCCCTGCAGCTGGTCAGCGACGACGTGACCGTGCTGTATCCCCGCAAGGGCGTCAGCGAGCTGACCCGCTTCACCCCCGAGGCGGTCGTCGAAAAATACGGGCTGACCCCCCGCCAGTACCCCGACTTCGCCGCGCTGCGCGGCGACCCCAGCGACAACCTGCCCGGCATCCCCGGGGTGGGGGAGAAGACCGCCTCCAAGTGGATCGCCGAATACGGCTCGCTGCAGGCGCTGGTCGACAACGTCGACTCGGTGCGCGGCAAGGTCGGCGACGCGCTGCGGGCGAACCTGGCCAGCGTCATCCGCAACCGCGAGCTCACCGACCTGGTCAAGGACGTGCCGCTGGCCCAAACCCCGGACACGCTGCGGCTGCAGCCCTGGGACCGCGACCAGATCCACCGGTTGTTCGACGACCTGGAGTTCCGGGTGCTGCGCGACCGGCTGTTCGAGACCCTGGTCGCCGTCGAGCCCGAGGTCGACGAGGGCTTCGACGTGCGCGGCGGCGCGCTGGAGCCCGGCACGGTCGGGCAGTGGCTGGCCGCGCACGCCGGCAACGGGCGCCGCGCCGGGCTGGCCGTGGCAGGGACCCACCTGCCGCACGGCGGCGACGCCACGGGCCTGGGCATCGCGGCGGCCGACGGCGAGGGTGGCTACGTCGAAACCGCGACGCTGACCCCCGAGGACGACGCCGCGCTGGCGGCCTGGCTGGCCGATCCCGCCAAACCCAAGGCGCTGCACGAGGCCAAGCTGGCCATCCACGACCTGGCCGGCCGCGGGTGGACGCTGAACGGCGTCACCTCCGACACGGCGCTCGCCGCCTACGTGGTGCGGCCGGGCCAGCGCAGTTTCACCCTCGACGACCTGTCGTTGCGCTACCTGCGCCGCGAGCTGCGCGCGGAATCCCCTGAGCAGCAACAGCTTTCGCTGCTCGACGACATCGAGGGCACCGACGAACAGGCCGTGCAAACCCTGATCCTGCGGGCGCGTGCCGTGGTGGACCTGGCCGACGCGCTGGACGCCGAGCTGGAGCGCATCGACTCCACCGCGCTGCTGGGCGAGATGGAGCTGCCGGTCCAGCAGGTGCTGGCCGGCATGGAAGGCGCCGGCATCGCCGTCGATCTGCAGCTGCTGGGCGAGCTGCAAAGCCAGTTCGGCGACCAGATCCGCGACGCCGCCGAGGCGGCCTACGCCGTGATCGGCAAGCAGATCAACCTGGGCTCGCCCAAGCAGCTGCAGGTGGTGCTGTTCGACGAGCTCGGGATGCCCAAGACCAAGCGCACCAAGACCGGCTACACCACCGACGCGGACGCCCTGCAGTCGCTGTTCGACAAGACCGGGCACCCGTTCCTGCAACACCTGCTGGCCCACCGCGACGTCACCCGGCTCAAGATCACCGTCGACGGGCTGCTGAACTCGGTGGCCGCCGACGGCCGGATCCACACCACGTTCAACCAGACGATCGCGGCCACCGGCCGGCTGTCGTCGACCGAACCCAACCTGCAAAACATCCCGATCCGCACGGAGGAAGGCCGCCAGATCCGGGACGCGTTCGTCGTCGGCAAGGGCTACGAAGAGCTGATGACGGCCGACTACAGCCAGATCGAGATGCGGATCATGGCGCACCTGTCCCGCGACGAGGGCCTCATCGAGGCGTTCAACACGGGGGAGGACCTGCACTCGTTCGTCGCCTCGCGGGCGTTCGGGGTGCCCATCGAGGAGGTCACCGCCGAGCTGCGCCGCCGGGTCAAGGCGATGTCGTACGGGCTGGCCTACGGGTTGAGCGCCTACGGGCTGGCCGCGCAGCTGAAGATCTCCACCGAAGAGGCCAAAGAGCAGATGGACGCCTACTTCGCCCGATTCGGCGGCATCCGCGACTACCTGCACGACGTGGTCGAGCAGGCCCGCAAGGACGGCTACACCTCGACGGTGTTCGGCCGCCGCCGCTACCTGCCCGAACTGGACAGCAGCAACCGCAACGTGCGCGAGGCCGCCGAGCGGGCGGCGCTGAACGCGCCCATCCAGGGCAGCGCGGCCGACATCATCAAGGTGGCGATGATCGAGGTGGACAAGGCGATCAAGGAGGCCGGGCTGGCGTCGCGCATGCTGTTGCAGGTGCACGACGAACTGTTGTTCGAAATCGCGCCCGGCGAGCGCGAACCCCTCGAGGCGCTGGTGCGGGAGAAGATGGGCGGGGCGTACCCGCTCGACGTGCCCCTCGAGGTGTCGGTGGGTTACGGGCGCTCCTGGGACGCCGCGGCGCATTAACGCCGCCGGTGTAACGTGAGGGCGAAAAATCGGCCGGAAATTCGCCGTGGCGTTACATTCCCGTCAGCATGTAGCGGCCGAGTTTGTCCAGCTAGTGCCCTGTCGAGTAGCCTCGACAGGTAAATCCCGTTTTATCCCTACGACCTAACCTGTCCGGAGCAACCCAACAACATGCCGAGTCCCACCGTCACCTCGCCGCAAGTAGCCGTCAACGACATTGGCTCGAGCGAGGATTTTCTCGCCGCAATAGACAAAACGATCAAGTACTTCAACGATGGCGACATCGTCGAGGGCACGATCGTCAAAGTGGACCGGGACGAGGTGCTCCTCGACATCGGCTACAAGACCGAAGGGGTCATCCCCGCCCGCGAGCTCTCCATCAAGCACGACGTCGACCCCAACGAGGTCGTTTCCGTCGGCGATGAGGTCGAGGCCCTGGTCCTCACCAAGGAGGACAAAGAGGGCCGGCTGATCCTCTCCAAGAAGCGCGCGCAGTACGAGCGCGCCTGGGGCACCATCGAGGCGCTCAAGGAGAAGGACGAGGCCGTCAAGGGCACGGTCATCGAGGTGGTCAAGGGTGGCCTGATCCTCGACATCGGGTTGCGCGGCTTCCTGCCCGCCTCGCTGGTCGAGATGCGCCGCGTCCGCGATCTGCAGCCGTACATCGGCAAGGAGATCGAGGCCAAGATCATCGAGCTGGACAAGAACCGCAACAACGTGGTGCTGTCGCGCCGGGCCTGGCTGGAGCAGACCCAGTCCGAGGTGCGCAGCGAGTTCCTCAACCAGCTGCAGAAGGGCAGCATCCGCAAGGGTGTGGTCTCCTCCATCGTCAACTTCGGGGCGTTCGTCGACCTCGGCGGTGTCGACGGTCTGGTGCACGTCTCCGAGCTGTCCTGGAAGCACATCGACCACCCGTCCGAGGTGGTGCAGGTGGGCGACGAGGTCACCGTCGAGGTGCTCGACGTCGACATGGACCGCGAGCGGGTTTCGTTGTCGCTCAAGGCGACCCAGGAAGACCCGTGGCGGCACTTCGCCCGCACGCACGCCATCGGCCAGATCGTGCCGGGCAAGGTCACCAAGCTGGTTCCCTTCGGCGCGTTCGTGCGCGTCGAGGAGGGCATCGAAGGCCTGGTGCACATCTCCGAGCTGGCCGAGCGCCACGTCGAGGTGCCCGACCAGGTGGTCGCCGTCGGCGACGACGCGATGGTCAAGGTCATCGACATCGACCTGGAGCGCCGCCGAATCTCGTTGTCGCTCAAGCAGGCCAACGAGGACTACACCGAGGAATTCGACCCGGCGAAGTACGGCATGGCCGACAGCTACGACGAGCAGGGCAACTACATCTTCCCCGAGGGCTTCGACGCCGAAACCAACGAGTGGATGGAAGGCTTCGACAAGCAGCGCGCCGAATGGGAGGCCCGCTACGCCGAGGCCGAGCGCCGGCACAAGATGCACACCGCGCAGATGGAGAAGTTCGCGGCGGCCGAGGCGGCCGGCCACGGCGGTGGCGAGCAGTCGCCCGGCAACGGCGCTCCGCCGGAGAAGGCGGCCGGTGGGTCGCTGGCCAGCGACGCCCAGTTGGCGGCTCTGCGGGAAAAGCTCGCCGGCAACGCCTAATCCAGTTCACTGATGCTGCGCATCGGGTTGACCGGTGGCATCGGCGCCGGCAAGTCGGCGCTGTCGTCCACCTTCGCGAAGCGCGGCGCGGTCATCGTCGACGGCGACGTCATCGCGCGCGAGGTGGTCCAGCCGGGCACCGAGGGCCTCAAGGCGCTCGTCGAGGCGTTCGGTGACGACATCCTGCTGCCCGACGGGTCGCTGGATCGCCCGGCCTTGGCCGCCGAGGCTTTTCGCGACGACGAGGCGCGCCAGCGGCTCAACGGCATCGTGCACCCGCTGGTCGGCAAGCGGCGATCGGAGATCATCGCGTCGGTGCCCGACGATTCGGTGGTCGTCGAAGACATTCCGCTGCTGGTGGAATCCGGGATGGCGCCGCTGTTTCCGCTCGTGGTGGTGGTGCACGCCGACGTCGAGGTGCGGGTGCGGCGGCTGGTCGACCAGCGCGGGATGCCCGAGGAGGACGCCCGCGCGAGGATCGCCGCCCAGGCCAGCGACGAGCAGCGCCGCGCCGTCGCCGACATCTGGCTGGACAACTCGGGCAGCCCCGAGGACCTGGTGCAGCGGGCGCACGAGGTGTGGGACAACCGGATCGTGCCGTTCGCCCACAACCTGAGTGCGCGCCAGATCGCCAGGGCGCCGGCGCGGCTGGTGCCGGCCGACCCGAGTTGGCCCGAGCAGGCGCGGCGGATCGCCAACCGGCTGCAAACGGCGTGCGGCCACCGGGCGATTCGCGTCGATCACATCGGCTCCACCGCGTTGCCCGCGTTGGACGCCAAGGACGTCATCGACATGCAGATCACCGTCGAATCGCTCGCGGTCGCCGACGAACTCGTAGAACCGCTGCTGGCCGCCGGTTACCCACGCATCGAGCATCTGACCGAGGACGTCGCGAAGGACGATGCGCGCAGCACCGTGGAGCGCTACGATCACAGCGACGATCCGGCCCTGTGGCACAAGCGGATTCACGCCTCCGCCGACCCCGGCCGGCCGACCAACGTGCACCTTCGGGTCGACGGCTGGCCCAACCAGCAATTCGCCCTGCTGTTCGTCTCCTGGCTGCGGGCCGACGTCGGCGCGCGCGCCGACTACCTGGCCGTCAAGCTCAAGGCCGAACAGGCGGGGGGCGGTGACATCTCGCCCTATGTCGCCGCCAAGGAGCCGTGGTACCCCGAGGCCTACCGGCGGGCGTGGGAGTGGGCCGACTCAACCGGATGGCGGCCCTAGCCGGGCAATGGCGCTCCGCATTGCAGCACGCCGTTGTTGGGGCCCGGATTTCCGGGCGAGGTTTTGACGAGCTGGTCGACCTGCGCGAAAACGTTGTCGTCCACGTCGATCTCGCAGTGCACGTTCGCCGAGTACGGGAAATGCAGCACAATCCGCATGCCGGCCTGCGCCGGGTCCGGCAGCACGGTATTGGCCTCGAATGCGTTGCCGGGCATGGACGGAAGGTTCGTGGTGTTCGTCTGACCGCCGTTGATGATGAAGGCGGCCTGACTACCAGTAGTCAACGCGTCGATACGGGCGCGGTACGTGATGTTGTGCAGGTCCGCCCGCGCGGTTGCCGGGCTTAGCTGGGAGCCGGCCGCGGCCACGGTCAGGGCGGCGATCGTCATCCATCTGCGCTTGCTGGGGCCCATAACAGCCGACATTACGCCGACTGGCACCGCGGACACCACACCGACGTCCGGCCGCCCAGCCGGCCGTGCGCGAGCCGCGCGCCACAGCGCGGACAGGACGGATCCGGCTCGTCACGCACCCCGGTGAGCCACCGCGGCAACCCCGGGACCCGGCCGTGCCGCACCGAGGTACGCAGGACCGACGCCATGGCGGCGTGCAGCCGCTTGACGTCCTCGTCGTCCAAACCGGCGACCGGGCGGTTCGGCGCGATCCGGGCCCGCCAGCAGATCTCGTCGGTCAGCAGGTTGCCCAGCCCGGCGATCACCGACTGGTCCATCAGCGTGGGCTTCACGCGACCGCGCCGGCCCGACAGCAGATCGCGAAACGCCGGCAGGCCGATGCCCAGGCCGTCGGGGCCCTGCGGGCCCGTCACCAGCGCGACGTCCCGGTCGGTGTCGGCCAGCCATACCCCGCGCAGCTTGCGCAGGTCGGCGTAGCGCAGTTCCCCTCGATTCAGCGTGATCACCAGCCGTTCGTAGGGCTCGCGGGCGGCACCGCCGGCGGCGTAGTACGGGTGCCCCGTCATCCCGCTGTGCACCAGCAGGGTGGGGCCATCCGTCGGCAGCATCAGCCACTTGCCGTGCCGCCGTGGGGAATCGAAACGCCGGCCGTCCAGGCGCCGGCCCAGCGCCGCGGCGCCGATGTTGCGCAGCACGCCGGGATCGTGGACCTGCACGCGCCGGATCCGCCGCCCCGGCAGCGTGTCGGACAGCTGGCGGCGAAACCCCTCCACGTCGGGCAGCTCAGGCACGAAGCTTCGCCAGGCGCCGCGCGGGACCCGTCAACGCGCGGGCCCGCCGGTACATGCCGGCCCACGGATCCGGTTGCCCCGCAAGCCGCTTGGGAATATCGCGGATCGTGAACCGGTCCGCCCGCAGGTCGCGGGCGTCGAGCTCGTCCCACTCCAGCGGCGTCGCCACCGGAGCGCCCCGCCGGGCCCGGACCGAATACGGCGCAACCGCGGTCTGCGCGTAAGCGTTTCGCATGATGTCGAGGTACACTCGGTCGCCGCGCTTGTTCTTGCGCGCTTCCACGGTACGGTGCGCGGGGTCGTCGGCGGCCACCACCTCGGCCACCCCGCGGGCGAATTCCCGGGCGGTGTCGAAGTCGGCGTCGGGGCGCAGGGGCGTCACGACGTGCAAACCCCGTGACCCGGTGGTCTGCACGTAGCACGCCAGCCCGAGGTCGGCCAGGACCCCGGACACCGCGTGTGCCGTCGCGCGCACCACGCCGAAGTCGCCGTCGGACGGGTCGAGGTCGAAGACCAGGCGATCGGGGTTGTCCAGCCGCTGCCGCCGCGACTGCCACACGTGCAGCGTGACGCAGTTCTGGTTGGCCAGCCAGCGCAACGCTTCCGGGCGTTCGGCCACGGGATGCACCACCGTGCCGCCCTCCTTGGCGACCTCGACCCGGCCCATCCAGTCGGGCAGCGAATCGGCGAAATCCTGCTGCACCCAGCCCTGCTCGCGGATGCCGCGCGGGAACCGCTGCACGGTGAGCGCCCTGCCCTTGAGGTGCGGCAGCATCGCGCCGGCCACCTCGCCGTAATAGTCGACCAGTTCGCGCTTGGTGATCCCGGGATCGGGAAACACCACCCGCTCCGGGTGGGTGACCTCGACGGCGATGCGGGCCATCAGCGTGTTTCCCGCACCACGTCGGCGGGCTCCTTGTCGGTGCGCAGGCCGAGGTAGCGCGGGTGGCGCAGCTTGCCGTCGCGCGTCCACTCGCTGAAGCCGATCTGGACCACCAGCTCCGGACGCACCCAGCGGGCCCCGTTTTCCCGCACCAGCCCCCGGGTGAAGGGGGCGGCGTCCTGCTCGATCGGCGACAGCCGCCCGTGCAGGCGGCGCAGCGTGGCTTCGTCGAAACCGGTTCCCACCTTGCCGGCGTACACCAGGTCGCGGCCGTCGTGGTAGCCGAGCAGCAGCGCTCCCAACTCGATGCGGCTGCCCTTCGGGGCGGTGTAGCCGCCTACCACGAACTCCTGATCGCGAACGCACTTGAACTTCAACCAGTTCGGGGATCGCCGCCCGTCATACGTGGAGTCGGCCAGCTTCGCGATGACCCCCTCGTCACCGCGCTCGCAGGCTTGCCGGTAGGCGGTGATGCCGTCGCCGACGCGGTGGGCCGTGCAGCGCAGCGGATCATCGAAGTCAATGGCCTTGCGCAGCAGCCGTTTTCGCCACAGCAGCGGCACGTCAGTGGTCGACTTGCCGTCGAGGTGCATCAGGTCGAACAGGTAGTAAAAGACGCGGACCGGGGACGCACGGGCCACCTCGGGGTCGGTGATGCCCAGGCGGCCCTGCAACCGGGCGAAGCTGGTGCGCCGCCCCTCGAACGCCACCACCTCGCCGTCCACGACGAACCGTGTCGTGTGCTGGGCGCCCAGCGCGTCGACCAGTTCCGGGTAGGTGCCGTTGAGCGGCTGGCGGTTTCGCGACAGCAGCCGCACCCGGTCGCCGTCGCGGAACGCCAGGCAGCGCATCCCGTCGAATTTGCGCTCGAAGATCCAGTCCCGATCGGAGAACCGCTTCTCGGTCAGGGTGGCCAGCGTCGGGGCCCGCCAGTCGGGCACCGGCTCGTCGCGCAGCACCGCGCGCACGGACGCGGGCAGCGCGGCGAGGTCGGTCATGACCAGGCGTCCTCCTCTTCCTTGCGCTTGATCAGCAGCCACGTCTCTTCCTCGCCCTCGCGGACCCGGGTCAGCGAGTAGCAGCAGTGCAGCCGCTCGCCGCTCAGCCGAAACGAAAGATGTCCACACTCAAGGCATTCGGCCATCTCGTACTGCGTCACATTGGCGTAGGTGCCGCTGTCGGCGACGGCGACGTCATCCGCGGCGTCGTCCAGCGGCTGGTCGTCGGTGCGGCGGGCCATCCGCCCGTCCTTGGGGATCGTCCACGACACCAGCACGCCGTCGATCTCGAGGCGAAGGTCGTAGTGGTCGCCGCCGGCCGCGTCGTGCTCGAGAACGAAACACGGCCGGCCGCCGGACCGGCGTCTGCGCCGGTAGTCGGTCAAGCTCAAGCGCATGCCATGGGGATACCCGTCGGTAATTTGCGGAAACGATCCGGAAACGGTGTGGAAACGGCTATCTCCCATGCCAGGTCAGCTCCATGCCCTGGGTGGCGAGCCACCGGCAGAGGTCATAGTCGTTGCAGGCCAAGCCCTCGACGGCCGTCACGGCGCGCCGCACCGCCCGCTCCGCGACCTGCGCCGTCAGCAGGCCGTGGCGCAGCGCGTCCAGCAGTTCGTCGACATCGGCCAGCGTCGCCCCGGCGCCGGTGCGGACCTCAATGTCCAGGTAGTGGTCCTCCGAACGCCACACCTCGGGGCCCGGTGTGTATTCGCCCACATCGAGGTAGTAGTCGTGGTCGCGTTCATGGCCGGGATTGAAGTGAAAGACGGTGGCGCGCAAGCCCAGCCGCGGCAACAGCCACGACTCGAGGTAGTGGAATTGGGCGCGGCCGGGGGTGGGGCGGGCCAGGTAGAGGCCCCACGGCCGCACGACGTACTCGTCGACGGCCCGCACAATGCCCTTCGGATCGGTGTTGGTGCGGTCGACCAGGTGGAACGTCTCGTGCTTCGGCGGATGGATGGTCCCACCCTAACGGCGCTCAGCGCCTCAGTCGGATCTTCCACCGCACGAAGCCGGCGTAGAACAGCGACAGCGCGGCCAGCATGCCGATGTCGAAGAGCCAGATCCTCGACGTGTGCTCCCAGAACCGGTCCTGGGACACCAGCGAACCCGGCACCAGGTTGCGCAGGTCGACCGTCGACGCGGCCGCGGCGTAGCCCCAGCGCGCGGGCATCGCGAAGGACAGCTGGTCGAGCCCGAGCCGGCCGGTCACCGGGACCATTCCGCCGCACAGCACCAGCTGCGCCATCACCGTCACCACGAACAGCGGCATGATCTGCTCGCTGGAGCGGACCAGCGACGAGATGGCCAACCCGAGAATGGCCGAGGCGACGCACGTCGCCGCGACGGTGACGAAAAGTTCGGCGGTGGCGCCGAAGGTCGAATGGCCGAACAGGACGCCGCCGCGGGTCGGGGCGCTCTTCCCGATCACCACGATCGCGGTGATGATCGCCGACTGCAGGACCGCGAACCCGCAGAACACCGCGGTCTTGGCGAGCAGGTAGGCGGTGGTCGACAGCCCGACCGCCTGCTCGCGCTGGAAGATGGCGCGCTCGCCGACCAGGTCGCGGATCGTCAGCGCGGTCCCCATGAACGCGGCGGCGGGCAGCAGCAGGGCCAGGATCTGGGCGGCTTCATCGGGCGTCCCGGCGTTGGGGCCGGGCGCGTGGAACCCGTTGCCGCCGGGAACGGTCAGCGACAGTGAGCCCAGGATGAACGGCAGCAGCGCCAGGAAGACGAAATAGGCGCGGTCGGCGACGACCAGGCGGACCTGCCGGCGGGCGACGGTCGAGATCTGGCGCCGCACGCTCGTGTGCACCGGTTCGCCCAGGGCGCCCGGCTCGTCGGTCTTGTCCGGCACCAGCTTCTGCTGCCGCTTTTGCGCGTCGCGCTGCTCCAGGAACCGCCGGTTGGCCTCCTCGGGGTCGGCTCCCACCTTGGTGAAGATCTTGGCCCAGTTGGTGGTGCCCATCGCGTCGCCGATCTGGTCCGGCGGCCCGAAGTAGGCGGTCTTGCCGCCGGGCGCCACCAGGAGCAGCTGGTCGCACACGTCGAGGTAGGACAGCATGTGCGTCACCACGATCACCACGCGGCCGGCGTCGGCGAGCTGGCGCAGCATCGTCATGACCTGGTGGTCCAGCGCCGGGTCCAGGCCGGAGGTGGGCTCGTCGAGGATCAGCAGCGACGGCCCGGTGAGCAGCTCGAGCGCCACCGAGGCCCGCTTGCGCTGGCCGCCGGACAGCTTGTCGACGCGGGTGTCGGCGTGCTTGGTCAGGTCGAGCTCTTCCAGGACCTGGGCGACCACCTTGGCGCGGTCGGCCTTGCTGGTGTCCGGCGGCAGCCGCAGCTCGGCGGCGTAGCCCAGCGCCTGGTTGACCGTGAGCTGGCGGTGTACCACGTCGTCCTGGGGCACCATGCCGATCCGGCTGCGCAACGACGCGTACTCGGTGTGGATGTTGTGGCCCTCGAAGGTCACCGAGCCCGACGTCGGGGTGGTGTAGCCGGCGATCAGCCTGGCCAGCGTGCTCTTGCCGGCGCCGGAGCCGCCGATCACGGCGGTCAGCGTCCCGGGGCGGGCGGTCAGCGAGATGTCGTCGAGCAGCTGCTTGCCGTTGTCGACGACGTACTTGACGTTGCGCACCTCGAGCCCGCCGGTGCGCGTCGCGGCCTCGCTGCGCTGGACCAGGGTGCCGTCCCGGAACACCAGGTCGACATTGCCGATGGTGACGATGTCGTCGTCGGTCAGGATCGCCGACCCGACCCGCGTGCCGTTGACGAACGTCCCGTTGATGCTGTTGTCCCGGATCTCGGTCCCCAGCGGCGTCTGCAGCAGCGTCGCATGGTGCCGCGACGCCAGGACGTCGTAGACGACGATGTCGCTTTCGGCGGCGCGGCCGATCGTCATCGCGCCGGCCGTGCCGGCGGCGGCCGACATGCGCGGCGAGAGCAGCTTGACGAAGCGGGTGGCCAGGTTCGACACGTCGGCCGTCTTGGCGTCGATCACGGTGGACTCCGCGGGCGGCGCCGCGTCGGGCCGTTCCGCCGCCTCGGCGTTGACCACGGTCAGCGGGTCCGGCGCCGCGGCGCGCAGCGGCCCCTGCGCCGGCGCCATCCCCGACGTCTGGATCCGGGCGGCCGGCGGCGCCTGGCGGGGCGGCGCCCCGGGCGGTCGCGGCGGCGGCGGCGGACCCGGCGGCCTGGCCGGCTGCCTGGGCGGCATCGGGCGCGGCGGCGCCGGTGGGGGACCGCCGCGGACGGGGGGCACGGGCCGGCTGCGCGGCTGGCTTCCGGTCTGGCCGCGCGGCGGGGCGGTCGGATTGGTCGTCTCGGGCAGCGCGGACCACGCCAGCGTGGGCGGCCCGGAGTCCCGCGCCGGCCTGGGCTGGGGCGGCCGGTTGGTCTGGCCCTGCTGCGGCCCGACCGCGAAGGTCAGCCGCGGTCCCTGCGGGTTGCCGACGTTGATGCTCTGGCCGTCGTGGATGTCGATCACCGGCATCCGGTAGCCGTTGACATACGTGCCGTTGAGCGAGCCGTTGTCGATCGCCAGCCACCGGCCCTGGTCGAACCGCACGATGAGGTGCGCGCGGGAGATCCGCGGATCCGGGATGCGCATGTCGGCGTTGGCGTCACGCCCGACGACGACCTCGTGGCCGGCCGCGAACGAGCGTTGGGACCCGTCGTGCCGAATTGTCAGGACAGGCGGGGCGGGTCGGGTCACATACTCAAGTATCGGTCCGCGGTTCGAGTGGTCTCCATGGGACTCGCCTGTGATTTGTCTTTATTTCGGTTCGGCCACTCATAGCTCATTCATAGCCTGCTGAGACCCGTCGCCCACCGGCATCCGGCATGATTCCAGCGTGAGGGGAGTTAAAGGAGGGGACAAGCTTTGACGGACGGACATAAGGGGACGACCCGGCGCATCGACGTCGGGCGGCGGCTGCTGAGCAATCCGCGCATGGCCCGCGAGGCCCTGCGCGCGGGCTTCGAGTCGATACCCTCGGCGACCGTCGCGCACCTGTTCCGCCGCATCCCGCCCGTCAGCTCCACGCCCAACGCCGAGCCGGCGTCGGTGCCCCCCGCCGAGGTCAGCGGGTCGCGCCTGGCGCTGAGCAGCGGCGCGCCGTTCGCCGGCTACACGATCCTGCGCCAGCTGGGCGCCGGCGGGATGGCCGAGGTCTATCTGGCGCTGCACCCGCGGTTGCCGCGCCGCGACGTGATCAAGGTCCTCGCCGAGGCGGTCACCGCGGACCAGGAATTCCGGGAACGGTTCAACCGGGAGGCCGACCTGGCGGCGACGCTGTGGCACCCGCACATCGTCGGCGTCCACGACCGCGGCGAATTCGACGGCCAGCTCTGGATTTCCATGGACTACGTCGAGGGCACCGACGCCGCTCGGCTGGTCAAGGAGCGCTACCAGGACGGGATGCCGATCGACGAGGTCTGCGCGATCGTGCACGCCGTGGCGGGCGCGCTGGACTACGCGCACGATCGCGGCCTGCTGCACCGCGACGTCAAACCCGCCAACATCCTGCTCACCCACCCCGAGTACGGGGAACGCCGAATCCTGTTGGCGGACTTCGGCGTCGCGCGCCACCTGGCCAACATCAGCGGTATCACCGAGACGAACGTCGCGGTGGGGACCGTGGCCTACGCCGCCCCCGAACAGCTGACGGGCTCCAACATCGACGGCCGGGCCGACCAGTACGCGTTGGCCGCCACGGCTTTTCACCTGCTGACCGGCGCGCCGCCCTTCCAGCACTCCAACCCGGTCGCGGTGATCAGCCAGCATTTGCACGAGGATCCGCCCCGGCTCAGCGATTACCGCCCCGAGCTGGCGCACCTCGACGACGTCTTCTTCAAGGCCCTCGCCAAGCAGCCCGCCGACCGGTTCGACCGGTGCCGCGCGTTCGCCGCCGCCCTCAGCGAGTCGCTCTCCGACGACGCGGTCGAGCCGGCCGACGACAGCACCTCGGTCGAGCCGCCGCGCCGCCGCGGGTCGGTGGCGGCGCTGACCCAGCGGTTTTCGTCGCGGGCGCGGTGGGCGACCGCGCTGCTCTGCGCGGTGCTGATCGCGATCGCCGCCACCTGGTCCACCCTGTACTCGTTTCAGCCGGACAGCCCCCCGGCCAACGTCCCGGCCCTCGCGTCGAAACCGTCCGTGCCGGCGCCGAGCGCCGCGCCCGCCCGGGCCGGAGGGCCGACGCTCAACGGCACCTACCAGCTGACCTACGACCGCAGCAAGCAGACCACCAACGGCATCCCGATCCGCCACGACGGCCCGACCACCAGCTGGTGGGCGTTCCGCTCGGTGTGCACCACCAACGGATGCGCGGCGACCGGGACCCAGCTCGACGACACCAACCACCAGGTCGCCAGCACCGTCGACGGCGGTCACACGTACGCGCTGCGCTTCGTCGGCGGCTATTGGCAGGGCGGGTTTCAGCAGGAGCGCGCGGGCTGCACCCAGCCCAACGGGCAAGTGCGGGCCACCCAGCAGGAAACCGTCGCGGGGTCGCTGGCGCCGCAGTCCGACGGCACGCTGCGCGGCACGGTGACCCAAACGGCCCTGTCCAACGAGTGCGGCGCGCAGGGCGCCGTGGTGCGCGTCCCCGTCATCGCCACCCGCGTCGGTGACGCGCCGCCGACCGTGCCGTTGGCCGATCCCACCCAGGTGATCAGCTCCTCGACCGCACCCTCGCACCCCGCGGCGCCTGTGCTCGGCGGGGCGTGCAGCGACGTCGACAAGCTCGCCTACGACCCCACCAACAACGAGCAGGTCGTCTGCGAGGGCAACACGTGGTCCAAGGCGCCCATCACGATGGGCGTGCACGCCTCCGGCAGCTCCTGCGACCGGCCGAGCACGTCGGTGTTCGCCATGACCACGTCCAACGACGGCCACCTGCTGCAGTGCGATCCGGTGACGCGAACCTGGACGCGCCCGTCGGCGTAGGCCGGGCTCCCCGGAGTTGGGGTCACACCTCCCGCTCGCGGGGTCGACGGCCGGACACTTGTCGGTGCCCGCCTCTACCCTGGTGGCATGGCCTTTGCCACTGAACATCCCGTAGTCGCGCATTCGGAATACCGCCCCGCCGCAGAAGAGGTGGCGGGGCTGGTGCGCGCCGGCGGCCGCTTCGAGGTCGTCAGCCCGCACGCACCGGCCGGCGACCAGCCCGCGGCCATCGACGAGCTGGAGCGGCGGATCCGGGCGGGGGAGCGCGACGTGGTGCTGCTCGGTGCCACCGGCACCGGGAAGTCGGCCACCACGGCGTGGCTCATCGAGCGGCTGCAGCGCCCCACCCTGGTGATGGCGCCGAACAAGACGCTGGCCGCCCAGCTGGCCAACGAGCTGCGGGAGATGTTGCCGCACAACGCCGTTGAGTACTTCGTGTCGTACTACGACTACTACCAGCCGGAGGCGTACATCGCGCAGACCGACACCTACATCGAGAAGGACAGCTCGATCAACGACGACGTGGAGCGGCTGCGGCACTCCGCGACGTCGTCGCTGCTGTCGCGCCGCGATGTGGTGGTGGTGGCCTCGGTGTCGTGCATCTACGGCCTGGGCACCCCGCAGTCCTACCTGGACCGCTCCGTCGAGGTGCGGGTCGGCAGCGAGGTGCCGCGGGACGGGTTGCTGCGGCTGCTGGTCGACGTGCAGTACACCCGCAACGACCTGTCCTTCACCCGCGGCTCGTTCCGGGTGCGCGGCGACACCGTGGAGATCATCCCGTCCTACGAGGAGCTGGCGGTCCGCATCGAGTTCTTCGGCGACGAGGTCGAGGCGCTGTACTACCTGCACCCGCTGACCGGCGAGGTGATCCGCCAGGTCGACTCGCTGCGGATCTTCCCGGCCACCCACTACGTGGCCGGCCCGGAGCGGATGGCCCACGCGATCTCGACCATCGAGGAGGAGCTCGCCGAGCGGCTCGCCGAATTCGAAAGCCAGGGCAAGCTTTTGGAGGCCCAGCGGCTGCGGATGCGCACCAACTACGACATCGAGATGATGCGCCAGGTCGGATTCTGCTCGGGCATCGAGAACTATTCGCGCCACATCGACGGCCGGGGGCCCGGCTCGCCGCCGGCCACGCTGCTGGACTACTTCCCGGAAGACTTCCTGATGGTCATCGACGAGTCGCACGTCACGGTGCCGCAGATCGGCGGGATGTACGAGGGCGACATGTCGCGCAAGCGCAACCTGGTCGAATACGGTTTCCGGTTGCCGTCCGCGTGCGACAACCGCCCGCTGACGTGGGAGGAGTTCGCCGACCGGATCGGCCAGACGGTGTACCTGTCGGCGACGCCGGGCCCGTACGAGCTCAGCCAGTCCGGCGGCGAGTTCGTCGAGCAGGTGATCCGGCCGACCGGGCTGGTGGATCCGAAGGTGGTGGTCAAGCCCACCAAGGGCCAGATCGACGACCTCATCGGCGAGATCCGCAAGCGCGCCGACGCCGACCAGCGGGTCCTGGTGACGACGCTGACCAAGAAGATGGCCGAGGACCTCACCGACTACCTGCTCGAGATGGGCATCCGGGTGCGCTACCTGCATTCCGAGGTCGACACGCTGCGCCGGGTGGAGCTGCTGCGCCAGCTGCGGCTGGGCGAATACGACGTGCTGGTCGGCATCAATCTGCTGCGCGAGGGCCTGGACCTGCCGGAGGTGTCGCTGGTGGCGATCCTCGACGCCGACAAGGAGGGCTTCCTGCGGTCGACGCGCAGCCTGATCCAGACCATCGGCCGCGCCGCCCGCAACGTGTCCGGCGAGGTGCACATGTACGCCGACTCGATGACCGACTCGATGAAGGAGGCCATCGACGAGACCGAACGGCGCCGGGCCAAGCAGATCGCCTACAACGAGGCCAACGGCATCGACCCGCAGCCGCTGCGCAAGAAGATCGCCGACATCCTCGACCAGGTCTACCGCGAGGCCGACGACACCGAGACCGTCGAAATTGGGTCCGGGCGCAGCATGTCCCGCGGCCGCCGCGCCCAGGGCGAGCCGGGCCGCGCGGTCAGCGCCGGCGTGTTCGAGGGCCGCGACACGTCGAACATGCCCCGCGCCGAACTGGCCGACCTGATCAAGGACCTCACCGCACAGATGATGGCCGCCGCCCGTGACCTGCAGTTCGAGCTCGCGGCGCGGTTCCGCGACGAGATCGCCGACCTCAAGAAGGAACTGCGCGGGATGGACGCCGCCGGCCTGAAGTGACCCGCACCGCGAATGTCACCGGCAGCTGGCGTGAGCTGCTGGGCGCCCGGTACCTGGGCACGTCCGTCGTGCTGGCCGGCGGCGTCGGGCTGTACGCCACCAACGAGTTCCTGACCATCAGCCTGCTGCCCAACACCGTCGCCGAGATCGGCGGCAGCCGCCTCTACGCGTGGGTGACCACGCTGTACCTGGTCGGGTCGGTGGTGGCGGCGACCATGGTCAACCCGATGCTGGTGCGCGTCGGGGCGCGGCCGTCGTACCTGATGGGGCTGGCCGTGTTCGGTGTCTCCAGCCTGGCGTGCGGGGCCGCCCCCAACATGGAGGTGCTGATCGCCGCGCGCGCCCTGCAGGGCGTGGCCGGCGGGCTGCTGGCCGGCCTCGGCTACGCGGTGATCAACGCGGCGCTGCCGCGGTCGCTGTGGACCCGGGCCTCCGCGCTGGTGTCGGCGATGTGGGGCGTCGCGACGGTGGTCGGGCCCGCGATGGGCGGCCTGTTCGCCCAGTTCGGGCTGTGGCGGTGGGCGTTCGTCGCGATGGCGATCCTGACGGCGCTGATGGCGGCGCTGGTCCCGGTCGCGCTGCCCGCCGGCCGCGTCGGCGCGGGCGCCGAGACGCCGGTGCTGAGGGTGCCGGTGTGGTCGCTGGCGCTGATCGGCGCCGCGGCGCTGGCGGTCAGCGTCGCCCAGATCCCGCACAACATCGTCGCGACGGCCGGGCTGCTCGCGGCCGGTGTCGCGCTGGCCGGGCTGTTCGCGGTCGTCGACCGGCGGACGCGCGCCGCGGTGCTGCCGCCCAGCGTCTTCGGGCCGGGACCCTTGAAGTGGATCTACCTGACCATGGGCCTGCTGATGGTCGGCGCGATGGTCGACACGTACGTGCCGCTGTTCGGTCAGCGCTTGGCACACCTGACGCCGGTGGCCGCCGGGTTTCTGGGTGCGGCGCTGGCCGTCGGCTGGACCGTCTCGGAGATCGTCAGCGCGTCCCTGGTGAGCCCGCGGGCCATCGGCCGGGTCATCGCGGTCGCACCGGTGGTGGTGGCGTCGGGCCTGGCGCTGGGCGCCCTCACGCAGCGCGACAACGCGTCGGCCGGGGTGGTCGCGGCCTGGACGCTCGCGTTGCTCGTGGCCGGGATCGGGATCGGGATGGCCTGGCCCCATTTGTCCGTGCGCGCAATGGATTCCGTCGACGACCCGACCGAGGGCGTCGCGGCGGCCGCGGCCATCAACACGGTGCAGCTGGTCTCCGGCGCGTTCGGCGCGGGAGTGGCCGGCGTGGTGGTCAACACGACCCAGGGCGGCGACGCGATGGCGGCCCGCTGGCTGTTCGCCGTGTTCACGGCGTTGACCGCGGCGGGCGTGGTCGCTTCCTATCGCGCCACCCGCGGCGGCCGCTGAGCTCAGTCCGGTTCCTCGTCGGCGCGTATGACCGCGACGACCCCGTCGAGTTCGGCGAACACGTCGCGCGCGTTCCCCATCCTGGCGCCCGACAGGGTCATGGTCACCCTGACCTCGCCGTCGTCGATGTCATGGGCGTCGGCGTCGAGTTCGGTGAGCTGCCAATCGTGCTGCCCGGCTATGCGTAGCACCTCGCGCAGCACGCCGCGGCCGTTCTCGTAGATGATGTGCAGCCGGGTGGTCCCGCGCAGCCTGGCCGCGAGCTGGCGCTCCACCGCGCTGAAGGCCAGGGCGCTGACGAAGTGCAGCACCACCACGGCGATGGCGAGCAGCAGCAGGCCCGCGCCGGCCGCCATGCCCACCGCGGCCGATTCCCACACCGCCGCGGCCGTGGTGAGCCCGTGCACGGCGCCGCGCCGGGTGATGATGATGCCGGCGCCCAAAAAGCCCACGCCCGAGACGATTTGGGCCGCGACGCGGGACGGGTCGAGCACGATCGACCCGGGGTGCAGCACATCGCCGAAGCCGCACTTGCTGACCAGCATGATCAACGCCGCCGACGTGCCGACGATGGTCTGGGTCCGCAGCCCGGCGCTCTTACCCTGCACCGTCCGCTCCATGCCGATCAGCGCCGTCAAACCGAACGCGGCCAACAGTTCGACGAAGTGCCGCACGTCCTGCACGTCGCCACCCAGCAGCGGGCCGGCCAGCCAAATCTGCATGACCGTCAACTACCCAGAGCCGGCGCTTCTATGCCCCCGTCATCGCGTCGACTTGAGCACCTGCGAGTAATGGAATTGCCAGCGCTCCACGATGCGGAACCCGAGGTAGCTGGGGAATCGATACGCCGGGGCGCGCCCGAAGGCCGTCCCGGGCGGCAGTGCCGGTCCGGCTTGGTGATCGGGCAGCGACGTGTCCCGGTTGGTGATGGTCCAGATGGTCGTGCACTTGTTGATCTTGGCCGTGGTCAGCCACACCGCGACGTGCCCGTCCCACAGCCAGCCGACCTTGGGTCCGTAGGCGCCGCGCTCGACGTCGATCAGCGACTTGAAGGCGGCCGGTCGGGTGGCCAACAGGGCGCGGATCGGGCCCGGCCGCCAGGGCACGGTGTTGTCCACCATCAGGCAGTCCCCGGGCGACGCGTGGGAGCTGATCAGGTCGGCCACCTGGCTGTAATCCCAGCCCTCCTTGGCGTAGGGCCAGCGCTGAATGAACAGGTAGTTGGGCAGCGCGGCCCCGGCGAACACCAGCACCGCGGCCGCGATCGGCCACGGTTTGCGCGCGATCGTCACGATGCAGAGGGCCATGACGACGGCCGCCGCGGGCGCGGTGAGGATCAGGTAACGCGGAAAGTAGATCGGTTCGATGGCCGCCGAGTAGACGACGACCAGGGCGGTGGGCAGGACGATCCAGACCACGCACACGGTCAACAGGGCGCGGGTGTCGCCGGCCGGACCCCGGGCGCCCCGGAGCCGGGCGGCCACCGCGGCGAGGATGAGGACGCCCGTGAGGATGGCGAACGGAACGCTGTGGTCGAAGTACTGCCGCAGGATGATGTCGAACGCGTAGTGCCAGCTGACCGGGAAGAGCCAGTTGACCTGGTACACCTGGCCGTGGGCGAAGACGATGAACGGCGTCACCGCGCCGACGGCGACGGCCGAGCTGATGGCCCACCGGATGACCGGGGACTTGCGGGATCCCTTGGGCGCCAGCGCCGGCAGCGCCGCGGCGTACACCGGCACCAACAGGATCAGGTTGAGGCTCAGCACGATCGAGACCGCCAGCGCCGCCGCGTAGGACACCCACAGGCGCGCCCGGTTGCGCCGGACGGCGGTGACCAGCAGCACCGTCAGCCAGATGGTCGCGGCGGCCGCGAAGGCATAGGAGCGCGCTTCCATGCCCGCCCAGGTGGTGCGCGGCAGGATCGCGAACACGACACCCGCGCACACCGCCGTGGCGCGCCCGGGGACGAACTGCTTGGTGAACACGGTGACGCCGGCGGCGGCGGCCCCGACCGCCAGGGCGCTGGGCGCCCGCGACCAGAATTCGGTCGGCGGAAAGATCGCGAACCAACCGTGCATGAGCAGGTAATACAGCCCGTGAACGGCGTCGATGTAGCCGAGCAGCTTCCACAGCTCGGGCAGGGTCCGGCTGGCCGCGGCCGAAATCGTGGCGCCCTCGTCGAACCACAACGACGGCCGGCAGGCCCATGCGGCGCTCACGACCGCGGCGAACACCGCGATCGCCCACGGATCGAGCAACCTGCCGCGCCCGCGCGCGGGCCCGGCCTGGTCAGCGACCCCGGGGGCGTCGAAGGCCCGCTGCTCAGCGGTGGACATGGCCATGATGCTTGTCACTGTAGGGCGCACCGGATGAACCGTCTCACCATTAGTCCGCCGTGCGGGGGCGGCGTATTCGGACTCCGGCGCCGCATTTCGCGAAAACGTCGGGAATGCAAGGCTTTCCGTTTTGCGGTGGTCAGGCGGCCATTTCGCAGCCGGGCAAACTTTTCGTTGCCCCAGCGTGGCCCCGCAATTGACGGTCGCGCCACGCCGCGCTGACCCACGAATCTGATCCCTCTTTGTCCGGCAAACACGATACTGTCTTGGGTTGGCGGACCAACCGAAACTGGGAGGGTAAATGAGTGCCTATCGGACCGTGGTGGTCGGGACGGACGGCTCGGATTCATCGTTTCGTGCGGTGGACAAGGCAGCGCAGATTGCCGGAGACGACGCCAAGCTGATCATTGCGTCGGCCTACCTGCCGCAGCACGAGGACACCCGGGCCGCCGACGCTCTGAGGGACGAGAGCTACAAGGTGTCGGGCACGGCCCCGATCTACGCGATCCTGCAGGACGCCAAGGAGCGCGCGCACAAAGCCGGAGCCAAGAACGTCGAGGAGCGCTCGGTCGTCGGCGCCCCGGTCGACGCGCTGGTCAAGCTGGCCGAGGACGAGAAGGCCGACCTGCTGGTCGTCGGCAACGTCGGCCTGAGCACGATCGCCGGCCGGCTTCTCGGGTCGGTGCCCGCCAACGTCTCGCGTCGCGCCAAGGTCGACGTCTTGATCGTGCACACCACGAACTAGATCGATGTGGCGATCCGCGTCGCCCGGCCAGGCCGCGCTCGCGATCGCCACTAGATCGCTTACCAGCCCCGCTCGCGCCATTCGCCCAGGTGGGGGCGTTCTTCGCCCAAGACGGTGTCGTCGCCGTGGCCGGGGTAGATGACGGTGGAGTCGTCGTACACGTCGAACACCCGGGTGGTGACGTCGTCGAGCAGCTGGGCGAAATCCCCGGGCTGCCAGGTCTTGCCGACCCCGCCGGGGAACAGGCAGTCGCCGGTGAACAGCTGCGTGACGCCGCCGGTCGCCGGCCCATCGAGGGCCAGCGCGATCGACCCCGGCGTGTGCCCGCGCAGGTGGATGACGTCAAACCTCAGCTTGCCGATGTGCAGGGTGTCGCCGCCCGCGAGCAAACGCTCGGGTTTGACCGGCAGCGGCTCGGCGTCGATCGCGTTGGCGGCGGTCGGCGCACCGGTGGCGGCGGCGACGGCCTCCAGCGCCTGCCAATGATCGAAGTGCTGGTGGCTGGTCACGATCAGCGACAGCCTCGGCGCGTAGCGCCGGATCAGGTCGATCAGGAGGTCGGCGTCGTTGGCCGCGTCGATCAGCAGCGTTTCGCCGGTCTCGGCGCACGTGACCAGATAGGCATTGTTGTCCATCGGGCCCACCGACGCCTTTAGAATCGTGGCGCCGGGTAGGGTCCGGCGGGCCGCGGTACCGGGGTCGACGTGTCCGGTGTAGTTGGCCAACTCACCAGCGGGCATATCCTCGGCCGTCATAGCGGCCACGTTACTGGTCGAACGTTGCTTGTCGGTACGGGCACATAGCATGGAATGCGCCGTGCGCATTAACCGCTGCACTACCGAAAGCATTCACTGAAAGAGGCACCGGTGGCTGACCGCCTCATCATCAAGGGCGCCCGCGAGCACAACCTGCGGGGCGTCGATCTCGACCTGCCGCGCGACGCGTTGATCGTGTTCACCGGGCTGTCCGGGTCGGGCAAGTCGTCGCTGGCGTTCGACACGATCTTCGCCGAGGGCCAGCGCCGCTACGTCGAGTCGCTGTCGGCGTACGCCCGCCAGTTCCTGGGGCAGATGGACAAGCCGGACGTCGACTTCATCGAGGGGCTGTCCCCGGCGGTGTCCATCGACCAGAAGTCGACCAACCGCAACCCGCGGTCGACCGTCGGGACCATCACCGAGGTCTACGACTACCTGCGGCTGCTGTACGCCCGCGCGGGCACCCCGCACTGCCCGGTCTGCGGCGAGCGGATCGCCCGCCAGACGCCCCAGCAAATCGTCGACCAGGTGCTGGCGATGCCGGAGGGCACCCGCTTCCAGGTGCTCGCCCCGGTGGTGCGCACCCGCAAGGGCGAGTTCGCGGACCTGTTCGAGAAGCTCAACGCCCAGGGCTACAGCCGGGTGCGGGTCGACGGCGTGGTGCATTCGCTGACCGATCCGCCGAAGCTGAAGAAGCAGGAGAAGCACGACATCGAGGTGGTGGTCGACCGGCTCACCGTCAAGGCCAGCGCCAAGCAGCGGCTCACCGACTCGGTGGAGACCGCGCTGAACCTGGCCGACGGCATCGTGGTGCTGGAGTTCGTCGACCACGAGCACGACGCCCACAACCGCGAGCAGCGGTTCTCCGAGAAGCTGGCCTGCCCCAACGGGCACGCGCTGGCCGTCGACGACCTGGAACCGCGGTCCTTTTCGTTCAACTCGCCCTACGGCGCCTGCCCGGAGTGCACCGGCCTGGGCATCCGCAAGGAGGTCGACCCCGACCTGGTGGTGCCCGACCCCGAACGCACGCTGGCCGAGGGCGCGGTGGCGCCGTGGTCGACGGGCCACACCGCGGAGTACTTCACCCGCATGATGGCCGGGCTCGGCGACGAGCTGGGCTTCGACGTCGACACGCCGTGGCGCAAGCTGCCGGCCAAGGCCCGCAAGGCGATTCTCGAGGGCTCCGACCACCAGGTGCACGTGCGGTACCGCAACCGGTACGGCCGCACCCGGTCGTACTACGCCGATTTCGAGGGCGTGCTGGCGTTCCTGCAGCGCAAGATGGCGCAGACCGAATCCGAGCAGATGAAGGAGCGCTACGAGGGCTTCATGCGCGACGTGCCCTGCCCGGTGTGCGAGGGCACCCGGCTCAAGCCGGAGATCCTGGCGGTGTCGCTGTCCGCCGGCGGGCGCGGCAAGAAGTCCATCGCCGAGGTGTGCGAGCTGTCCATCTCGGACTGTTCGGACTTCCTCAACGCGCTCACCCTGGGGACGCGTGAGCAGGCCATCGCGGGGCAGGTGCTCAAGGAAATCCAGTCGCGGCTGGGCTTTTTGCTCGACGTCGGGCTGGATTACCTGTCGCTGTCGCGGGCGGCGGCCACGCTGTCCGGCGGCGAGGCCCAACGCATCCGGCTGGCCACGCAGATCGGCTCCGGCCTGGTGGGCGTGCTCTACGTGCTCGACGAGCCGTCCATCGGCCTGCATCAGCGCGACAACCGTCGGCTCATCGAAACCCTCACCCGCTTAAGGGATTTGGGCAACACGCTGATCGTCGTCGAGCACGACGAGGACACCATCGCCCACGCCGACTGGATCGTCGACATCGGCCCCCGGGCCGGCGAGCACGGCGGCGAGATCGTGCACAGCGGAACCTACGCCGACCTGCTGGCGAACAAGGACTCGATCACCGGCGCCTACCTGTCGGGCAAGGAGAGCATCGAGATCCCCGCGATCCGCCGGCCCGTCGACCGGCGCCGCCAGCTCACCGTCGTCGGGGCGCGCGAGCACAACCTGCGCGGCATCGACGTGTCGTTCCCGCTCGGGGTCCTCACCTCGGTGACCGGGGTGTCGGGCTCCGGCAAGTCGACGCTGGTCAACGACATCCTCGCCACGGTGCTGGCCAACCGGCTCAACGGCGCCCGGCAGGTTCCCGGCCGGCACACCCGGGTCACCGGGTTGGACCACTTGGACAAGCTGGTGCGGGTCGACCAGTCGCCGATCGGCCGCACGCCGCGGTCCAACCCGGCCACCTACACCGGGGTGTTCGACAAGATCCGCACGCTGTTCGCGGCCACCACCGAGGCCAAGGTCCGCGGGTACCAGCCGGGCCGATTCTCGTTCAACGTCAAGGGCGGTCGCTGCGAGGCGTGCACGGGCGACGGCACCATCAAGATCGAGATGAACTTCCTGCCCGACGTGTACGTCCCGTGCGAGGTCTGCCACGGCGCCCGCTACAACCGGGAAACCTTGGAAGTGCACTACAAGGGCAAGACCATCTCCGAGGTGCTGGACATGTCTATCGAGGAGGCGGCGGAGTTCTTCGAGCCGATCACCGGCATCCACCGCTACCTGCGCACGCTCGTCGACGTGGGGCTGGGCTACGTCCGCCTCGGCCAGCCCGCCCCGACGCTGTCCGGCGGTGAGGCGCAGCGCGTCAAGCTGGCCGCCGAACTGCAGAAGCGCTCCACCGGGCGCACGATCTACATCCTCGACGAGCCCACCACCGGGCTGCATTTCGACGATATCCGCAAGCTGCTCAAGGTCATCAACGGCCTTGTCGACAAAGGCAATACGGTCATCGTCATCGAACACAACCTGGACGTCATCAAGACGTCGGACTGGATCGTCGACATGGGGCCGGAGGGTGGCGCCGAGGGCGGAACCGTTGTGGCCCAGGGCACTCCCGAGGACGTCGCGGCGGTGCCCGAAAGCTACACGGGCAAGTTCCTGGCCGACGTCGTCGGGACACCCGCGCCACCGCGGCGCGCGACCCGCCGCCGCAAAGTGACGGCCTAACGCGCGGGGCGTCGAGACTGCGCCCAGCGCTTCACTTTCGACGATTTCCGCGCTCTGTGCGCAGGCTCGATCAGCCGGACACCGGCCCGGCTTTCGACAGCGGCGACGGGAAGCGGGGGCTGATCCGCACGCCGTCCAGCCACGAGGTCAGCTCGTCGGCGCGGCGCTGCAGGGCGCGCCGTCCGTCGCGACCGGGATCCTCGAGGAGCTGCACCCGCACGCGGGCGCCGTCGTCCTGGTACCAGCCGCCCACCACGCGTCCGTTCCACCACGCCGTCGGCCCGGCGTTGCCGTTGCGATCGAACACCCGGTCGCGATGGTCCCCGAGATACCACTCCCGCTGAAACCAGCCCATGGTGGTGACGTCCAGCCCGGGCAGCAAGGCGCACCACGGGGGCGCCGCGGGCTCGGGATCGAGGTCGTCCGGCAACGCCCAGCCGGTGCCGCCCTGCAGCTCCACTTCCACCGCTCCGATCTCGCTCAGGGCCTGCCGGGCGGCGGTCAGCGTGGTGCCGAGCCACCACTTGATGTCGGCGGTGGTGGCGGGCCCGAACGCTGCCAGCCACCGGCGGGTCAGGTCGGCCTGCGCGGCGTGTGGGGGCGGGGCCTGCACGGGCGTGCCGAGCCAGTCCCCGGTCCTGGCCCAGCGCGGCCGCGACGTGGTCCACGGCCCGTCGTTCGGCCCCCGCACGATCTCGCCGCGCGCGGAGAGCACCGTGAGCACCCGCGGGGCGAGCGGAACCCGGCCGCCCCAGGGTTTTCCTGGTGCCGGGTCGTAGCTCCCGGCCAGCTCGGGCAGCGCCGCCCGCAATTCGGTGCTGCTCGCCGGCCCGCTGTCGCCGAGATGGCGCAGCACCGCCGCGCAGGCGCGCTCGAGCCAGCGCTCGCCGTCGGCGGCCACACCCGCCTTGCGCACGTCGGCGGCCAGCCGGCGCCGTTCGTTCTCGGCGACCCGTGCGCTGGAGGCCGACTGGATCATGGGCAGGTCGTCGCTGCTGACCAGCCACAGCGTTCGGCGCATCGCCAGATGCCGGAGCGCGGAGCGTTTCCGGTACAGCTGCGCCTCGAGGTCGGCGGTCACGAAACCGGGGGAGCGCGCCCACAGCGACAGGTACGGGGTCGCGGGGTCGGTCGCGTGCAGGCCCACCAGCCCGCCGATCATCCGCGTCAGCGGCGCTGGGTCGTCCGTGGAAAGGAAATGCCTGCGCGCCAGGCGGTTACGCCGCTCGTCGATGGAAAATGCGCGCACCTCAACGCTCGTCGGGGCGCATCGACTCCCGGATCTGCTTCAACCGCTCCGCCGCCGCGCGCTCGCGCTCCTCGTACTGCTCTTCGACCGAACGGCCCTCCGCCGTGTCGGCGTCGAGCTCGGCCGCGCCCTGGGCGGTCGCATAGCGGGACTCGATCTTCTCCCGGACGGATTCGAACGTCGGCACGCCGGCCGCGTCGTACCCGGGGTCGGGAGTCGTTGGTTCGTCGGGCATGCCGTCACGCTACTGCGCGTGGCGATCGAAATAGCGCACCATCTGCTGCCAATACACCAGGGTGAGCGCCATCTGCACCGCGACCGCGATCGCCGCCGGGAGCCGGCGGTGACGCAGGGCGGCGACGAGGGCGCTCAGCGCGGCAACGGAGGTCACCGCGCTGACGAGCACGGCCGCGTCCCGGGGCCGACGGCTGATCCACAGTTCCTCGCCCAGCATCGCCCTGGTTGACCAGGCGCGTTCGTGCGCCGGCTTGCCGAAGACGAACGGGTTGGCGGCGAACCACAACGCGACCAACGCCGCGTGGCTCCAGCGTCGTGTCCACACTGGCACCAGGGTCAGCGGCGTGCTCGCCCAGCGCGTCCAGGCGCTCCACGGATTGCAGTGCCGCGCGAAGATCGCCCGCCGGACACGCGCCACGGTTGGCCACCTGGTCACAACGTCGATTCTGCCCTCGCGGGCCGGGTTTTCGCGAAGCGCCGGCGGCCGCTCGACCAAAAGGGAACAGTTGCCAAACATCGACCCGCAAAATCGCTCGGCTCCGCAATTCTGCGTCTTGGCCGACGACCTACCGGCGCGTTCCAAAATCGTGGGACCCACGAAAATCGGCGCAGAACCCGCTCCATTCCGTCGGTCGGCGGCAGCAAACCTGCGGCGTCCCGACGCCGCAACTTAGGGAATCCACAGGTAGAACCCATCATCGCCGTGCTGTTGAATCATCAGCGTGAGAAGGGGCCGGGCTGCCTTATGCGATGGTCATCGCCGCCCGCGGAGCAACAAGGCCGGCGCGTGACGCGATGGCCGACCCGGACGCGGCCGGCGAAGTGACTAGCGGTCGCCGACCAAGCAGCCCATACTGCATCCACGGCCGCAAACTTTCCGCGCGTTGCCGATTACTCATCGGTAGCGCTAACGGTTTGGCGATGGAAAGCGATCAAGAAAATAAATACCGCGGGTTATTTGTGGCGCGGACATTTTGGGAAATAATTCAAGACGCGTCCGACTAAATAGTCCGGCAGTCACGCTTAACAGTTGAAGGGATACCTATGGCAGCGGCACAGCTCACGAGTGCGGCGATTAAGGGCTCGTGGTTGGAAGGGGGAGCGGGCTGGCGCGATCAGGCGACAGGGTGTTGGGTCGCCGCGTCCACCCCGGAAGCGGATCCCGAGCTGTGGGAGCAATATCTGGACGGCGCGTTCCAGAGCTATCGTCGGCACGGACTGGAATGGGTGCTCGATGTCGACGCGGTCCGGGACGGCACCGACACGGCGCTGTTCTTCGCGGCGATCGACCCGGGCGGGCGGGTCGTCGGAGGAACCCGCGTCGTGGGGCCGCTGCAGACGCCCGAGGATTCGCACGCGCTCGATGAGTGGGACGGCAACCCCGGCGCTGCCGTGCTGCGCTACATGATTGCCAACCGCATCCCGTTCGGTGTCGTCGAGGTAAAAAGCGCTTGGGCCAATTCCCAGGAGTACGGCAGCCGGGCGCTGTCCAGGGTGTTGGCCCGCACCGCGCTACCGATGATGACGCTGATGGGTGTCCAGTTCGTCATGGCCACCGCGGCGGCCCATGTCTTGGAGCAGTGGCGATCGTCCGGGGGCGTGGTGGCCTCGCGGATACCGGCGGCCGCCTACCCCAACGACAACTACCGAACCAAAGTGATGTGGTGGGATCGCCGCACCCTTGCCACGCACGCCGAGCCCGATCAATTCAAGCTGATGTGCGCCGAGGACGCGGTCATCCTTGGTCGTGCTTCGGCTTAGAACAAGGTGCGCTGGCGCGATCACCAGCCGAATGACCGAGTGTGTCGTTGCTGCGTTTGAAGTTGTAGAGGTCCATCATTACCACCGCCAGGTGGCTGTCGCCCCGCGGCGGATCCGTCGAGCGGCTGCTGACCGCCTCGGTGAACGCCCGGGTTCAGCAGGCCGGTGAGGGAATCCTCCTGGGAGCGAAGAGCATACGTTCCATGGTCCGAGAGATGCCCCAAATCCAAAGGGGCTGCCGGCGGGTGGGCCGGCGCGTCAGGCACCACAACGTCACGGCGGCGGTGAACGTGCCGGCGAATCCGCCGGTGATCACCTCGGCGGCGCTGGGGTGATGTTGGCCGGGCAGCACGGTGAGTGGCACCAGGGCCGACGAACCGGCGATGACAGCCTTGATGGTTCGACCGAGAGCAGCATCCCGTGCTGGCGCAGATACCTCGTCGTCCAGTCGTACAGGTCCCGCTCGTTCCACCACGCCTTCAGCCGCGACATCATTCAGCGAGCCTTTCTGCGAACTCGCACCAGCGGCCGCGGCGCGCGCACGCGAGTGGGAATGCCATGATTGCGGCTATGGCTTCTCGACACACGCGATTTCGGTTGTTTTACCGCATCGGCTTCACGCCCTGGGAAGGTCATGCGATCGGGCAGACTTTGCGCGATCTGGTCGAGGGAACTGCCGATACGCCTGCGCTGCCCACGGGCTCGGCGCTTGACCTCGGATGCGGAACCGGGGATTGCGCCGTCTACCTTGCCCAACACGGGTGGAAAGTCACCGGGGTTGACTACGTCGCGAAGCCGCTCGAGAAGGCGCGTGCCAAGGCCCGCGCCGCCGGTGCTTCGGTCAACTTCGCCCGTGCCGATGTCACCCAGTTGAGCCACGAGGGGATCGGCACTGGTTTTCAGCTGATCGTCGACAACGGCTGCATCCACAACATGAGTAGCGCAGATCGTGATGCGTACGCCCGGGAAGTCAGCGCCGTGGCGGCGCCCGACGCGCGGCTGTACATCGTCGCGTTTCCTCCCGGCGGGAGGTTCGGGGTGCCGGGGGTCGACCGCACCGAAATGGAACGGCGATTGGCCGCCGGCTGGACGCTGCTGGCCAAGGGTGACGAGCGGGAGCTCGACGACAAGACGCCAACGTACTACTACCTGTTTCAACGCCGCCCTTAAACGTCCATCCCTTATGGGTGCGGTAGGAATTGGTCGCCAAAGGCCCCGCATCCCCCGGTTCTAGACAACGTCCTTTCTGGGTCCTTCGGGCTGCAGCGCATCGCTCGCGTCGGAGAAGTCCATCGGTATGACGCGCTTGGCGAGCAGCGACTCCATCGCCGCGCTGTCGAGCGGCCGTGACAGCAGAAAGCCTTGCGCCCGAAAGCAACCCAGGGCGAGCAGCGTCTTGGCCGCCGCCACCGTTTCGACGCCTTCGGCGACAACGTCGAGCCCGAAGGCGTCGGCCAGCGCCAGTGTCGACCGCACGATCGCCAGGTCACCGGCGTTGCTGTCCAGATGGTGGACGAACCCCTTGTCGATCTTGAGTATGTCGACCGGTAGAGACTTCAGATAAGTCAGAACACTGTAACCGGTGCCGAAGTCATCGATGGCGATCTGCACTCCGATGTCTTTCAATCCGAACAGCGTCTTGCGTGTGGCGTCGATGTCCTGCACCACCACGCTTTCGGTGATCTCCAGGCACACCGTGTTGGGGTCGAGGCCGAACTCTTCAATGGTGGTCGCGACCGTGTCGATGATGCCATCGGTGACGAGCTGCACAGGCGACACGTTGATACGCAACACGGCCCCGCGTCCGATATTGCGTGATCGCCAAAGTCCGAATTGCGCACATGCCGCCCGCATCACGAGACGACCCAGTTTGGCCCCGAGGTTGATCGATTCGACCACTTGGATGAACGAATCGGGCATCAACAGTCCGAGAGTGGGATGTTGCCAACGGATTAGCGCTTCCGTGCCGAGGATTTCACCAGTGCGCATGTCGAACTCAGGAAGGTAATGGAGCACCATGGCCCCGCCATTACCGTCGATCATCCCTTCCAGGTACAGTTCGATGTCATTGCGGATCATGTTGGTTCTCAACATCTCCGGGCTGAAAGTTGCGACTGCGTCGCCGCCTGAGCTTTTCGCCGACCGGAGGGCCTGGTCGACCCGGCGCAGTAGATCCGAGGTGCTGTCCTCTCCGGGTTCACCGGATGTCACCCCGATACTGACCGTGCGGGTGAGCATCTCGCCGTCGATCACCACCTGCTTGTGGACGCGATCATGCAGCGACTGGGCGAAAGCTTCGGCGGCCTCGACATCCAATGACTGCCCGGGAACGACAACGAACTCATCACCGCCGAAGCGGCCAATGGCCGCGGGAATGTCTGTGGCCTCGCGCAGTAGCCTCGCGAAGGCCTCGATGAACCGGTCGCCAGCGCTTTGACCAAGGTGATCGTTGATGACTTTGAAGCGGTCCAGGGCGAGAAACACGACCGACACCGGGCCGGGCTGCCCGTGGGCGAGCCGCTGGTCCAGGTACGCGATCAGCGCCCTGCGGTTGAGCAGGCCGGTCAGGTCATCGTGTTCGGCGAGATAGTGGAGTTGCTGTTCGGCGACGGTGCGGCCCTGCAGCTGAGCGAACAGCGCGGCGATCGCCTGCAGCGCGTTGAGCTCTTCTGGTAGCCATTCACGGTCTCCGAGCTTGCCGAAGGCGAGCGTGCCTGTGGTGACGTCGCCGGACAACAGCGGAACGGCGGCCAGCGAGACGGCCGGAGCCCCGGTGCCCTCTTCGATGCGGTGCTGATAGTCAGCGTTCTCCGGCTGGGGACGCACCACTTCGGGCACCTTGAGGTGCTCCGTCTGAGCGAAGATGGAGTCGGCGTCGGCGAAATACACCAAACCGATCGGGTCGGGGTCGACGTTGCGCGGCGGGAATTCGGCGATGAGTATCGTCGCGCGGATGGTGTGATCGTTATGGCGCAGGAAGCTGAAGTCCACGCCCAGGTCGCGAACCAGATTGCCCAGCACGCGTTGGCTGATCGCGGCCGAGTCAGCCGCGGTGGCCGCCATCAATTCGGCGGCGGCAGCGGTGACCAGGTGGTCCAGTGTGCCCGACATTGCCCCATTACCGTAGCGGTAACTTCACCGCCGCGTCGGCATTGCATAGCGGTTCTAGCAAATTAGGCCAACGTCACATCCGGCCGGCCAGGTCTCGAGTCCGCCGAGCGAGCGCTCGTTTCAGGCGGCTAGCGACGAGGTCGAACGCGAGCAGGGATCGGACCCCCGGCGATCATGGTGAAGTGCAATGCAAGCGGAAATTCGTCCTCGAGAGATTGGACTTCGACTCTACGGATAAGCGTCGCCAAGGCGAGTGTGACCTCAAGCATGGCGAAATGGTCGCCGATGCACGACCGCGGCCCGCCGCCGAATGGCACGTATTGCCAGCGATCGAGAGCTTTGAAGTTCGCCGGGCTGAACCGCTCGGGGTCGAATCGAAGTGGGTCGTCCCACAGCTGCGGGTCGCGTTGTACGGCCATTCGCCCCACGATGAGCATGGTGCCCTTCTGCACCCGGTAGCCGCCCACCTCAACATCCCGGCAGGCCATCCGCGTCCCCGTGGGCGCCGGGGGGCACAGGCGAAGCGATTCCCGTATCACCTGGACCGTATAGCCCAGTTGTGGAATGTCGTCGGACGTCAGCGGCCGATCCGGCAGGGCCGCCACTTCGGCGGCGACGCGGTCCTGGCAGTCGGCGTGGTGCCCGAGGGCCCACAGTGCATACGTCAACGCCGTCGTCGTGGTGTCGTGGCCGGCGAAGAGGAACATGACCAGTTCGTCGCAAATCTCATCGTCGGTTAGGCGTTTTCCGGTCTCTGGATCCTCGGCTGCGAGGAGCGCGTGCACCAGTGGGGCGACTCGTGTCGGATCGGCGCGACAGTCTCGCAAAATCTCCTGCGTCAGGGCATGAAGTTTGGCGCTTGCCGCCCGCGCCCGCCGACGCGCGGGCGTGGGCAACCAGCGAGGGGCGCGCAGCGGGCTCGTCGCGCGCCTGACCGCGTAGGCCAACGCGATCCGCAACGGCTCGACAACCTCGTCGGCCCGCTCTTCCAGATCGAGCCCGAGCACTGATCGGCCAAGCGCGCGCAACGTGATGGTGCGGCATTCGGCGTCCAAATCGATCACGGCATCCTCGGGCCACTCTTCGCTCACCGCCTGAGCCGCCTGCTCCATGTGACCGCCGAACTCACTCACGCGCTGCTTGGTAAACACCGGCTGCAGGGTGCGCCGACGCGACTTCCACGGCTCCCAGGGAAGATCGGTGAGGCTGGCGCCGATGATGTGGCGCACCTGTTCGAAGACCGGGGTGGTCTTGTCTACAGAATCGTCCTTGGTACTGAGGATGTCGCGAATCGCTTCCGGAGACGTTGCCAACACCATCGGGGGCATGAGCCACCGTGGCCCCAGCGTGAAATAGCTCACCCGCCCCCCGGCATCGCGCAGCCTCTCCGTCCCCGTGCTGAATTCCCGCACCGCCGCGAGGCGCTGACGAAAAGGCATCGGGTTCACCGGCGGGAGGGGCAACGACTTGACTCGGTCACTCGCAAGCGTCTGAACCACGCCTACCTCCCGCGGATACCGGTGCCGATGCGGATTAAAGAACCGCGCAGGCGAAAGCTTACCGGTGCCCGCTGACCCGGCAAGTACTTCGCGGCATCCGTTTTGGGAACCTCGAAAACCAGCGCGCACCCACGGGAAAGCTGGAGTCGGGTTAATAATCATTTAGGTCAGTTCGGCTTGGTACCGACCATCCCACGAGAGGTTGAGGGTGAAGAGAATTCGGCCGCTATGGAGGATGCCTGGGATCGTTTTGCGTGAGCTGTCACATCCAGTGGGGCGCCAGCGTATTCCTGAGCCGATGGTGGTGGATGATCCGGAGTCGGTGGCGCAGTTTCACACCGGCGGCGCAGCCAACCCGGGGATCCGTGCGGTCTACGATTTGTGCGCTCGCGCGCTTGATGCGCTCCTGCCACCCGACGGTCATCTGCTGGATCTCGGGGTCGGGTCAGGACGCGCGTTGAGCGCAGTCCTGCGCCGACGGCCCGATGTTCGGGCGACCGCTGTCGATCTGGCCCCCAACATGCTGTCCACGGCGCAGGAGCTGTTCGACGCCGAAGGCCTAAGCGAGCGCGTCGAACTGCTGCGGGCTGACATCACAGCGCTGCCGGAGGCGATTGCAATGCGTCGTTGGGACGCCATCTCCTGCATGTGGACACTGCATCAGCTACCTGATTTCGACACGTTGCGCGGCGCCCTCAGCCAGATCGCCGACCTTCAACGCCGCAGCGGAGCCGCAGTATGGATCTCGGACTTTCAGCGGCTGCGCGACTCGACGGCCGCCCCTAGGATGCTGCAGATCGCCGATCCCGCGTCACCGGCCGTCCTGCGCCAGGATGCAATTGCCAGCGAGGCGGCGGCTTTCACCATCGCTGAGCTATCGACAGAGCTCGCCGCCGCTGGACTGCACGGAATGCACCGCGGTCATTCGACTCCCTTGCCCTACCTGCAGGCGTACTGGATGTTCGGTGCCCGGGGTAAACCAAACGCATTGAGCGGTGCGGATGACGCTCGGTTGCGCGGGCCGGCCCGCCGCGAATCGGCTTTGTTGCGCTGGGGATTCACCGCGAAACCGTTTTGATCCGGCGGTCGCCCGACAACTCCGCATCACCGACGCTGCGAACGGACCCGGCTCAGGCTGCGGCGACTCGGTACCGACGTCGGCGGTGCGGTGGTAAACCTGAAGGTCAGCACGATAGATTCCTCGGGGTCGGTCCCCACCACGCGCACGAAATCGCTTTGCAATCGCTCTAATTCGGCGGCAAAGCCAGGCGACAACTCGTTGAGATCGGCAGCGTTGCGGGCATGCAAGAAGACCGGTGATAACGGCCGGACGGCGAGTCCTTCGCGCTGGGCAAGGATCCATACCGCCTCAACGGCTGACCCGCCACGCGCGTAGTCGGTAAGACGCTCTCCGGTCACCGTGATGACTGCCAGCGCGGAGCTGGCGTTGACCTCGTCACGCATGCCGTCGCCCAGCGCGCTGCCGGCGTTCCATTCGGCAAGGTAAGCCATGACGTCGGGCCGGCGAACGACATCCAGCAATGCCAAGTCGCTGGCATCGAGTTCGAGGCTCTTCACGTCAATGCCGGTGTCGGGGTCGGGGTCTCGAGGCCAGCGCAGTTCCGAAACCATCTCCTTATGCAGCTGCGGTGTCAGGTACCGGATACGGTCGGCGGCACCGAAAATCGTTGCCGCCCGCGAAAGGTCATCGTGATCGGTGAGTAGGCGCAGACGCGCGCCTTCACGCTCGGCTGCGGCGGCGAGTAGCTTGATCGTCTGGTCGTCGAGCGGTTGAGGCGTTCCGCGGTGGCGGTTGGTCTCGCGTGCGAGCATCGGCTCATAGAGATCGGCGAGGGCGCGGTCGTCGCCGTTTTCGAAGTGCATCGTCGCTCGCAGTGGAACCCCGTCTATGTCTTCGGAGACGCTGACAGGTCCGAGCATTCCCCGGGCGGCGGCAGCGATTCTGACGTTATACAGGGCGGCGCCCATTGAGACGGCGCTGCCGCGGAAGCCGACGTCCATCGTTGAAGAATGTTCTGTGGCAACGCTTATGGTGATTTTGGTTGGCTCCGCGTCGATGTACCACGGCTGGCTGTTTCCCCCCGACGGGGCCCGCAGCGCGGCAGCGACGATCGTGTCGTCCACCGTGGCCGGGGCCGACGGGCCGCCCTGCCCTATATCAGGCGCTGGGCGATGCTCGGCCGTCTCGACTTCGTCGAGTTGATCGAGTGCCCAACCCATGTCGATGCGGCACCGACCGGATTTCAGCTCTTCGCCCAGCCCGATTCTGCGCACGGCTTCGGCCATCGCTGAGGCGCCCACGATGACATCGGATGCCAACTGAGGCCAGGTCGACAGCGATCGGTCGATCTCGATCAGTGATGCGGCTGTGCGGGGGGACACGCGTTCGGCTTCGTCGTAGCGCAGCATGTAAGGGATCTTTTCCCGGGTGCTCATCGCCGAGAGAAGGTCGACGTTGAGCTCGCCCAGCAACCCGTGCAGGATAGGGCGTTCCGGTTCGTGATCGAAGCGCTCGACATCGACCCTGCCGCGGTCGCTCGTCGCCATCACCACCGGGATCCGCCGGTCACGAGCCGCCATACGCAGGGCGACCTTCATGTCGAGCGAATCACACTCCTCGACGACGATATCGAGGCCATCAAGGAACGCGTCAACGTTGTCCGCGGTGACTCCGGCGTCGAACACATCAACCGCCAGGTAGGGGTCGAGCTCAGCGATCCTGCGTGCCGCCACATGCGCCTTGTTCAGCCCAAGGTCGAAGACCGTGGCGGGCACCCGATTCAGATTCGACAGTTCCAAGTGATCGAAATCCGCAAGCCGGATCCTGCCGCACAATCCCTGCACCGCCAGGGTGTGAGCGATGACATGGCCGACGCTGAGACCCGCCACGCCGATGCTCAGCGAGCCGAGCCGGGCCTGCTCGCGCGCGGTGATGTTGTTTCTGTTGCGATCAAGTCGCAGCGCCCGAAACCCCCTCGGGCCCAGCACCGCAACGGCGGCCCGGCGCCACGGATAGTACGCCCACCGGGTCCGTTCGCCGAGGAGCTCCGAATCCGGCGCCGGCCGAAGGCCGCGCAGATCGGCCAACTGCGCGTCGATCCGGTCGATGAACTCGACGACGGGATCGTCTCGTAGCCGCTGCAGCACCAGACCGTCGTCGGGCTCGCCGGGGTCGAGAATTTGTGCGCCGTACGCGGTTACCTCGGGCTCGTCCATGGTGTTTCGTGTATAGCACCTGACCGACGACGCGGGCTGGGCTTGGCCGCTCACCAAGCGATCACGTTGTCATCAGGGGGGTCGGTCGGCTCGAGGAACTGGCCTCGCCGTATCAGGCTGGTGACGGCGGCGTCCCAGCGTCGCAGCTGTTGCTCCGTGAAGAAAGACTCGCCTAGGTAGAGCTCGATGTACGGATGCAGAATGATGGCGCCGACGCGCAAGATGAGCGGGTTGAGTACTCCCCAATCGGGATCCAGGTCAGGTCGGAGCGTGCCCTGCTCCATGAACTGGTCGCCCTGGCCGGCGCTGATGCCAACCAGCCCGTTGAAGATGACCGAACCCAATGCGCCGCCCTCGGCGAGCGCGCGCCCGAGATAGGTCATGACGTCCGGACGTTCCAGCATCAGCGCGGTCAGCCGGCGCCCGGCTTCGTTGAGCCCGTCGGCGGGCGGCTCGGGCGGGGCGCTGGGTTCCAGTGCCTCACCGACCACCTGCAACACGTGCTGGTCGACGGCAGCGCTTAGCGCGGCCTTGGTGCGGAAGTGGTGCTGCACCAGCCCAATCGAAACCTCGGCGGTCTCGGCGACCGTGCGCAGCGACGTGGCAGCGATACCGCGAAGACCAAAGCAGCTCAGCGCGGCGTCACGAATCCGCTCCTTGGCCGACGGCTCGCGCGGCTCGGGCGGGTCGTAAGGAAAAAGGCGGGTTGGTCCCACGGCCGGACAATACACCCACATCGCGTTACGATATGGGGGTATCGGATTACCATATTCCCGTATCGTTCCCGCACTTGCGTTCTGTCAGAGCCCGCGGCATCCGAGACAATATCTGGGGGGATCCGCGCAGTGGTTGAAGTCATCTATGTGGGCGCCAACGGCAACCTGCCCGGCTATCTGGCCGTCCCCGACGGGCAGGGCCCGTGGCCGGGCGTGGTGGTGGTCCAGGACGTTCTCGGCATGACCGCGAACCTGCGACAAATCTCGGATCGATTCGCCCACAACGGTTACCTGACGCTGGCCCCGGCGCTCTACGACGGCCGCGATCCCAAGATCGGGTGCGTGATCAGCACGATCCGCGCGCATCTCGCCGGCCACGGCCGCGCCCACGACGATCTCGTCGCAGCCCGCGATCACCTCATCGCCGACGAGCGGTGCACCGGCAAGGTTGGGCTGGCCGGCTTTTGCATGGGCGCTGGGTTCGTCTTGCAGCTCGCTGCCCGGGGCCTCTTCAATGCGACGGCGCCGAACTACGGCCTGCTCCCCAAGGACGTCGAAGCGCTGCGCGAATCGTGCCCTCTAGTGGGAAGTTTCGGCGGGAAAGACCCCATCGTCCGGCGGGGCACGGCAGCCCGACTGGAAGCAATTTTGGCGGAAGGCGACGTACCGCGCGACATCAAGGAATACCCCGGCGTCGGCCACAGCTTCATGAACGACCACGCCGTGCCCGCGCCGATCCGGATCATCGCGGGTCTGACCGGGATGGCTTATTCCGAACCCGAGGCGGAAGACGCCTGGCGGCGGATGGTCACTTTCTTCGATGAGCACCTGAAGTAACGACGGTGGCGGCTACTTGCCGGCGGTGCTCGACCGCTCGGCCGGGACCACCACCTGGTTAGGCGGCGCGGACGGGGCGGACACCGTGGGCAGCGGGGTCCGCGCGACCCCGGGGGTGCCGAGCCGGCCGGCCAGCCACGGCAGCGCGGCCGCGAAAGCCCTGTCCGCAAAGGGCCAGTCGTGTTTGCCGGGCTGGGGGAGTACCGCGCAGTCGATGCCGTTGGCGCGGCCGAGCGCGCACAGCGAATAGGCGGCCGCCGTCTGGTTGCTCGGGTTGGCCGCGGCGTCGCGACTGACGAGACGCAGCGCGCCGGCGTCGGTTACCGACGGGTCGCGCCGCGGTGCGGGCGGGCCGTCCGAGGAGATGGCGAACCAGCCGGCCACGTCGCGGTACGGGCCGTGCCGGTTGATCACCGTGGTCGGGTCGAATGCCGCCCAGGCCTCGGCGTTGCCGCCGAACAGCCGGGCGATGGTCTGGGCCTTGGTGCCCGCGTTGGGGTAGAAGTCGCCGGCGACGTCGACGAACGCGCTGAACATCTCCGGGTGCATGACGGTCAGGTCGACGGCGCAGGTCCCGCCCATCGACCAGCCGGCGACGCCCCAGTTGGACCGGTCGGGGCTGACGCCGAACTTCGAGATCATGTAGGGGACAACGTCCTTGGTGAGGTGGTCGGCCGCGTTGCCGCGAACGCCGTTGACACATTCGGTGTCGTTGTTGAAGGCGCCCCCAGAGTCGACGAACACCAACACCGGCGCCTTGCCGGCGTGCGCGGCCGCGAAGTCGTCGATGGTCTTGACGGCGTTGCCCGCCCGCGTCCAATCCGCGGGCGTGTTGAACTGCCCGCCGATCATCATCACCGTCGGCAGCGCCGGTGGCGGGCTGCTGGTGAACCATTCGGGCGGCAGGTACACCAGTTCACCGCGGTGCTTGAAATGCGATGCCTCCGAAGGGATCACCACCGGCACCACGCTGCCGTGCGAAGGGCGGGCCCGCTTTGCGACCATCGCCGTAACGGTGGCCGGGTCCGTCTGGTCGGGCAGGGGCCCGGAGGTGAGCTGGCTCCACGCCGCCTGCACGGTCGGGAAGTAGCCCACCCACAGGTTGAGCGTCAGCGCCGCGCAGAGCAAACACAGCGGAACCGCGAGGGCGGTCGCGCCGCGGCGCCACGGCGGCGCGCTGCGCCAGCCCAGCACGAGTATGGCAGCGGCGAGCCCGGTCAACGCGATCCACACCCACAGTCCCGCCGGCGCCGGCTCGTCGGACAGGCCGCGATCGACGATGTACCAGTGCGTCACATAGGCCGCGGCGCCGCCGAGCAGGCCCGCCAGCGGCAGCCAGATCGTCCGCCACCGCCGTGACCTCCAGCCGACGGCCAGCGTCAGCACGACGGCGGCACCGACTTGGACCGTCGCGGGCACCCAGCCGTGCATCAGGGAGGTGTGACTACTCGCCAGCAACTGCGCGGTGGGCAGGGGCGTCGGGGCGGTCACGGGACTCATTGTGATGGATCGTTAACCTGCCCGGAACATAATCGCCGAATGTCCGCCCCGACGCCCGGAGGAGTTCAGGGCTCGTTCAGTGCGGCTTGGCCAGCGGAAATGGCAGGGTCTCGCGGATGCTGCGGCCGGTTATGAGCATGACGAGCCGATCGATGCCCATGCCCATCCCGCCCGTGGGCGGCATCGCGTATTCCATGGCTTGCAGGAAGTCTTCGTCGAGCTCCATCGCTTCGGGATCCCCGCCGGCGGCCAACAGCGACTGCTCCTGCAGCCGGCGCCGCTGCTCCACCGGATCGGTCAACTCGCTGTACGCGGTTCCCAGCTCGACGCCCCACGCCACCAGGTCCCACCGCTCGGCGACGCCGGGCTGGCTGCGGTGCGGCCGGGTCAACGGCGACACCGAGGTGGGGAAGTCGATGTAGAACGTGGGCTGCTCGGTCTTGTCCTCCACCAGGTGCTCGTACAACTCGAGCACGACGGCGCCCGAGTCCCAATGCGCGCGATAGGGAATGTGCACGGCGTCGGACAGCTTGCGCAGGGCCGCCAGCGACGTCTCGGTGTCGACGCGCTCGCCGAGGGCTTCCGACACCGCGTCGTACACGGTCTTCACCGGCCAGATGCCGGAGATGTCGACCGGCTCTAGCCGTCCCTCGGTGCCGTCGCCGCCGCCGCGGGGCCGCAGCACCGTCTGCTCGCCGTTGGCGGCCTGCGCAGCGTTCTGGATGAGCTCGCGGCAGCCATCGATCCACACCTTGTAGTCGGCGTGCGCCTGGTAGGCCTCGAGCAGGGTGAATTCCGGATTGTGGCTGAAGTCGACGCCCTCGTTGCGGAAGGCCCGGCCCAGCTCGAACACCCGCTCCACGCCGCCGACGCACAACCGCTTCAGGTACAGCTCCGGCGCGATGCGCAAGAACAGGTCCATGTCGTAGGTGTTGATGTGGGTGACGAACGGCCGGGCGGTGGCGCCACCGTGGATCTGCTGGAGGATGGGCGTCTCAACCTCGATGAAGCCTTTGGCGAACAGCGTTTCCCGCACCGACCGCAGCACGCTGCTGCGGGCCTTGATCAGGTCGCGCGATTCGGGATTGACCGCCAGGTCGACGTAGCGGGTGCGCACCCGCGCCTCGGGGTCGGTCAGCCCCTTCCACTTGTTCGGCAACGGCCGCAGGCACTTACCGATCATCCGCCAGTCGCGCACGATCAACGAGCGGGTCCCGTTCTTGCTGTAGCCCATGTGCCCGGTCATCTCGACCAGGTCACCGAGATCGATGGCCGCGGTGAAATCGGCGGTGCGGCTGCGCTCGAGGTGCGAATTGTCCAGCAGCACCTGAAGTTCGCCCGACCAGTCACGCACCTGGGCGAACAGCACGCCGCCGTAGTCGCGGATCCGCAGGATGCGGCCGGCCACCGACACGCTTTCCGCGTCGTCGGCGTCCAGCGCGCGGACGATGGTGTGGCTGGGCGGGGTTCCCACCGGGTACGCGTCAACGCCGTTGCGCTGCAAGATCTTCAGCTTCGCCAGGCGCACCCGCACCTGCTCGGGCAGGCGGGCCCGGGACTCCTCCGCTTCGGCGGCGCTCGCGCCGCGCTGCAGCCCGCTCACATCCGGCGCCGACCCGTCGTGATGCAACAACCCCGACTCGGCCAGCCTGGCCGGGACGGCGGGGTGATGCCCGGTGTGCGTCTTGCGCCGGCTGAACGGGAACACCAGGAACCCCTCGGCCAGGGCGGAGGCCACGCCGACGCGGGGAATCAGGCGGGCGTCCTCGTAGCAGGCGTAGCGGGGAACCCAATCCGGTTGGTACTTCATGTTGGAGCGGTACAACGTTTCCAGCTGCCACCACCGGGAGAAGAACAGCAAAAAGCCGCGCCACAACCGCGCAACCGGGCCGGCGCCCAACTGGGCGCCTTGCTCGAACGCGGAACGGAACATGGCGAAGTTCAGCGAAATGCGAATGATGCCAAGGGTTTCCGCGTTCAGCGTCAGCTCGCTGACCATGAGCTCGATCGTGCCGTTGGGGGATTGCGGGGAACGGCGCATCAGGTCCAGCGACACCCCCGTGCTTCCCCACGGGACCAGCGAGAGCATCGCGACCACCCGGCCGTCGCGGTCCAGGGCCTCGACCAGCAGGCAGTCCCCGTCGGCGGGATCGCCGAGCCGGCCCAGTGCCATGGAGAAACCGCGTTCGGTCTGGGTGTCGCGCCAGGCGTCGGCGCGCGAAATCGTGTCGGCCATCTCGTCGGCGGAGATGTCGCGGTGCCGGCGGATGCGCACCGTCAGCCCGGCCCGGCGGGCCCGCGTCACCGCCTGGCGCACCCCGCGCATGTCGGGGCCGGACAGCTTGAAATCGGACGCCCGCAAAATGGCCTCGTCGCCGAGCTCCAGCGCGTTGAGGCCGGCCTCCCGATACGCCTGGGCGCCCTGCGAACTGGCCCCCATCACCCCGGGCGCCCAGCCGTAGGTCTGGCACAGGCCCAACCACGCATCGATGGCCTGCGGCCACGCCCGCGGATCGCCCACCGGGTCGCCGCTGGCCAGGCAGACGCCGACCTCGACGCGGTAGGTGATGGCGGCCCGGCCGCTGTGGGCGAACACCACCGACTTGTCGCGGCGGGTGGCGAAGTAACCGAGGGAGTCGTTCTTGCCGTACAGCTCCAGCAGCCCGCGGATGGCCGACTCGTCCTCGCCGGTGAGCGCGTTGTCGGCGCGCTGGGACTGGAACAGCACGATCGTCGCCGCGATCAGCGCGAGCGCGCCGAACAGCCCGAAGACGGCGTTGAGCAGGACGTGCGGGCGGCCGGTGAACGCGTCGGGATCGACCAGGGAGAACCCGACGACCCGGTTGACCACGTACCAGAAGCGGGAGTCGGGCGCGAGGGTGCCCGGGAACATCTCGACCAGGCCCCAGGAGGCCAGGATGCCGATCACCCACCCGGTGAACAGCACCGCGGCCGCCTTGAACAGGGCGGCCTTGCGGACCTTGGCCCAGAACTGGCGATAGGACAGCACCAGCAGCACGATCGCGACGATGTGCAGCGCGAAACCGAGGTTCTCGCCGAAGGATTCGGCCGGGGTGTTGTCCCCGGCGGCGATGTCGGCGGCGTTCAGCGCGGCGGCCAGGATCATGTTGCCGAGCAGCAGCACCCAGGCGATGCGTTTGCGCGCCGTGAGCGCGGCGGCCAGCAGGGCCAGCACGAACGACCACGCGATGCTGGTGTCCGGGAAGTTGAACAGGTAGTCGTTGATGAATTCGCGCGGGACCTTGATCAGCCACCGGATCAGCGGCGACACGCTGGCGACCAGTGACAGGGTCGCGATGACGCCGACCGTCCAGCCCGCCGCCGCCGGTACCCACCGATACCGGGAGTTCGGCTGGCTGCCCGAACGCGGGCCGAAGCGGGACGTAGCTACAGTCACAGACCGCGAGGATATGCCCTCAACCCATGAAAATCCTGACGAAGCGCCAAGAGCCGCGACGGGCAGTCGCGGGCGGCGTCGGCGCGGCGGCACCCGGGCGCCACCCCCGCCCGGCCGCCGACGTGCTGGAAGACGCCCCACGGCTGCTAAACTGTGGGCTGCGACCATCCCGGTGCACGCCGGGGAACAGTAAGTGGAGTCCCACTCCCACCGCTAGCCGCGACACAGGCTTCCAGCCTCGTTCCAGGCGACACGGTCCGGTCACAGGCATCGTGGATGCCTGTTCCGCGTAGCGCGGGCGGCTCGTACGAGCCGCGATCGGTCGGCATTGGGCCCTGCTTGTGCAGGGCTTTTTTGCTGGTGGTGCGGGTTTTCACCGCTGAATCTCCGACGGGCGTTTGGACTGGCCGCCACCGGAGAACCAGAAGCCCAACAAGGGAGGCCCCATCAGCACTGAGACCCGCGTCAACGAGCGCATCCGCGTACCTGAAGTCCGATTGATCGGCCCAGGAGGGGAGCAGGTAGGCATAGTGCGCATCGAAGACGCACTGCGCGTCGCCGCGGACGCCGATCTCGATCTCGTTGAAGTTGCCCCGAACGCCAGGCCGCCGGTCTGCAAGATCATGGATTACGGCAAGTTCAAATACGAGGCGGCGCAAAAGGCGCGCGAATCCCGCCGGAACCAGCAGCAGACCGTCGTCAAAGAACAAAAGCTGCGACCCAAGATCGACGATCACGATTACGAGACCAAGAAGGGCCACGTAATCCGCTTCCTGGAGGCGGGATCGAAGGTCAAGGTCACCATCATGTTTCGTGGACGCGAGCAGTCGAGGCCCGAGTTGGGCTACCGATTGCTGCAGCGGCTGGGCGCGGATGTCGCCGAATACGGATTCGTCGAAACGTCCGCCAAGCAGGACGGCCGCAACATGACGATGGTGCTGGCGCCGCACCGCGGTGCGAAGACCCGCGCCAGGGCGCGGCATCCCGAGGGACCGGGGAGCAGTGCGGCGACGGACGCCGACGCGGCGGAAACGAACCCGTCGGCCAACTGACCTGACAGCTCGAGCAAGTACGAGCAGTACGAGAAAGTAAGTAGAGGAAACATGCCCAAGGCAAAGACCCACAGCGGGGCTTCGAAGCGGTTCCGGCGCACCGGTAGCGGAAAGATCGTGCGCCAGAAGGCGAATCGGCGCCACCTGCTCGAGCACAAGCCCACCAAGCGAACCCGGCGGCTCGACGGCCGCACCGTGGTGGCAGCCAACGACACCAAGCGCGTCAACAAGCTGCTCAACGGCTGACAGCCGACCTAACCCAGACGAACCCATTACTGCCTGAACGAGAGTAGGAACATCCAATGGCACGCGTGAAGCGGGCAGTCAACGCCCACAAGAAGAGGCGCAGCGTCCTGAAGGCCTCGAAAGGCTATCGCGGCCAGCGATCCCGGCTCTACCGCAAAGCCAAAGAGCAGCAGCTGCATTCGCTGAACTACGCCTACCGCGACCGCCGCGCGCGCAAGGGCGAGTTCCGCAAACTGTGGATCTCGCGGATCAACGCGGCGGCCCGCGCCAACGACATCACCTACAACCGGCTGATCCAGGGCCTCAAGGCCGCCGGCGTCGAAGTGGACCGGAAAAACCTGGCCGACATCGCGATCACCGATCCGGCCGCGTTCACCGCGCTGGTCGAGGTCGCCCGCACGGCCCTGCCCGACGACGTCAACGCCCCCTCGGATTCGGGAGAAGCCGCTTAACCCGCGACGATGCCCGCGGCCCTCACGGAACGCTCGGCCCGGGTGGCCGCGGCGGTCAAACTGCACCGGCACGTCGGCCGCCGGCGGGCGGCACGATTCCTGGCCGAAGGCCCCAACCTGGTCGAGGCCGCGTCCCGTCGCGGGTTGATCCGCGAGGTCTTCGTCACCGAACCCGCCGCACAGCGGCACGCCGCGCTGCTGGACGTCCAGCGCTGCACGGTCCATCTCGTCACCGAGCGGGCCGCAAAGGCGCTGTCGGACACCGTCACCCCCGCGGGCCTGGTCGCGGTGTGCGACGTGCCGGCGACCCGGCTCGAGGACGTGCTGGCCGCCCCGCCGCGGTTGGTCGCGGTTCCGGTCGCGATCGGTGAGCCGGGCAATGCGGGGACGCTGATCCGCATCGCCGATGCCATGGGCGCGGGGGCGGTAATCCTCGGCGGGCACAGCGTCGACCCGTACAACGGCAAATGCCTGCGCGCCTCGGCGGGCAGCATCTTCTCCATCCCGGTCGTCGCCGCCCCCGATGCCACCGCCGCGGTCGCCGCCCTGCGCGCCGCCGGGCTGCGGGTGCTGGCCACCACGATCGACGGGGCGACACGGCTCGACGAGGCGGATCTGACCGCGCCGACGGCCTGGTTGTTCGGCGCCGAGGCGCACGGGTTGCCGGCGGAGCTCGGGGCGGCGGCGGACGACCGCGTCTGCATCCCGATGGCGGGCGGCGCCGAGAGCCTGAACATCGCGGCCGCCGCGGCGATCTGCCTCTACCAGAGCGCGCAGGCTCTCGGTCTGCTCAAGCGGCCCTGACGCGCCCCCGGGCCGGCCGCAGACCCGCCAGTGAAAGCGTGCCGTGCACCAGCGAGCCGGCCCGCTCCATGAGCGCCTTGGCCGGGTCGAGGGGGGACTTCGGCCGCGGGGGGAAGTAGTGCATCGGCATCCCGCGGCGATCACGCGGCGGCCCCATGAACGCCGGAGCCTGGACCAGGGGGGCGTCGCTGGGCAGCCGCCCCTCGGCGCGGCGGTAGGCCGCCAGCGCGCGGGGGTGCAGCCGGATCTCGTCGGGGACCGCCAGGAACGCCAGCTCGACGGCCTTGCCGAACAGGCGCAGCAGCACCTCGTCGCCCGCGGTCCAGTGCATTCCCGCCTTTTCGCGAACCGCGGGCTCGAACAATCCCGCCGCGATCCAGCGTTGACCGGCCACCAGCGGTTTGAACAACTGGTCCCAGATCGGGGTGGGCATCAGCACGAACTTCGGTTTGGGAATCCGGATCTTGAAGATGTCCAGCGTCGCCTGGTTGATCTCCAGCTCGTCGCGGCACACCCGATCCCAGTACTCCTGGAATTCCTCCCAGGACCCGGGCACCGGCCGCATGCTCATGCCGTACATCCGGTACCACTGCACGTGCTCGTCGAACAGCTGCCGCTTCTCGGCCTCGGTCAGGCCCCCGCAGAAGTAATCGGCGACCTTGATGATGAGCATGAAGAAGGTGGCGTGCGCCCAGTAGAACGTCTCCGGGTTCAGCGCGTGATAGCGACGCCCCGCGCCGTCGACGCCCTTGATGGTCCGGTGGTAGCCCTTGATCTGCTGGCCGGTCTCGGCCGCCCGGTCGCCGTCGTAGACCACGCCCATGATCGGGTACACCGAGCGGGCCACGCGCTGCAGGGGCTCGCGCAGCAGGATGGAGTGTTCCTCGACACCGGCGCCGAGTTCCGGATACATGTTCTGAATCGCGCCGATCCAGACGCCCATCATTCCGGTGCGGAGGTCACCGAAGTACTTCCAGGTGAGCGAGTCGGGTCCCAGCGGATCGGCGGATGTCCTTGCCATGGCAGTCATCTCGGCCTCCTGCAGCCTAACTGCGCTCACGATAAGCTCTGACAACACGCGTTGTCTACGATTTCGCCACCGCGTGCCTCAAGCGCTACCGAACGTGTGCCAATGCGTGACGGCGTGATCGGCGCGGGTGCATTTCCCGAAACGATTCGACGTCGCGTGAAACCGCCGTTCCATTCGGACTCGATCCACTTTAGAAAATATGCATTCTCAGATCGGTCCTTCGTTGTTAGGCTTTCTCTCTCGCGCTGGCTCGGCGCTCTGCGTCATCGGTCTCGACCAAGGAGGCACGTCAATGTCGTCGTTGAATGTGATGCCGGAAATGGTGTCCGCGGCGAGCGGGAATCTGCAGAATCTGGGCTCCGCGTTGCGGAGCGCAAATGCGGCGGCGGCGAGCCAAACGACGGCCATCGCGGCGCCTGCCGCCGACGAGGTCTCGTCGGCGATTTCGGCGGCCCTGGGCGCGCACGGCCAGGAATTTCAAGCCATCAGCGCGCAGGCCGCGACCTTCCACGACGAGTTCGTGAACCTGTTGAGCGGCGGTGCCGCGCAGTACCTCAACGCCGAGGCGGCCAATGTTCAGCAAACACTGGCCAACGCGGTGAGCGCGCCCGCCGGTGGGGTTGCGGGCGCTGCCGCCAATGCGGCGGACACCGTCGACAACGCTTTCGGCGCCATGAGCCTCAACTATCCCTTCGGCCCCCTTGGGATATCGCTCAACGCCACCCCCGTCTTCGTCAGCGACGGCATGGGCGGATTGGTCCTCAGCGGTCTGACCGGAACCGGCGCCGTGACCTACAACCTCCCATGGGCCTCCGGGGTATTGGCGTCCGCGAGCGTCAGCGAGGGATTCACGGCCGGGGGCGGCTGGTTTGGGCACATCCTCGAAACCTGGCCGCTCGGTGCGTGGGTAACCGTCGACGGAACCGGGACCTTCTTCCCGCTCGGATTCACCAGCCTGGCGTATAACTTCGACGGGTTGGAGTTTTCCGTTCCGGGGACCGGTCTGCTGGGCCCGTTTGTCCCGAATGTGACCTGGAACCCCAACCCCTAGTTGCGCAGGACAGCCCGACCGGGGCTGCCCGCTCCCGCCCGCACCGCCTACCCTTGCCACGTGGACGTTGGACAGCGGGATTCAGAGTCCGGCGAGTCCGAAGAGGCACTCACGACGCTGGCGTCCGACGAGGGGAGGCGCTCGCCGGGGCGGTGGCTGCGCACCACGAATCACAGCCCGGGCGTGGTGTCGTTCGTCCGGCGCGCGCGCCGGCTGCTGCCCGGCGATCCCGAGTTCGGCGACCCGCTGTCGACCGCGGGCGAGGGCGGTCCGCGCGCCGCGGCACGCGCCGCCGACCGGCTGCTGGGGGACCGCGACGCGGTGTCGCGCGAAGTCAGCCTCGGCGTCCTGCAGGTGTGGCAGGCGCTGACCGAGGCCGTGTCCCGGCGCCCGGCGAACCCCGAGGTGACGCTCGTGTTCACCGACCTGGTGGGCTTTTCGACCTGGTCGCTGCACGCGGGCGACGACGCGGCCCTGGTGCTGTTGCGACAGGTGGCGCGCGCCATCGAGCCGCCGCTGCTGGACGCCGGCGGGCACATCGTCAAACGCATGGGCGACGGCCTGATGGCCGTGTTCCGCGATCCGACGGTCGCCCTGCGGGCGGTGCTGGCCGCCAACGAGGCGCTGAAATCGGTCGAGGTGGCGGGTTACACACCGCGGATGCGGGTCGGCATCCACACAGGTCGGCCGCAGCGCATGGCCGCGGACTGGCTCGGTGTGGACGTCAACATCGCCGCGCGGGTTATGGAACGCGCCGCCAAAGGTGGAATCATGGTGTCGAGCTCGACGTTGGACCTCATACCGCAAACCGAGCTGGACGCGTTGGGCATCGTCGCCAAGCGTGCACGCAGGCCCGTCTTCGCGGGCAAGCCCGCTGGCATCCCCTCCGACCTGGGGATATATCGCCTGAAGACTCTTAAGGAGTTAACAGCCTTTGATCACACTGACGAAACAAATTAGCCCGCATAATGGATGCCAATGATTGGGGGCATCTTCTCCCGGCTCGCCCGGGTCCGGTTCACCGTGGGGTATGTGGCGGCGCTGCTTGCCATCAGCTGCGCCATCCTGGCCCTCGGTCCGCACGCGCATGACGTGCTGGTGCAGCGCGCCAGCACCAACCTGCACAACCTGGCGCACGGCCACATCGGCACCCTGCTGGGCAGCGCGCTGGTCGTCGACGCCGGGCCGCTGTACTTCTGGCTGCCGTTCCTGACGTGCCTGCTGGCGCTCGCGGAACTGCACTTGCGCACCATCCGGCTGGTGGTGGCGTTCCTGGTCGGCCACATCGGCGCGACGCTGGTGGTGGCCGCCGCGCTCGCCGCCGCCGTCGAGTTCGGGTGGCTGCCGGTGTCGATCACCCGGGCCAGCGACGTCGGCATGAGCTACGGCGCCCTGGCCGTGCTCGGCGCGATGACGGCGGTGATCCCGCAACGCTGGCGGGCCGCCTGGGTCGGCTGGTGGGTGGCGGCGGGCATCGCCTCGGCGATCATCGGCGGCGATTTCACCGACGCGGGTCACACCGTCGCCGTGGTCCTGGGCGTGCTGGTGTCGGCCCGGTTCCAGCAGCCGGTCCACTGGACTCCGCTGCGCGTCATGATGCTGGCGGCGTCCGCGGGCTTCGGCTTCCTGATGCTGGCGCACCACTGGGGCACCATGGCCGCCGCGCCGGTGTTCGGTGTGCTCGGCGCCCTGGCGGCCCACAAGATCTTTCAGTTCGTCACCGGACGCGGCGCCCTGCCGGTTTTGCCGGTGGCGGATGACGCGCTGGCCGCTCCGCAGCCGGTCGCGGCCGGCTAGCCACCCGTCCGGCTGCCCCGCGCAGCACGCGCCCGGCGCCGTGCGCCGAATCGCCTATGATCAGCACTTGCGCTGGGCGCATCCAGCCGTTCGTAACAGCCTCGTCAGCAAGGAGAGTGCCGCCGCGTGGGCGATCAACCCGTCGACCTGTCGCCGGAAGCCTTGGCCACGGCGGTCGCCGCCGCCCGGCGGGCCATCGCGGCCGCCGGCGACCTGGACGCGCTGGCACGGGTCAAGACCGAGCACCTCGGTGACCGCTCGCCGCTGGCGTTGGCGCGGCAGGCGCTGGGCAGCGTCCCCAAGGACGAGCGCGCCGACGCCGGCAAGCGCGTCAACGTCGCGCGCGGCGAGGCCCAGGCCAGCTACGACGAACGGCTGGTGACGCTGCGCGCCGAGCGCGACGCGGCGGTCCTGGTGGCCGAGGGCATCGACGTCACGTTGCCGTCGACCCGGCAGCCGCCCGGCGCCCGGCACCCGATCACGATCCTGGCCGAGCACATCGCCGACACCTTCATCGCGATGGGATGGGAGTTGGCCGAGGGGCCCGAGGTCGAAACCGAACAGTTCAACTTCGACGCACTCAACTTCCCCGCCGACCATCCTGCCCGGAGCGAGCAGGACACCTTTTACATCGCGCCCGAGGACTCCCGCCAGCTGCTCCGCACCCACACCTCGCCGGTGCAGGTGCGGACCCTGCTCGAGCGCGAGCTGCCGGTCTACATCATCTCGATCGGCCGCACGTTCCGCACCGACGAACTCGACGCCACCCACACGCCCGTCTTTCATCAGGTCGAGGGCCTGGCGGTGGATCGGGGCCTGTCGATGGCGCACCTGCGGGGGACCCTCGACGCGTTCGCGCGCGCCGAGTTCGGGCCGACCGCGCGCACGCGGATCCGACCGCACTTCTTCCCGTTCACCGAACCCTCCGCCGAGGTGGACGTGTGGTTCGCCAACAAGAAGGGCGGCGCCGACTGGGTGGAGTGGGGCGGCTGCGGCATGGTGCATCCAAACGTGTTGCGCGCGGCGGGAATCGACCCCGAGGTCTACTCCGGGTTCGCGTTCGGCATGGGCCTGGAACGCACGCTGCAGTTCCGCAACGGAATCCCGGACATGCGCGACATGGTCGAGGGCGACGTCCGGTTCTCCCTGCCGTTCGGGGTGGGTGCCTGATGCGCGTTCCCTACAGCTGGCTTCGCGAGGTCGTCACGGCGGGCGCCCCGGGCTGGGACGCGTCCCCCGGCGACCTCGAGCAGACCCTGGTGCGCATCGGCCACGAGGTCGAAGAGGTCGCCCCCCTGGGCCCGGTCGACGGACCGCTGACGGTGGGGCGCGTCAGCTCGATCGAGGAGCTGACCGAATTCAAGAAGCCGATCCGGGCCTGCCTGGTGGACGTCGGCGAGGACAAGCCGCGCGAAATCGTCTGCGGGGCAACCAACTTCGTCGTCGGCGATCTGGTTGTGGTGGCGCTGCCGGGCACCACGCTGCCCGGCGGCTTCGCCATCGCAACCCGCAAGACCTACGGCCGCACCTCGGACGGAATGATCTGCTCGGCGGCCGAACTCGGTTTGGGCGCAGACCATTCCGGAATCCTGGTGCTGCCGCCCGACACCGCGGCCCCCGGCGCCGAGGCGGCCGGGGTGCTGGGGCTGGACGACGTGGTTTTCCATCTGGCCATCACGCCCGACCGCGGCTACTGCATGTCGGTGCGCGGGCTGGCCCGCGAGATCGCCTGCGCCTACGACCTGAATTTCGTCGACCCGGCGGACGTCAAGCCGTTGCCGGTCGAGGGGGAGGCCTGGCCCCTGACCGTTGACGCGGAGACCGGCGTGCGCCGTTTCGCACTGCGCCCGGTCACCGGGATCGACCCGACCGCGGTGTCGCCGTGGTGGCTGCAGCGGCGGCTGCTGCTGGCCGGCATCCGCGCGACGTCGCCGGCGGTGGACGTCACCAACTACGTGATGCTCGAGCTCGGCCATCCCATGCACGCCCACGACCGCAACCGCATCACCGGGGGTCTCGCCGTGCGGTTCGCGCGGCCCGGCGAAACCGTCGTCACGCTGGACGACATCGAGCGCCGGCTCGACCCGGCCGACGTGCTCATCGTCGACGACACGGCGACCGCGGCGATCGGTGGCGTGATGGGCGCGGCCACCACCGAAGTGCGCGACGATTCCACCGACGTGCTGCTGGAGGCCGCGGTGTGGGACCCGCCCGGGGTGTCGCGCACCCAGCGGAGGCTGCACCTGCCCAGCGAGGCCGCCCGCCGCTACGAGCGCGCGGTGGACCCGGCCATTTCGGTGGCCGCGCTGGACCGCTGCGCCGCGCTGCTCGCCGAGATCGCCGGGGGAGAGGTCTCGCCGACCCTGACCGACTGGCGCGGCGATCCGCCGCGCGACGACTGGTCCCTTCCGCCGATCCGGATCGCCGTCGACCTGCCTGACCGGTTCGCCGGGGTGACCTACCCCGCGGGCACGACGGCTCGGCGGCTGGCCCAGATCGGCGCCGTGGTCGCGGACGAGGGCGACACCCTGACCGTGACGCCCCCGAGCTGGCGCCCCGATCTGCTGCAGCCCGCGGACCTCGTCGAGGAGGTCATGCGGCTCGAGGGACTGGAGGCCATTCCGTCGGTGTTGCCGGCGGCCCCGGCGGGCCGGGGCCTCACGGCGGTGCAAAAGCGCCGGCGCGCCATCGGCAAGTCGCTCGCCCAGTCCGGCTACGTCGAGATCCTGCCGACGCCGTTCTTGCCGGCCGGCGTCTTCGACCTCTGGGGCCTGCCCGCCGACGACCCGCGGCGCGCGGCGACGTACGTGCTCAACCCGCTGGAAGCCGAGCGTCCGGCGCTGGCCACCACGCTGCTGCCCGCGCTGCTGGAAGCGTTGGGCCGCAACGTTTCCCGAGGGCTCGTGGACATCGCGTTGTTCGCCCAGGGGCAGGTGGTTCGGCCCACCGAGCAGACCCGCGGCGTCGCGCTCATTCCCGTTCACCGCCGGCCGACCGAGGCCGAGATCGCCACGCTGGACGCCTCCCTGCCGCGGCAACCGCAGCACGTCGCCGCGGTGCTGACCGGGCTCCGCGAGCCCCGCGGCCCCTGGGGTCCCGGACGTCGGGCCGAAGCCGCTGACGCGTTCGAGGCGGTGCGAATCGTGGCGCGCGCCAGCGGGATTGAGGTTCGCCTGCGCGCGGCCCAGCTGTTGCCCTGGCATCCGGGCCGGTGCGCCGAGGTGCTGGTGGGACAGACCTGCGTCGGTCACGCCGGCCAGCTGCATCCGGCCGTCATCGAGCGCTCGGGGTTGCCCAAGGGCACCTGCGCGATGGAGCTGAACCTCGACGCGATCCCGATCGTCGAGGCACTGCCGGCGCCACGGGTGTCGCCGTTCCCGGCAGTGTTCCAGGACGTCAGCCTCGTGGTGGCCGCCGACGTACCGGCGCAGGCGGTGGCCGACGCCGTCCGGGAGGGGGCGGGTGAACTGCTGGAAGACCTGCAGTTGTTCGACGTGTTCACCGGCCCGCAGCTCGGCGCGGACCGCAAATCGCTGACCTTCGCGCTGCGCTTCCGCGCTCCCGATCGCACGCTCACCGAGGACGATGCCAGCGCGGCCCGCGATGCCGCGGTGCGCCGTGCCGCCGAGGCCGTCGGCGCTGAACTGCGCGCCTGACCACATCCGACGAGCGCGTCGGGCTGGGAAATGACACCTCGGTTGCCTGTGAGTTTTCTGGAAGTTATTTACGCGTTAAAAAAATAAGTTGTAGGCTTCCCGTCTTGTAGACGACCGCCGGTCATTGTCCCCCCAGTGAGCCGAGGAGTGTTTGCCATGTCGTATCTCGTCGCGATGCCGGATCTGGTGCAGGGCGCGGCCCAGGAGCTGGTGGGCATCCGCTCGTCGCTGGGCGAGGCCGCCGCCGCCGCGGCCGCACCAACAACCGGGGTCGTCGCCGCGGCCCAAGACGAGGTGTCGATGGCGGTGGCGTCATTGTTCGGCGATCTCGGCGGGCGGTTCCAAGCTCTCAGCGCGCAAGCGCAGGCCTTTCACGCGGAGTTCGTCCGGTTGTTGACTGCTGGCGCGGACGCGTACCTCGGTACGGAGGCCGCCAACGCAGCCGCCGCCGCACCCGCGGCGATACCGACCGGCGGACAGATCATTTCGCAAGCCGTCACCGGCTTCGAGAGCCAGCTGGCGGCCCTGGCGGCGGGTGGGGCGCCCGGCTTGATCAACAGCGTCAACGCGTTCGGGGCCAGCGTCGCGGCCCCTTATCAGGCACTCGTGGCGAACACAGCCACCAATCTGCAGGCGATTGGGAACACGGTGGTGAGCAACCCGTTCCCCTTCGTGCACCAGCTCGTCAACAACCAGATCTTCTACGGCGAGACCATCGCTGCAACGATCGGCACCGGCACCCAGAACCTTCCCGCCGAGTTGGCCAACTTGCCGGTGACCGTCCAGGCCGGCCTGCAGGGCCTTGCGTCATTCAATCCGGGCGGGCTGCTGCAGCAGTTCGTGAACAATCAAATCGGCTACGCCCAAACGGTTTTCACCGGGCTGACAGCGGCTCCACAGGACTTCGCGACCGGGTTGACGGCCCTGCCGGCGAGCTTTCAGGCGGCCGGCCAGGCATTGCTCGCGGGCGATCCCGTCGCCGCGGCAAATGCGCTGGGGCAGGGTGTGGAGAGCGTCTTCCTGCCGGGATTCAACGTCGCCAATCCGGCCCCCGGCGTCGTCACGATCACGCCGGCGGGCCCCCTGGGCGACCTGCTGCCGATCCTTTCGATCCCGGGCCAGATGGCGCAGAACTTCGCCAACCTGCTGCCCGCGTCGTCCATTCCGGGGATGGTCGCGCAGAACTTCACCAACGTGATCAAGACGGTCACCAGCACGGCAAACACGCTCGATATCATCGCGGGCACGCTCACGTTCGGCATGCCGCTCGAGGTCATCTTCGATGGGATCGGTGCGCCCATCAACGCGCTCAGCGCGCTCAATTCCAGCGCGGCGGCCTTCGGTGCGGCGCTACAGACCGGGAATGTCGGGGCGGCCGTCGCGGCGGTCCTCGATGCCCCGGCCGTCGTCGCGAACGGCTTCCTCAACGGGACGACCGTCTTGCCGCTCCCGCTGGTCAGCCTGGCCAGCCTCGGGGCGCCGGGTGTGTTCTCCCTCGTCGAAATTCCCTTCGGCGGGATCCTCACCCCGCTTTCCCTGCCGCCCCTGTTCCTGGTCGCCGACGGGGTGTCTCAGCAGCTCACCCTCTCGGGTGGCACCGGGTTCGGCGGCCTCATCCCGGGCATGCTGAACATCGAATCGGAACTGGCCCAGGCGATCGCGTTGCCCCCGCCTGTCCTTCCTGCGTTCCCCTTCTAGTCATCGATCGGGAACTCGCCAGACCCTCCCGCGGCTGATCTACGACCCCCCGCGCGGCTTTCTACGTCCTTTGGCCGATGGTCTTCGCGGCCGACCGGGACAGGATCTTACTTCCGAGTAAGAACCGATGAGTGGCCGTTGGTCATCGGCGAATCAGTCGAAGGAGATCGAGATGTCGTTTGTGGTGGCGATGCCGGACTTAATCCAGGGGGCGGCCCGGGATCTGGCGGGCATTCGTTCGTCGCTGGCCGAGGCCACCGCGGCAGCGACCGGTCCCACGACGGGCGTCGCGGCGGCGGCCGAAGACGAAATCTCGATCGCGCTGGCGTCCCTGTTCGGCAATTTCGGCTCGGAGTTTCAGGCGCTGAGTGTCCAGGCTCAGGCGTTTCACCAGGAGTTCGTCGGCTTGCTCAACGCCGGCGCGAACGCGTATCTGGGCGCCGAGGCCGCCAACGCCGAGCAAACCCTGATGGGCGAGCTCCCGGCGCCGGCGGCCGCCAGCACCGTTACCGGCTTCGGCGCCACCGTCGCCGCCCCGTACCAGGCGCTGGTCTTCAACACGGTGAGCAACCTGCAAAGCCTTGGCGGCGGCATCACGGCCAATCCGGCGCCGTTCCTGCGCCAATTGCTCACCAACCAGGCGGCATACGCGCAGGCCATCACGACGGGATTCCAAACCGCCGTCCAGAACCTGCCCACCGGGTTGGCCAACCTGCCCGGCACGCTCCAAGCGGGGTTGTCGGCCTTCAGCCCGGTGCCGGTCCTGCAGCAGTTCGCCAACCAGCAGATCGGCTACGCCCACCTGATCGCGAGCTCGCTGCAAAACGCCGGCAACGACTTCGTGGCCGGACTGAGCGCGTTTCCAGCCAACCTGCAGACCGGGATGCAGACCATCATGTCCGGCGATGTCACCGGCGGTCTCCTGCAGGTCGGCGGTGCCTTCCTGGCGCCGGTGCTCACCAACCTCAACGTCACCGTCGACCCCGTGACCGGGCTACTCGACATCATCCCGGGCGGCGCACTGGGAGATCTCTTGCCGCTCTTCGGCATCCCTGCTCAGATGGCGCAGAGCTTCACGAACCTGCTCCCGCCCGGCTCCGTTCCCGCGATGGTGGCGCAGAACGCGACCAACCTGCTGTCGACGGTGACCGACGTGTCACAGACCCTGGACCTCAACACGGGCAACCTGCACATCGGTTTGCCGCTGGCGCTCGCGCTTGACGCGATCGGTCCGCCGGTCACCACGCTCGAAGCCATCGGGTCCAGCGCCACCGCGTTTTTCGGCGCGGTGCAAACGGGTGACGGGCTCGGTGCGCTTGCCGCGTTGATCGATGCTCCCGCCGTGGCCGCGAACGGCTTCCTCAATGGCCAGGCGATGTTGGGTTTGCCGGCCTCGCTGTCGGGCATCGACACCATCACCGTCATCCCGCTCGGCGGGATCCTCACTCCGCTGCAGTTCGCCTCTCTGCAGATCCCGATCCTCGGGCCGGGATCACTGCTGTTGTCCGGCACCGGCTTCGGCGGGATCCTGCCCGGCCTGCTGACCTTCCTGCCCGAGACCCTCGCGCAGGCGATCGGCGCCCCGCCGGCCATGTAGGCGCCATCGCCGGCCGGCGTCTTGTCCGCGAGCCGCTCCCGAGTTGCGCACCGGCGGCCCTTTGACCTGCCGGTTTCTCGGTGCGCCGAGCCGAAATTCTCTTCGCAAGCGTAACGAACCCTGTGAAAACGCTAATTGTCATTTTGACAAAAGCGGACTGCTTATTAGACTCACGTTTGTCTTGGTTACCGCCGGGTAAGTTTACCGGTCGGTAACCGGCAGCTATGAGAGTCGAGGGGGGCCTCGCGCACGGTCGTGCGCGGGGCCTTAGTCGACTTTGTGCCGAAGTGAGTGACCGTTGGTCACCGTGTGGTGGCCCAAGGAGAGGGTGGACATGTCATTTGTGATCGCAACGCCGGATCTGGTCGAAAGCGCGGCCACGAGCCTGGCGGGCATTCGTTCGTCGCTGGCCGAGGCCGCGGCAACCGCGGCCGGTCCCACGACCGGGATCGCAATCGCGGCGCAGGACGAGGTATCGGTTGCGATCGCATCGATGTTCGGCAACTTCGGCGAGCACTTTCAGGCGGTGAGCGCCCAGGCCCAGGCGTTCCACCAGCAGTTCGTCTCGTTGATGAATGCGGGCGCGGGCGCCTACGCCAGTGCCGAGACCGCCAACGCGGCGCAGACCCTGCTGGGCGGTGCCCTGGACGGGGGCGTCGTCGGCGGTGTCGGCCAGCTCGCCGGCAACGTCGGCGCGGAGCTGAACGGCGCGGTGGCCGCGCTGGGCAGCGGTAGCCTCGGCGGGTTCGTCGGCGGCCAGATTCAGACTGGCGCGCAAGCGATTTCGAATGCGATCGCCGGCTCGCCCATCGGACTCGGGACGCTTCAGACGGGCAGCGCGTCCGCGCTGGCCAGCGGCATCAGCTCGTTCGGTGCCACCGTCGCCGCGCCCTATCAGGCGCTGGTCTCGAACACCGTCACCAACCTGCAGGCCATCGGGAACACCGTGGTGAGCAACCCGTTCCCCTTCCTGCACCAGCTCGTCAACAACCAGATCTTCTACGGGCAGACCATCGCCTCGTCGATCGCCACCGGCATCCAGAACCTTCCCGCCACGTTGGCGAACCTGCCGGCAACCATTCAAGCGGGGCTGCAAGGTCTTTCGACGATCAACCCGGGCGCCGTGCTGCAGCAGCTGATCACCAGCCAGGTCGCCAACGCCCAGACGGTCGTCACGTCGCTGCAGAGCGCCGCCAACGACTTCGTCACCGGGGTGCAGACCCTGCCGGCCGGCTTCCTGACGGCAGCCCAGGATCTGTTGACCGGCGACAACGCCGCGGCATACACCGCCATCAACCAGACCCTCACCAACGCCTTCCTCCCCGGCTTCAACGGCGTCCAGGTCGGGGGAGACGGAGGGTCGACGCTGGTCACCAGCATCGTGCCGATAGGGCCGCTGGGCGACCTGGCGCCCATCCTGGCCATCCCGGGACAGATCGCGCAGAACTTCACCAACATGTTGCCCGCCGGCAGCATCCCGGCGATGATGGCGCAACACGCGACCAACCTGATCAGCGCATTCACCAATTTCGGCACCACGATCTCGATCAGCAATGTCGCCAATCTGGACTTCGGGATCCCGCTGCAGCTCCTTTTGGACGGGATCGGTGCGCCGGCGAACGCATTGAGTGCGCTCAACTCCACCGGGCAGGCGCTGGTCAGCGCACTGCAGGCCGGGAACGCGTCGGCGGCCGCCGCCACCCTCCTGGATGCCCCGGCCGTCGTCGCCGACGCGTTCCTCAACGGCACGACCGTCGTCACATTGCCGCCGGCAATGGTCTCGCTGCTCGGGCTCACGCTGCCGTCGACGACCTATTTGCCGCTCGGCGGGCTGCTCACCCCGCTCGCAACCCCGCAGGTCCTCGTCGACCTGTTCGGGATGACATTGCCGCTCGAACTCTCGGGTGGCACCCCGATCGGTGGCCTGATTCCCGGGCTGCTCAGTTTCCCCGCGCAGTTGGCGGCGGACATCGCCGCCTAGCCGGCACGAGTTAACCATTGAGGGTCGGGCCGTCGGCGTAAGCCGGCGTCCCGGCCCTCAGTCGTCGGCGCGGTCCGCTCCTCGCAGCGTAACGAAAGCTGTGAAATCACCTGTTGTCTTTTGGTAGTGACATCGGTGCTGGTTAGGCTCATTTTCGTCTTGGTTACTGGGGGGTAACCGCCCGCGAAGATATCGAGCCGGGGGCTCGCTATCGAACGTTGGATGACCACCGGTCACCTCGTAATGAGCCAAGGAGAGAAGGCAGATGTCGTTTGTGTTCGCAACGCCGGAACTGGTCGAGAGCGCGGCCCAGGATCTGGCGGGAATCCGTTCGTCGCTGGCCGAAGCGGCGGCATCCGCGGCCGGCCCAACGACCGGAATCGCGACGGCGGCTCAGGACGAGGTGTCGGTCGCGATCGCTTCCCTGTTCGGCAACGTCGGCCAGGAATTTCAGGCCCTCAGCGCCCAGGCTCAGACGTTCCATCAGCAGTTCGTCAGCTTCATGAACGCGGGCGCGGGCGCCTACACCAGCGCCGAGGCCGCCAACGCGGCCCAGACCGCGCTCGGGGGCGAGATCCAGGCCGGCGCGCAGGCCATGTCGAACGCGATCGCCAGCTCTCCCGTCGCGCTGGGCTCACTTCCGACGGGCGGGGCATCCGCGTTGGTCAGCGGACTCAACTCGTTCGGTGCCACCGTCGCGGCGCCGTACCAGGCGCTCGTCTCGAACACCGTCACCAACCTGCAGGCCATCGGGGCCACCTTCTCGTCCAACCCGTTCCCGTTCGCGCACCAGCTGCTCAACAACCAGATCGGCTACGCCCAGACGATCGGCTCGTCGATCGCGACCGGGATCCAGAACCTGCCCGCCGAGTTGGCCAACCTGCCGGTCACGATCCAAACCGGCATTCAGGGCCTTGCGACGTTCAACCCGGGGGCGTTGTTGCAGCAGTTCGTCAACAACCAGATTGGCTACGCGCAGACCGTCGTCACCGGGCTGCAGAGCGCCGGCACCGACCTCGTCACCGACTTGAGCGGGCTGCCCGCGAGCTTCCAGGCCGCCGGCCAGGCGTTGGCGGCGGGCAACGTCCAGGGCGCCGTGAACGCCGTCGCGCAGGGCCTGGAGAATGTCGTCCTGCCCGGTTTCCAGGACATCAACGTGCCGTTCGCTGATTTGGGGCAGCCGATCGTAGTGCCTATAACCCCGCTGGGCCCGCTAGGCGACCTGGCGCCGATCTTTGCCATTCCCGGACAGATGGCGCAGAACTTCACCAACCTCCTGCCGGCGGGCTCCATCCCCGCTCAGATGGCGCAGAACTTCACCAACCTGGTCGAGACAGTCACCAACTTTGGGTCGACGCTGAACCTGGGCACGCTCGCAATCAATTTCGGATTGCCGCTGCAGTTGGTTTTCGACGGGATAGGTGCGCCGGCCAACGCGCTGAGCGCACTTAACTCCAGCGCCTTGGCGTTCGTGACCGCGGTCCAAACCGGAGACCCGCTGGGCGCCGCAGCGGCACTGATCGATGCTCCCGCCTCCGTCGCCAACGGCTTCCTCAACGGTCAAACGCTGCTGGCTCTGCCATCGGTGACGGTCAACTTCACGGACGCGGGCTTCCCGTTGGGCATCACCACGACGGCCGAGCTTCCCCTGGGTGGGCTGCTCACCCCGCTGAGTCCGGTCGTCCTCGCTGGTGGACTTGGCACGGTCCCGGGCACGCCGATCGGCGGCATCATTCCCGGGTTGCTGAGCTTCGGATCTCAACTCGCGGCGGCGATCACGCCTCTGGGGTGATACCCGCGTGAAGACCGTCCATTTTGCGCCGGGAGCAACGACGTATGACTAGGCTCGTAGTGTCTCGATAACCATCGGGCGACCGTCGTATGAAGCGATGGGGCTGGACATGTCGTTCGTCACCGCGGCTCCCCAAGAAGTGCAGGCCGCAGCCCGGCACCTGGCGGGCATCCGCTCCCTGCTCGCCGAGTCCAGCGCGTCGGCCGCCGCGCCGACGGCCGAGATGGTGGCTCCGGCCGACGATCAGGTCTCGGCCGCTGTCGCGGCGCTTTTGAGTGCCTTCGGACAGGACTATCAGGGCATCAGCGCCCAGGCGCAGGACTTCCACGAGCAGTTCGTTAACTTGCTGAGCGCGGGCGCGCGCGCCTACCTCGGCGCCGACGTCGCCAATGCCGAACAGAACTTGCTCCATGCCGGGCTCCCGCTCCCGGGTGGCGGTGCGGGTTCAGCCGTCGGAGCGGCCACGCCCGCGGGCTAGCTGTCGCGGGGCGCGGCGTCGAGGGGCGCCGTGCCCCAAAGGTCTGGGCTACCGCGGTGACGCTAGCCGCTATCCGGCGGGGCCAGGTTCCCGCGCCCTCGCCCGGAGAGCCGGGGTGCGTGCGCCGGGGCAGATAGCGCCTGGCTCTGAGCTCGCCGCGAGCCGGGACATTTATTCAACTTGTGTTTACTCGGATTTATCTCGGGTAGTCCCCGTCGGTGGTTCGACGGGAGTGGCTATGTCGTTTGTAAGCGTGGCGCCGGAACTGGCTCAGGAGGCGGCCGAGGATTTGGCAGGTATCCGCTCGTCGCTGGCCCAGGCGGCGTCGAGCGTCGCGGTCTCCACGACGGCGGTGTTGCCGGCCGCCGCGGACGAGGTTTCGGCGGCCATCTCGGAGATGTTCGGCAATTTCGGCCAGGAATTTCAGTGGGCCAGCGCCCAAGCCCAGGCGTTTCACGCCGAGTTCGTCAGCTTGATCAACGCCGGTGCTGCGGCCTACGTCGGCACCGAGCTCGCCAACGCGGAACAGACCGTCGCCAACGCGATCAACGCACCCGCCGACGCGATGCTGGGTTCCCCATTGCTGTCAGGCGGGGTGGTGGCGGGCGCCGCACAGGGTGTCAGCGCCAGCGGCCTGCTCGGCGGTCTCACCGGTGGTACCAGCGGTGCCACCGGGCTGTTGGGCGGATTGACCGGTGGGACAAGCGGATTGGGTGGGCTGCTCGGCGGCTTGACCGGCGGGACCGGTCTCCTTGGCGGCCTCGGCTCGCTGGGCAATCTGGGCTCACTGGGCAGTAACCTCGGCTCACTGTTGACGACCGCGCTGCCTGGGTTGCCCACAACCCTTGGCGGCCTTACGGATACGTTGACCGGCGCGGTGAACCCGCTTCTGCCCGGGCTACTCAACGTGCAAGCCGGCGCCGGCCCCTTCTTCACCGGCATCGCCGGCCCATACGAGGCGCTCGTCTACAACACCTGGACCAACCTGAACAGCCTTGCGGGCGGCTGGTTGGCCGACCCCTTCCCGTTCCTGCGGCAGTTCGTCGCCAACCAGATGGTCTACGGGCAGACCATCGCGACGGCCATCCAAACGGGGAATTTCCAGCCGGTCTCCGCCATACCCGGCGAGATCGTCCAGAATTTCGCCAATGTCGTTGGCACGCTGACGAATACCAGCGTCACGTCGTCCTTGGTGGTGCAGCAGGTGCTGCCGACCCCCATTTTGGCCCTCGACAACGTCGTCGGGTTGCCGCTGGTGTTCGGTGCCAGTCTGCTGGGCCCGCCGGCCGCCGCGATGGAGGCGGCCGGGTATGCCGGGTCTCTGTTCACGTCTGCCGTCCAAGCCGGAGACGGCGCCGCGGCGTTCGCCGCCCTCGTCGACGCTCCGGCCTATATCGTCGACGGTTTCCTCAACGGACAGGCCACTTTCCCTTACGCCTTGAACCTTTCGAGCATTACGGGGCCTGCGGTAGCGGATCTGCTGAATGTCACGGTGGTGGCGAACTTCCCGCTCGATGGGCTGCTGCACCCGCCCGGGTACTACCCGGTGACCGCGACGGTCACCGCGTTGGGCGGGGACGTCCTGCCTCCGATCGCGATCGACCTGGGCGTCGGCAGCACGCCGTTCAGCGGATTGCTGCCGTTCCTGGTGAACTACGTGCCCCAGCAGCTGGCCCAGGCCATCGGCGCACCCGCCTCTGCGCCGCCGCTGATTTCGCTACCTCTGATCACCTTCTAGCGCGCCGGGCGCTTATTCGACACGTATACAGAAAGCGTTTGCGAGACACCGCTTTCCATTGACCCCGCAGATGGCGGCGTGTCTACTGGAGACGGTCGGCCGGCGGCGGCAAAACCCCGGCCTGTAGAGGGCGCGGTCGTTGTACCGAAAGAACTGACGGACCTCATATAACCGACCAAAACGCCTATGCTGCAGGCGGTTTGCGGTCTAGAGTATTGGAAATGCGCCGGCCGCGACGTCGAAGTATTACGTACGTCACACCGTATGTCGCGACGCCAACCGGGCACCCCGCGCTAACGATGTAGGTGCGCGTCGAACTGCGGAAACACGTTCGTACTGACCGTTTTTCGGTACCACCGTCCAGTTGCGCGGGAGCCGGGATCGTACGCAGACGCGCCGAACTCTCATGAAAACAATGGTTTTCGAATGTGCCGGATGGCACGCCCTTACGCTCAGCTTGCCTCGATTATTCGGGCTCATAAACGTATATATGTCGTTCATTCGCGTGGGGAGATGAACATGTCTTTTGTGGTCGCAGTTCCGGATCTTGTCGAGGTGGCCGCCCAAGATCTCGCAAGTATCCGCTCAGCGCTAGACGAGGTCACTGAAGCCATCCTCGCGCCGACGACCAGCCTGGCGCCCGCCGCGAGCGATGAGGTGTCGACCGCAATCGCCGCGCTCTTCGGCAATTTCGGCCAGGAGTACCAAGCACTCAACGCGGAAGTCGCGGCGTTCCACAACGCCTTCGTCGGCACGTTGAGTGGCGGCGCCGCCGCGTACACGGGTGCGGAAATCGCCAACAGCGCCGCGATGCTCTCGGGCGGCGGAAACCTGGCGGCCGAACTCGGCGCCGCGATTTCCGGGTTCGGCGCCGCGCTCAGTGGGTCGCTGTCGGCCGGGTTGAACAGCAGCCTCGGAGCGGCTCTCGGCGGCACGCTGGAGACGCTCCTCGGCGCCGGGCTCGGCGGGCTGGTCTTCCAGACCGGCGGTTTCATCCTGTCCGGCATCGGCAACGGGATGGTCCAGACGGGTAACGCCATCGTCCAGGCCGGCCTCGCCCTCGAAAACAGCGGTGCCGCGCTGTCCGCCATGGGCGGTCCGCTGCTCGCCCAGGCCAACGCCGCGCTGAATGCCTTGTTGAATGCCAACTTCGGTCTCGACCTCAGCGCCGCGTTGTCCGCGAGCCTGGGCGGCAGCCTGACAGGGTTGGCGGCCAACCTCGCGGCCGGGCTGAACGGCTTGGGTAGTTTGGCCGGCAACCTCGGCGCCGGCCTGAATGGGGCGTTGCAGACGGGTGCGACGCTGGCGGGTAACTTCCTGGCCGCGTTGCCGGGTCTGCCGGCGCTGACATTCCCGAACCTGGGCCCCCTGGGTGTGCAGCTCTCGGCGGCGCTGAATGGCTTGGGCGCCAACCTGAATGCGTCGCTGAGCGGGTTGTTGTCGGGGGCGTTGACTCTGCCGCCGATCAACTTGTCGCTGCCGGGGCTGCCGAGCTTTACGTTGCCGCCGTTGCCGGGTCTGCCGTCGATCACGCTGCCCAACCTGGCTGCCGACATCAACGCCGCACTGAGCGGGGCGCTGAATTTGACGTTGCCGGGTCTGCCGCCGATCAACTTGTCGTTGCCGGGGTTGCCGAGCTTTACGTTGCCGCCGTTGCCGGGTCTGCCGTCGATCACGCTGCCCAACCTGGCTGCCGACATCAACGCCGCACTGAGCGGGGCGCTGAATTTGACGTTGCCGGGTCTGCCGCCGATCAACTTGTCGTTGCCGGGGTTGCCGAGCTTTACGTTGCCGCCGTTGCCGGGTCTGCCGTCGATCACGCTGCCCAACCTGGCTGCCGACATCAACGCCGCACTGAGCGGGGCGCTGAATTTGACGTTGCCGGGTCTGCCGCCGATCAACTTGTCGCTGCCGGGCCTGCCCAGCTTCACGTTGCCGCCGTTGCCGGGTCTGCCGTCGATCACGCTGCCCAACATCGGGGCGGACATCAATGCCGCACTGAACGCGGTGTTGTCCGGGGCGTTGACGCTGCCGCCGATCAACTTGTCGCTGCCGGGTCTGCCGAGCTTCACGTTGCCGCCGTTGCCGGGGCTGCCGTCGATCACGCTGCCCAACCTGGCCGCCGACATCAACGCCGCACTGAGCGGTGCGCTCAACTTGACGTTGCCGGGTCTGCCGCCGATCAACTTGTCGCTGCCGGGCCTGCCGAGCTTCACGTTGCCGCCGTTGCCGGGTCTGCCGTCGATCACGCTGCCCAACATTGGGGCGGACATCAACGCCGCACTCAACGCGATGCTGAACTTGACGTTGCCGGGTCTGCCGCCGATCAACTTGTCGCTGCCGGGCCTGCCCAGCTTCACGTTGCCGCCGTTGCCGGGTCTGCCGTCGATCACGCTGCCCAACATCGGGGCGGACATCAACGCCGCACTGAACGCGGTGTTGTCCGGGGCGTTGACTCTGCCGCCGATCAACTTGTCGCTGCCGGGGTTGCCGAGCTTCACGTTGCCGCCGTTGCCGGGGCTGCCGTCGATCACGCTGCCCAACCTGGCTGCCGAC
>NZ_LQPM01000011.1 GCF_002101815.1 Mycobacterium paraense | reverse complement strand
CGACGACGCCACAGCGCACTCGCAGGACGACCCCCGATCAGCCGACTGCGACCAACCTGATGACCGAGTACAGCTAGCGCGTCGCCGAACGTGAAGCCAGCGCGAAAATCCGGCCGATTTCTCGCAATGGTTTCACGCTCGACGAAAGGGTGAGCGCTAGGAGGTGACCTCCTGCAGCTTGCCGGTGGCGACGTCGAAGACAAAGCCGCGCAGCGAGACGTGCTTGGTCACGAACGGGCTGTTCTCGACGCGGCGCAGCGACTGCCGGACGTCCTCGGCCACGTCGGGGAACGCCTCGGCCGCCCACGGCGGTTTCACCCCGGTCTCGTCCTGGATGGCGCGCTTGAAGTCGTCGTCGGTGAAGGTCAGCATCCCGCAGTCGGAATGGTGGATCAGGATGATCTCCCGGGTGCCCAGCAGCCGCTGGCTGATGGCCAGCGAGCGAATGACGTCGTCGGTGACGACGCCGCCGGCGTTGCGGATGACATGGGCCTCCCCCTCGTTGAGCCCCAGCAGCCGGTAGACGTCGAGCCGGGCGTCCATGCAGGCCACCACCGCGACGTGTTTGCTCGGCGGCATCGGCAGCGGGCCGGTGAACCCGCTCGCGTACTGAGCGTTATTGGCCAGGTAGTCATCGGTGACGGTCACGCACGCCTCCTCGGGATATCGCGGCCTGAACCTAGCAACGAACCACCCGTAATTCACTCATGAGAATCAGCCGGATCACAAGGACGCGCGGGGCTCGTTAACCTGTCCCAATGCGGAACGGGCGGGCATGATCCGGTTTCTGGCGCGCCGAGTGCTCAACTACATCGTGCTGCTGGCGCTGGCCTCGTTCCTGACCTATTGCCTGACCTCGTTGGCGTTCTCGCCGCTGGACAGCCTGCTGCAGCGCAACCCCCGCCCGCCGCAGGCGGTCATCGACGCCAAGGCCCACGCGCTGGGCCTGGACCAGCCGATCCCGATCCGCTACGCGCATTGGGCCTCGCACGTGGTCCGCGGCGACTTCGGCACCACCATCACCGGCCAGCCCGTCGGCACCACGCTGTGGCGCCGCGTCGGGGTGACGCTGCGGCTGCTGGTCGTCGGCTCTGTGGTGGGCACCGTGCTCGGCATCGTGGCGGGGGCCTGGGGGGCGATCCGCCAGTACCGGATCAGTGACCGCCTCGTCACCATGCTGGCGCTGCTGGTGCTCAGCACGCCGTCGTTCGTCATCGCCAACCTGTTGATCCTGGGGGCGCTGCGGGTGAACTGGGCGGCCGGCGTGCACCTCTTCGACTACACCGGGGAGACGTCACCGGGCGTGGCGGGCGGCTGGCACGAGTTGCTCGACCGGCTGCGGCACCTGATCCTGCCCACGCTGACGCTGTCGCTGATGGCCGCCGCCGGCTACAGCCGCTACCAGCGCAACGCGATGCTCGACGTCCTCGGCCAGGATTTCATTCGCACCGCCCGCGCCAAGGGCCTCACCCGCCGTCGCGCGCTGCTCAAGCACGGGCTGCGCACCGCGCTGATACCGCTGGCGACGCTGTTCGCCTACGGGGTGGCCGGGCTGGTCACCGGGGCGGTGTTCGTCGAGAAGATCTTCGGCTGGCACGGCATGGGCGAATGGCTGGTGCAGGGCATCTCGACGCAGGACACCAACATCATCGCCGCGATCACCCTGTTCTCCGGCACGGTGGTGCTGCTGGCCGGCCTGCTGTCCGACGTCTTCTACGCGGCGCTCGATCCGAGGGTGCGAGTGTCATGAGCGCCGATGTGTCCGCGGCCCAAGGACTTTCGGCTCCCGAGGAGGTGCAGTTCGCCTCGCGGCGCACCCTGGTGCTGCGCCGGTTCGCCCGCAACCGGCTGGCGGTGGCGTCGCTGACGCTGCTGGTGCTGCTGTTCGTCGGTTGCTACGCGCTGCCGTCGCTGCTGCCCTACTCCTACGACGACCTCGACTTCAACGCGCTGCTGCAGCCGCCGAACGGCCGGCATTGGCTGGGCACCAACGCGATGGGCCAGGACCTGCTGGCGCAGATCCTGCGCGGCATGCAGAAGTCGATGCTGATCGGTGTCTGTGTGGCGTTCATCTCCACCGGCATCGCCGCCACCGTCGGGTCGATCGCCGGCTATTTCGGCGGCTGGCGCGACCGGGTGCTGATGTGGGTGGTCGACCTGCTGCTGGTGGTGCCCAGCTTCATCCTCATCGCGATCCTCACCCCGCGGGTGAAGAAGTCGTCGAGCGTCCTGCTGCTGGTGCTGCTGCTGGCCGCGTTCGGCTGGATGATCAGCTCGCGCATGGTCCGCGGCATGACCATGAGCCTGCGCGAGCGCGAATTCATCCGCGCCGCACGGTATATGGGGGTCTCCAGCCGCCGCATCATCGTCGGCCACGTGGTGCCCAACGTGGCGTCGATCCTCATCATCGACGCCGCGCTCAACGTCGCCTCGGCGATCCTGGCCGAAACCGGCCTGAGCTTCCTCGGCTTCGGCATCCAGCCGCCCGACGTGTCGCTGGGCACGCTGATCGCCAACGGCACCCAGTCCGCGACCACGTTCCCGTGGGTGTTCCTGTTCCCGGCCGGCGTCCTGGTGCTGATCCTGGTGTGCGCCAACCTGACCGGCGACGGGCTGCGCGACGCGCTCGACCCGGGCAGCGGGATGGGGCGGGGCGGCGCCCGATGAGCCTGCTGGAAGTGAGCGACCTGGCCGTCGACTTCCCGACCGACGGACAACCGGTGACCGCGGTGCGCGGCATCAGCTACCACATCGAGCCCGGCGAGGTGGTGGCCATGGTCGGCGAGTCGGGCTCGGGCAAGTCTGTGTCGGCCATGGCGGTGGTGGGGCTGCTGCCGGACTACGCGCGAGTGCGCGGTTCGGTTCGGTTGCACGGCACCGAACTGCTGGGGCTCGGCGACGACGAGATGTCGCGGTTCCGCGGCAAGGCCGTCGGCATGGTGTTCCAGGACCCGATGTCGGCGCTGACACCGGTGTACACCGTCGGCGACCAGATCGCCGAGGCGATCGAGGTGCACCAGCCGAACGTCGGCCGCAGGGGCGCCCGGCGGCGCGCGGTGGAACTGCTTGAGCTGGTGGGCATCTCGCAGCCGGAGCGGCGCGCCCGCGCGTTTCCCCACGAGCTGTCCGGCGGCGAACGGCAGCGGGTCGTCATCGCGATCGCGATCGCCAACGACCCCGACCTGCTCATCTGCGACGAGCCGACCACCGCCCTGGACGTGACGGTGCAGGCGCAGATTCTGGACGTGCTCAAGACCGCCCGCGACGTCACCGGCGCCGGGGTGCTCATCATCACCCACGACCTCGGTGTGGTCGCCGAGTTCGCCGACCGGGCGCTGGTGATGTACGCCGGCCGGGTCGTCGAGTTCGCCGGCGTAACCGAGCTTTACCGCGGCCGCCAGATGCCGTACACCGTGGGGCTGTTGGGGTCGGTGCCGCGGCTCGACGCCGCCCAGGGCACCCGGCTGGTGCCCATCCCCGGCGCGCCGCCGTCGCTGGTCGGGCTCGAGCCGGGCTGCCCGTTCGCGCCGCGCTGCCCGCTGGTGATCGACGAATGCCGCGCCGCGGAGCCGGAGTTGATCGAGGTGGGCGTGGACCACCGGGCGGCCTGCATCCGCACCGACCAGGTGGGCGAGCGCAGCGCCGCGGACATCTACGGGGTCAACACCGCCGCCCGCGCGCGGGCGGCTCCTTGCGACTCCGTCGTCGTGCGGGTCCGCGATCTAGTCAAGACCTACAAGCTGACCAAGGGCGTGGTGCTGCGCCGCACCGTCGGGGAGGTCCGCGCCGTCGACGGCATCAGCTTCGAGCTGCGCCAGGGCCGCACCCTGGGCATCGTCGGTGAATCCGGCTCGGGCAAATCGACGACGCTGCACGAGATCCTGGAACTGGTTGCGCCGCAGGCCGGGTCGATCGAGGTGCTGGGCAATGACGCGGCTTCGTTGACCCCGGCGAGCCGGCGCGCGCTGCGCCGCGACATCCAGGTCGTGTTCCAGGACCCGGTGGCCTCGCTGGACCCGCGGCTGCCGGTCTTCGAGCTGCTCGCCGAACCGTTGCGCGCCAACGGCTTCGACAAGAACGCCACCTTCGCGCGGGCCGCCGAGCTGCTCGACATTGTGGGCCTGCGCCGCGCCGACGCGGCCCGCTACCCCGCCGAGTTTTCCGGCGGCCAGAAGCAGCGCATCGGCATCGCGCGGGCGCTGGCGCTGCAGCCCAAGATCCTGGCCCTCGACGAACCGGTGTCCGCGCTGGACGTGTCGATCCAAGCCGGGATCATCAACCTGCTGCTCGACCTGCAGGAGCAGTTCGGCCTGTCGTATCTTTTTGTCTCCCACGACCTTTCCGTGGTCAAGCACCTGGCCCATCAGGTCGCGGTGATGCATGCCGGCGCGATCGTGGAGCAGGGCGACAGCGAGGAGCTGTTCCGCAATCCGCAGCACGACTACACGCGGCAGCTGCTGGGCGCGGTGCCCCAACCGGATCCGGGCAAACATGTCTAGCGCCCGGTCCGGCACCGAGACTGAGCCCAGAGCGTGGTTTAGGGGCAAATCCACGCTCTGGACGCAGGCTCGACGGGTGTTGAGCCTGTCGGTGATCGCCGGTTTGGCGCTGACCGGGTGCTCGCCGGCCATCAACCTGGCGGCCCCGACCGGCAACAACGCCTCGATCGGCACCACCAGCGACGTCAATCCGCAAAACCCCGCCGCGCTGCAGGACGGCGGCAACCTGCGGCTGGCGCTCAGCGACTTTCCGCCGAACTTCAACATCCTGAGCATCGACGGCAATTCGGCCGAGGTGGCCGGGATGATGAAGGCGACCCTGCCGCGCGCGTTCGTCATCGGGCCGGACGGGTCGACGACCGTCGACACCGACTACTTCACCAGCGTCGAGCTCACCGGGACCAACCCACAGGTGGTCACCTACACCATCAACCCGAAGGCCGTGTGGTCCGACGGCACGCCGGTCACCTGGCGCGACATCGAGAGCCAGATCCACGCCCTGTCCGGCGCCGACAAGAACTTCGAGATCGCCGGGCCCGGCGGCGCGGACCGCGTCGCATCGGTCACCCGCGGGGTGGACGACCGGCAGGCCGTCATGACCTTCGCGAAGCCGTACGCCGAGTGGCGCGGCATGTTCGCCGGCAACGGCATGCTGCTGCCGGCCAGCATGACCACCACGCCCGAGGTGTTCAACAAGGGCCAGCTCGACGGCCCCGGCCCGTCGGCCGGCCCGTTCGTCGTGTCGTCGCTGGACCGCACCACGCAGCGAATCACGTTGACCCGCAACCCGAAATGGTGGGGTGCGCGGCCGCGCCTGGACAGCATCACCTACCTGGTGCTCGACGACGCGGCGCGGCTGCCGGCGCTGCAGAACAACACGATCGACGCGACCGGCATCGGCACCGTGGACCAGCTGACGATCGCCCAACGCACCAAGGGCATTTCGATCCGCCGCGCGCCCGCACCGAGTTGGTCGCACTTCACCTTCAACGGAGCCCACGGGGCGATCCTGGAGGACAGGGCGCTGCGCGTCGCCGTGTCCAAGGGCATCGACCGGCAGACCATCGCCAAGGTCGTCCAGTACGGGCTGACCAACAACCCGGTGGCGCTGGGTAACCACATCTACGTCGCCGGGCAGGAGGGCTACCAGGACAACAGCTTCATCGTCCCCTACGACCCCGCCGCGGCGAGCCGGGAATTGGACCAGCTGGGCTGGAAACTCAACGGCCAATTCCGGGAGAAGGACGGCCGTCAGCTCGTCATCCGCGACCTGTTCTACGACGCGCAGGGCAGCCGGGTGTTCGCGCAGATCGCCCAGCACAGCCTCGCCCAGATCGGGGTCAAGCTGGAACTGGTCGCGAGGTCCGGCAGCGGCTTTTTCACCAACTACATCAACGTCGGAGCGTTCGACATCGCCCAATTCGGTTGGCTGGGCGACGCGTTCCCGCTGTCGTCGCTGACCCAGATCTACCAGTCCGACGGGGCGAGCAACTTCGGCAAGATCGGCAGCCCGGAGATCGACGCCGCGATCGAGCGGACGCTCGAAGAGCTCGATCCCGCCAAGGCGCGGGCGCTGGCCAACGACCTCGACAAGCTCATCTGGGCCGAGGGGTTCAGCCTGCCGCTGACCCAGTCCCCCGGCGACGTCGCGGTGCGCAGCACGCTGGCCAACTTCGGCGCCGTCGGCCTCGCCGACCTGAACTACACCGCGATCGGCTTCATGCGGAACTGAGCCGCCACCGCGACAGCATCGGGACCCGCACGGCGGGCAGGGCGGCCTCGGCGATGGCGGCCACCTCGATCGCCTTCCACAGCAGGCGAATTGAGGGCCGGGGCGGCAGCGCATCCAGCGCGGGCGCCTGGGCGGCCAGGCCCTCGAATTCGCCCCGGCACACCGAGCGCGCGACCGCCAGCGCCGCGGGTTCGCGAAAGTCCAGCGCGCTGTGGGCCATGGTGGGAAGTTTCAACAGCTCCGCGCGAGGGATCAGGGACGCCACCCGCTGGGCGACCGGCGGCGGGGTGATCAGATCCCGGCCGCCGGAGAGCACCGCCGTCGGCCACGTGAAATGCGGCATCTCGGCCGGCAGGTCGTACGGTTCGTCCTCGAAAGACACTTTCTGGGTGCGGGTTTCACGTTCGGCCACCGCAGGATCGAGCGGCAGGCCGTCGGGGTGGGCGGCGTAGTCGAGCTCGCGGAACGCGATGCGGCTGACCAAATCCTCCTCGTAGCGGAACGGCAGGTTGCCCAGGGTGGCGAACTGGGATATCGCCCACCACAACAGCTTCCGGTTCTCCAGCAGCAGGTCCAGTTGGCGATCGAGCAGCGTGGCGCCGCCATAGCCGTAGATCGTCGCGACGACCTGCGTGGCCGCGGCCGTCATCACGCCGGCGTCAACGAGCTTGCGGACTTTGGGGGCCAGCGGGGCGGTTTCGGGGCTGTCGCCGCGCAGCAGCAGCCGGCGGATCGCCCGTCGCACGATCACGATGTCGTGCCTCGACAGCAGCGGCGAATCCAGGACCATCGCCTGGACCCGGCCCGGATGGCGCACGCCGACCCCGGCCGCGATGTAGGTGCCGTACGACGTCCCATAGATGACGGCGGAGTCGACGCGGGCGTCGTCGAGCACCGCCGCGACGTCGTCGACGACCTGGTTCACGGTGAGCGCGCGCGGCGGCAGGTCGGCGCCCGAGTCGTCGTGACGCGACAATCCCACGCCGCGATGCTCGATCATGATGACGTCCAGGCCGGCCGCGGCCGCCCGGCGCCGCAGTCCCTTGTACATCTGGACCGACGCCACCCCCGGGCCACCCGGGATGATCACCAGCGGCTGGGCGGACTTGCGGCCGCTGCGCACGTAGTAGAGGTCGAACTGTTCGGAGCTACCGGGCGAGACCGGCCGGCGCACCGGCCGCACACCGGGCAACGCGGCCAGCTTTTCGTGCTGCCGACGCCGTTTCGCGCTCATGGTCATACGCCGTGTCCCGCCATCGATCACTCACCCTAAAGACAAGTACCGTCGGGCGCCGAACGCTAAACGTTGAGGTGGATGCGGTGGGCGCCGGTGACACCGTCGTACCGGTCGGGGCTGCACGTCAGCACGATCACCTGTCCGTGGGCGCCCATCGTGTCGAAGACCCGCCCCATCCGGGCCAGCCGATCGGGGTCGGTGAAGCCCAGGGCGTCGTCGACCACCACCGGAACGCTGTCCTCCTTGGCGACCAGCGCCGCGCCGGCCAGCCGCGCCAGGATGCCGAGCTGCTCCTTGGCCCCGCCCGACAGCGAGTCGTAGGGCACCGTGACCCCGTCCAGCGTGCGGCTGCGGATGCACAGGTCGCTGTCGACGTCGACCTCGAAGGTGGGGCCGAACACCGGGCGGCCGAGGCGCTGCAGTTCGGCGCGGTACGGCTCGACGTAGCGCTGCCGGGTGGTGTCGCGGTGGCGCGTCATCACCGAGCGCAGCAGCTGCGCGGCCCGGGCCCGGCTGCCGACCCGGGCGTGCTCGCCGGCAGCGTGCTCGCGTTCGGTCTGCGCGGCGTCCAGCTTGCCCTGGCGGCCCTCGGTGCCGAATACCGAGAGCTCGATGCCGATTTCGCGCAACGCGCGCGCGGCGTCTTCGTAGCGGTCGTCCAGCGACTTCGATTCCGCTGTGGCGGCGGCCAATTCGGCCGCGACCGTGTCGGGCGCCGCGGCCGCCAGCTCGTCGGCCAGCTCGGCGACCCGGCGCCGCGCGGCCTCGGCCGCCCCGCGCCCCGTGTCGGCCGCCGACGCGAGGTCCTCGTCGCTGACCGTCGCCCGCTCGCGGGCGAGCCGGTCGGCGGCCGCGTCCAGCTCGGTGCGCTGCGCCTCCGCCGCGTTCCGCAAAACCGTTGCCCGCGTTGCCGCCTCGGCGAGCGCGGCGTCGGCGGCCGCCGCGACCCGGCGGCGCGCCTCGCACTCCGCGGTCGCGGCCTGCCGGGCGGGGTCGGCGGCCGCCAGTTCCGCGCGAGCGGCTTCGGGCGTCACGGCGTCGGATTCGGCGGGTTGATCGGCGCGCAGCTGCGCCAGCCGGGACCGCAGTTGGTCGACCTGTTCGTCGCCGCAGAGCCCGGCCACGGTGGCGTCCAGCTGGTCGCGGCAGCCCTGCAGCTCGCGGCGGCGCGCGTCGGCGGATCGCGCCGCAGTCAGGTCGGTCACGCCGCCGGCTGTCAACGCCGCGGCCAGCTCCGCTTGCGCCGCAGCGTATTTGGCTTGAATGTCGAGGGTGGTCGCGCCGGGAGTGATCCGCGCCGTCAGCAGGCCGGGGACCTCGACGGTGGTGGGGCCGGTCGCCGTGATCGACCAGCTTTGGCCCGCGGGCAGCAACACCCGTCGGTCGCCGGCGGCGAGCTCGACGTCGGCGATGGCGGTGAACTCCACCGCGGCGGACGTCAACGCCAGCTGCCCGCCGATGCGGTCGGCGGCGGCCGCGGCGTCCTCGATGCGCCGCAGCAGCGCGTCGGTGATGGCCACCGCGGAGAGCTCCGCGCAGACCCGGTCGCGGTCGCGCTCGATGGCCGCGATCCGGGCCAACCGGGCGGCCAACCGGTCGGCCTCCTCGCGGGCCGCCAGCTGATCGACGGCGCGCCGGGCGGATTCGGTGCGGCGTTGCAGGTCGGCCAGCAGCTGGGCGGCCTGCTCGGCCGCGGCGGCGGCGGTTTGCGCTTCGGCTTTGGCGGCGGCATGCGCCTCTTCGGCCTGTTGCGCCTCGGCCGCGGCGGCGGCGACGGCTGCTGTGCGGCTTTGGATTTCGGCGAGCAGGCGCGCGCGCCCGTCGTGCGCGGCGGCGGACGCGGCACCGGTCGCGGCGGCCGCCTCGGCGACCAGCCCGGCCTCGCGCGCCTGGTTGGTGAGCTCGGCGATCCTTTTCGCGGCGGCCTGCGCGGCGAGCAGCCGGGGGCCGACGGCGGCCCGCTGCTGCGACAGCTCGGCGACCTGCTCGGTCAGCTCGGCGTGGCGGCGCACCCGGTCGTCGACCTCGGCAACCGCCGCAACGCATTGCGCCACCGCGGCCTCGGCGTCGGCCAGCCGCGCAATGGCGGCGGCCCACTCGCCGGTGGGGCGCCCCGTGGGGGTGAAGTAGCGGCCGTACTCGGCGTCGATGCGCTCGATCAGCAGCGGCTCGGTGCCCTGCAGCGCGGCGGCGGCCTGGGAGCTCGAGGCCGCGACGTCGAGCGCGCGCGACAGCGCGTCGCATCCGGACAGATCCACCGCCGCCGTCGACGTGGCCTGCAGCACCCGCTGGGCGTGCCACAGGTCGTTGTCCACCGTCTCGGCCAGCATCGCGCGGACCCGTTCGTGGGCCTCGTCGCCGGTCAGCTGTTCGCGCCGCGGCGCCAGCACCGTCAGCTCCGTCTCGCATTTCTTGTGGAACCGTTTGCGATAGACGAAACGATAAGGTCCGCAACTCATTTCGGCGCTGACCTCGGAACCCACGTCGCTGTGGGTGGGCTTGACCTGCTTGACTTCCTTCTTGGTGGAGCGGTCCCGCGATTCCAGGAGCAAATCGAGCGCCTCGATCATCGACGTCTTGCCGATCTCGTTGGCGCCGCTGACCACCACCACACCGTGGTCGGGAAACTCGATCTCGCGGTGCGCGATGCCCCGGTAGTTCCTCAGGGCGAGGCGGTGCAGCTTCACGCGGCCCCCCGATCGGCCAGCCGCAGCAGCAGCGCCAGCGCGGCCTGTGCGTCGGCGGCGGACGCGGCGTCGCCCTCCCGCGCGGTGACCACCAGCTCGTCGACGGCCGCGGCGGCGAACCCGCCGATGCCGAGGTCGGTGAACTCGCCGTCGGCGGGCACGACCGCCAGGTCGGTGTGGCTGTCCCAGGTGCGCAGGTGGGCGAACAGGCGCGCGTACCGGTCCAGGCACGCGTCCAGCGCCGCGCGGTCGGTGACCGTCAGCGAGCCGGTCAGCGCCAACCGCACCACGGTCCGGTCCTTGTCGGTCATTAGGTCCAGGTTCATGTCGAGGTCGGCGATGTCGCGGCTCGTGTCGACCTGGCGGTGCAGCGTGACAAACCGCCAGCGGCCGACGTGCCGGGATTGCACGGTGACGTTGCCGCCGTCGACGTCGACGACGAGCACGTGACCGGGGTCCGATTCGACGTCGTCGAAGTTGGTGACCTCCGGTGAGCCCGAGTACCAAACCCGGCCGCTCTCGCCGACCTGCGTGCGAGAATGCTTGTCTCCCAAGGCCACATAGTGCACCAGGCCGCGGTGGAGTGCGTCCTCGAGCGTGGCGAGCCGGATCAGTGAGGGCTTGTCGCGGTCGGGATCCAGGACGTCGACGCCGCCGTGGGCGACGAGGATCCGGGTGACCGGGCCCGCGGTGAGGCCGTCGAGCACATCGGCCACCAGGTCGGTGGTCGGCGCCTTGGACCGCCATGGCGCCGCGACGATCTCGAGCCCCGGCCCGACTTCGTGGACCCCGGCCCGGTCGAGCACGACGACGTTGTCGGGCCGTTCGGCGGTGAACAGGGCGCTGGTGTACACCGACGACGCGTCGAGCGGGTCATGGTTGCCCGGCAGCAGGTAGACCGGAATCCCGATGGCGCGCATGGCTTCCAGGGACTGGCCGATCACCTGCGGGGCGAGTTGATTGTGTTCGAAGACGTCCCCGGCGACGACGACGAACTCGGCGCCGACCTCGGCCGCCAGCGCGCCGAGACCGGCCACCGCGTCGCGGCGGGCGGCCGAATACCGCGGCTGGGCGTCGCCGGCGAGAAAGTGCCGGGTCATGCCCAGCTGCCAGTCGGCGGTGTGCAGGAAACGCATCCCGGCGGCCCCCTTTCGAATTCGTGGGTATCAGGGCACCGGGAAGTCTAGGTTCGGGTGCCGACAAGACGCGGGACGTCGCCCGGCACGTCTCGTGGCGCCGGGAATCTTTAAGAAAGTTAAGCAAACAGGGGCTCGGCTGAGTAGCTTCGGTAACTGTCCTGGGGATGTCGGGGGCGAGCGAGGATGGAGCCGCGGATGTCGCTGGTGATTGCAGCGCCCGACGCCGTTGCCGCAGCGTCGGCGGATTTGACCGGTATCGAGCAGGCCATCAAGGAAGCCTCCGCGGCGGCGGCTCCCTCGACGACGGGCATTGCCGCCGCGGCCGGCGACGAGGTGTCGGCGGCCGTCGCGAACCTCTTCGGCGACGTCGCCGAGGAATTTCATGCGCTGACCGCGCAGACGACGCTGTTTCATTCGCAGTTTGCGGGCACGTTGGGCGCGGCCGGAGCCAGCTACGCCGCCGGCGAGCTCACGAATGTGTCCCTGCTGATCAAGGGGCTGGAGCAGCAGTTCTTCGACGTGGGGTTCTTCTCACCGTTCACCTACCTGACCGGGCGTCCGCTGTTCGGTGAAGGCGCCGTCGGGCCCGCCGTCACCGGGAGCTCGGGGCCGGGTTTCCTCGGCAGGCTGCTCACCGAGTTCTTCAACGGAACCCTGGCGAGCCAGAGCGCCGGCGTGTATCAGGGGACGGGAACGCCCGGCCCGGTCACCGGGGTCCGGGAGGGCTTCTCCTACCTCAACCTCGCGGTGGGTCCCAACGGGTATGACGCCCCGGCGCGCTGGTATTTCCCGACGCAGGCGGACGGCACGGTCAACGCTCGCGGCGTCATCTACCTGCAGCACGGCTTCCTGGGGACGGGCGGCTGGTACGGCACTCTGGCCACCGCCCTCGCGTACGGCACCGACAGCATCGTGGTCGTCCCGACCGTGTCGTCGATTCCGTTGCCGATGGGCGCCTGGCTGGGCGGCACCCAGATGCACCAGGCAGTGGGCTCGTTGTTCCTGGGTAACGAGGCCGCGCTGAACCTCAGCGCAAACCAGGCCGGCTATCACGGCACGCTGCCGCAAAACTTCATGATCACCGGGCATTCCGCCGGCGGCGGCCTTGCCACGCTCGCCGCCGGCGACTACGTCGCGGACCTCGGGACGAACACCGCCAACAACCACCTTCTCGGTGTGATCATGTTCGACGGGGTGGCAAATGACTCGTCGGCCTTCGCGGCGGCGATCGCCAACCTGAAGACGTTGCACATCCCCGACTATGTGGTGGCCTCGCCGCCGCAGCCGTGGAACGCCTACGGCGCCACCACGAATCAGCTGGTCGGTCTGTACCCGGGGCAGTTCACCGGCGTCGAACTGCTCAACGGTTCGCATGTCGACTCGCTGCTGGGCAACAAGCCCCTGATCGACTTCGTTTCGCAGCTGGCCACGTCCTTCTCGCCGGCCGGCGACACCCAGGCCGTCTACACCCTGTCCACGGGCTGGATCAACGACATCTATTCGGGGCATGGCCCGCTGAACCCGCTCTACGGCCTCTACGGGACCACCGGCGGCTACGTGCCCCCCGGCGGTCAACTTATCGGTCTGGGCCCGGCCACCGGGACCGTGCTGCCCGTGTAGGGACCACTGCAACCTTCAAATCCCCTGTGTCCGTTCACGTCTGACGGTGCCGGCCACCTCTACTCGGTGTCAACCTTCCAATCCGGGCAGGCCGTTCGCCCCCAAGAGCAGCGCTTTCCCGCCGGCCCCGCCGGCGGCGATGAGAAGGGCGGCGCTGTTCCCGCCGTTCCCGCCGTTCCCACCGTTGCCCACCAGTCCGGAGGCGCCCCCGTTGCCGCCGATCCCGCCGGCCCCGCCGCCGGTGTCGCCACCGGCGCCACCGGAGCCGCCGAAGCCGAAAAGGATGCCGGCATTGCCGCCGGCCCCGCCGACGAGGCCGAACCCGCCGGCGCCGCCGGCACCACCCGCGCCATGCAGGAAACCGCCGTGACCCCCGGCCCCGCCGTCGCCGCCGTTGGTGGTCGTGCTCGCTCCGCCGACGCCCCCGGTGCCGCCGTTGCCGAGCAGTCCGGCAGCCCCGCCGGCGCCGCCGTTGCCGGTGTGGCCGCCGCTACCGAATCCTCCGGCCCCACCGGTGCCGCCGTGGCCGACCAGCAATCCGCCGGCGCCGCCGGCACCGCCGGTGCCGCCGACGAGACCGGTGCCGCCACCGCCACCGACCTGGCCGAACCCGCCGGCGCCCCCGGCGCCGCCGACGCCGAACAGCCCGGCAGCCCCGCCGGCGCCGCCGGCCCCAGTCATGGCCGACTCTGTCTCCGAGCCGGTGCCACCGGCACCGCCGATGCCGAAGAGCAATCCGCCGGTCCCGCCGTTACCGCCGTTGTTGCCTCCCGTCCCGGTACCACCGGCTCCCCCGATGCCGAACAACCCCGCGGGCCCGCCACTTCCGCCGACACCACCGAGATCCGCCCCGGCGTGGCCGCCGGGGCCGCCGGGGCCGCCGTTGCCGAACAGCAACCCGCCGGCCCCACCGTTACCACCGGCCAGGTGGGTCCCGCCGCCGGCCGCGCCGGCGCCGCCGTCGCCGATCAGCCACCCGCCCGGCGCGCCGTTTGCCCCACTCAGCGGCGCCGCGTTGGCGCCATTTCCGATCAGCGGGCGTCCCGTCAGCGACAGGAAAGGCGCATTGATCAGACCGAGCAGATCCTGCACCACCGCCGCGGCCGGATTGGCTGCAACGGCGCCGACATTGGCGGCCTCCGCGCCGACGTAGGAGCCGGCCCCTGCGGTCAACGCCTGCACAAACTGCCCCTGAAACGCCGCCGCCTGCGCACCCAGCGCCTGAAAGCTCTCACCGTGGGCGGAGAACACCGCTGCGATGGCCGCCGACACCTCATCCTCAGCCGCGGCCACGATCCCCGTCGTCGGGAAGGCCGCGACCGCGCCGGCCGCCTTGAGTGCGGAGCCGATGGCTGCCAAATCCGTTGCGGCCGAACCCATTACGTCCGGCGCGGCGATCACATACGACACGTCGGTCCACCTCCTAGCTAGCTCGTGGTTATCACTAGCCCGGCGGACCCTCCACCCGTCAGAACACTAAGCATTCTAGGCAGTCTTGGCTTGCGATGCAGCCCGCCTTCGCTTGATATGGGCCGCGACGCAGGACGCGGCGTAGCGATCAGGGTTGCGCATTGATTAGCGTGAATCCGTGAAGCGCACTCTGCTGCTGATGCGGCACGCGAAGTCGGACTATCCGGCGGGGGTCGCCGACCACGACCGGCCGTTGGCGTCGCGCGGCATCAGGGAGGCCGGCCTGGCCGGAGATTGGCTGCGCGCCAACGTGCCACCCGTCGACGCGGTGCTGTGCTCGACCGCGACGCGGGCGCGGCAGACCCTGGAAAACACCCGCGTCGCCGCGCCGGTGCGCTACAGCGAGCGGCTCTACGGCGCGTCCCCGGGCACGGTGATCGAGGAGATCAACGCGACGGCCGAGGACATCGGCACGCTGCTGGTCGTCGGTCACGAGCCGACGACGTCGGAGCTGGCGCTCATCCTGGCCGACGACGACGGCACGGATGACGCTGTGGTGGAACGCATTTCGACGAAATTCCCGACGTCGGCGATCGCGGTGCTCAGCGTGCCGTGGGCGTGGGCGCAACTGGAGCCGGGCCGGGCCGCGCTGACGGGTTTCGAAGTCCCGCGCTAGTCCCTACGAGTTCGTCGCGAGCGTCAGCTCCATCAGCTTGATGGCCTGCCCGCAGGCGTCGATGCCGGGCGCCTGGGGGTTGACCCACCAGCCGACCACGCCCGCCGCGTTGCTGGCCACGCCGCAGGCGCCGTTCGGGTCGTCCGGGCGCATCACGATCGACTCGATGCCCGCGATCGAACGGTTCTCCACCTTGTACTTCAGGAAGTCGGCCACCTTGCGCTCGTTGCCCAGGCTGCCCTGCTCGAACCAGAACCGGGTGATGTCGATCAGGCCGGCCGGATTGGCGGCCTGCCACCGGCAGATCGCGCCGACGAAGGTGCTCTGGATGTCGAGCGGGTCCGCGCCCACGGTCTTGGCCAGGATGTCGCTGGTCAACACCTCGCACTCCTTGAGCAGGTTCGGATACTGCTGCTGGGAGTTGTTGTTGCGCGGCACGTTGCCGCCCGCCTTGACGGCGTTGCCGCCGATGGACCGCGAACAGCCCGTCAGGACCAGCAGCGCAGCGAGCAGCACGGCCGCGCCGGCGCGGGCGGTTCTGATCATTTCGAGTTCGCAATCGATTGACGGGCCAGTTCCTTGGCTATGTCGCAGGGCGGCGGGAACGGCTTCTGGCTGAAGCTGACCGACCATTCGATGAAGTCGTCCTGAAACTGGATGCCCACCTCGCACAGCGAGTCACCCAGGTTGGGCTCGTTGCCCACGGCGATGAAGCCGCCGTGGCCGTTGATGTTGATGTCGTCGACGCTGGCGCGCGACAGCTCCTCGGTCTTGCGCTCGCGGCCGATCGGGCTGCCGCGATACCAGGAGAAGGAAAAGTGCGGGCCCAGAATGCCGCCGCCCGCTAACCACTGACACCCCACGGAGTTGCGGGCGGTGTTCACCAGCCCCGTCACCTTGGTCAGGTCCGACACCGTCTGATCGCTGATGCCGCCGCATTGCGGGAACATCGGCCCGTGGTGACCCTCCCCGCTTCCGGGCGTCGACGATGCCGTCGCCCCGGGCTTGTTGTCGCCGGAACCAGAGCATCCCGCAAGGATCAGGATCGTCAGAGCCGACGCCGCCAGAGCCAGCGCCCTCGCGCCTCGCCTACTGCTGGTCACACGATGCACTGTAGCGGCAGGCGGGGGGTCAACCGCGGACGCGGCGTGTGAGCAGGCATTTCAGCGCGGTGGTCACGACCGCGGCGCCGCCCGTGTGCGACAGTTACGACATGCTCCTGGCACTGCTGCGCCAGTACATCCGGCCGTACCGCCGGCTGGTTGCGGTGCTGACCGCGCTCCAGGTGACCAGCACCCTGGCGTCGCTGTACCTGCCGACGGTCAACGCCGCGATCATCGACGAGGGCGTGGCCAAGGGCGACGCGGCCACCATCGTCAGGCTCGGCATAGTGATGCTCGCCGTCACCGGCTTGCAGGTGCTGTGCGCCGTCGGCGCCGTCTACGTCGGCTCACGGACCGGCATGGGCTTCGGGCGCGACCTGCGCCGGGCGATTTTCGACCACGTCACGACGTTCTCCGAGCGCGAGACCGCCCGGTTCGGCGCGCCCACCCTGCTGACGCGCAGCACCAACGACGTCCGGCAGATCCAGTACCTGGTCCAGATCTCCGGCACCGTGCTGATCACCGCGCCGATCATGTGCGCCGGCGGCATCGTCATGGCCATCCACGTCGACGCCGCATTGACTTGGCTGCTGCTGGTCAGCGTGCCGGTCATGGCCGTGGCCAACTACCTGATCATGTCGCGCATGCTGCCGCTGCTGCGCCGGATGCAGGGCCTGATCGACGGCATCAACCGGGTGCTGCGCGACCAGCTGTCGGGGGTCCGGGTGGTGCGGGCGTTCGCGCGCGAGGACTACGAGCGCGACCGGTTCGCGCGCGCCAACGCCGCGCTCTCGGGCACGGCGCTGGCGACGGGCAATCTGCAGGCGCTGATGCTGCCGGTGACCACGCTGACCATCAACGTGTCCAGCGTGGCGCTGATCTGGTTCGGCGGGCTGCGCATCGATCGGGGCCAGATGCAGGTCGGCTCGCTGACCGCCTTTTTGGCCTACTTCACCCAGATCCTGATGGCGGTGCTGATGGCGACGATGACGCTGGTGGTGCTGCCGCGCGCGTCGGTGTGCGCCGAACGGATCACCGAGGTGCTGTCCACCACCGCCGCGGTGCAGAACCCACCTGATCCCCGATTTCCGCCGACCGGGATCACCGGCGTCGTGCGGCTGGACGGCGCGAGCTTCAGCTATCCGGGCGCGGACCGGCCGGTGCTGCAGGACATTTCGCTGACGGCGCGGCCCGGCACCACCACCGCGGTCGTCGGCAGCACCGGTTCGGGCAAGTCGACGCTGGTGTCGCTGATGTGCCGGCTCTACGACGTGACTTCTGGCGCCGTCCTGGTCGACGACGTCGACGTCCGCGACTACGACACCGAGCGGCTGTGGGCGGCGATCGGGCTGGTCCCCCAGCGCGGCTACCTGTTCACCGGCACGGTCGCGGATAACTTGCGCTACGGCGCGGTCCCGGGTCAGGTAGTGACCGAAGACGAGATGTGGGAAGCCCTGCGGGTGGCCGACGCCGACGGATTCGTCCGCGCCCACGACGACGCGCTGAACATGCGGGTGGCCCAGGGCGGCATCAACTTTTCGGGCGGCCAGCGCCAGCGGCTGGCGATCGCGCGGGCGGTGATCCGCCGGCCGGCCATCTACCTGTTCGACGATTCGTTCGCCGCGCTCGACGTGCACACCGACGCGCGGGTGCGCGCGTCGCTGGCGCAGACGTCCGGTGGCTCCACGATCATCGTTGTCACGCAGCGTGTTTCGACCGCCGCCCAGGCCGACCAGGTCGTCGTCGTCGACGGCGGGAAGCTGGTGGGTGCGGGCACCCACGAATCGCTGCTGGCCGACTGCCCCACCTACGCCGAATTCGCCGACTCGCAGTCGGTGGGCGCCTTGCAATGACGGTGGCGCCCGTGGCACCGACGACGGGCCGATCCCGGGACTTCTGGGGCTCGGCGGCCCGGCTGGTGAAACGGCTTGCGCCGCAACGGTCTCTGAGCGTCGCGGTCATCGCTTTGGGCATCACGGGCACGGTGATCGGGGTCGTCGTTCCGCGGATCCTCGGCCACGCCACCGACCTGCTGTTCAACGGCGTCATCGGGCGGCGGCTGCCCGCAGGAATCAGCAAGGCGCAGGCCGTCGCGGCGGCGCGGGCCCGCGGCGACACCGCCTTCGCCGACCTGCTGTCCGGGATGGACGTGGTGCCCGGCCGGGGTGTGGACTTCGGCGCGGTGGGCAGGACCCTGGCGCTGGCGCTGGCCCTGTATGCCGTTGCCGCGCTGCTGATCTGGGCCCAGGCCCGGCTGCTCAACCTCACCGTGCAGCGCACCATGGTCGCGCTGCGCCGCGACGTCGAGGACAAGATTCACCGGCTGCCGCTGTCCTACTTCGACGGGCGCCAGCGGGGCGAGCTGCTGAGCCGGGTGACCAACGACATCGACAACGTCCAGTCGTCGCTGTCGATGACGATCAGCCAGCTGGTGACGGCGACGCTGACGGTGGTGGCCGTGCTGGCCATGATGGTGTCCATTTCGCCGCTGCTGGCCCTGATCACCCTGCTGGCGGTGCCGGTCTCGCTGCTGGCGACCCGCGCGATCGCGCGGCGCTCGCAGCGCCTGTTCGTGGCGCAGTGGAGAAGCACCGGGCGCCTCAACGCCCACATCGAGGAGACCTACAGCGGATTCACGGTGGTCAAGACGTTCGGCCACCAGGCCGCGGCGCGCGAGCAGTTCCGCCGCCTCAACGACGACCTGTACCAGGCCAGCTTCGGCGCCCAGTTCTTCTCCGGGCTGGTGGCGCCGGCGACGACGTTCGTCGGCAACATCGGCTACGTCGCCGTCGCCGTCGTCGGCGGCCTGCAGGTGGCGACCGGCCAGATCACGCTGGGCAGCATCCAGGCCTTCATCCAGTACGTCCGGCAGTTCAACGCGCCGGTGGGCCAGGTGGCCGGGATGTACAACACGCTGCAATCCGGGGTGGCCAGCGCCGAGCGGGTGTTCGACCTGCTCGACGAGCCCGAGGAACCGCCCGCCCCCGAGCGCGCCCTGCCGCGGTCCAACGGCGGCCGGGTCGAGTTCCAGCAGGTGAACTTCGCCTACCGGCCGGGCACACCGGTGATCCACGACCTGTCGCTGGTGGCCGAGCCCGGCAGCACCGTGGCGATCGTCGGACCGACCGGGGCGGGCAAGACGACCATGGTGAACCTGCTGATGCGGTTCTACGACGTCGATTCCGGCCGGATCCTGATCGACGGGGTCGACATCACCACCGTGAGCCGGCAGTCGCTGCGGTCGCGGATCGGCATGGTGCTGCAGGACACCTGGCTGTTCGACGGGACGATCGCCGAGAACATCGCCTACGGGCGGCCGGAGGCCACCGAGGAGGAGGTGGTGGCCGCGGCCAGGGCGGCCTATGTCGACCGGTTCGTGCACACGCTGCCGGCCGGCTACCAGACCCGCGTCAGCGGGGACGGCGCCAACATCAGCGCCGGCGAGAAGCAACTCATCACCATCGCCCGCGCCTTCCTCGCGCGCCCGCAGCTGCTGATCCTGGACGAGGCCACCAGCTCCGTCGACACCCGCACCGAGGCCCTCGTCGCGCGCGCCACCCGCGAACTCCGCCGTGACCGCACGAGTTTCATCATCGCGCATCGCCTTTCGACGATCCGGGATGCCGATCGCATCCTGGTCGTGGAAGACGGCCGCATCGTGGAACAGGGCAGCCACATCCAGCTGCTGGCCCGGCGCGGCGCCTATTACGCGATGACCCGGGCCTAGTCGCCCGGGACACCAAGAATTCGTTCAGGATCCCCCAAGGGGCCGGCCCGAGGCTGAGCGCAGCCAAGGCCGAACCCGAAAGGACCCCAACGATGTTCAGCACCCGCATCACCGCAGCCGTAGCCACCGCCCTGGGCACCGCCGCCGTCGGGCTCGCCGTCGCGACCGCCGGCGCCGCCGGGGCGACCACGTTCAGCGCGAACCAGGACGCGATCCAGGCGGGCCACCAGGTGTGCAGCGAGCTGGCCGCGGGCAAGAGCAAGGCGGCCGTCGCGCTCATGCTGACGACGCAGGCCAGGATGTCACCCCGGCAGGCCGGTCACTTCGTGGCCGCCGCGACGAAGTTCTACTGCCCGCAATTCGCCGGCCAGGCGGCCTAGCAATCACCCACCGCGACGGGGGATTCCGATGACGGAATCCCCCGTCCGCCGCTGGAGAAGGGGTGCGCCGGGCGTTCCAAGAATTCGTGGAGATACCGACAAGGCCGGCATCGGAACCTTTTCTCAACGCCCCGCACCACGCGAGAGCGAGAACGGAAAGGACACACCATGAAGGCCACCACCATCGCCGCCGTCGCTAGGACCGTCACCTTCGCGGTGTTCGCCGGCGCGGTGGCGCTCGGCGTGGCCGCCCCGGCGAACGCGGCGTCGGAACTGATGTACGGCGACCCGGTGGCCGCCGCCGAGTACTGGCACGAGCAGCGCTACGACGACTGCGTCCTGATGTCGAGCGCCGACGTCATCGGCCAGCTGACCGGCGAGGCGCCCTCGGAGCAGGCCATCATCGCCAAGGCCCACTCGACCCCCAGCGTCGCGCACGCTGGCCCGATCTACACCAAGCCGGCCGATCCCGACAACCCCAATTCCGGCGACGGCGCCAGCTTCGCCGACGTCCCGGCGCTGCTCGCCCAATACCACGTCACCGCCATCGTCATCGACCGCGACGACACCGCCCGCAGCGGCATCCGCCCGGGCCTCGCGGGGCTGAAGCAGGCCCTGGGCAGCGGTCACAAGGTGATCGTGGGCGTCAACGGTGAACTCATCTGGCACCAGCCCGTCGAGGCGAAGGACAAGTACGGCAACCCGGAGTCCGACCACGCGGTGGTGGTGACCGGCGTCGATGCCACCCACGGCGTCGTTCACCTCAACGACAGCGGCACCTCCGACGGCCGCGACGAGCAGATTCCCCTGCAGCTGTTCGTCCAGTCCTGGGAGACGAGCAACGAGCTGATGGTCGTCACGCTCTGACGCGTGTTCCGCTGCGCCGTAACCTGATTCGCGCAGGAGGTCCAAGATCACGTTGCCGGGGAGCGCATTTGCGCAACGCGAGCGATCCCCGGGTTCTCACCGAATTGGCCGAGTTGGTATCACAATCACTACAAGGCACCTCAATGACACGCGGAGGGTGTTACGCGCGATGGTGGACAAACGTCTCGAGTTCGGTCTACTGGGACCGCTGGAAATGAGCGTCGACGGCGCCCTGGTGCCCGCGGGCACCCCCAAGCAGCGGGCCGTGCTGGCCCTGCTGCTGATGAACCGCAACAGCCCGGTGGGCGTCGACCGGCTCACCACGGCGCTCTGGGACGAATCGCCGCCGTCGGGTGCCCGGGCCAGCATCCACTCCTACGTGTCCAACCTGCGCAAGCTCCTCGGCGGCTTCGGGGTGGACTCGCGAGTGGTGTTGGCGGCGGCGCCCCCGGGCTACCGCCTCAGCATCCCCGACGACGCTTGCGACATCGGGCGATTCATCGCCGAGAAGACCGCGGGCGTGCAGGCCGCCGCCGGCGGCCGGTTCGAACAAGCCAGCAAGCACCTTTCGGCGGCCCTGGCGGAGTGGCGCGGGCAGGTGCTCGAGGACCTGCGCGACTTTCAGTTCGTCGACACCTTCGCCACCTCCCTGGTCGAGGAGAAGATCCTCGTCCACACGGCGAAGGCCGAGGCCGAAATCGCTTGCGGACGCGCCTCTGCCGTGATCACCGAGCTCGAGGCCCTGACCGCGGAGCATCCCTACCGCGAGCCGCTGTGGGCGCAGCTGATCACCGCCTACTACCTCACCGACCGCCAATCCGACGCCTTGGCCGCCTACCGCCGCGTCAAGGAAACGCTCGCCGAGGACCTCGGCATCGACCCGGGCCACAACCTGCGCGAGCTGAACGACCGGATCCTGCGCCAGGAACCGTTGGACGTCAAGAAGAACGCCGTCACCACCGCGGCGGTCACGCTCACGGTCATGGACCAGTACACGATGGTGTCCGACCGGGACGCCGTCGCGTACCTGCGCGAGGACTCCGGCGAACGCCACGCGCTGGACGAGGCCGCGACCCGCATCGGGCGGCTCAGCGACAACGACATCGTCCTGGCCACCCCCAAGGTCAGCCGCCACCACGCCGTGATCGTCGACACGGGCAGCAGCTTCGTCATCAACGACCTGCGCTCGTCGAACGGCGTGTACGTGCAGGAGGAGCGGATCCGCAGGGCGACCCCGCTGCACGACGGCGACCACATCCGCATCGGCGAGCACGAGTTCACCTTCGAGATCGCGGCGGGAAACAAGGCCGGCGCCGACTAGGGCGTCGAGAGCGGACTTCGCCGAGAACTTATTGAGAATCCTTCCGCGGCGCCGGGGTTGATATGGTCGGCGGGTCTGGGTTGATTGGGAGGATCGATGAGCGGGGCGCCGGGCTCGCGTTCGGGGTCGAGGTTCGGACCCTACGAGCTCAAACGGGCCCTGGGCCACGGCGGGATGGGCGAGGTCTACGAGGCCGAGCACACCGTCAAGGGCTGGACGGTCGCCCTCAAGCTGATGTCGGAATCCGTGAGCAAGGATCCCGTGTTTCGCGAGCGGATGAGGCGCGAGGCCCGCATCACCGGCCGCTTGCAGGAACCGCACGTGGTGCCGATCCACGACTACGGCGAAATCGACGGCCAGATGTACCTGGAGATGCGCCTCATCGAGGGCACCGACCTGGATTCGCTGCTCAAGCGGTACGGCCCGCTGAGCCCGCCACGGGCGGTGGCCATCATCACCCAGATCGCCTCGGCCCTGGACGCCGCCCACGCCGCCGGGGTGATGCACCGCGACGTCAAGCCGCCCAACATCCTGGTCACCCGCGACGACTTCGCCTACCTGGTCGACTTCGGCATCGCCAGCGCCACCACCGACGAGAAGCTCACCCAGCTCGGCACCGCCGTGGGCACCTGGAAATACATGGCGCCCGAACGCTTTTCGAACGACGAGGTGACCTACCGCGCCGACATCTACTCCTTGGCGTGCGTGCTCTACGAATGCTTGACGGGGTCCCCGCCGTACGCGTCGGACAGCGCGGGCACCCTGGTCACCGCCCACCTGTTGGAGCCCATCCCCCAGCCCAGCGCCAAACGGTCCGGCATCCCCCGGGCGTTCGACACCGTGATCGCGCGCGGCATGGCCAAAAAGCCGGAGGACCGCTACGCCAGCGCGGGTGACCTGGCGCGCGCCGCCCACGACGCGCTCACCGATCCGGACCAGACCCAGGCCGTCAACATCCTGCGCCAGAGTGAGCAATCCGCCCCTTCCGTGCCGCGGGGTGCCGTCGGGCCCGTGCCGCGGCCCATGCCCGGCGCCGGCCCGCCCCCACCGAATCCTCCGCGCTACCAACCCCCGTTCGGCGGCCCGCCACCGCAATTCGCCGGCCCGGCGCCGTGGGGCCCCGGGCACCCGCCGGTGCCGCCGCGCAAACGCAGCCCGTGGGTCATCGTCGCCGCGGCGGCGGCCGTCGTGGTGGTCCTCGTGGCCGCCGCCGTCGGCATCTCGATCGCGGTCGGCAACGACGACAGCGAAACCCCCACCGCGGCCAGCACTACCACGACGGCGTCCACCCGCAGCACCACCAGGACCACGCCTCGCACCACCCCGCCGCCCGCCACGCCGCCGCCCGGCGCCACCAACCGTCTGCTGAGCCTGCTGCCGGCCGGCTACCCACCCGGCACCTGCGCGCCGGACCCCCAACCGATGCCGGGGGCGATCGTCTCCGTCTCGTGCGGGCCCAACACCGACCCCAACGGCCCCACGATCTCGGCCTATGCGCTGTTCTCGGACCTGCAGGGGGTGCAGGCGGCGTTCAACCGCTACACGGGAACCGATTCGCTCGTTAAGTGCCCGGGAGACAAGGCCTCACCCGGCACCTGGTGGCACAACAAAGACCCGAACACCGTCCTCGGTCAAATCGCCTGCGGGACCTATACGGGCGACGAGCCGAAGGTGATGTGGACGAACCAGCAGAACCTGGTGTTCGCGGTCGTCGGGGGAAATGCGCAGGGCCCGAACCTCGATCAGCTGTACAAGTGGTGGGCGTCGCACTCGTAGCCTTTTATGACGCCGCCCTGGGACCACAACGCGTACTACCAGCGAGTGCTGTTGCGGCAGTTGCCGCCGCGATGCGAGCGGGTGCTCGACGTCGGTTGCGGGCGGGGGCATTCGCCGCGCGACTGGCCGCCCGCGCCGATCACGTCGACGCGATCGACAAGTCGGCGGCGACGATCGAGGCGGCCCGCCGGCGCGCACCGGCCAACGTCACCTGCACCCTCGCCGACGTGCTGGAGACGCCCTTACCCGCAGCGCATTACGACGCGATCGTGTCGGTCACCGCGCTGCACCAGCTGCCGCTCGCCGACGCCCTGCGGCGGCTGGCGCCGGCGCTGCGCCCGGGCGGTGTGCTGGCCGCGGTGGCGTTGCCGCGCGTCGACCTGCCTCGCGAGGCGCCCACCGAAATGGTTGCGGCGGCTGCCAATCGGGCGCTCGGCGCCGCGTTCGCCGCGCTGCGGGCGGCCGGCCGCGGCGGCTGGTACGGACCGGACCCGGTCAACGAGGCCATGCCGAAAGTCTTCGATCCGCCGCTGACCACCCGGCAGGCCCGCGAAATCGCCGCCGCGATCCTGCCCGGCGCCCGCGTCCGTCGGCTGCTGTTCTGGCGTTATCTCCTGCTGTGGCGGCGCCCCGTTTAACAATGTCGCGTTGAATGCCGGATTGTCCTGCGGCGGGGCCGCCGCGGGCTTACCGTCTTGATTGCTGAGTCGGGGCTCGCGGTTGGCCGTTGAGGTCGGACGATATTGATAGGGTCGGCGGGTCCGGGGTTGGTTTGGAGGGTCAGGAATGAGCGACGCGCAGGCCTCACGGGTGGGTTCGACGTTCGGGCCCTATCACCTAAAACGACTGCTGGGCCGCGGTGGGATGGGCGAGGTCTACGAGGCCGAGCACACCGTCAAGGAATGGACGGTCGCCCTCAAGCTGATGTCGGACACGTTCAGCAAGGACCCCGTGTTTCGCGAGCGGATGAAGCGCGAGGCCCGCATCGCCGGCCGTTTGCAGGAACCGCACGTGGTGCCGATCCACGACTACGGCGAGATCGACGGCCAGATGTACATGGAGATGCGCCTCATCGAGGGCACGGACCTGGACTCGGTGCTCAAGCGGTTCGGCCCGCTGACCCCGCCGCGCGCGGTGGCCATCGTCACCCAGATCGCCTCGGCCCTGGACGCCGCCCACGCCGCCGGGGTGATGCACCGCGACGTCAAGCCGCCCAACATCCTGGTCACCCGCGACGACTTCGCCTACCTGGTCGACTTCGGCATCGCCAGCGCCACCACCGACGAGAAGCTCACCCAGCTCGGCACCGCGGTCGGCACCTGGAAATACATGGCGCCCGAACGCTTTTCGAACGACGAGGTCACCTACCGCGCCGACATCTACGCGCTCGCCTGCGTGCTGCACGAGGCGTTGACCGGGTCGCCGCCCTACCGCGCCGACAGCGCCAGCACCCTGGTCACCGCCCACCTGATGGACCCGATCCCGAAGCCCAGCGCCGTGCGCCCGGGCGTTCCCAAGGCCTTCGACGCGGTGATCGCGCGCGGCATGGCCAAGAAGCCCGAAGACCGCTATGCCAGCGCCGGCGATCTGGCGCTGGCCGCCCACGAGGCCCTCAGCGACCCGGATCAGGACCACGCCAACAACATCGTGCGGCGCAGCCAGGAAGCCACCCTGCCCGCCACCGCCGAGGCGCACACCGCGGACAGCGGCGGTCCCACCCTGGCCGCCAGTGCCGTGGGCCCGCCGCAACCTCCGGCCACCACCCCACCGCCCGCGCCGGCGCAGGGTTCACCACCGCCCTACCCCACGGCGCCCAGCTCGGGGCCGATGCCGCAGGCCGCCCAGACCCCGCGGCCATGGGCCCCCGACAGCGGCCCCGTGCCGTCCGGACCGCAGGCCTACCAGGGCGGCAGCAGCAATTGGGGCGGGCCGCCGCCCCAGCAGTTCACCGGCCCGGCTTCCTGGAATCAGCCGGCGCCCAAGCCCAAACGCAGCCCGTGGCCGATCGTCGCCGCCGTCGTCGCCGTGCTGGTCCTGGCCGGCGGCGGCGTGGGGATCTGGCTGGTGACCCGGCCGGCGCCGGCCCCGCCGCCCCCGGATCCCGTACCGCCCGGCCGGCTCAGCGCCCTGCTGCTGGATCCGTCGGGCGTCAACACCATCATGGGCTCGTCCTCGATGACGCCCGGCAAGCCGATCACGTCGATGGACACCTCGACGGTGACGCTCTCGTCGCCGAACTGCCTGGGGTCGCTGTACACCAGCCAGGACCCGGTGTACGCCGGCACCGGTTACACCGGGATGAGCGGGCTGGTGTCCTCCGAACCGGGCGACGACTACGACCACTGGGTCAACCAGGCGGCCGTGGCATTTCCGTCCGCCGACAAGGCCAAGGCGTTCGTGCAGAGTTCGGCGGACAAGTGGAAGAACTGCGCGGGCAAGACGGTGACCGTGACGAACAAGAACAACAAGGTGTTCAGGTGGACGTTCGCTCAGGTCACCGGCGGCCCGCCGAAGATCACCATGCTGGAAACCCAGGAAGGCGCCGACGGCTGGGAGTGCCAGCGCGCCATGGGCGTTGCGAACAACGTGGTCGCCGACGTCAACGCGTGCGGCTACCACATCAGCGATCAGGGCGGGCAGGTCATCGACAAGATCCTCGCCAAGGTCGACAACGAATAGCCAAGGCGCGCTTCGTCATTGGGCTATGACTGGAGGTCGGGCCCCTCGGCGCGCAGGTCGTCGACGGCCGACATGGCGTCGCGCAGCTTGGCCAGCCACTCCTCGGTGTGCTCGCCGACCAGCTTGACCGTCCAGGCGAGCGCGTCGGCGCGGGACCGGGCGACCCCGGCGTCGACCAACGTGTCGAGCACCTGGCGCTCGGGCTGCTTGAGGCGCGTCATCACCGGTACGGCGATGTGGGTGAACAGGATTCGCTCGCCGTTTACTTCCACGCCCCAGGAAACCTTGCGGCCGTAGCGATCCTGCGCTTCGTCGGCGATGCGCATCCGCTCCGAGCGGGTCTCCTCGCGGAATCGGGACACCCGGCCCTCGGCGCGGGCCTCGCTCTCTTCCCCGGAGTTCTCGGGTTCGGCGAGCTTGCCGATGACGGTGATCTCTTCGCGGTCGACGATGACCGTGGGGTCGCCGTCGAACCAGGCTTCGGGGAGGCGTCCGGCGAACCATTCCGCCGCGCCGCTGGCGTCGGGCTGGTGGGCCTGCTGCCAGCCCCCGGGACGGCCGTAGCGCCGTCCGTGTGTGTGATGCGATTTCATGATTACATGATTACATCGTTACAACCGTATGGGAATGCCGTTCACCGGGGGCGAACAGTTGAGGGCGCCCGGTGCGCCGGGGACGCGCGGTCCGCACCCTTGTCCGGTGCTGTTCAGAGTTGTATTTTTGGTAGCGAAGCAGGCCCGGAAGCGACCGATTCGAAGCGCTGGGAAACGGGGTAGGAAACCAGCCGCGTGCGACCTAAGCGTCAAACGCCCCCTAGAGTCGCCCGGGCCTGCCTATGCGGAAGGGCCCTGCCCGCGGCGGATCCGAAAAAGCTTCACTTCGCTCTTGATGCCCTTGAGCCGGCGCGCGCCGGCGAACGATCCCTCAAAGTCCGCCGTTCCGTCGAGGGCGTCCAGGACGGAGTCGGCGGCCAGCACGGTGCCCGGGCGCGCCACGGCGGTCACCCGGCTGGCCACGTTGACCGGGCTGCCGAACCAGTCGCCGGCCCTGCTCACCGCCATGCCGGCCGCCACCCCCGCCCGCAACCGCGGGAAGTCGTTGTCGGTGTCGACGGCCTCCACCAGCTTCAGGACGACGTCCAACATGGGTTGCGGTTCGGGACAGACGAACATCACCGCGTCGCCGATCGTCTTGATGAACCGCACCGGCGGGACGGTCATGTCCCGGGCGAGGTGGGCCAGCCGGTTGGCCAGGTGCCCCAGCTCCTCGGCCGATACCGCCTCGCCGATCCGGGTGAAGCCGACGAGGTCGGCGAACGCGACGGTGATGTGGCGCGCACCCGGAAGCGGCTTGCCGGCGGCCCGCTCCGCGGCGTTGACCGCCTCGGTCTCCATCATGTGCCGCAGTTGCATGAACAGCATGTGCTGGATCATCGGGCCGAGCTCGGGCGCGATCCGGCTGACCAGCTCCTTGGACGCCTGGGCGATCTCCAGCTCGGTGGCCCCCGCCCGCATGATCGTCGACAGCGCGGTGTAGCGCATGACCTCCGCGGCGCGCGACAGGCCGTCGGCGAGCACCTGGACCACGAGCACCAATTGCTCGGGATCCAAGCCCAATTGCACGAACCGCTGGATGAACGCGGCGGCCTCACCGTCGGCCCGCATGTGCACGACCGCGTCGGGGTCGTCCACCCGGACCAGGCCGATCGCGCGCTGCACCCGCTGCAGCAGCGCCAGGTCGACGCCGTAGGTCTCGCTGATCTCCCGGGTGGACACGTACGTGCCGTCGTCGCCCATCAGGTGGCGGGTGGCCAACAGCAGCGGCGGGTTGGTGGCACGGATCTCGTCGGCGGTGACGCCCTGGTCCAGCAGCCACCGGACCAGTTCCGCCCGCTCGGCGCGCGCGGCGCCCTCGAGCCCCGAGAGCAGATCGTCGATGTCGTCGTCGGCGGCCACGTCGTCAAGGTACAACGCGCCCGAGGCGACGCTAGGACACCGGCGGTCGGCGGTGGGCCCACGGCCGGGCGGTCTCGATCTGCGCCGACAGCGACAGCAGGGTCGCTTCGTCGTAGGGCCGGCCCACCAGCTGCACCGCCAGCGGCAGGCCGTCGCCGTCGAAGTCCCAGGGCACGGACGCGGCGGGCTGCCCGGTGAGGTTCCAGACCTGTTGGTACGGAACCCGCTGGGCCACCGCCAGCAGCGTCCACACCGCGCCGCGGCGTTGGTAGGCGCCGATGCGGGAGGGGCCCGTCGCGTTGCCCGGCGTCACGACGACGTCGACGTCGTCGAAGATCGACTGGATCCGCGCGGTCACCTCGGCCTCGGCGTCGCGCAGGGCGGTCATCCGCCGGTCCGAGAACAGCGCACCGGCGCGCGCCAGGTTGCGGGTGCGGGCCTCGAGGCGCTCCGGGTGGGCCAGCGAGTCCGCGTCGTCGCTGATGCCGCGCAAGTATCGGGGCAGGTAGTTGGTGATGATGGCCGACGGCGGATATTCGGGGTCACGGGCGATGACCTCGTGGCCCAGATCGCGCAGCAACGCGCCGGCCTCGCGGACCGCCGCCAGCTGCGCCTTGCCGACCCGGACGGGCAGCGGCGTCGGGCCCCTCGTGCTCAAGGCGATTCGCAGCCGGCCGGGGTGGCGGGCGGCGGCGGCCGCGAACTCGCCACTCGGGCCGGGCACTTGAGAAACCGTGTCCGTCGCGTCGAGGAACAGCGCCGCGTCCAGCACCGAGCGGGCCAGCGGGCCGTTGACGCTCAGCCCGTACCAGGCATCGTCGTGCGGCTCCAGCGACACCCGATCGCGTTGCGGCTTGAGACCGAACACGCCGCACCACGCCGCCGGGATGCGTATCGAGCCGCCACCGTCGGACCCGAGAGCCAGCGGGGCCAGCCCGGCGGCCACCGCGGCGGCGCTACCCCCGCTGCTGCCGCCCGGCGTGCGCTTGAGGTTCCACGGGTTGCGGGTGGCACCGAACGTCAGCGACTCGGTGTAGGGGAACATCATCGGCTCGGGCACGTTGGTCTTGCCGATGATCACCGCGCCGGCCGCGCGCAGCCGGCGGACCGCCTCCCCATCGGAGGTCACCGCGGGACGGTGCCCGCCGCTGCCGTACGTGGTCACCTCGCCGGCGACGTCGACGTCGTCCTTGATCGCGACCGGCACGCCCAGCAACGGCAGCCGCTCCCCCGCGTCGAGGCGGTCCTGCGCCTCGGCCGCCTCGTAACGCGCGCTGTCGGACAGCACCACCCGGTAGCAGCGCAGCTCGCTGTCCAGGCGCGCGATCCGCTCTAAATAGATTTCCAGCAGGTCCGGTGCGGTCAGTTCACCGTCGGCAAGCATCCGCGCCTGCGCGGCCGCGCCGGCGAAGGCCACGTCGCGAGCGTCCACTGCGGCAGCGTATCCCGCGGCTCGCGGCAGTCAGTACCGTGGGCGACATGCCCTGTGTGTTCTGCGCGGTCGTCGCCGGCGAGGCCCCGGCCTTGAAGATCCACGAAGACGACGACTACCTCGCCATCCTCGACATCCGCCCGTTCACCCGGGGCCACACGCTGGTGATCCCCAAGCGGCACACCGTCGACCTGACCGACACCCCGCCCGAAACGCTGGCCGGCATGGTGAGCGTCGGCCAGCGGATCGCCCGGGCCGCCCGCGCGACGGAGCTGGCCGACGCGACCAACATCGCCATCAACGATGGCCGCGCCGCCTTCCAGACGGTGTTCCACATCCACCTGCACGTGCTGCCGCGGCGCAACGGCGACAAGCTCTCGGTGGCCAAGGGGATGCTGGTGCGTCGGGACCCGGATCGGGAGGCCACCGCGCAGATCCTGCGGGACGCCGTGGCGCGCATCGACGCGAGTCAGCAAGACTGAGCACATGAGCAACCTGACCCCCGTGGAGCAGTTCGTGCTGATCCCGTTCCTGCGCCTGCACGACACGATCTACCGCAAGACCGACGGCAGGATCGGTCACCGGATACCGGGGATGCCGCCCAGCTTGCTGTTGCACACGACCGGCGCGAAGACCGGTCGACCACGCACCACGACGCTGACGTACGCCAAGGACGGCGACTCCTACCTGATCGTCGCCTCCAAGGGCGGCGACGACCGCAACCCGGCCTGGTACCACAACCTGCGCAAGAGCCCCGACTGCGAAATCAGCGCCGGGCCAAGGCGGATCGCGGTGACCGCCCGGCAGGTCGGGCCCGACGACCCCGACTACGCCAGGCTGTGGGACATCGTCAACAAGAACAACGGCAACCGCTACAACGGCTATCAAAGCCGGACAACTCGGCCCATCCCCATCTTCGTCTTGAAGCCGCTGAAAAAGTAGCAAGCATATTGCCAGGTAGAGCCCCCGACAGGCCGCCGCGGGCTATTCTCCTGTAGCGCGCGGTGAACGCTCACCGCAAAGCGCGGATCGGCTTGGAGCGGCTATGACACGCTGGGCGGGGAATCCGTGGCGGCGGTTCGGGCTGTCCGGCCGCGCGGGTTGGCTCCTGGTCTCCGTTTACGCTGTCGCGGCGCTGCTGGTGGTGGCCTCGTCGCTGTTTCGGTGGCGCGGCGCCTACGGGGCGCGGCCGGTCGACGAGGCCGCCTTCGCGCTGTGCCTGCTGGTGGCGGGCGCAAGCGCCGGCTACGCGGCCCGCTTCTCGACGGGGCGCCGCAGATTCGGCTGGCTGGCGCTGCTGATCGGGCTGGTGGGCTGGGCCGCGGGCGAGGTCCTTTGGTCCGGGTACGAGGCGCGCCCGGAGATCGAGCACGCCACCCACCCGGCCGTGGCCGAGGTCGTGTTCAGCTTGTACCCGCTCGGCGCCATGGTGTCGCTGGCGCTGCTGTCGCACCTGTCGCGCCACAGCCCCCGGCGGCTGGTGCTGGACGGCCTCATCGTGGCGACCTCGCTGTTCGTCATCTCGTGGGTGTTCGTTCTGGACCAGCAGCTGCGCGAGGACAGTGGCTCTCGGCTCGCCACCCTCGTCGAGGTCTTCGCCGACGTCGTCATCTTGACGACGGCGATCCTGATGCTGTCGCGGGTCCGCTCCAACGATTTGCCGAGCCGCGGTCTGCTGGCCGGCGGCATCGGGACGATCGCCGCCGCGGACATCGCGATGGTTTTTCAGACCGGGGTGGGCAGCTACCACCTGGGCGACGTGACCGACCTGGGACGGGTGGCGGGGTTCGCCCTGCTCGCGCTGGCGGGACTGGCCAGCGTCCACGAAACCGGCACCGACCACCCCCGGACCGAGATCATGTCCCCCGCCCTGCTGTGGCTGCCCTACCTGCCGCTCATGCTGGCCGCCGCGGTCGGCCTGGGCCAGGCGGTGGGCCTGATGGCGCACGGGCCGTTGCTCGCCGCGCTGGGGATCCTCGTCGCCGCGGTGCTCGCCCGGCAGTTCATCGTGCTCGTCGAAAACCAGGGCCTGCTCACCGAGGTCGCCCGGGAAGCGTTCCGCGACAGCCTGACCGGCCTCGCCAACCGGGCGTACTTCCTGCATCGCCTGGAACAGGCGGTCGCCCGGCAGCGCCGCGCCGGCGGGCCCATCGCCGTGCTGTGCCTCGACCTCGACAACTTCAAAGCGGTCAACGACGCCCTGGGCCACCCGGCGGGCGACGAGCTTCTCGTCCGGGTGGCCGGCCGGCTCACCGCCGCGCTGGGTGACACCGGCATCGTGGCCCGCCTCGGCGGCGACGAATTCGCCGTCCTCATCGAGGCCTCGGTCGACGAATCCCAGGCCGCCGCGGACCGGGTTCTCGACGCGTTCGGCACGGCGATCGTGATCGACGGCGTCCCCATCGAGGTCCGGCCCAGCATCGGCTTCACCGTGGCCGACGCCGCGTCGAACTGCACCGTCGACCAGCTCCTGCAGCGCGCCGACCTGGCCATGTACGCCGCCAAACGCGAAGGCGGCCAATGCATTCGAGGCTTCGTGCCCGACCTGCCCTTCCCCTACGCGTTCTCCGAATCCGCGGAGTCGCCGGGATCGGCCGCGGCGGGGGTGGACCGGGCGGCCACCCCGGCTCCGGCGGGCGCGTTCGGCACCCACACGAGGCTGGCGCGATCGCTGGCGCCGATCGCCGAGGCCGCGACCTCACCGCGGGAGCGCACGCACGACACCCCGCCGGGGATGCGGTGGCCGCCGGCGTACATCCGGATCGCCTTGGCCGCGTTGGGGATCGGCGTGGCGGCGTTCGCCCTGACGAGCGTGGTGGATCCCGGCGCCGCGCGCAACGCGTTCTTCGCAAAATTCCTCTATCCCACGCTGAACCTGTCGGCCGCGGCGCTGATCGGCGTTAGGGCATACCGCGTCACGGCCGACCGGCTCGCCTGGCTGTTGATCGCGGTCGGCATGGCGGTGTCGGCGATCGGTGACATCGTCTACGTCACGTGGGTGCCGGAGGGCCAGTCACCCTCGGCGGCCGATCCGGAGTACCTGTTGTTCTACCCCTTCGTGTACGCCGGGCTGCTGCTGCTCATGCGGTCGCGGCTGAGGTCGGTGCCGCTGCCGATCCGGCTCGATGCGCTGGTGTGCGCGTTGGCCGCGGCCGCGGTGGGCGTGTCGCTGCGGGCGGGGCCGATCCATGCGGCCGCGGTCCGCGCACCGGCGACCGTGCTGGTGGGGCTGATCTATCCGTGGGGGGATCTGATCCTGTTGGCGGTGACCGCGGGCATGCTGCCGATCCTGGGCTGGCGCAAGGGATTGCGCTGGGGGCTGCTGGTCGTGGGGTTCGTCGCCTTTGCCGTCGCCGACACGGCGTATCTCTTCGAGACGGCCGAGGGCACCTACCGGGTCGGCACGACGCTCGACGCGCTGTGGCCCGCCGCGTCGCTCCTGGTGGCCATGGCGAGCTGGGCGCCCTGGACGTCGACCGCGCCCGCCCCGAAACGCGGGGTGGGCTCCTACGCCGTGCCCGTGGTGTGCACCGTCGTGGCGCTCGCGGTCGCCGTCGTCGGGCACAACTCAAGGCTGGCAACGGCTTTGGCCGCGTTGAGCCTGATCGCGGTCGCGGCGCGATTCTCGGCGACGTTCCGCGACGTGAGCATGCTGGCCGAACGGCACAAGCAGGCCATGACCGACGAGCTGACCGCCCTGCCCAACCGGCGGTCGCTGGCGACCGCCCTGACGGGACTGTCCGACTCGGCGCCGGCGGGGCCCCTGTCGGTCCCCGGGGCGCCGTCGCGCCGGGCGCTGCTGCTGTTGCACCTCTACGAGTTCGACGAGATCAGCGACTCGATCGGCGCCCGGTTCGGCGATGAGCTGTTGTGCCACGTAGCAAACCGCCTGGCGCACTGCGTGCGTCACGACGATCTGCTGGCGCGCGTGAACGACGACGAATTCGCCATCCTGCTGGCCGAGGGGTCGGACCTCATCGCCGCGCGCGCCCAGGCGGGCCGGTTGCTGGAGGCCCTGAGCGAACCGTTCGCGCTCGATCCGATCACCGTGCAGGTCGACGCCCGCATCGCCATCGCGCTGTGCCCCGACCACTGCGACCACCCGCAGGAACTGTTGAATCGCGCCGAGATCGCCATGCCCCACGCGAAATCCGCAATCAGCAAGATCGCGGTGTACGACCCGGCGTACGAGATGTACCGCGACAACGACCCGAACCTCGTCGAGGAATTGCGCGCCGCCCTGCTGGATGACGAGCAGCTGACGGTGTACTACCAGCCCAAGATCAACGCGAGCGACGGCAGCGTCCACAGCGTCGAGGCGCTGATGCGCTGGCGCCATCCTCACCGCGGGTTGCTGTTGCCGGAGGAATTCCTGTGCGCCGCCGAACGCGCCGGGCTGATGCGCCAGGTCGCCAACCGGGCGATCAACCTTGCCCTCAAGCAGGTCCGCTCGTGGCGCGACGAGGGCATGGCGCTGCCCGTCGCGGTGAACCTGTCGACGACGAACCTGCTCGACCTGGACCTGGTCAGCACCATCGAGGGGCTGCTACGTACCCACTGCCTGCCCGCCGACTCGCTCATCCTCGAGATCACCGAAAGCGCCCTCGTCGACTCGGCGCGCTCGCGCCACACCGTCGCCGCCCTGCAGGCCCTCGGCGTGCGGATCTCGCTGGACGACTACGGCACCGGATGGTCGTCGCTGGCCCGCCTGCAGGACGTCTCGGTCGACGAGCTGAAGCTCGACCGGGTCTTCGTGTCCCGGCTGGCCCACGACCCGCGGTCGGTTGCGATCGTGCGCTCCACCGTGGCGTTGGCCCGCAGCCTGGGCGCCGACCTGGTCGCCGAGGGGGTCGAAGACGAGGTCACCCTGCGCGCGCTGCGCCGCTACGGCTGCACCATCACCCAGGGCTTCGTGCACAGCCCGCCGTTGCCGCCGGATGACCTGCGCGACTGGATCGCCGTCCACGCGCCCACATCCCAGCGGAGCAAATCGCGCGTGACCGACTGACCGGTCAGAACAGCTCCTTGGCCAGCAGTTCCAAGGTTTTGACGCGCGCGGGTGCGGTGGCCGGGTCGGTGCCAAGGTGGGCCGAGGCGACCGGGTGGACCATGACCTCGTCGACGCCGAACCGGTCGGCGAGCGCCCGCACCTGCTCGGCGGCCTCGGCAGGCGTGTCGAGGACGGCCCGCTTGAGCCCGCTTTCCACGATGTGTTGCTGCTGTTGGGTCAGCTGCGCGACTTCGGCCTCCTCGACCAGCGGCACCGGCCCGAGCGGCTGCCCGGTCCTTAGTCTTGCCATCATCTGCAGGTTCGGCAGCATCAAAGCCGTTGCCTCGTCGCGGGTTTCGGCCACCGCGGCGTTGACGGTCAGGAACGTCACCGGCTCGGCGGTCAGCTTGCTCGGCTTGAACCGCGAGCGGTAGACCTCCAGCGCCTCCTCGGTCCCCTGGCCGGAGAAGTGGTGCGCGAACACGTACGGCAGGCCCTTGGCCGCGGCCAGGTGAGCCGAGTACATCGACGAGCCCAGCAGCCACAGCCGCGGCTCGCTCGCCGCGGCGGGGGTGGCCTTCAGCCGGTAGTCCCCCGACCGCAGCGGCACCACCACGCCGCGCGCGCTCATCAGCGCGGCCACGTCGTCGAGGTAGTCGGGGAAGCGCTCGATGTCCTCGTCGCCGCGGCTGCCGCGCAGGGCGTACGAGGTCACCGGGTCGGAGCCGGGCGCCCGCCCGATGCCCAGGTCGATGCGGCCGGGGGCGGCCGCCTCCAGCAGCGCGAACTGCTCGGCGACCGCGAGCGGCGCGTGGTTGGGCAGCATCACGCCGCCCGACCCCAGCCGCAGCTGCGACGTCTGCGCGGCCAGGTAGGCGATCAGCACCGGCGGGCTGGTGGCGCCCACGGACGGCATGTTGTGGTGCTCGGCGACCCAATAGCGGGTGAAGCCCAGCCGGTCGGCGGCCTGGGCGAGCTCGACGGTGGCCGCCAGCGCGTCGCCGGTGGTCTGGTCGCTGCGCACCGGGACGAGGTCAAGGACGGAAAGTCGCACGATGGCGTCAACGCCTTTCGGCATTCGAACGTTCCCGGCGAGTGTGCGCTCACGGCTTTCGGTGTGAACACAGGGCCGGATTTGGGCCGATTTCTCGCCCAGGCTTCACACGCAAAGCCGAGGATTCACACTCAAAGCCGGCTCAGTAGTCCTTGAGGGCGATCGAGTTGACGATGCGGTCGAACACCTCCTGGGGGATCGGCGCACCCCCCGGGATGTTGTCGATCACCAGCCATTGGTTGCGCTTGACGTAGTCCTGAAATTCCTTCTGGTAGTTGGCGAAACCGGCTTCGTAGTCGTCGCCGGCCGCGGCGAGTTCGCCCGCCAGAATGTAGGCGCCCAGCAGCGCGACGCTGGTGCCCTGGCCGGACAGCGGCGAACAGCAATAGCCGGCGTCGCCGACGAGGCCGACTCGGCCCTTCGACCAGCGGTCCATCTTGATCTGCGACATCTCGTCGAAGTAGAAGTCGGGCGCGGTGCGCATGTACTCCACCAGCTGCGGGCGGACCCAGCCGTCGTCGGCCATGCGCCGCTCCAGCTCGGCGAACTGTGCCTCGGTGTCGCGGTAGTCGATGCGCAGGTCGGCCTCCATGAACCCGACCATCGCCCGGGCCTCGGTGTTGTTGCGGGCGCTGTAGACGCCGACCATGGTGTTGTCGCCGTAATGCCAGGTTTGCCAGTAGTCCAGGTCGAGGAAGTTCGGCACCGTGAAGATCGCCGCGTAGGTGCCCAGCCGCTCGACGAACTGCGCCTCGGGGCCGAAGACCAGCCGGCGCACGTTGGAGTGCAGGCCGTCGGCGCCGATCACCAGGTCGAAGTTGCGCGCGGCAGCGCGCTCAAACGTCACCTTGACCGAGCTGCCGTCGTCCTCCAGCGCGGCGATGCTGTCGTCGAACACGAATTCGGTGTTGAGTTTGGTTGCGTCGTAAAGCAATTCGACGAGGTCGTCGCGCAGTAGCTCGATGTCGGGGTTGGCGATAGGGCCCCCAGAGGGCCCGGACAGCGCAGCGTCGGCGTCCTCCGAGAGCTCGTTGCCGTCGCGGTCCACCACGGACGCACCGCGGATCCGGGTCCGCACGTGGTCGGCGGCCGACCGCAGCATCATGCGCTCGAGCACCGTCAGCGCCGGGCCCCGCACGTCGATGGCCTGCCCGCCCGGCCGCAGCCCGGGATGGCGCTCCACCACGGTCACCGAATAGCCATGGCGGGCAAGCCAATACGCGACCGTCGTGCCGGCCACGCTGGCGCCGGAAACCAGGATATCGGTCACGTGACTCCTGCCAGTTTCTTCGCCTCGGTGAAGACGTCGTCGAGCATTTCCGGAGTCAACCTACCGGTGAACATATTTTGCTGGCTGGGGTGGTAGCAGCCCAGCAGTCGCACCCCGGTTTCCAGCTCCACCGCGACCCCGTGGCCGAACCGTGGCTTGCGCATGCCGGACAGTCCCGGCAGCCGCAGCGCGATCTGCCAGCCGAACCCGCCCAGGGCCACGATCACGCGGACATGCTCGGACATCAGCCGCCATTCGGCCTGCAGCCAGGGCCAGCAGGTGTCCCGCTCCCCCGGCGTCGGCGCGTTGGCGGGCGGCGCGCAGCGCACCGGCGCGGAGATCCGAATCCCGTTGGCGTGCAAGCCGTCCGCCGCGTCGATGCTCGTCGGCTGGTTCACCAGCCCGGCGCGATACAGCGCCGCGTACAGCTGGTCGCCGGAGCGGTCGCCGGTGAACATGCGCCCGGTCCGGTTGGCGCCGTGCGCGGCGGGCGCCAGCCCGACGATCAGCAGCCAGGGCCGCTCGGATCCCCAGCCCGGCACCGGCCGTCCCCAATAGGGCTGGTCGGCGAACGCCCGGCGCTTGACGGCGGCGACCTCCTCGCGCCAGTCGACCAGCCGCGGGCAGGCCCGGCAGACGCTGATCGCGGCGTCCAGCTCCGGTATCGACGCGGCCCCGGCCGCCAGCGCGGCGACCTGGGTGGGGTCGGCGGCCACCGGCGTGTCCGGCGTCGCCGGGTCGCCCGGCCATCCGCTGCCGGGCAGCACCGGAGACGCGAACTCTTGGCCGGTATGTGGGTGGGCGAGCACACGAACATCCTGCACGAGCGGAGAAAAACCGGTCGCCGCAAACAGCGGTTTCGCGGTAGGTTCAGCCGCGATATCCGATGAAAAGCCGCGGACCAGTGTTTTTGATCCTGTTCGCCGCGCTGACGGCGACGGCGGGTACGGGCATATCGATCGTCGCGTTCCCGTGGCTGGCGTTGCAGCACGCCGACAGCGCCAAGGACGCATCCATCGTGGCCGCCGCCATGACGGTGCCGCTGGTGTTCTCCACACTGGTCGCGGGGACGGCGGTGGACTTCTTCGGGCGCCGCCGGGTTTCGCTGGTCTCCGATTCGCTGTCGGGCACCGCGGTGGCCGCGGTGCCGCTGACCGCGTGGTTCTTCGGCGCGCACGCCATCAACATCCTCGAGCTGGCCGTGCTGGCCTTCTGCTCGGCGGCTTTCGACCCCGCCGGGACGACGGCGCGCCAGTCGATGCTGCCCGAGGCCGCCGCCCGCGCGGGTTGGTCGCTGGACCGCACCAACAGCCTCTACGAGGCGGTGCTCAACCTGGCGTACATCTTGGGCCCGGGCATCGGTGGCTTGATGATCGCGACGGTGGGCGGCATCAACACGATGTGGGTCACGGCGGGATTGTTCGGGTTGTCGTTCCTGGCGATCGGGGCGCTGCGGCTCGAGGGCACCGGCACGCCACACCACGCCACCCGACCCGAGGGATTGTGGTCCGGCATCGCCGAGGGGCTGCGGTTTGTCTGGACGCTGCGGGTGCTGCGGACGCTCGGCCTGATCGACCTGGCCGTCACCGCGCTGTACCTGCCGATGGAAAGCGTGCTCTTTCCCAAGTACTTCTCCGACCATCACCAGCCCGCCCAGCTGGGCTGGGCGTTGATGGCGCTCGGGGTCGGCGGCGTGGCCGGGGCGCTGGGCTATGCCGTGCTGTCGAAACGCACGCGCCGGCGCACGGCGTTGCTGACCGCGACGCTGACCTTCGGGGCCGCGACGGTCGGCATCGCGTTCCTGCCGCCGCTGCCGGTGATCCTGGCGCTGTGCGGGATTACCGGCCTGGTCTACGGGCCGATCCAGCCGATCTACAACTACGTGATGCAGACCCGCGCCCCGCATCATCTGCGCGGCCGAGTGGTCGGGGTGATGACGGGGCTGATGTACACCGCCGGCCCGCTGGGCTTGCTGGTGGCCGGCCCGCTGGCCGACGCCGCCGGGCTGAGGGTCACGTTTCTGGCGTTGGCGGTGCCGATCCTCGTGATCGGCCTCGTCGCGTGCGGCCTGCCGTCGCTGCGCGAGCTGGACCGCGCGCCGGAGTTCGCCGCCGATTCGGGGGCCTAAAATCTGGGCGTGGACGTGTTGGCCGGGCTGATCGCCGAGTTGCCCGACGGGATGGTGGTCACCGACCCGACCGTTACCGAGGGCTACCGCCAGGACCGCGCGTTCGATCCGTCGGCGGGCAAGCCGCTGGCCGTGGTCCGGCCGCGCCGCACCGAGGAGGTGCAGACCGTGCTGCGCTGGGCCACGGCGAACCGGGTGCCGGTGGTGACCCGGGGCGCCGGCAGCGGACTCTCCGGCGGGGCGACCGCACTGGACGACGGCATCGTGCTGTCGACGGAGAAGATGCGCGATATCACGGTCGACCCGGTCACCCGCACCGCGGTGTGCCAGCCGGGGCTGTTCAACGCCGAGGTGAAGAAGGCCGTCGCCGAGCACGGCCTGTGGTATCCGCCCGACCCCTCGTCGTTCGAGATCTGCAGCATCGGGGGCAACATCGCCACCAACGCGGGCGGTCTGTGCTGCGTGAAGTACGGCGTCACAACGGATTACGTGCTGGGCATGCAGGTGGTGCTGGCCGACGGCACCGCGGTGCGCCTCGGTGGCCCGCGGCTGAAGGATGTCGCCGGGCTGTCGCTGACCAAGCTCTTCGTCGGCAGCGAGGGCACCTTGGGCGTCGTCACGGAGGTGACGCTGCGGCTGCTGCCCGCGCAGAACACGTCGAGCGTGGTGGTGGCGTCGTTCGCGTCGGTCTCCGAGGCGGTCGACGCGGTGCTGGGAACCGTTGCGCGCCTGCGGCCTTCGATGCTCGAGTTCATGGACTCGGTGGCGATCAACGCCGTCGAGGACACCCTGCGGATGGACCTGGATCGCGGGGCGGCCGCGATGCTGGTGGCCGGCTCCGACGAACGGGGACGCGCGGGGGCCGAGGATGCTGAGGTGATCGCCGCGGTGTTCGCGGAAAACGGTGCGACGGAAGTATTTTCGACCGACGATCGGGACGAAGGCGAGGCCTTCATCGCGGCGCGCCGGTTCTGCATCCCCGCGGTGGAGGCGAAGGGTTCGCTGCTGCTCGAGGACGTCGGGGTGCCGCTGCCGGCGCTCGGCGCGCTCGTCACCGGCATCGAGCGCATCGCCGCGGAGCGCGACCTGATGATCTCGGTGATCGCCCACGCCGGTGACGGCAACACCCACCCGCTGATCGTGTACGACCCCGCCGACGCCGCGATGACCGAGCGCGCGCACCTGGCGTTCGGCGAGATCATGGACCTGGCCGTCGGGCTGGGCGGCACCATCACCGGCGAGCACGGCGTGGGACGGCTGAAGCGGCCGTGGCTGGACGGCTACCTGGGGCCCGACGTGATGGAGCTGAACCAGCGCATCAAGCGCGCGCTGGATCCGCTGGGCATCCTGAATCCGGGCGCGGCGATCTAGGTCGTGCGGTCGAAGTCGGCTCGAGTGTGCGGTTGGCCGCACACTCGGGCTCGAACGTGCGGCTGGCCGCACACTCGGCGCTCCCGCCGGTTGACACACCGCACAACTTGTCGTACGAATGAGACATGGCTGCGGTTATGTCTCATGAGGCCCCGCCGGCGTTCCGGCTTGCCACCGCCGACACCTGGCCCGCCCCCTGGCCGATGTACCGCGTTTTGCGCGACCACGACCCGGTGCACCACGTGGTGCCCGACGGCCGGCCCGACCAGGACTACTACGTGCTGTCCCGGCACGCCGACGTCTGGGCGGCGGCGCGCGACCACGAGACCTTCTCCTCCGCGCAGGGTTTGACCGTCAACTACGGCGAGCTGGATCTCATTGGCCTGAAAGACAATCCGCCGTTCGTGATGCAGGATCCCCCGGTGCACACCGAGTTTCGCAAGCTCGTGTCGCGCGGCTTCGCCCCGCGGCAGGTCGAGGCCGTCGAGCCCAAGGTGCGCGACTTCGTCGTCGAGCGCATCGAGCGGCTGCGCGCCAATGGCGGCGGCGACATCGTCACCGAGCTGTTCAAGCCGCTGCCGTCGATGGTGGTGGCCCACTACCTGGGTGTGCCCGAGGAGGATCGGGCGCAGTTCGACGGCTGGACCGAGACCATCGTGGCGGGAAACACCGCCGACGGCGGGATCGGCGCGGCGCTGGAAACCGTCGGCGAGGCCATCGGGTCGATGATGGCCTACTTCACCGGGCTCATCGAGCGGCGCCGCAGCGAGCCCGAAGACGACACCATCTCGCACCTGGTCGCGGCCGGCGTGGGCGCCGACGGCGACATCGCCGGAACCCTGTCGGTGCTGGCGTTCACGTTCACCATGGTCACCGGCGGCAACGACACCGTCACCGGAATGCTCGGCGGCTCAATGCCTTTGCTGCACGAGCGCCCCGACCAGCGGCGGCGCCTGGTCGACGATCCGGGTTTGATTCCCGACGCGGTCGAGGAGCTGCTGCGGCTGACGTCGCCCGTGCAGGGGCTGGCGCGCACCGCCACCCGCGACGTGACGATCGGCGACACCACCATCCCGGCCGGCCGCAAGGTCCTGCTGCTGTACGGGTCGGGCAACCGGGACGAACGCCAATACGGGCCGGACGCCGGCGAACTCGACGTGACCCGCTGCCCCCGCAACATCCTGACGTTCAGCCACGGCGCCCATCACTGCCTGGGCGCGGCCGCGGCCCGCATGCAGTCGCGCGTCGCGCTCACCGAATTGCTCTCCCGCTGCCCGGATTTCGAGGTCGACGAGTCCGGCATCGTGTGGTCCGGCGGGAGCTATGTGCGGCGGCCGCTGTCGGTGCCGATCCGGACGAACGCCTGATGCCCGACTGGTTGACCGCGACCCGCGGCGAGGCTGCCGTCGACCGGATCCTCGACGCGGCCGAGTACCTCTACACCCAGCGGGATCAAGCATCGATCGGCATGAACGAAATCGCCAGGGCCGCAGGGTGTTCCCGCGCGACGCTGTACCGCTACTTCGAGAACCGCGAGGCGCTGCGGACGGCCTACGTGCACCGCGAGACCCGCCGGCTCGGCCGCGCGATCGCCGACGAGATCGACCGCATCGAGGATCCGCGCGCGCGGCTGGTCGCCGGCATGACCGCCACGCTGCGGATGGTCCGCGAAAGCCCGGCGCTGTCAGCGTGGTTCGCGGTCAGCCGCCCGCCGCTTGGCGGCGAGCTGGCGCAGTCGGAGGTGATCACGGCGCTGGCCGCGGCCTTTGTCGGTTCGCTCGCCCCGGAAGACCCGGCCGTCGTCGAACGCCGGGCCCGCTGGGTGGTGCGGGTGATCACGTCGCTGCTGCTGTACCCCGGCGCGGACGAGGCCGACGAGCGCGCGATGCTCGAGGAGTTCGTCGTCCCGATCGTGGCCCCGGTTTCCGCGCGCGGCCGCTAGGGGATGTTGGCCGCATCGGTGCCGGGCGTTCCGATCGAACCGTTGGCGCCACCGGGGCCGCCGGGGCCGCCGTTGCCGGCGACGTAGTCGCCGAACGTGGTGTTGGTCGGCGTGGACTCGCCGCCGAGCCCACCCAGGCCGCCGGTGCCGGGGTCGGCTGCATCGACGTAGGTACCGCCCTGGCCGCCCGCACCGCCGGCGCCGCCCTGGGCGATGGTTCCGGACGAGGTGCCGCCGCTGTCGGCATAAACCTTGCCCCAACCGCCGTTACCACCGTCACCCCCGACCGCGCCGTTCGTGCCGTTGAGGCCGCCATCACCGCCGTTGCCACCGAACGCTTGGCCCTGCGAAACCTCTCCAGTGGGATCGGCGGCATCAGCATTGATGGATGTCCACGCGTCACCGCCTCTACCGCCGTCACCGCCGTAACCAATCCCACCGTCACCAGCGGTCGCGTCGCCCTGGACTGTCGAGTTCACACCTGTGACCTGGGCGCCGCCGCCATCACCGCCCGTGGCACCGGTGACGGTCGCCGCGCCACCGTTGCCACCGTGGACGACGCCGTCGGCAAAGCCGTTCCCCGTCGAGAGGACCACCGCGTAGTTGCCGTCACCGCCGTGGCCGCCGCCAGTCGCGTTGCCGCCGTTGCCACCGTAAGCCTCGCCAGTGGAGGTGCCACCGGGATTGCCGGAGTAGCCCACCTGCACCTCACCAGAGCCTCCATTGCCTCCGACGCTGCCGATGCCGGTGGCGTCGCCGCCGGCGCCGCCGGTGCCGGTCCCGCTGGCGGTGCCTCCCACATAGGCGTTCGAGTCGCCCAGGCCGCCGTTGCCCCCGACGCCCCCGTTGATGCCATCGCCGCCGTGGCCGCCGACGCCGCCGCCGGTGGCGATGCCGGCACTGCCCCAGGCAACCAACGCACCCTGTCCGCCGTTACCGCCGGTGCCGGTACCGAAGGCGTTGCCGCCGTCCCCGCCGGTGGCGGTGCCGTCGGCGGTGCTGTTCGCGGCATCGGCCAGGATCGATGCGGCGCCACCGGTCCCGCCGTCGTTGCCCGCCGCGGTGATGCTGCCGTTGCCACCGTGGCCCCCGTTGCCGCCGGTGGCCGATCCGCCGACGGTGCCGCCGTTAGAACCTTGGATGAGGGAGCCGCCGCCACCGCCGCCACCGCCGCCGCCGTAGCCGGCGTGGGCGTGGGTGCCCGCGGCGCCGAAGCCGCCGGCACCGCCGGTGCCCGCGGTCGCCCCGGTACCGCTGCTGTATCCGCTTCCGCCGGCGCCCCCCTTGCCACCGGACCCGAACGCGCCGCCGTCGGTGCCGTTACCGCCCAGGCCACCCGTCCCTCCGGTACCGCCCGCCTGCGCCTGGCCCTGCGCCACCCCGAAGTCCTGGTTGGTGACCAGGCTCTGGCCGGCGCCACCTTGACCTCCGTGGCCGCCCGTCCCGCCGGCGCCGCCGCGGGTGCCACCCACGCCGACACCACCGGTGCCTCCGGTGCCGCCCCCACCGCCCTGGCCGGCGACCAATGCGGTGCCGCCGCCCGCGCCGTCGCCACCGGTCCCGCCGGTGCCGCCCGTGCCGCCGTGGCCGGCGCTGCCGCCGAAGCCGCCCGTGCCGGCCAGCCCGGGGGCGCCGCCGTTGCCGCCGTTGCCGCCGAGGCCACCGTTGTACGCCGAGGTCGCATCGCCGGTGCCGCCCTGGCCGCCCTGGCCGCCGTGCCCGCCGTTGCCGCCGTTGCCGTTGATGCCGAGCGGTCCGGCAGTGCCGCCCGCGCCGCCGTGCCCGCCATTGCCACCGGTAAAGCCGGTGCCACCGGCTGCGGCCGCCGACGCACCGTTGCCGCCGGTGCCGCCAGCCCCGCCCGTGCCGGCGGCAAAGCCCAGCGCCCGGTCGGCGCCGCCGACCCCGCCGTCGCCTCCGGTGCCGGCCGCGAAGGTGGTCCCGCCGACACCGCCGGTGCCACCCATGCCGCCGGCCCCGCCGAAGCCCGCCAGCTGCCCGCCGGCCCCGCCGTTGCCGCCGAGGCCGCCGCTCGCGCCCGCACCGCCCGTGCCGCCGGCGCCACCCATGCCGCCGTTGCCGAACAGACCCGCCGCGCCACCGTTGCCGCCCTTCCCCCCGGCCACGCCGGCCGCGGTGCCGTTGGAGCCGGAGCCGCCGTTGCCGCCGTTGCCGATCAGCAGCCCGCCCGGGCCGCCGTCTTGCCCGCTGCCCGGGGCGCCGTTGGTGCCGTTGCCGATCAGCGGGCGCCCCATCAGCGCCTGGGTCGGCGCGTTGATCGCGCCCAGGACGTCCTGCTCGAGCGTCTGCAGCGGCGACGCGTTGGCGGCTTCGCTTGCCGCGTACGCGAACCCGCCGCCGTTCAGCGCCTGCACGAACTCGCCGTGGAATGCCGCGGCCTGCGCGCTCAGCGCCTGGAACTCCTGGCCGACGTTGCCGAATACCGCCGAGATCGCCGCCGACACCTCATCGGAAGCCGCCGTCGCGATCTGCGTCGTCGAGCCCGCCGCCGCCGCATGGGCCTGCTGCAGCGACGAGCCGAGGCTGGTCAGGTTCGCGGAAGCCGCGGCAAGGTTTTCCGGGACTGCGAGGACGAAAGACGACATCTGGGCTCCCTCACGACGGGTGGGTTCGGCGCCGAAGGACGCCCGAGGTCCTCAGTCGATTAGGGACACTATGTCCATAGGCTCAAATCGCAGCCGAAAACATCTAGTCTCGATTGGATCTATTGAACGCTGATCAAAGGGCTGATCACGCGGAGGCGGCGTGTGGCCGACGCCGCCGGCGCGCCTCGAACGCGGTGACGATTTCCCCGGCGCGCACCGCCACGTTGGACAGCAGCGACGACGACAGGCCGTGGGTGTGCTCGACGCCGCCGTTGAGGTAGATGTCGCCCGGGGCCCCCGCCTTCGGTATCAATCGATAGTCCCGGGTGACGGCGGGCCGCCCGCCTGGGTCGAATTCGTAGCGGCCGGCCAACTCGCCCAGGAGGCACCGCACGTCCATCGGGGCGTAGCCCGTCGCGTAAATCACCGCGTCGCAGTCCAGCGTGGCGCGGGAGTAATCGATCAGGCGGGATATCGTCAGGCGCACTTTGTCCGGAAACTCTTGGGCGGCAATGACTTCGGAGGCGTTGTGCATGAACAGCCGGCGGGCGCCGGACACCAGCTCGGCGTACTCGCGCGAATAGAGGTCGTCGATCAACGGCGGATCGACCGCCGAATAGTTGGTCGAGCGATGGTAATCGAGCAGTCGTTCGCGCACGTGCGGGTCGGCGCGATAGAAGTCGTCCATCGCCGACGGGTCGAAAATCCGGTTCGCATACGGGGTGTCGTCGGCGCTGCTGTATCCGTATCGGGCGAAAACCGCGTGCACCTCGGCCTGCGGATAGGTCTCGTGCAGGTGGGCGACCACCTCGGCCGCGCTTTGACCCGCGCCGACCACGGCGAATCGCCTTGGGGCAGGCGGGTTCAGCGTGGGGAGGTTCCCGAGCAGCCGGTGGCTGTGCCACTGCCGGGGAGTTTCGACGACGCCCGCGGGCAGCTCGGGGTGCAGCCCCGTCGCCAAGACCAACGTCTCGGCATGGATGACGCGGTCGGGGTCGGTGCGCACCACGAACCCCGTTTCGCCCGGGGAGATTTCGACGACGCGGTGGCCGTAGCGGACGTCGGCGGCCACCCGCGCCGCGGCCCACTCGAGATAGTCGTGAAACTCCATCCGGCTGGGAAACAACGTGTGCTGGCCGATGAATTCGACCAGCCGGCCGCGCTCGCCGAGGTAATTCAGGAAGGTGAAGTCGCTCTGCAGGTTTCGCAAAGTGACCAAGTCCTTGAGGAAAGGGATCTGCATGCGCGCATGCGGCAGCAGCATGCCCAGATGCCAACCGAACTTGGGCTGCTGCTCGAGGAACACCGCGGCCAAGCCGCGCTCGCCCAAGGCGATCGCCAGGGCCAGGTTCGACGGCCCGAAGCCGACGCCCAGCAGGCCGGTCTTCTCAGGAATGGGCATAGGAGCGCGCCAATCGTTCCAGATAGCGTTCGCGGACCATGGTCCTGTTGATCAGCACGACGAAATCGGCCATGTCGAAGTCGGGATCGTAGGAGGGTTCGCCGCAGATCATCCCGCCGATCCGCAGCGATCCCTGCACCATCGGTGGGATGCGTACGCGTCCCGGATCGGGTAGCTCGGAAAGGCTCAATCCGTTGACGGTGACGGGGTTTCGCGGGTAGACCCGGTATTGGTCGGGGGCCCGGTGCCCGCTCAGGGCCGCGTCGCGCACACCCCGCACGAGTGCGCCGCGCGGCCCGCCGTCCTCCATCTGGACCGAGAGCGACCCGATTCCCCACTGATAGCCGCTGATCTCCTGATAGCGCAGGATTCCGGCCCACAACAGGCCCATCACCGCCCCGCTGCGGTGGTCGGCATGCACGGTCGCCCGGCCGAGTTCAACGAGCTCGTCGCGCAGCTCGTTCAGGCCACCGATGTCGAAGGTGGTGTCGGCGAACAGGCCGCCGGCGGCCCGGGCGCCGTCGGGCGGCAGCAGTCGGTAACACCCAACAATCTGTCCGGTCGTCTCGTCCCGGGCCAGCAGGTGATCGCTGTACACATCGAACTGGTCGACGTCGATCATGTCCCCGGTCAGCGGCCCGCGGATGGCCCGCGGAAGCGCCGCACCCATCTCTTCGGCAAACGTCTGATAACGCAGCCGCTGCGCGGCTTCGATGTTTGCCGGGTCGGTGGAGATCAGCACGCTGTAACGGCTGTTGTCCGTCGCCGGGATGAGGACCGCATCGCCCAACATACTTTCGAACGTTACACGGACATGCCCTCAGCAAACGGTATCTCGGGCTCGCCGGGGCGGCGCGCGCCGACGGCGATCAAGATCACGGCCACCACCGCGGCGGCGGTGGCGGCGACGGCCGCGGCCACCAGGGCGGCCTGCATTCCGGCGGCGCTGGCCTGACGGGCGGCCCGCGCGATCGCCGGCAGCGCGGGACGGTAGTCGGCGGGCAGGAAGTCGAGCACCCGCAGGCCGGCGCCGGCGGACACGCTGTCGATCAGGCGGCGTGCGGCGCCGGGGCCGAGGACGCCGAGCTGAGCCAGTTCGTGTGTGGCGCTGTCGGATGCCCTGGGACCGAACAACGCTCCCAGCCCGGCGACGCCGGCCAGGATGCCGACCTGGCGTACCGTGCTCACCGCGCCCGTCGCCATTCCGGCGTCGGCGACCGGCACGAATTGCAGCGCGATGTCGGACGTCAACGCGAACAGACCGCCCAGGCCGAGCCCGGCCACGACGGAACCCGCGATGAAGTGCGTCCATTGGGTGTCCGCGGTGACCCCGGTCATCAGCCACAGCCCCACCGCGATCAAGGCCACACCACCCGGGATCGACGTCCACGCCGGGAAATAGCGTGCGGCGGTCATGGCCAGCGGGGCGCCCAGCACGCAGGCGGCGGTCAGCGGGAGCGCCCGCAGCCCCGACTGAAATGGGCTGTACCCCAACGTGTTCATGAAATACAGGGCCAGGTAGTTGGTCGCGGCGATCAGCGTCCCCGCGGCGGCGAACGCCGCGAGGGACACCCCGGCAAAACCCGGACGGCGCACCACCCGCAGGTCGAGCATCGGCGCGCCGTACCGCGATTCCCACCACCCGAATGCCGCCAGGCCCAACACCGAGAACGCACTCAGCGCCAGGATCACCCCGTCGGTCCAGCCGCGGCGATTTCCCTCGATCAACGCGTACACCCCCGCGAAGAGTGCGGCCGACAACACGGCGGTGCCGATCAAGTCGAGCGGACGATCCTGCGCGGCACGGGTTTCCGGGACGAACCGCACGGCGAGACCCAGGGCCAGTACCCCGATCGGCACGTTGATCAGAAAGATCGACTCCCAGCCGAAGGCCCCGACCAGCGCCCCGCCCAGCAGCGGCCCGACGGCGGCGCCCGCGCCCATCACGGCGCCGTAGATCGCGATCGCGATGCCCCGGCGGCGCTGTTCGGGGAAGGCCGCGGCCACCATCGGCAGCGAGACGCCCAGCAGGACCGCCCCACCCGCGCCCTGCAGCGCGCGGCACGCGTTGAGCGTCTCGATGCCGCGGGCCAGCGCGCAGCCGGCCGACGCCAGCGTGAACACCGTCATCCCGACCAGGTAGAGCCGTCGCCGCCCGAGCCGGTCACCCAGCGTGGCGGCGGTCAGCAGCAGCCCGGCCATGGGCAGTGCGTACGCGTCGACCACCCATTGCAAGCCGCTGAGGTCGGCGTCCAGGGTGGCCTGGATGTTGGCGAGCGCGGCCGAGACGATGGTCATGTCGAGCAACAGCATGAACACCGCGAGGCAGACCGCGAGCAGCGTCAGCCGAGGATGAAGCGCGCTCCCCCCATCCCCGTCGTCGCCGGCCACCTAGCCGTCCTTGACCCGGGTGAAACGGTGCAGCAGCCAGGCCAGCGGGATGGTGACGACAATCGTCGCGACGAACAGGTACAGCATCGAGCCGGTGTAGACGTGCGCGCGGACGATGTACACCATCGCGAATTCCATCGTGATGAGGTGGATCAAGAAGATCTCGTAGGAGATCTCGCCGAGCCACACCATCGGCCGGCTGGCCAGCAGCCGCGAATACGCACCCTGATTGCCCAGCGCCAGCGGCGCCACCGCCAGCGCGGCGATCACGGCGTAGAACACGGTCTTGAAGATGGCCTGGCTCAGCGTCGCGGGCGAGGTGGTGGGCGCGCCGGCGATGGGTGTCGAGGCGATGAAATAGCAGATGATCGCCAGCGGGATGGCCATGAAGGCATAGCAGTGCACCTTCATCGCCTGCAGCACGGCCAGCGCCATGCCGGCGAGGAACCACGCCAGGTAGGTGGGCAGCCACAGCCGTGCCCCGTCGGGAAACCAGTGATCGGTGTGCACCAGCACCAGCCACCCCGGGCTGATCAGCGTCATCGCTGCCAGGGCGGCCAGCATCGCCCTGGGCTGCCAGCGCCGCCGGGCGATCAGCACCAGCAGCAGGTACGCCAGCAGCGGCAGCACGACGTAGAACGAGGCCTCCACCGCCAGGCTCCACATCTGCGTCAGGCCCTGGTGCAGGTACTTGCCGAGGTAGCCGTTGCAGTAGATCTGCGTCAACGTCAGGTTGCGCACCAGCCCCAGCCACGTGTGCCCGGGGTTCGGGCCGGCCTCGCGGAAGTGGTAGAGCACGTAGGCGAACAGGACGGTGATGAGGTAGGCGGGCATGATGCGCCGAACCCGGTGCCGCGCATAGCGACTCACCGACGGCCACGGCCCCCCGGTGGCCGCCGCTTTCACCCACGGGCGAAACAGCAGGAAGCCCGACAGCACGAAGAAGATCGGCACGCCGATCTCCAGCCGGGAGCCGACGAGGCCCCAGTAGCCGTGGGTGTACTTGCCGGTGGTGTAGGCCGCGTGGGTGCCGACGACGGTGAGCGCCGCGACCGCGCGGATGCCGGTCAGCGACGCCACCCGGTCGACGTGGGAGACCTGCTCGAGTCCGCCCTGGGCGTCCCGTTCCTCGGACAGCGTCATCCGGCGTGTTTCCGGCGTGGTTTGGTCTTGCCGGGTGAGCGGTCCGGCCGCAGGTCGATCAGCACGCCCGAGATGCGGGTCTGCTCAAGCTTCTTCAGCGTCGCCTTGGGCAGTTTGGCCGGCAGCTCCACCAGCGAGAAGTCCGGCCCGATGGCGATGTGGCCGAAATCGCTGCGATGCAGGCCGCCCTCGTTGGCGATGGCGCCGACGATCGCGCCGGGGCCGATCTTGTGCCGCTTGCCCACCGAGATCCGGTAGGTGGCGAAGTTCCTTGGCTGCTTGGGTCTTTCGGGACGTTCCGGGCGCTCCCGGTGTTCGCGTCGTTCGGGCGGCGGTTCGGGCGCCATCAGGAACGCCTCGCCGTCGCGCGACTGCACCGCCAGCGCCGCGGCGATGTCGGCCATCGGGACGTCGTGCTCGCGCTCGTAGTCCTGCACCAGCTTGCGGAACAGGTCGATCCCCGGGCTGGCAAGCGCGTCGGTAATGGAGTCGCCGAACTTCGCGACGCGCTGGGCGTTGACGTCCTCGACGGTGGGCAGCTCGGCCTCGGTGAGCGTTTGCCGCGTCGCCTTTTCGATCGCCTTGAGCAGGTGGCGCTCCCGCGGGGACACGAACAAGACCGCGGTGCCCGATCGCCCGGCGCGGCCGGTGCGCCCGATGCGGTGCACGTAGGACTCGGTGTCGTGCGGGATGTCGTAGTTGAGGACGTGCGAGATGCGTTCGACGTCAAGGCCCCTGGCGGCGACGTCGGTGGCGACCAGGATGTCGATGCCACCGCTCTTGAGCGCCGCGACGGTGCGCTCCCGTTGCGCCTGCGGGATGTCGCCGTTGATGGCGGCCGCGGAAAACCCACGCGCCCGCAGCTTTTCGGCGACCTCCTCGGTGGCTTGCTTGGTGCGCACGAAGACGATCATCGCCTCGAACGGCTCGACCTCGAGGACCCGGGTGAGCGCGTCCATCTTGCGGGGTCCGGCGACCTGAATGTAGCGCTGCGAAATGTTCTCGGCGGTGGCGGTTTTCGCCTTCGCGGTGACCTCGAACGGGTCGTGCAGGTATTCCTTGGTGAGCTTGCGGATCGCCGGCGGCATGGTCGCCGAGAACAGGGCGACCTGCTTGTACTCCGGGGTTTCGGACAGGATGCGCTCGACGTCCTCGGCGAAGCCCATGGTGAGCATCTCGTCGGCCTCGTCGAGCACCAGGTAGTCGACGCGGGACAGGTCCAGGGTGCCGCGTTCCAGGTGGTCGATCACCCGGCCCGGGGTGCCGACCACCACCTGCGCGCCGCGCCGCAGCCCGGCCAGCTGCACGCCGTAGGACGACCCGCCGTAGATCGGCAGCACGTGGATCTGCGGCAGGTGCGCCCCGTAGCGGCTGAACGCCTCGGCCACCTGCAGGGCCAGCTCGCGGGTGGGGGCGAGCACCAGCGCCTGGGTCGCGGTGCTCTTGACGTCGATCTTGGACAGGATCGGGATCGCGAACGCCGCCGTCTTGCCGGTGCCGGTCTGGGCCAGCCCGACGACGTCGGAGCCGGCCATGAGCGGCGGGATCGTCGCCGCCTGGATGGCCGTGGGCGTCTCGTAGCCGACGTCGGCGGTCGCCTTCAGGACCGCAGGGTGAATCTGCAGGTCGGCGAACGTGGGAGAGGCAGCCTCGGGCGGGCTGTCCGGGAGAGTCATCGTGCTAAGAGTCTAGTGGTGATCGCGAGCCCGGCGGAGCCGAGCGCGGCAGGTCGCCGCGGTCCTACCGAATCGCGAGCGCCGGCGAGCGCCCGTGGCACCGAAGCGGGCCCCCGCGCCGCGGCACGCGGGCACGCTTGCCGCACGTGAGCGACGGATAACGGTACGGTTTCGCGATGTGTATTCGCTGACTCATCGCGCGCTGACGGCCCTCGCCGTTGTCGTGTCTTCGGTCCTGACAGCCTGCGGTTCCGGCGATTCCACCGTCGCCAAGACGCCGCAGTCGACGACGACCAGCGAGACCGCGTCGATCACCGCCCCGGCCACCCCGACCCCGGCCGCCGCCCCGCCCGGCGGTAGCCCGGCGCCGGCCGATCCGTGTGCCGTCAACCTCGCCTCGCCCACGATCGCGAAAGTGGTCTCCGAGCTGCCGCGCGACCCCCGCAGTCAGCAGGCCTGGAACCCCGAGCCGTTGGCCGGCAACTACAACGAGTGCGCCCAGCTGTCGGCGGTGATCATCAAGGCCAACACGAACGCCGGCAACCCGTCGACCCGGGCGGTGCTCTTTCACCTCGGCCAGTTCATCCCGCAGGGCGTGCCCGACACCTACGGGTTCAACGGGATCGACGCGGCACAGACAACCGGCGACACCGTCGCGCTGACCTATCCCTCCGGCATCACGGGTCTGAGCACCGACGTGCGGTTCCACTGGGACGGCAACGGCGTCCAGCTGATCGGCAACGCCCCCGGCCGCTGAGCCGACCGGCGGCCTTCGTCAGCTGCCGACGACGAGCGGAAGCGAGATCACCCCGGGCCCGCCGGCGACGACGATCACCCACCGGCCGTCGACGGGCAAGCTCACCTCGACGGGGAAGAAGGCGAAGCCGATTTCGCCGACCGTGGCCTCCGCGGGCATCTGGAAGGCCAGTCGCCGCGGCTCGTCGCCCGTCGGGGGCCAAATCTCGGCGTTGACCCGGCCGTCCGCGTCGTCGGCCTCGGATTGCGTGAGCACGACAAGCAAAAAGCGGGCCAACCGGTCGGGCCCCACCATGAACCGGGACAGCACGCCACCATGCACGTCCAGCTTGTTGTCGACCACCGCGGCCGACTCGGCAAGAAAGGCCCCGGTAACGATCACCCGGTGACGCTACCGCCTGGGTGGGCGGCGGTAGCAGGCACCCCTGCGACCCGTCCACTTTTCCTGCCGCACAGAAGGTTTCGCCGCCGAGCCAGGTCCCGACCCAAAAGTTCGGCCTTTATGTCGGTCCCCTCGCCTAGAGTTGCAGCTGTGTTCGTCACCGGCGACAGGATCGTCTACAGCGCGTCGGATCTCGCGGCGGCCGCCCGCTGCGAGTACGCCCTGCTGCGGGATTTCGACGCCAAACTCGGCTGGGGTCCCCCGGTCAGCGTCGAGGACGAACTGTTCGCGCGAATCGCCTCCCTCGGCACCGAACACGAGCGGCGCCGCCTCGACCGATTCCGCGACGAGTTCGGCGATGGCGTCGCGATCATCGGCCGTCCGGCATACACCGTCGCCGGGCTGGCCGCCGCGGCCGAGGCCACCCGGCGCGCCGTCGCCGGCCGCGCGCCCGTGGTCTATCAGGCCGCGATGTTCGACGGGCGCTTCGTCGGCTTCGCCGACTTCCTGGTGCTCGACGGCGACCGCTACCGGGTCACCGACACCAAGCTGGCGCGCTCGCCCAAGGTCACCGCGTTGCTGCAGCTGGCGGCCTACGCCGACGCGCTCGCCGACTCGGGCGTCGCGGTGGCGCCTGAGGCGGAACTGGAGCTGGGCGACGGCACGGTCGTGCGCTACCGGGTCGGTGACCTCATTCCCGTCTACCGTTCGCAGCGCGCGCATCTACAGCGGCTGCTCGACGAGCATCACGCCGCGGGTGCCCCGGTGCGCTGGGACGACGACGGCGTGGCCGCCTGCTTTCGCTGCCCGCTGTGCACCGAGCAGCTGCGCGCCACCGATGACCTGCTGCTGGTCGCCGGCATGCGAATCACCCAGCGGGACAGGCTGATCGATGCCGGCATCACCACCATCTCCGCGCTGGCCGACCACAGCGGCGCGGTGCCCGACCTGGCGCCCTCGGCGCTCGCCAAGCTGACGGCGCAGGCCAAACTGCAACTGCGCCAGCGCGACACCCAAATCCCGCAATTCGAGATAGTCGACCCGCAGCCGCTGACCCTGCTGCCCGAGCCGGACCCCGGTGACCTGTTCTTCGACTTCGAGGGCGACCCGCTGTGGACGGCCGACGCACACGACTGGGGCCTCGAGTATCTCTTCGGCGTTCTGGACGCCACGGGAAACTTCCAGGCGCTGTGGGCGCACGACCGGGTGGACGAGCGCGCCGCGCTCATCGACTTCCTGGCGATGGTCAAGAAGCGCCGCAAGCGCCGGCCCAACCTGCACATCTACCACTACGCCCCCTACGAAAAGACGGCGCTGCTGCGGCTCGCCGGGCGGTACGGGGTCGGCGAGGACGACGTGGACGAGCTGCTGCGCAGCGGTACCCTCGTCGACCTTTATCCCCTGGTGCGCAAGAGCATTCGGGTGGGCGCGGAGTCGTTCAGCCTCAAGGCGCTCGAGCCGCTCTACATGGGGGCGCAGCTGCGCGCCGGTGACGTCACCACGGCCGCCGAGTCGATCACCTCCTACGCCCGCTACTGCGAGCTGCGCGCCGCGGGCCGGCACGACGACGCCGCGTCCGTGCTCAAGGAGATCGAGGACTACAACCACTACGATTGCCGCTCCACCCGTGAGCTGCGCAACTGGCTGATGCTGCGCGCGTACGAGTCCGGCGTCGTACCGATTGGCGCCCAACCCGTTCCGGAGGGCAACACCGTCGAGGACCGCGACCGGCTGGCGGTGACACTGTCGGCGTTCACCGGCGACGCCGGAGTCGGCGCCCGCTCGCCCGAGCAGACTGCGGTGGCCCTGGTGTCGGCGGCCCGCGGCTACCACCGGCGCGAGGACAAGCCGTTCTGGTGGGCGCATTTCGACCGGCTGAACTTCCCGGTCGAGGAGTGGTCCGACGACACCGACGTCTTCCTGGCCGAGTCGGCGTCGGTCGACGCCGACTGGCACACCCCGCCGCGCGGGCGCAAGCCGCGGCGCCAGGTGCGGCTCCACGGGCAGCTGGCGCGCGGCGACCTGATGAAAAATGTCTTCGCGCTCTACGAGCCGCCGGCCCCGCCGGGCATGACCGACAACCCGGACCGGCGCGCGGCCGGCCGCGCCGAGGTCATCGCGTGCGACGACCCGGCGGTGCCCACGACGGTCACCATTGTGGAGCGAGTCGGCAACGACGGCAACACCTTTCACCAGCTGCCGTTCGCGCTCGCCCCGGGCCCACCGATCCCGACGACGGCGCTGCGGGAGTCGATCGAAACGACCGCCGCCGCGGTGGCGGCCGGGTTGCCACGCCTGCCGCGCAGCGCCGTGGCCGACATCCTGCTGCGCCGCGCGCCCCGGACCCGCAGCGCCGGCCCGCTGCCCCGCAGCGGGGACACGGTCGCCGACATCACCGCCGCGGCCCTCGATCTGGACTTGTCGTACCTGGCGGTGCACGGGCCGCCGGGCACTGGAAAGACGCACACCGCGGCCCGCGTCATCGAACGATTGGTCACCGGCCACGGCTGGCGCGTCGGCGTGGTGGCGCAATCCCACGCCACGGTGGAGAACCTGTTGGACTGCCTGATCGACGCCGGCCTGGACCCGGCGCGGGTTGCGAAGAAGCCCGCGGGCCGCGACGCGCCCCGCTGGCAGGAGATCGAGTCCAACGAGTACACGGCGTTCATCGCCGGCCCCGGTTGCGTGATCGGCGGCACCGCATGGGATTTCGCCAACGCCAGCCGGGTCCCGCCGGGCGCGCTGGACCTGCTGGTGATCGACGAGGCGGGCCAGTTCTGCCTGGCCAACACCATCGCGGTGGCGCCGGCGGCCGCCAACCTGCTGCTGCTCGGCGATCCCCAGCAGCTGCCGCAGGTCAGCCAGGGCACGCATCCGGAACCGGTCGACACGTCGGCGTTGGCCTGGCTGGTGGACGGCGGGCGCACGCTGCCCGACGAGCGCGGCTATTTCCTGGACCGCTCCTACCGCATGCACCCGGCCGTCTGCGCCGCCGTGTCCGCGCTGTCCTACGAGGGCAGGCTGCACTCCCACGAGTGCGCCGCGGCGCGCCACCTCGCCGGCTACCCGCCCGGCGTGCACGTCAGCGCCGTTGCCCACCAAGGCAACTCGACCGAGAGCCCCGAGGAGGCGGACGCGATCGTCGCGCAGATCGGGGAAATCCTCGGCCGGTCGTGGACCGACGAGCACGGCTGCCGGCCGTTGGCCGCCTCCGACGTGATGGTGCTGGCCCCCTACAACGCCCAGGTGACGCTGATCCGCCGGCGGCTGGCTTCCGCGAAGCTCGGCGCCGTCCGGGTCGGCACTGTCGACAAGTTTCAGGGCGGGCAGGCGCCGGTGGTCTTCGTGTCGATGACGGCGTCGTCGGTCGACGTGGTGCCACGCGGAATCTCGTTCCTGCTCAACAGGAACCGGCTCAACGTGGCGGTCAGCCGGGCGCAGTACGCCGCGGTGATCGTCCGCTCGCGGCTGCTCACCGAGTATCTGCCGGGCACCCCCGCGGGCCTGGTCGACCTGGGCGCATTTCTGGCGCTGACGCGCGACTAATCGGCCGACGAGTGCCGGCCGTAGCCGGTGGGGGCCTCGTCCGGATCGGGCCGGTAGCGGTGGCCCGGCGACACCATCGGGCGCGGCGGGTGCCCGCCCTCGACACGAGAACCCTTGTGGGCAAGGCCGATCGGCCCCAGCCGCGGCGCGGGGCCGACGTCCGGCTCGCGAAGCAGAATGAACTCGACGTACTCGTCGTCGTCATAGTCGTCGTCCGCGACGTCGCCCTCGTCGGCCGGATCCCAGGGCGTCACCGGAGAGCGGGCGAACCCAAGCAGGAACAGCGCGGCGATGATGCCGAACAGTGCGATGAACGCGGGCAACAGCACCGACTGCGCCATCGCGGTGGAAAACGGCGCGCGCAGGAACTCGGGCAGCTGCGCGGAGGCGGTGTCGTCGCCGACCGGGCCGGCCCACGGCATCTCGGCGCCGATCCGCCACGTCATGAACGCGGCCATGCCCGCGCTGCCCAGCACCGCGCCGAGCTGGCGCACCGCGTTGTACACGCCCGAGCCCGTCCCGGCCAGGTCGTCGGGCAGGTTGCGCGTGGCGGTGGCCGTCAGCGGCGCCCACACGAACGCGCTCCCGACGCCGATGATCGCGAACGGCAGCAGCAGCCGCCAGATAGGCGTCGACGGGGACATCTCGAACGAAAGCCAGGTCAGCCCGATCGCCATCATCGAAAACCCGAATCCGAGCACCGGGCGCGGGTGGTAGCGGTCGACGATCATGCCCGCGAACGGCGCCAGCACGCCGCCGGTGACCGCCATCGGCGCGATCACCAGGGCCGAGCGCGTCGGCGACAGGCCGCAGCCGGCCTGCAAGAAGAACGGCACCGGCAGCATCATCGCGGTCGTCGCGAACGCGGTGACGGCGACCCCGGCGTTGCAAACGGTGAAGTCGCGGTCGGCGAAGACCTGCAGCGGGATCAGCGGCTCGCGGGAGTTGACGGCCTGCCAGTAGACGAACACCGACATGAACCCGAGGCCGGCAACGATCATCGCCCACACCCAGGGCTGCCAGTGGCCGGCCTGCCCCTCCTGCAGGCCGAACACGATCAAGAACATGCCCAGCGCGGACAGCCCGACACCGACCAGGTCGAACCGGTGCGCCTGGGTGGGCAGCACGGGAATTCCCCACACGGCCAACGCCAGCCCGACGACGCCGATGGGGACGTTGACGAAGAAGATCCATTGCCAGCCCAACCCGTCGACCAGCGCGCCGCCGGCCAGCGGGCCGACCAGGGTGGCCACGCCGGCGGTGGAGCCCCACAGGCTCACCGCCACCCCGCGCCGCTCGGGCGGAAAGATCCTGGTGATCGTCGACAGGGTCTGCGGGGTGAGCACCCCGGCCCCCACGCCCTGGACCACCCGGGCCGCGATAAGCATGGCGGCGCTGCCCGACAACCCGCACCACATCGATGCGGCGGTGAAGACCGCCAGCCCGATCAGGTAGAGGTTCTTGGTGCCGAACCGGTCGCCGAGCCGGCCGGCCACCAGCAGCACGACGCCGTATCCCAACAGGTAGGCGCTGGTCACCCAGACCACGGTGGCGTAGCCGGTGTGCAGGTCGGACTTGATGGTCGGGTTGGCGATCACGACGATGGTCGAGTCGACCATGATCATGAAGAAGCCGACCATCATCGCCCAGAGCGCGTTCCAGGGATTCCCGGCGCCGCGCGCATTCGAAGCCATCGCGGAGTTCCACCGCGTCATGAAGTCGGCGCGACTCGACGTCGCCCTGGTCATGTGGCCTCCCCCTGGAAACGAACGGCCCGAAACCTCACCCTGCCCGCATTATCCCGATGCGGCAATCGACTAACACCTCGGGCATCGCGACCGACCTACGTATTGGCAAAGCCGGGTTAGCCTGGAAAGGACGCTATGCGGCGGGGAAAGGCCAGGAGAGGCAGTATGCGAGCCCGACGGAACAGAGCTTCACATATGTCCAAGCTGGACCAGACGCCGGACGACGGGGGTCGGCCCAAGGCATCGGCGCGCGCATTGGCGCAGGTCATCGAGCGCAGCACGCGCATCCACGGCCCCGCGGCGGAGGCCTACGTCACGCGGCTGCGGCGGGCGCACCCGGGAGCCAGCCCGGCCGAGATCGACGCCAAGCTGGAAAAGCGCTACCTGGCCGCGCTGACGGCCAGCGGGGCCGCGGTCGGGTCGGCAGCGACGTTCCCCGGGGTCGGCACGCTGACGGCGGTGTCCGCGGGCGCCGGGGAGACCGTGTTCTTCGTCGAGGCCACCGCCCTGTTCGTGCTGGCGAAGGCCGCGGTGTACAACATCCCGGCCGACCACCGCGAACGACGCCGCGCGCTGGTGCTGGCCGTCCTGGTCGGGGACGACAGCCGTCGCGCGATCGGCGAGTTGATCGGCCCGGGCCGCACCCAGGGTGGCTGGCTGGCCGAGGGCATGGCGTCGGTGCCATTGCCGACGCTGGGCCGGTTGAACACGCGGATGCTCAAGTACTTCGTCAAGCGGTACACGGTGCGCAAGGGTGCGCTGATGTTCGGCAAGGCGCTGCCGGTGGGCATCGGGGCGGTGATCGGCGGCGCCGGCAACCGGATGGTCGGCAAAAAGATCGTCAGCAACGCCCGCCACGCGTTCGGGTCCCCGCCCGCCCGTTGGCCGAGCACGCTGCGGCTGTTGCCCCCGGTCCACGAGGCGGGGTGACCGGGCGCCGCGGTTATCCGCAGCGCCGGGCCACCCCGACTCTTCTAGTAACGGGTGTTAGGGGTTGCCGGTCCAGTCCGGGTACGTCCCGGGGCGGCCCTCGGCGCCGCTGACAATCCCGCCGAAGGACAGGCCGCCTTGGCCACCGTTGCCGACGGTGCCGCCGGCGCCGCCGGAGTTGTTCTGGCCGATGCCGACGCCGCCTGCGCCTCCGGCCACACCATCGTCGCCGGGTAAACCGTCGCCGGTCAGTCCGAGGTCCGGGATGTTGGAGGCGCCGCCGCCGCCACCACCACCCGTGCCGGTGCCGGTGGCGCCGCCTGGGTCACCGGCGCCGCCCGGGCCGCCGTTGGTCGTGGTGGTGATTGCGTTGCCAGCGAAGGACGTTGCCTGCCCGCCGGCGCCGCCGTTACCGGCGGTTCCGCTCGCGGATGCGGCCCCACCGCCGCCGCCACCGCCGCCGCCTGCGGCGTTACCGGCCGCCACGGTACCGCCCGCGCCGCCACCGCCACCGCCGCCGCCTGCGCCGCCGGTAGTGCCGGAGGCGAGGTCACCGGAACCGCCGGTGCCGCCGAAGCCGCCGGAACCGATTGCCAGGTCGTTGCCGCCGGAGGTGCTGAGGGCTTCGCTGCCGGTGCCGCCGGTGCCGCCGGTGCCGCCGGTGCCACCGGTGCCGCCGCTGCCCACGCCGGTGCCGGCGTCGCCGCCGGACCCGCCGATACCGCCGCCGCCACCGCCGCCGCCGGTGATCAAGTTGCCGACGTCACTCGAGTTGAAGCCGCCGGTGCCGCCGGCACCACCGGTGCCACCGCCGCCGCCGGTGCCGTTGGTCCCGCCGTTAGGCGTGCCACCGCCGGCGCCGCCGGAGCCGCCTGGTCCACCGTTGCCGCCGAAGCCGCCGTAGCTCCCTCCGTAACCGGGGCTGGTGCCGCCGGTACCGCCGATACCGCCGGTGCCGCCGGTGCCGCCGGTGCCGCCGGTGCCGGTCGCGCCGCCGGCGTCGCCGCCGGCGCCGCCCTTGCCACCGCCGCCGCCGCTGCCGCCGGAAGGCGAGTCAACGCCGCTGGGCCGCGACGGGTCGGCTTGCGCAGCGCCCGGGCCGCCCTGGCCGCCGTGGCCGCCGTCGCCGCCGTTGCCGCCGGTGCCGCCATTGCCATCGGTCCCGCCGGTGCCGCCGGCGCCGACCGCCCCGCCGGCGCCCGCGGCGCCGCCGTCGCCGCCCTTGCCGCCGATGCCGCCGTGGTCGAGGTCGTTACCCGTCGCGGTCATGTCAGCGCCGGTACCGCCGTTGCCACCCTGACCGCCGGCGCCGCCCTGGCCGCCAGAACCGTTGGTCCCGCCGGCTGCGCTGTTGCCGCCGTGACCGCCCGCACCGCCGGCCCCGCCGCCGAAGCCGTCACTACCCAGGCCGCCGTTGACGCCCTCCGCGCCGGCCGTCCCGACATCCCCGTCGCCACCGGCGCCGCCCTGGCCGCCGTTACCGCCGGTGCCCACGTGGCCCGCGGTGCCCGCGGCACCCGCACCGGTGCCGGCCGCCCCGGCGCCACCCGCGGCGCCGCCGGTACCGCCGTCGCCGCCTTTGCCGCCGGCCACGCCGGAGCCCACACCGCTGGCACCCTCACCACCGTTGCCGCCCAGGCCGCCATGCCCGCCGACGCCACCGCTGCCGTTGGTGCCGCCGACACCCGCGCTGCCGCCGGTGCCGCCCGCACCGCCGGCCCCACCGGCGAAGCCCTGACTGCCCTGGCCGTTGCTGACGCCCACCGTGCCGATCGCGCCGGCATCACCCTCGCCGCCGTTACCGCCCAAACCGCCTTGGCCGCCGGTGCCCGCGTGGCCCGCCGCGCCGGCGTTCCCGAACATCAAGCCGTGGTTGGCGCCACCGGCGCCACCGGCCCCGGCGCTACCGCCGGTCCCGCCGGTACCACCATCGCCGCCGGCCACGCCGGAGCCCACACCGCTCGCCCCGGCCCCGCCAGTGCCGCCCATGCCGCCCTGACCGCCGACTCCGCCGGCCCCGCCGGTTCCACCGAATAGCGCCTGGTTGGCCCCACCGGCTCCGCCGGCCCCGCCTGCCCCGCCGGTCAGGCCCTGAACGCCGTGGCCGTTGTTGACGCCCACCGCGCCGGTCGGCCCGACAGCGCCCTGGCCACCCATGCCGCCTATACCGCCGGCCCCGCCGTTGCCGCCGCCGAGAAGCCCATTGGCCCCGCCTGCCCCACCGTTGCCACCGGTTCCGCCGGCGCCGGTCGCGTTGCCGCCGGCACCGCCGGCACCGCCGTGGCCCCACAGCCCCGCCGACCCGCCGGCACCGCCATTGCCACCGTTGGGGCCGTTTGCGCCCGACCCGCCGTTGCCGCCGTTGCCGAACAGCCACCCGCCGGCGCCACCGGCCTGCCCGGTGCCGGGCGCGCCGTTGGCGCCGTCACCGAACAACGGGCGTCCGGTGAGGTCCTTCACCGGCGAGAACGGGTTCGCCGCGAGGGCCTGCAGATCCTGCTGCAACGTCCCCAGCGGTGAGGAGTTAGCGGCCTCGGCAGCCGCATACGCGATCCCCCCCGAAGACAACAACTGGACGAACTGGGCATGAAAGGCCGCCGACTGCGCGCTCAGCGCCTGGAACTCCTGCCCGAAACTGCCGAACAGCTGCGTCAGCGCCGCGGACACCTCGTCGAGGGCTGCGGGGGCGATCCCCGTCGTCGACGGCGCCGCCACCGCGGCCGCTTCCCTGAGCGCCTCCCCGATCGCGCTCAAGTCGGTGGACGCACTGGCGAAGGCCGCAGGTGTTGCGACTAGGTAAGACGACATCTCACACTCCCGTCGAGGAACTACTGATGAGGTGTTTTGGTTCGAAACCGTACCATACGCATGTTTAGATCGAAATCAAACGACTTTAGGTATTTTCATATAGAGGGCATCGCTCGGCCCGGCCCGCGCGCAGGCCGGCCGGCTGAGGGCATGGAATCCCTGCGCGGCGACACGATGATGATCGGCAAGGCGCGGCGGGCCGCGTCGCCGTGCTCGGCCCACCACGCGCGTCGCGCCCGGCCGTGGGCCGAGCACCCTGCGGCTGTTGCCCCCGGTCCACGAGGCCGGCTAGCGGTTCGCCCACCGGTCGCACTCGCGGATCGCCGGCAAAAGGTTAGCCTTTATTGGGGCGGCAACGTCCTGATGACCGGCGCGGGTGTGAGGTGCCCCACCATCGGGGCGCGGGAGAGGCGCAGGCGCGCGGAAAGCGCTTGCAGAGCAAAAGAATTGAGGCGAACAGCGGCCGTGAGCAACATTTCGCCATTCGGGCAAAACGAATGGCTGGTCGAGGAGATGTACCGCAAGTTCCGCGACGACCCCTCTTCGGTCGACCCGAGCTGGCACGAATTCCTGGTCGACTACAACCCCGAGCCCACCACCGACGCCAGTGACGGGCAGGCGATGGAAGCAAAGGCCCCCGCCCCGGACGCCAGGCCCGCCCCGGACGCCAGGCCCGTCCCGGACGCCAAGCCCGCCGCGCCCGCGGCCCCGCCGCCGCCCAAGCCCACCGGCGGCAACGGCGCCGCGGCGCCGGCCCCAGCGGCCCCGGCACCCCCCACACCCCCGGCCGCCCCGGCGGCGCCCACGCGGGCCGCGGCCCCCCCACCGGCCGACGGCGACGAGCTGCAGGTGTTGCGGGGCGCGGCCGCGGCCGTCGTCAAGAACATGTCCGCGTCGCTGGACGTGCCGACGGCGACCAGCGTCCGGGCGATTCCCGCCAAGCTGATGATCGACAACCGCATCGTCATCAACAACCAGCTCAAGCGCACCCGCGGCGGCAAGATCTCCTTCACCCACCTCCTGGGCTACGCGCTGGTGCAGGCGCTCAAGCAGTTCCCGAACATGAACCGGCACTACGCCGAGGTCGACGGCAAGCCCACGGCCGTCACCCCGGCCCACACCAACCTTGGCCTGGCCATCGACCTGCAGGGCAAGGACGGCAAGCGCTCCCTGGTGGTGGCCGGCATCAAGCGCTGCGAGACCATGCGTTTCGCGGAATTCGTCTCCGCCTACGAGGACATCGTCCGCCGCGCCCGCGACGGCAAGCTGACCGCCGAAGACTTTGCGGGCGTGACGATTTCGCTGACCAACCCCGGCACCATCGGCACCGTGCACTCGGTGCCCCGGCTGATGGCCGGCCAGGGCGCGATCATCGGTGTCGGCGCCATGGAGTACCCCGCCGAGTTCCAGGGGGCCAGCGAGGAGCGCATCGCCGAGCTGGGCATCGGGAAGCTGATCACGCTGACGTCGACGTATGACCACCGCATCATCCAGGGCGCGGAGTCCGGCGATTTCCTGCGCGTCATCCACGAGATGCTGCTCTCGGACGCCTTCTGGGACGAGATCTTCCGCGAGCTGGGCAACCCGTACCTGCCGGTGCGCTGGAGCACCGACAACCCGGACTCGATCGTCGACAAGAACGCCCGGGTGATGGAGCTCATCGCGGCCTACCGCAACCGTGGGCACCTGATGGCCGACATCGACCCGCTGCGGCTGGACGGCAGCCGCTTCCGCAGCCACCCCGACCTGGAGATTCTCAACCACGGCCTGACGCTGTGGGACCTCGACCGCGTGTTCAAGGTCAACGGCTTCGCCGGTTGCGAGTACAAGAAGCTGCGCGACGTGCTCGGCCTGCTGCGCGACGCCTACTGCCGCCACATCGGCGTGGAGTACACCCACATCCTCGAACCCGAACAACAGGCGTGGTTGCAGGAGCGGGTGGAGACCAAGCACGTCAAACCCACTGTGGCCGAACAGAAGTTCATCCTGAGCAAGCTGAACGCCGCCGAGGCCTTCGAGACGTTTCTGCAAACCAAATACGTTGGGCAGAAACGCTTCTCGCTGGAGGGCGCCGAGAGCGTGATCCCGATGATGGACGCGGCCATCGACCAGTGCGCCGAGTACGGCCTCGACGAGGTGGTCATCGGGATGCCGCACCGCGGCCGGCTCAACGTGCTGGCCAACATCGTCGGCAAGCCCTACTCGCAGATCTTCTCCGAGTTCGAGGGCAACCTCAACCCGTCGCAGGCGCACGGCTCGGGTGACGTGAAATACCACCTCGGCGCGACCGGCGTGTACCTACAGATGTTCGGCGACAACGACATTCAGGTCTCGCTGACCGCCAACCCGTCGCACCTGGAGGCGGTGGACCCGGTGCTGGAGGGCCTGGTGCGGGCCAAGCAGGACCTGCTGGACCGCGGTTCCCAGGACGACGGTGACGACAAGGCCTTCTCCGTGGTGCCGATGATGCTGCACGGCGACGCCGCGTTCGCCGGCCAGGGGGTGGTGGCCGAGACGCTGAACCTGGCGAACCTGCCCGGCTATCGCGTCGGCGGCACCATTCACATCATCGTCAACAACCAGATCGGCTTCACCACCGCGCCGGAGTACTCGCGGTCCAGCGAGTACTGCACCGACGTGGCGAAGATGGTGGGGGCGCCGATCTTTCACGTCAACGGCGACGACCCGGAGGCCTGCGCGTGGGTGGCGAAGCTGGCCGTCGACTTCCGGCAGCGGTTCCACAAGGACGTCGTCATCGACATGCTGTGCTACCGGCGTCGCGGCCACAACGAGGGCGACGACCCGTCGATGACCAACCCCTACATGTACGACGTCGTCGACACCAAGCGCGGGGCCCGCAAGAGCTACACCGAGGCGCTGATCGGCCGCGGCGACATCTCGCTCAAGGAGGCCGAGGACGCGCTGCGCGACTACCAGGGCCAGCTGGAGCGGGTGTTCAACGAGGTCCGCGACCTGGAGAAGCACGGGGTGCAGCCCAGTGCGTCGGTCGAGGCGGACCAGCCCGTGCCCGCGGGGCTGGCCACGGCGGTGGACAAGTCGCTGCTGGCCCGCATCGGCGACGCGTTCCTGGCGGTGCCCGACGGGTTCACCGCGCACCCACGCGTGCAGCCGGTGCTGGAAAAGCGCCGGGAAATGGCCTACGAGGGCAAGATCGACTGGGCGTTCGGCGAGCTGCTCGCGCTGGGTTCGCTGGTGTCCGAGGGCAAGCTGGTGCGGCTGTCCGGGCAGGACACCCGGCGCGGCACCTTCTCCCAGCGGCATTCGGTGATCATCGACCGCCACACCGGCGAGGAGTTCACGCCGCTGCAGCTGCTGGCGACGAACCTCGATGGCACCCCCACCGGGGGCAAGTTCCTGGTGTACGACTCGCCGCTGTCGGAGTACGCGGCCGTCGGCTTCGAGTACGGCTACACCGTGGGCAACCCGGACGCGCTCGTGTTGTGGGAGGCGCAGTTCGGGGACTTCGTCAACGGAGCGCAGTCGATCATCGACGAGTTCATCAGCTCCGGTGAGGCCAAGTGGGGCCAGCTGTCCAACGTGGTGCTGCTGCTGCCGCACGGCCACGAGGGGCAGGGCCCCGACCACACCTCGGCCCGCATCGAACGCTTCCTGCAGCTGTGGGCGGAGGGTTCGATGACCATCGCGATGCCCTCGACGCCGTCCAACTACTTCCACCTGCTGCGCCGCCACGCCCTCGACGGCATCCAGCGGCCGCTGATCGTGTTCACGCCGAAGTCCATGCTGCGCAACAAGGCCGCCGTCAGCGACATCAAGGACTTCACCGAGATCAAGTTCCGCTCGGTGCTGGAGGAACCCACCTACGAGGACGGCGTCGGCGACCGCAGCAAGGTCAGGCGGATCCTGCTGACCAGCGGCAAGATCTACTACGAGCTGGCGGCCCGCAAGGCCAAGGACAACCGCGACGACGTCGCGATCGTGCGCATCGAGCAGCTCGCCCCGCTGCCCAAGCGCCGGCTGGGCGAGACGCTGGACCGCTACCCGGCCGCCGACGAGTTCTTCTGGGTGCAGGAGGAGCCGGCCAACCAGGGCGCGTGGCCACGGTTCGGCCTGGAGCTGCCAGAACTGTTGCCGGACAAGCTGACCGGGCTCAAGCGCATCTCGCGCCGCGCGATGTCGGCCCCGTCGTCGGGGTCGTCGAAGGTGCACGCCGTCGAGCAGCAGGAGATCCTGGACACGGCGTTCCGCTGAGCCGCCGAACGTCGACCAGTTGTCGCCGAAAGACGCGTTCTCGCACCACAACTCGACGCTGGGCGCGACGTCAGGTGTGCGTCGCGCCGTTGTTGCCGGTGGCGCCGGCGGAGGCGGCGGAGCGGGCGGCGAC